>CAZJGI010000137.1:0-7313 GCA_964545315.1 uncultured Prolixibacteraceae bacterium
AATAATTCAACATCCTTTTTTCAATAAGTTTAATAATGCTGGTCTTAATACCATAAGAGTTTGTTTATATCGTTCTGTGAAAGATAACAAAATAAAATTACTAAATTGTGCATTGCGAATGGGTATTGGAGGTTCTCTTGATAATGAAACAGCAGGTGGCATTGTTTGTTATATTGATCAAAATGGGTTAATGTGTGGAACTGCAAGGGATAAAAATGGAAAGAATTACTATTTTCATCCTGACACAAAACTTACATTTTCTGAAAAGATTCCTGCTTTTTCGGCATTGCTGGAATCTTCAAACAAAATTTCAAGCAATATTTTCTATTCAAGGTTAACCAGTTTGGATTTCTGTTTAGATATTAATGAAGTATGGAGGCCAATTGAAGTTAATATTTTTGGACAAACAATTCGTTTTTCACAATATGCAGGGACACCATTTTTTGGAGAGTTTTCAGACGAAGTAATTGAATATTGTATTAGAAATCATTGGGCACTGAAAAGATAAAATGAAATGAAAATCGCTATCCAATATAAACCGGGCACATTCAGCGAACGGTGGATAAAATATTGCGAGGAAAACAATATTGATTACAAGTTGGTAAATTGTTATGAATATGATATCATTACGCAAATAGAAGACTGCGATGCCCTTATGTGGCATTTTGAGCATGCAAGTGCAAAAGATACTCTATTTGCTAAGCAACTTTTATATTCAGTTCAGGCTGCTGGAAAGAAAGTGTTCCCTGATTATAATACCATGTGGCACTTTGATGATAAGGTTGGTCAGAAATATTTACTGGAAGCTATAGGTGCTCCTGTCGTGCCAACCTGGATTTTTTATAATAAAATGGACGCGTTGAAGTGGGTGGATAAAACTAATTTTCCTAAGGTTTTTAAACTGCGTGGTGGTGCCGGATCAGAACATGTGCAACTGGTAAATACAAAGCAAAAGGCTAAGAGATTAGTTAACAGGGCCTTTGGCAGGGGGTTCAGCCAGTATCAAGGTTTTAGCAACCTTAAAGAACGATATAGAAAATATAAAATAGGAAGCACTACAATATGGGACTTGATTAAAGGAGTAATCAGATTATTTCATCCACCTAAATATGCAAATGTTAGAGGAAAGGAAAAGGGATATTTATATTTGCAGGATTTTATTCCAAACAACAAATATGATATACGCGTTGTAGTAATTGGTGAAAAGGCATTTGCTATTAAACGTTTAGTACGTAAAAATGATTTTCGTGCATCCGGTAGCGGTGCAATTTTATATGATAAAGAGCATTTTAATGAAGAGGACATTCGATTAGCATTCAAAATTCATAAAAAGTTGAAAAGCCAGTGCACAGCAATGGATTTTATTTATGAAAAGGGACAACCTAAAATAACTGAAATTAGTTATGGATTTGTTGCGACCGGTTATGATCCATGTCCCGGTTATTGGGATAATGAACTTAATTGGCACGAGGGTGCATTTAATCCTTATGGGTGGATGGTAGATGAAGTTGTATATTAATCATATGATTGCATTTTATAATTATAATATGCCGATTACCGGTTGTCATTGCCTTTAATTGATTACTGAAGTTTATTAATAATGTGTCTAAGATTCATCTTTGCATTTAACTGAAAAATATGCAAAAAAAAGAAGATCCTTTGGTCACTGTTATGATGCCGGTATATAACGGTGAAAGAACCATAAAATTTGCTATTAAGTCTTTATTTTTTCAAACTTACCCAAACTGGTTATGTTTAATCGTAAATGATGGCAGTACAGACAGCACACCCGAAATATTAAAACAATATGAATCGGACCACCGCTTCAAGATACTTAATTTGCCTAAAAACAAGGGCAGGGGATATGCACGACAAGTGGCACTGGAAAATGCTGAAGGAGAGTACTTGGCATATTTGGATGCAGATGATTTTTATCATTTTGAAAAATTAGAAAAACAAGTAAATTATTTAATTGAACACCCTGAGGTTTCCTTGGTTGCTTGTGGTCTTGGTACCTTCGATGATAAGAAAAGATTGAGAACTATACGTGCAAAAGGAGATAACAATATAAAAAAGCATAAGGAAAATAATATTATTTCAGGATTTTCTCTAGCTACCTCATTGATCAGATTAGATGATGCAAAACAATTTAAATACAGGATTAATTTGGCGAGTGCAGAAGATGTAGATTATTTTGACAAGTTTCTTTTAGGGAAAAAATACTTTATTTTGAATGAAGTGCTCTACTATTATTTTGAATTCGGTTCAACGACTTCAAACAAAATCCTGACTTATTATTCAAAGGGTATTAAATCAGATGTATTTTTAATTAAGAGAAAAGTATTTGTTGGATTAAAACAGCTTATGAAATCCATAATAAAATTCATCATTTACTTTTTTTTACTTCCGATTTTGGGAGTTGACTTTTTTTTGAAGAGGAGAGGCAATGACCCAACTCAATTTGAGCTGGAAGAATTTAAAAAAATAATTGATCTTCTACTTTATAAATATGAGACCTAAGATTTCAATAATTGTTCCTGTCTATAATGTTGATAATTACCTCGAAGATTGCCTTAATAGTCTTATTAATCAAACATGTCAGGAAATCGAAATTATTTTAATAAATGATGGTTCGACAGATTTATCTGGAAAAATATGTCAAGGATTTGAGGGTAAAGACAAACGAATTAAATATTTTCATAGAAACAATCAGGGCGTTGCATCTTCAAGAAATTTTGGAATTCAAATTGCGACTGGTGATTTCATTTTATTTGTTGATTCAGATGATTGGATTGATGCTGAAACATGTGAGGTATCATATAATTTAGCATTAAAAAATAGTGCTGACGTTGTAATGTTTTCTTATATACGGGAGTATCCTAAAAAATCTATTAAAAAGAAAATTAATATCAAAGAAGGATTATATGAGTATGAAAAGTTAAAAAATACTATTCAAAGAAGAATGGTTGGTCTTCAAGGTTCAGAGTTAAAGTATCCCAGTAATGCGGACTCACTATCTCCGGTATGCATGAAATTATACTGCGCTAATATATTGAAAAATTCAGGAGTAAAATTCTTGGATATTGAACTTATTGGCTCTGCAGAAGATGCTTTATTTAATTTAGAGTGTTTTTCTTTTGTAAAACGTTTTGTTTTTATAAATAAACACTTTTATCATTATCGAAAGGGAATTAAAAGCACTTTAACTACTGTTTATAGGCCTTGGTTGCATGAAAAGTGGACTGTATTGCATAAACAAATGGATTTTGTTATTTGTCAAAATAATTTGGGAGAAAATTTTAAGGAGGCATTGAATAATCGCATTTGCATGTCAATTATTGGTTTAGGCTTCAATGAACTAAATGCTGCAAATAATAAAAATGCTATTCAAAAAATTCGATTCTTAAAAGAAGTTCTTAGAACGCCAGAATATGTTGCTGCTTATAAAAAGTTACAATATCAATATTTCCCCTTGCATTGGTGGTTTTTTTTTCTGTTTGCAAAACTTCATTTTGGGATAGGGCTTTATTTGATTCTTCTTGTTATGAAAAAGCTTAAAAACAAGTTATAATTATAGTAAATGAGTAAAATTCTATATGTTGCAACCAGCGATATTCACTTAAAAACTTTTCATCTCCCTTATTTAAAATGGTTAAAAAGTCAGGAGCATGACGTTTCATTGGCAATTGAGAACCGGGGTGACATTGAATTTAAAAATATCGATCATATTTATTATTTAAAATTTCCCCGCTCCCTAAAAATAATAACCTATTTTTCAACTTATAAAAGATTAAAATCGATCATTAAAAATAACCATTTTGATTTGATACATTGTCACACCCCGTTTCCCGGTGCAATTACCAGGTTGGCTGTCAGAAAAGCTCGTAAAAATGGAACCAAAGTTTTATATACTGCCCATGGATTTCATTTTTTTAAGGGAGCCCCTTTGAAGAATTGGTTTTTATTTTATCCGGCAGAGTATATATTAAGTGCTTTAACGGATGGCATTGTAGCAATAAACAGTGAGGATTTTGGATACATAAAAGGTAAGATGCTGCATAAAGAATCATTTTTAATTAAAGGCATTGGCATTGATACAGCTAAATTTAAAACATACAATGCAGAAGAAATTCAAACCACAAGGAAAGAATTAGGTTATTTGTCAGAGCATTTTATATTATTGTATATAGCAGGATTCAATTATAATAAAAACCATCATTTTATTATTAATGCAATCCCAAAATTAAAAAAGAAGATTCCGGAATTAAAGGTAATTTTTGCAGGTAAAGGAAAATTATTAAATGAAATGTTATTGCTGTCAACTAAGAATAATTTAACAGATACTATAGATTTTATAGGATTTCGGTATGATATTGAAAAATTTGCCGCTATCGCAGATATAGGGATTTCGGCCAGCCGGCGTGAAGGATTTGATATGGGTATTTCTGAAGAGATGATATGCTCAATACCGGTTGTTGCATCATTTAACAGAGGGCATAAAGAAATTATTGATCATGGCTATAATGGATTTATGTATACTCAGGGTGATGCTCAAGCTTTTATTAATTATATTTTAAGGTTACATGATAATCCATTATTACGGAAAACTATGGGAGAAAACAGTTTTAAAAAAGCTCAGGAATTTACTATAGAGGAATCATTACAAACAATGTCCAATATTTATAAACGGTACCTTAATTAGAACTTATTTATGACCAATTATAATAAAAAAGCCATTTGTTTTATTACCTCATGTCTAAAGCTTGGTGGTTTAGAGAATGCTGTTGCGGTTATGGCTGAATATTTTAATAAAGAAAATTATAAAGTAAATATTGTTACCATTTATAAATATCCCCACTTTTATAAATTAAGTCCTCAGATTAGTGTGCTCGAACCCAATTTCTCCAAAAAATACTTAGGTAAGTATTTATATTATTTAAAAATAGTCTTATTCCTACGAAAGGAAATAAAGAAAATATCACCTGATCGTATTATTTCTTACGGAGACTGGTCAAATTTTTTAGTATTACTGGCAGTTAAAGGATTACATATAAAAACTTATATTTCAGACCGTGCTAGTCCCGGATTGAAATTTCCGCTTCATATTAAGCTTTTAAGAAGGATTTTATATCCCGGAGCAACTGGTATTATTGCACAAACCCAAAGGGCAGCTCAGCAAAAAAAGGAAATGTTGGGTTCAAAAGTTAATGTTAAAGTAATTCCTAATCCTGTACGTCCCGTAAAAATATATCCGGAAGTTAAAAAAGAAAATATAATTTTAGCGGTGGCAAGGCATTATCCTGTGAAGGGCCTTGACAGGCTTATTGAATCTTTTGAGTTGGTCAAATCGCCAGGCTGGATACTCCATATTGCCGGTAGTAAGGGTCCTGCTACTATCCACCTGAAAAAAATAGTTTATGAATTTAATCTTGCGAATAGAGTAGTATTTCTTGGTGGTGTAAAAGAAATAGACCTTGTCTATGCAAGGAGCAGCATATTTGTATTGCCCTCTCATAGTGAAGGTTTCCCCAACGCTTTGATAGAAGGAATGGCACACGGACTGGCATGTATAAGTTTCGATGTAAATGCAGGCCCTGCTGAAATTATCAAACATGGCGTGAATGGTTTGCTGGTTGAAAATGGTAATATAAAAGAACTTGCTAGAAGTATTCAATTATTAATAGATGACCCCATATTTAGGCAAAAACTGGGAGCAGAGGCAAAAAATATAAAAGAGGAGCTTTCTTTAGGTAAAATAGGGAAAATGTATAAAGATTTTATTTTTGAAAAGGTATGATACACAAAATTAATAGAACACTCCGCATCAATGTAAAAAATATACCCGGATGGCATACAAAACGCAAAATATTAATAATTGAAGCAGATGATTGGGGTAGTATCCGAATGCCTTCAAATGAAACTTATTTTCGTTTGAAAAAATGGAAGAGAGACCTGGTCGGTGAAAATGTTTTTGATAAATTCGATACTATTGAAAGTGCTGAAGATCTCTATGCATTATTCAGGTTATTGAAAAGCTATAGGGACAAGAACGGTAATTTTGCAAAAATGACTCCTTTTTGTAATGTAGCCAATCCTGATTTTGGAAAAATAAAAAATGACAATTTTCAAACATATCATTATAAAACTTATAAGGAAACAATAGATCATTACCAGCAGGTCAGCAGTATTTTTGATCTTTGGGAGCAAGGAATAAAAGAAGGAATATTTTTTCCACAATACCATGGAAGGGAACATCTTACTGTTCCATTATATATGAGATATTTGCAAACAGGTAATGAAGACTTGCTTTTTGGATTCGAAAATGAATTTTGCAGCGTTCCGCTAAATAATATGCCGGCAATAGTGAAAAGTTTCAGGCCTGGTTTTTATTTTGATAGCCAGGAAGATTTTTCCTTTCTTGAAAACGCTTTGACAGATGGTGTTTTAATATTTAGAGATACATTTGGGATTAATCCCGATGTTTTTTGTCCTTCGAATGCTGTCTTTCACGATAAATTTAAACCGTTGTTACTTGAATCGGGAATTAAAACTACCGTTGAAACTGGTAAACGATATATTCCTGATGGTAATGGAGGATATACTACAAAATATTATATTAATGGTCGTAAAGATAAATCAGGTATCATTACTTATGGCCGTAATTGCCTGTTTGAACCTTTGAAAGATGGATTGGAAATAAGCCTTAAGAATGTAATGAATCAAATCAAAGCTTCTTTTCGCTGGAGGAAACCTGCAATAATTGCAACTCACAGAGTAAATTTTGTCGGAGGTTTATATAATGGAAACAGGGAAATGGGACTTAAAGCTCTGGGATTGTTGCTTGAAAAAGTTTTAGAAACATGGCCTGATGTTGAATTCATGAATTCTTCTGAATTTTCCAAGCTGATCCATAATTACCTGGAAAAATAAATTGTAAAAATTTTTTTAGAACAGCTTCACAAATATGATTAAACCCATAGCTGCAAAAACAGTTTATTCTGTATATAATCTATTAAATGACAACAGAATAAATAATTATTATGATAAAACAAAATTTATTGATGAAAATATTGGTTGTTTTGAAACATCATTTTTAAATACCTATTTAATAAAATGGGGATTTAATCCTGTGCTAGAAAAAAATCCCCTCATGGGCAGGCATGAAATATTGGAGTGGACAAAAAAAGTTGATGAATCGAAAATAAAATCCTGGGCATATACAGGAGGCTCTTATGGGGAACCACTAAGAATTCCGTATTCTAAAAAGCGTAATTTAATTCGTACGGCAACATTTAAGTACTATAATGAAATTG
>CAZJGI010000138.1:0-7302 GCA_964545315.1 uncultured Prolixibacteraceae bacterium
GGAGAAGATATGGTTTCATGCTTCTCCACTTACTCTTCCAGAGCCAGGGCACCAGGATAAAATTGATTATCCATGGGAATTCTTTTGAAAATATTTTTCTGTCAGGCAATTCAAGGTTATAAAGCATAAATGGAATGATCACACTACCGGGCTGTTTCAATTCCTCTGGTGATTAACCGGTGGATCCTGACCAGACTTTTTGACAATTTCTCTGTTGTTTCCATTGACTTGCATTTTAATTAATGAAATTTAATTTGTAAGGATATTTACCACAACATTTAGAATTTCCGGATACGCCTCTGTTATAATTTACTTTCGGTTATCAAATGCATTTAGTCCTGAAACCACTATTAAATTTACGCAATTTTTTACAATATCAGGTTAATTTGGTAATTTTTAATGATTTATATTTGGATCACATTTTTTTCAGACAAACCACTGGCAGGATTTGTTTTATTTTTTAGTCATTATTTCCTTTGTTGAGACCGGGGTAGTCCAATAATAAGAATAAGTAATAAAAACAATAAGATTGTAACAATAAAAAATGCTATAATAATTCAGGTATAAAATAGTCATACTTTATTTGCAAACAATCTTTTGAAGTTGAGATTAATTTAAAATATTAAAATGAAAATACAAGCAAAGATTTTTTTTTACCCGTTAAAGGATTCCTATGGCAAGTATTACAGAAATGTCAAAACCGACCGGTTACATCTCAATTCGGCAGGTAACTATCGCTTGGCAAAAACTATTAAATACCAATTAATGAGTTTACCATCGACCTTTACCGACTTTTAACAAGATAAAAATTGTGTAAATTTTCAGCTTAATTTTTTTGCTTATCTGAACGATTCAATCTGTATATTTATATCAAAATTACATATTTTTTGTACTTATGACTGTTTTTAAACTTTGAGATAATAATGCTGAAGTGAATGACACCAAAAGAACGTTTTATTGCTGCGCTAAATAAGGAAAAACCTGACAGACTGCCTGTAACAACACATCATGTAATGCCTTCATTCCTTAAAAAATATTTGGAAGGAGCCTCCGTACAGGAATTCTTTCAACTGTTTGGACTTGATCCCATAAACTGGGTAATGGCCTATGATTACTCCGGAGAACAGGGAGAGTATTTTGACCCCGGACATGTAGAGATGGGATTTCTGGAGGCAAGAAGAGTAGTTTCCGACAACTGGCAGGTAAAGATTGAAAATGTTTATAACTCTGGTTATCCCGCTCAAAGGTTTAACATTATTACACCTGCTAAAACATTGTCGATGATACTGCAAACTGATCAGCATTCAACCTGGATCAGAGAGCGCTTAATTAAAGAAAAATCTGATATAGATATAATTGCCAGGTATATGACTTATCCGCGATGCAGGGTTGAAGATATCAACAGAGCTGCTGATGAGTTCGGGGACAATGGCCTTATAAGGGGTCATATAATGGCTTTTGAAGGATTTGGTCAACCCGGATGCTGGCAGGATGCCTCTTGCCTTTACGGTATCGAAAATCTTATTATGGCTGTTTTTGAAGATCCGGAGTGGGTGCACACTTTCCTGAGTATTTTGCAAAAAAGGAAAAAAATATATATTGAATCCCTCAAAGGTGCAAAATACGACTTACTGGAACTGGGTGGAGGCGATGCTTCCACTACTGTCATTTCTCCCGATATTTTTAATGAGTTTGTTGCACCTTACGATGCCCCTTTGATAGAAGCGGCACACAATGCCGGACAAAGAATTGTGTATCACACCTGCGGCGGTATGATGCCTGTACTGGAAGATATTGCATCCATGAAACCGGATGCAATGGAAACTTTTACTCCTTCCGGTATGGGCGGCGATGTGATATTAGCCGAAGCCAAAAAGCGTATTGGTGATAAAGTATGCATGATAGGTGGTTTTGACCAGTTTCACTTTTTCAATGATTGTTCTGAAGAAATGGTCAGGAGGGAAGTAAGGAGGTGCTTTGATGAAGCAGGATATAACGGAGGATATATCCTTGCTCCGTCTGACCACTTTTTCGATGCTGATCTGAAACTGATCCGGGCTTTTGCAGATGAGGCTCGAAAATGTTTTTACTGATTAATATTTCCGCCATATTTCCTCTATATCTTCAAGTGACAATCCCTTAGTCTCAGGTATTTTCTTCAAAATCAGCGGAACAGGTATGCAAAATAATGCAAATAAGAAAAATGTACCTGCAAGTGAAAGATTCTGTAACATCCAGGGAACCACCTGACCGATTATCGCGGTGCCTGTCCATACGGCAAGTGTTGCAACCGACATTGCACGGCCCCGCACTTTGGCAGGGTAAATTTAAGAGAGCAAACCTGATAATAGTAATGCACTCTTCCTTCCGAAACGGTCAGCTATTTCTCCTGCAAAAATTACTCCTGAAATACAACCAACCAAAGCCGAACTGACATACCATCCTTCCATTAAAGTATTAAGCTCAAATTGTGATTTAACCAGGCTTATTGTTCCTGAAATGACAGCTGTATCATAACCAAAAAGGAATCCTCCCGGGCAGCTGTGATTGAAATAAAAAAAAGGAAGAAGGTTTTTTTGTGTTCATGATAAAGATATTTGATTATAATATTTTATTCAGATTTTTTGTAAAAATAATATAATGATTAGAAGTGAATTATCTCTTCCCTCAATAAAATACTATCACCCGGTAAGGTAGCATTATCCTGAATGATTCAAGCCCGGCTTAAGTCTCCTCTGTCATGCCCGGAGGACGACCTCAAATCCCATCAATTCACCTAATTCGACAATATCCTGGGTGTAATCACCATATACCATGGAATGATGGCCAATGAACCCTGAACGATGCACTTCATGATAAAGTTTCACAACATCCGGCACCCTGACAACTGCCATTAACCTGCATCCTACTTCATCATAGGCAATGGACCCTGCCATTTCTCCCTTTACCACAAGTAGTTTTGCCAAGGATGAATTGAAAGCAGCTATCGTTACGGCCTGGCCTTTGTCGAGAGAATAATCACGACGTATGGTTGCTCCCCAGCCCCCTTCCGTGAAATTCACTATCTCGTAAGATAAGTCAGCCTTATCAAATCCTTTCATTTTTAACCCTGGAACATCGTGTTGCATCCCGTACAAATTGTTTTTTTTGTCCACAACCCATGAGTTACCCATGGGAATTGATTTTTTTGAAATGTACATCAAAAGCATCATTGCCGGCAGCATTCGAATATCTCCCTCGCACACCGAGGGGAACCCTTCGTCTTTGAGAAGCGAGTGCGCCAGGCAAGGGGTGAATCTTTTCTTATGTGGTATCTTCGTAAGGCATGTTTCGTAACAGGGAAAAGAAAATGCATTACATTTATACCGTTCCATCAAATTCCTGGCGGCAACATAAAAGCTCACCGAAGGCAGTATGTCCTCTTGTTTCATATGGACTTTATGTGCATTGTCGATCAGATGGTGTGTTAACTTCTGTGTTCTTTCCGCTTCTTCCGCTATCACGCGATCCATCTCATCATATATTTCCTGGGCCAGGACAGACTTGTGCTGAAGGCCATATTTCGATTTGAGATTTTCCAACATTCCGGTACGGGAAGCCCCTTCGGTATGCACCTCCAAAACCCGTGACTCTCGCATGGCTCTTCTGACGCGGAGTACAGAAATTAACCGGTTCAGGTCATCGAAATCAATTGGACGGTAGTCTTCCCGTTCAAAAGAGCGGCCCATGTGCATCCTGCAGGTAGGATATCCTTCTCCCTTGTCTCCCATGAATGCGCTCCACATTGTTGCAACCGGTTTGTTGTAATGCTTGCTTATATACGAAGCCGCATCCCACCCCCAGCCGATGCAAACTAAAAACAGGTCGGTATCCAGTGAATCTGCATCCAACTTACGTAGTTCTTCTTCAGGTGCCGCTTTGCCTTTTTGCCACGCCAGAAATACCGGCTCCATTATTATGGCGTCAGGGGACAAATTTGCTTTGAGTTGATCAAGGAATAATCCTAACGCATTTTGCCCACTTGCTTTCTCGCCTTCGGGGGTGAGGCATTCTTCACAACCGGTCCGGCAAGGTCCCTCCCAGAATTCCCCGCCAAATATTTTGTAAGCAACCGGCTTGATCCTCATCTTCCGGGTAATTGAGTCATTCATGCAATGACTCTCTGAAATATCCCATATGGCCGGTTTAATATTTCTGGTGGATGGTACTTCCCCTCCACCTAAGACCATGCCACCTGCAACCATGCCGGTGCCTGCCATGCCGGCTGCCTTAATGAAATTTCTTCGATCTGTTTTCATTCGAATATAACTTTATTAAACAATTTACTACTTTTCTTCCAATTGATCTTTAAAAATGGATATTTTAGATAAGATCATTTTTGTTAATTTTGGTTATTATTCAATAGTTTGTACCCATTAATAAGATCAGACTATAAAGTTTTAAAATCGATTGTCACGATTATTTAATTATCCCTGGGATGTTGACTTTTTTATTAAATTTAAAATCTGTTTGAAAATCATTAACTTAATATTATGAACCCAATCTTTAAATTTTTCAGGCTATTTGTGTTAGTTTTTATTGCACTGAATATTATGGCCGGTTGTAACAGACAATTAGTGGATATATATCCTGCACCTCCCGGGTTGCCAACAAGCCCTGACCTAAAACTTACAGTTAACAATAGACCTGTTTGGGTGGAAAGGGCCGGTAGCAAACTTGAAAAATTTGATCATAACCTTGGGATCTATGGAGGAAGGAAACTGGAGGATATGGATGTTGCAGGTTTCGCCTTCGAAGGAAAGGTAAAACTAAAGATTACAGCAAATGAGAAGATTGAAAAATACGTCATTAAACCGAAAAGCCTCAATATTAAAGCTGAGGTAAAGGATAACGAGATTAGCTTCAACCTGGATACTCCGCGAAAATTATATATTGAGATCAACAACCTGCCTCACCTTGCAATATTCGCGGATGCACCTGAGGAGAATCCACTGAATGAAAATAGTACAGATATTACCTATTTTGGTCCCGGTGAACATAATCCCGGGAAAATAATCCTATCCAACAACCAGACAATATACATTGCTGCAGGAGCAATTGTTTATGCAAATATTACAGGACAAGACCTTAGTGACGTAACTATCAGGGGAAGGGGAATGTTACATGGGACTATCAGGATATCAGGTACAACAAACCTGCATGTCAGCGACATCTTCATTAAAAACAACAGAGGCTGGACTAACACGCTTACAAACTGTCGCAACAGTAGCTACAGGAATGTTAAGGTATTCAGTTTTGAGGGAATTTACGGCCTTGATGGAATAAATCCTGTATCCTCGAAAAATTTTATAATTGACAATTGCTTCATGCGGTGCCGTGATGACTGTGTCGCAATAAAATCACCAAATTATAATCTCAGCGTTGATTCAGTTTATGTCACCAACTGCGTTATGGTGGGTTGGTCATGCAGCGACGGCGTTACCCTGGGCTTTGAACTTAACGGCGGCCCTGTCCGGAATGTAGTGGTTAAGAACTGTGATATTTTATATGCACGTGGGGGCGGAAGGACAGATGGCCATTCAGCCTTCAGCATAGTATGCGACGGACCGGCGACAATTGAGGATATTTTATTTGAAGATATCAGGGTTGAGGAACAGATTGAGTTCAAGAACCTGGAACTTATTGTCACACCCGGTACATATTACGGCGATGATCCTCCGGGACAAATCAGAAATGTTAAAATGAAAAATGTCAGCTGGGAAAATGCTGCCAAGCCTTTCATAGTAAGCGGATTTTCAGCTGAAAACAGGGTTGAAAATATCACTTTTGAAAAGTGCTCCGTCGGAGGTAAAGCTATGAAAAGCTTAGCTGACGCCGACTTCAGAATAAACGAATTTACAGAAAATATCGTTTTTCTGCCCTGATACCGTTACCTCCGGAATTTTAAAAACGGTATAAATTTATTTCTATTCTCACACCGGGTCAGGTGAACATTTGAGGAAGTATTGTGTTTAGAATAATTAGTAAAGGATAGGAACTACTAAACTATTAGCTTTATTAATTATTTCGAAATCTTGTTATTTCCTTATTATCAACTATAACCGACAGATCAATTTATTCCTGGATCGAATTTAATTAATTATTTAAATGTTTTATGGTATCAAAATCTTCATTGTTGATAGTAGTAAAACCCTTATTTTTTGCAATCCTGGTAATAGTTATAACTACCTGCGGTTCAAAAGAATTTGATAATAAACCCGATTTAGTTGTTGTTGATTCAACACCTACCAATCCTTTGAAGCCTGGTAATTTGTTTGTATCAGGATCCGGTAATCGCGCACGGTTAACATGGAATGCCCCCGAAAATTATTCTGATGTTGAGGGATACAGGATAGAGAGAAATGTAAATAATGGTTCCTGGTCTGTTGTAGAGGAGAATTATGTATTCAAACATAATCCGCTACCATATATATTCTATAACGATGAGAATTTAACCCTGGGGATGACCTATAATTATCGTGTAGCAGCAATGGCCGGAGGGATACGCTCTGAATATACAAACATTAGCCGTGTAAAGTTAATCGGCAATGTATATTATGTTTCATCTGACGGAAATGATGGTTTTAACGGCACTTCCCCGGCGAGCGCCTGGCGCACTGTGGAAAAGGCTAACAGCGCCCGTGATCCCGGTGATTTGGTGCTATTCAGGAAAGGCGATGCTTTTAACTCAGAAAATGTATTTATTCAAAATAAAGGAAGCGGCACTGAAAAAAATCCTGTAAAATGGAGTTCCTATGGTAATGGTGACCGCCCAAAATTTTTTGGAAGCAGATCACAACTTTTTGTTGTATCTGTCAGAGATGTTGATAACTGGGTTTTTGAAGGGTTGCATTTTGAAACTGCCAAATGGCAAACTTTTCAGATCAGGGCAACAAATGATAATGTAACAGGTATAAAAATCCTGGATTGTTATATTGCAGGCCCAAATGGTGAGGAGGGTCTTACTGCGGCTGTTCATATGACGGAAACCGGGGCCAGTGTCAATAAGACCTCTGTACATTCATTAACGGATGTTGAAATAGCGTATAGTGAAATCCTCAATTCTGTTCAAAGCGGTATTGGGGCCTGGGCAATAACATCCGGATTGCACGTACATAATAATTATATCCATGACAATGGATACGGACCTGATAGCGGATCGCAGATAGATGTAAACGGAGGTTCAGGCCATATAGTGGAATATAATGTTTTAAGAGGTGGCAGTTATAATAATCCTAAAGGTTCAGGAACAAAATGCCATGG
>CAZJGI010000139.1:0-7287 GCA_964545315.1 uncultured Prolixibacteraceae bacterium
ATAAGGGCTTATAAAAAGAAATATTCGAATCCGCTCCCTCCAAGGTGGACTGCATTTGAGATAGTACCATTCGGCTCTATTTCTAAATTGTATTCCAATTTCAGGTCAGGGAAAAGCAAACGGGAAGTAGCACACTGGTTTGGATTAGATGACCTAACTTTTAGTTCATGGCTTCATAGCCTGGTATATGTGCGCAATGTTTGCGCTCATCATTCCCGTTTGTGGGACCGGGTTATGCGAATTCAACCTAATTACCCGGGAGCAATGGGCTTTCCGGCTGACTGGGAAAAAGAACTACTATGGAAAGAATAAGCTATTAAAAACTGAAAATATGAATCCGTTTAATGTATTTCAGGAAGTAAAACATCAGTACAAATCGTACATTCAAACCTTTCAAATTTTCAAAAATAAAAACATTATTTAAGCTGAATGAAAAAAATAGAGTTATAATATAAAAAAGTATTAATTTGAAATCAAGTTCTGTTTTGTCTATAGTTTTAACCAGGATTGACGTTGTATGGCATAAGTAGTTTGTTTTATACTATGTAGCTCTTTCGTTGATAAGGACTGAAAATACGTGTGTCCTTGGTTCAATTCCGGGTGGCACCACAAAATAGAGGTTGTTTCAAAAAAATAGTCTCTATTTCATTAGCCAATCCTGACAAGCAGTTCGTATTTCTTCGTTTCTTCCGGTTTGAGGAACAGCAGTGTGCCCTCTTTTCTTGCTTTTGCCTGTCCTATTGGAGGATGTGTTCCGGGTTCCATTCCCGTAACATATTCATTCCATCCCCAATGTTGCCAGCTGGTCAGCCATGGAAGTTGTTCTTTTTTGAAATGGATGCTTACCCTGAGGCCTGTTTTGGGATTGAAAATCTCGCTAATGCAGTTTCCGCCGGCATCGGCATCAACATCAATGAAAGCTACTGAACTTCCGCCCCCTGAATGTTTATCCATCGGGGCCTTGCATGTCTGGCAGTCGCCACCTTCCCTAAAAATGGGATCATCTGCATCACGTGGATGTACCTTTCCGTTCCATATTAGTTTCGTTCCTTCATCGATCAGCGGCCATCCGAAATTCATGTGATAAAGGAGCATGTGCGGGGCAGGCTGATTCCCGAGGTTAGTAACTTCGTCATCTATTTTAAGCTCTGAAAATCCAAGCCTGCCTGAAATGGTTCTCTTTAATTCGAGAATAGGACCGAATACTGTCGATTGCAATATAGTGCCGGTAATACTCATTTCATAGTTATTGTTGCGGAGATCAGGTTGTATAACTGACTCAATATTGGCTGGCAGATGACTGATACGGTCATGAAGTCCGCGCTCTCCATGCTGATCTTTTTCCGGATCACCGATATGAGTGAGCCCGCATGTAACGAGGAGTCCGCCCGAAAAAGTATCAAGCCATAATGCTTCCCTGTTAACAGCAGGGTTACCGGGTGTCACTCCCGCATGGCTCAACCAGGCAAGACTTTGTCCGTTAAAAAATGCATCGGCAATATCCATTGCACGGTCAGGCAAAACTTTAAACCGCAATCCGGAACCTGTATCGAACCATGCAATTCTGGTGCCTCTGCCATTACCATTGTCAAGTACCGAAGTTTCTATTCCTCCCAACTGGTGAGAATTAGATACTTTACCTCTCCATGCCGGATTATCCGGTCCGGCAATTTTTTTTGTTGTACTGTTTTTATCCATTTTTATATTACTTGGTTAGACATTCAGATTTCAGGTGATTATTTTTCAGTTTTTCCCTTTTACACCCCGAAGTCTCCTGAACTTTTCCTTAAAGATATTAAATTTTGTCATAAAGCTGAAGTATCAAAGTATTAATCTTTCTAAGAGGAAACCAGAAGGGTGAAAGGATAAAAGTTTCGGCAGGTGTTGTAAAAAAGCAACTGCTGGATGCATTTGTCATATTAAAAAGATCTGATTGCTCTAACGACATGTTTGGAAAATGTGCCCTCATAACTATAGTAACCCCAGCCATCTCTGCAATAAGCACAACCATCCCAGATTCCACCGGATGTACATCCACTGTCTGTAGAGCTCCAATATTTTGATGATTTATTCATTCCTAAGATTTCGTAATATTTGAACATTTCATCAAGTTCTTTCTGGCTTGGTAAAAACCAGTCACTAAATCCATCTAACGTCAATTTATCACATATACTGGCAGCATATTCCCCTTCACCTAAAGCACTTATTATTTTGTTTGTATTTTCCTGGCCGGATCCAATCATTTTATTAGTTGCACCTGTTACAACAAACTTGCCATTATACCATTGAATTCCAGAATGCTGATCGGTTTTAGCTGCTACCAATCCATGCTGACGAGTACTATCGATATAAAAAATTATTCCACCAGAGTATATTTGTCCAATTGAAAGGAGTGTGGAAGTGGTAGTAAATGTTGCCTGCTTGCCATAGGAAATACCTTCGCTGTTGGAAGCATATGCTTTTACATGATATGTTGTATTTGCATTTAATCCATTGATGTCGCTGGTAAAATCAACATTTCCGGTTCCTTCTTCTGTTTTATTGTCGTCTATTGTCGGATTTCCTGAAACATTCCAGCATACACCCCGATTTGCAATGTCAAGGCCCCAATCTTTGAGAAATTTAACTTTACATTTTGCTGAAACATTAGTTATGTCAGTAATATCACCAGTCAAAACATAAGGTCTTTTAACAGTTATGAGAAAAATAGATGGTAGATCTATAATTGCAGGATCCACTATCACTCTATTAAAAAAATCATAGTCAATCCAAATAAATCCACTATCTCCCCAATTTGATCCATAGCTGTTCAAAACCTTGTAAGCGTTTATTTTATCATCATAACCGCATAGTAACATTGCATGTTTAGCCCGGTTGATAGCATATTTATACTTATATTCTTTCCATAATATTTTACCATCAATTTCATCAAAATCTTCATTTTTTCTAAATGCATTGTCTACTCTGGCACCTATAATAACCGGGTATCCTTTACTAATAATAGTTTTTATTAAGTTTTTATCATTATTCAATCTGTAATAATCTGTGATTTTGAATTTTAAAGCGTTTTGTATTGCGATATCTGTTGGTGGTAGATCCGGGGCCGTTTTATAATCCATATCAGTTATTTTACAACACCCGTAATTTTTAACATGATCTACGGCTACAGAAATTGGGTTTCCGTTGTCTACACCATAGTAATTCATATTGTAAATGAAAGGTGGTGAGAAATGATTCTCATAAAGATAATCATCATGACCTTCGAAAAATTTGAAAAGATAACTCATATTGCCATATCCAACTGCCCATGCTGAGCAACTATTATAACTTCCCTGTTTGCCGGGTTCAGGAACCTTAAGTATGATACTATCCGGAAGAATAGAAGCTTTTTTTAATAATGGAATTGCTACTGTGTCAGTAATGCTAAATAGTGGAATATTAGCAAGTTGTTCATATGATTCAGGAATTGATCCTGCTGGATACAACGGACCGGCATCTTTAACACACCGGACAGATAATCCATACTGATAGTAATTTAATGTTTCATTTACTAAATTATCATTTATACCGTCTAAACTCCAAACCGGAGTTTGGTGGTCATCAAGCTCCGTGTCGCACCACCAGTTAGCATAAACACCTTCATGAGCAAACAAGCCATTTACATCACGCTTGCCAGACGGGAGTGCAGAAAATCCAGTTTCATTAGTGGCTCTAAGATTTGAACCTTGCCAGTAATTTGTTCCGGTAATTTTGAGTTTGCCGCCTGCATATGAATCATTTCCTAAATAATTGTTTAGCAAATTCCATTCATTGTTAGAAGGTACATGCCAACCTGCCGGGCATAAGTCTCCTGTATTCACTGCTTGCCAATTATAAAGGCCGCCATAGTTATTTTTAAAATTAATGTTATTTTCATACCAACAAAAAGCGGCGCTGTCAATTTCTTTCCATTGAGAGTTATCAACGAGATTCAGAATAGATGTTCCATCACCTAATTTTGTAGTTTTAAGATTTTCTGCCATCCACCATTGCTCTCCTATTTGCACAATTTTATAACTGTTGTTATCCGGGTCTTTGCATTTATAAAACTCAACTTCAATAGTTTTCGTTAAGTCAGGTTTATCTGAAATAACCGTAGTGTTGTCTCCTGAGTAAACTGTGTAATGCACAACATCTCCTTCCGAGTAGTCAAGTGACTTTATATTTTTAGCACTCTTCAAATGATCTGAAAATACCGGATATAATACCCCTTCACCTTATGATAAACACTACCTTCAGGTCAAGTTCCATCTTCATAGCTTCCACATCATAGAAATCACCTGTAATAATATCAGGAGGAATGTCTTTTCAAACGGCAAATAGCATTGCAGGTATTTTAGCAAATAAGGGTGTAGACCATGTAAAAGATACATGAGTTGTTTACATTCATTTTCAGGTTTTAGTGACAAAATACTTTTATGATTGATTTTTAGTGAATTATTGTTAAAAAATATTTTATTGTTGTAATTTGCATTAACAATGGATAAAATACTACTTCATTGAGGGTAAGTTTAAAAAATATTGGATAATAATAAAGGGAGACCAGAAACTCCTATTAAAACAGGGACATGCAAACATATTTACTTTTAAACTAAAACATATTAAGATGGGAACAAGGCTTAAAGTTCTTCATTGGACACCAAGAGTCATCTGTATCCTGGCTATTCTATTTATCAGTTTATTTGCTTTGGATTCCTTTAGTCCTGATTTGACCATCTGGCAGCAGATAGGTGCATTTCTTATTCATCTCATTCCTTCCTTTGTTTTGCTAGCCTTACTCATTGTTGCCTGGAAATGGGAATATATTGGTGGTATTATCTTTATAATAATAGGTCTTGGATTGAGCCCGTTTATCTATAACCACAATTACAATATGAACCATTCAGTTGGCATGAGCCTTGGTATCATCCTGATGATTACATTCCCATTTGTTGTTGTAGGTGTTCTTTTTATTATAAGTTACTTCATTAAGAAAAGATATCTTTTTAAAAATAAATAACTTATATTAGAAACAAAACCTGTTCAACAATTAGCAGTTAAGGCAAAGTTGAACCCTGATAATATCCATCCAGCTTATTAAGGATCAGACAATAATAAAACCAGTCAACGGAGTTATCGTGTAGATTGAAATCGTTAGAAAAAAAATAAAATGACATAAGCCCAGAAAGCCACATATTCGTTTTAAGAGCATTTACAGGCTTGTGGTTAAATTTTATTAATCTGGTTAATCTGGTGTTAGGTATAAGACTACCATTAAGTGTTATTTTTTTAATTAAATCTTGGACATAGGTAATTCCACCGTTTTCAATTTCAAAAGATCTACCATCTTAAAATTCTTTAACTTCGATAGGAGTGATTTGTGTTATTTTCCCCTCATTAACATAGAAATAACTAATTAATTTTTATTAAGTAAAGGGTGTTTATTCAGTAAAAATAATGACCGGATTTCCCTCAATTCCTTTTTCAATCAACAGCTTTTTAATATCTGCATTGAAGGGATAGTATTTGTTGTTCTCCAGGCCATAAAATCCAAAATGTCCCCCGGTATATTGAATATAAATATTGTTTTTCATTTGTGGTAAATGTTCTTCTTTAAGTGCGCTCACAGATATCAGAACATCTTTGCTGCGGTCAAAAATATTATTAGTGACAATATAATTTTCAGCCGGATATTTTCTTTTGGAGTTAAGCCATCCTCCCTGAATATGCCTTGCGACTTTATTAGGCCTTTGCCATCCCCATCCCAAACCTGCAAGACGGCATATATTATTCTTGATCAGGATATTTTTCATGATGTCATTTTCTGAATTGGGCTGGTCTAAAAAGTATTCAATAGAATAAATACAATACTCTATAAGGTTATTACTGTAAGTGACATTCTCCATTATCACCGGTTGTGTTGATGTAGGATTTTTATACTGATGAGTTACACCGGCATCATACACCTGGTATATATAGCAGTGGTCAACATAATAATCCCTGCAGCTTCCCCATATCTCAATCGCATTGCCATAACGTGTTGTGCCTCCTTGCATTGAACCTCCTATCCAGCCAAATTCACAATTTGTTACCTTAAGTCCGCTTATTGTGCCGGACCCGATACCGTGGGCACCTCCATACTTAATGCATAAATTATCGATAAGTATATCATTCCCTTTTGTCCTTATAATATGGTCTTTTAAACAAAATTCTATAGAAGAAAAACGGTCTGCCGGATTGCCGCTGTCTGAAAATAAACAAACCCTTTTGTCATTTACATCATGATACATCTCGAGGTCATTTTTTAATTCACTTGCAGTTCCTGAGAATCCGGCAATCCCTATTACCTTTTTAATGGAATGGGCTTCTCCTTCATTAAATACTAAAACACCGGCATCATTTTCGAGTGCTTCATCATAAACATATACATTAGGAATTTCTGTCTCCAGCCATTTTTCCTTCACAGAATAATTTTGACGGGAACCATATAATTTTGGTTTAGTCCCTTCTCCGTATGCCGAGTATCTGACTCCTCCCTTTGCAATCAGATGGCCTCTCCATGTTCCCCCACGCTCAAAGAATACCGCATCACCTTTGCTGTATTCGGTTTCGGAAACTTTCGAAAGCGTAGCCCATGCCTGAGAAGGTGACCGCCCGCTATTTGAATCATTTCCATTGTTCGAGACATAATAAGAGGTGCCGGTCGCTGACAACTTTGTTTGTGAATTAAGTATCTCATTTTTCAGAGCTGCTGCCAGTGCATCAACATCAGAAATGCTGCTAACCTTAAAAAGAGTTGTATCGGGATCATTGTCTGATTTTTTTTCACAACCTGAGCTGCTTATAAAAAAAATAATTGAGAAAATAATTGATAATTTATTCATAATACTATTCATAATATTTTTATTCAGATTCTATAATTACTAACTCCCAGGGACGGACAGTAAGATTGATCCACCCCTCCTGTGGGATAATACCTGTCTTTTCCTGATGGTTGTCGAGCGAATAACCTGATGAACGGAATGTATTCCCGTTTTTACCGGTTAATTTGATACTTATCTTTTGTTCTCCCTCATAAAGATTAGCCAGAGCATATGCAGTTTTTTCCCCATTTTCTGATAACCAGCTTATACCCTGGACAGAATTCCATTTTACCGGTAATTTATCACCATTAGCAACATCCGGATTATGCGGACGCGAACCTTCAACAACTATCTCTCCGATCATTTTACCCGTTATTAAAAATTCCGGATATTCTTTTATTAATTC
>CAZJGI010000140.1:0-7104 GCA_964545315.1 uncultured Prolixibacteraceae bacterium
TCATATGCTTTTATGTTAGTTTAACAATTTATATTCAATTTTTTATTTCAAATCATAATAGGTTGCAATGCCAAACCTAAATTGTCATCCTGAACGCAATGAAGGACCTCCTTCAAAAAGGGTACTTCCCCGGTTCCGGAGATTCTTCATTCCGCTTCGCAGCCCGTATTGTCATCCTGAACGCAGTGAAGTATCTCCCTCAAAAAGGGTACTTCCCGGGTTCTTGAGATTCTTCATTCTGTTTTGCTCCATTCAGAATGACATTGAGGTGGCGTTCCCTCCTTCGCTCATTCTCCAAATCAAACAATGAAACAATCAAACATTCACACATTCTCTCATTCACCCATTCTCTCATTCACCCATTCATTCATTCAAGCATTCTATCATTTATCATTTCTCCCAAAGCGAGTTAATTAAATCCAACGTACTCTCCACAAGCTCCTGCCCTCCTTCCGGGCCTACAGTATTGCTTGCAGGAACAGCACCGTATGCACCACCTGCCACCGACCGGGACACAGGAAGATAAGTCCCGCTGCCTGCAAGTTGAACTACAAATGTCTGAATTGCAGGGCTGCGTGCTTTAATCCTTGTGCCATAATCCAGGTACAATTCAAATGGATTGGTAGCAAAAACGATATCTCCTGCTCTCACAGCATGTATCTCAACCGGATATACAGGTTGAGAAAATTGTGAATTATAGTGTTCTTCAAGATTTTTTGCCCTTTTTATCATTGCATAACTTTTCAATATATCAGAATACCATCTGGTCTCATTTCTGACAGAGGGATTAGCCATAACACTTTGAACCAATTGCTCAAATTGTTTTTCAAAATCGCGACGGGTAGCATTTTCCGGGACACCCGGATAACCTCTCAAAGAATTATCTATATCCTCAAGGCTTATAATACGTTTTGGAAGTTCTGCAATCTTCATCTTATGACTGAGCAAAGGATCCCATTCTATACTATCTTTCATGTATGGTAAAACCGAAGTAACAGCATCAGATATCCTTGTTGCAATATCCTTTCTTTGTCTCATCCTTTCGTTATCCTCATCAGGATACATCATTTTCTGCATACGTCTTTCAGCTTTCCTGTCAATAATAATATCATGAGGTGATTGATCCCCTGCAGCACCGGTTTGCGGTAAAACATAAAAATTTGGACCCATTCTCTCTTTCAGATTTTCCCTTACATCATGCCAAAAATCAGAACTAATAAGGTATCCATATGTAAACTGAGATGTACAAGCCAGGTTTATCACCACGCCGGTAAGATCAACTTCATCATCCCAGGTATAAAGCAAATTTACCGAATGATCTGTGAATCCTTCGAGATGGCTGAATTCCGGCCTGTTAATATTACCATGCATTTGTGCACTTCCTGAAAAATCAACCTGAATCCGGTTGTTGCCTGCAATAGCATGTCCAAGGCCATAACTTATACCGCCAGGCTTACGTTTATTCCATGCCACTTTTACTGCCCCGGCAATTCGGGCAGAGATCATGTCCTGATACTCTTTAGGATGCATTATATCCATATCAATGCCTATAATACCCTGAAGGCTTTCCGATAAGACAAAAGGAGCAGAATGGGTATGTGTAGCGTTTAAAATTATTTGTTCAGGTTCCAATTCAGGAATCGATTCTGTTATTGATCGGCGGATATTATCGCGTAAATTATCGTCAGATTTATATCGTCCTCCATCAGGAATTTCAGCCAGGTCACAGCTAATAAATATAATCTTTTCTGAGGCAGGGCCGTTTCCTGATTCCAGTGCAAGAACAGTAGCTGTTACCGGGTCCATTACTCCTTCTGAAACCCATTGAGTACGGATAAGGACAGATTCTTCAGGTGTTATATCAACTGAAGACCATCCAATTTTAAAATTCCCTGCATCAATATTTTTTAGCGTTTGCCGGCTTCCATTTTCGGAATCTGAACATGAATACATGAACAGCATCAAAAATGCAATTATAACAAATGAAGTATATCCTCTTAAATTTCTCATTTTACATTAATTACATGCCTGACAACGATAAACAAGGCTATTATGCCTTATTCAGTCATCCCTTTTGCATTACTCATCCCATAGAGAGTCTATCAGCCTGACTGTATTATCTACAAGTTCTCTTCCACCTTCGGGGCCAATCTGAGTACTTTCCGGGATTGCACCATAAGCGCCTCCTTTTACTGACCTCATGGTTGGAAGGTAACCTTCACTGGAATTGGCAAGTTCGACTAAGAAAGTCTGTACTGCTTTACTCCGCGCCTTTATTTGCATTCCAAAATCGATATATAACTCGAAAGGATTAGTCGCAATAACCATATCCCCTATACGTACAACATGAACTTCGACTGGAATTTTAGGTTGATCCTTTTGTATTTTATAACGCTCCAGTGTATTCCATGCCCTCGTAAGCAGCCATTGAGCCCCTGAAATATCGTTATACCAGTTAGGTTTCTTTTTAAGTTCCGGATTATTCTCAAATTCTTTATACATTTTTTGAAACTCACCCATCAGCCTGTTGAACCTCTCTTCCACAGATTCCACAACAGGAGAGTGATGCGTCCGTCGTGGAACCTTAATATCTTCCTCACTAAGAAGCCTGCGGCTGAGTTCAATATATTCCATGTTATGCTTTAAAACCGGGCTCCATTCAATATTCTTTTCCATTAATGGCAATATTGAAGTCACCGCATCAGCAATCCTGACAGCAATCTGCTGCCGTCGACTCTGGTTATTTAGTTTTCGCATACGTTCTTCTGCCCTGCTTTCAATCATAATTGCCGGCGACTGATCTCCTGCAGCAGAACATTGTGCTAAAATAAAGAGTTCATCACCCAAACGCCGGCGAAGTTCAAGACGTGTCTCGTGCCAATAATCAGCAGATATTTTCCCATCATCACCACCAGCTTGTGAAGGCACAGCTATATTAATAACTACTCCTGTCAGTTTCTTATTTTCGTTCCACGTATACAACAAACCAAGCGAACTATCTTCATACCCTTCAACATGGCTGAAATTGGGATCATTTGTTTTACCATACATCTGTGAACTACCGTCGTAATAAGAAGTCAGTCGATTATGCCCGACAGATGCATGGGCCAAACCATAACTGATGCCACCTGGTTTTCTGTTATTCCAGGCTTGTTTAACAGCACCGGTAATCCTGCCGGCAGCAAAATCAATATATCTGCCCGGAGACATGACACCCATGTCAATTCCCCACATTGACCAGTCAAGAGGAATATTTAAACCATTTTTTGAGTGTAATTCAGCTATTTCAGGGCTTAGTGCGATCTCAGGAGCAGAATGTGTGTGTGTACCATTAAGGATGATTTTTTCAGTATTGATATCAGGGACTGACTGCTTTAACATTTCGAATACCCTGCTTTTGATTTCGTCACTAACGTAAAGCAAATCCAGGGAAACCATAATCGCGACGTCTGATTTGCCATTCGCCGGTATAGATTCAATTAAAAGCACCCATGCATTTAAAGGATCCATAACTCCTTTCGATATGCGTGCTCTTGAGCCACCGGTAAGAATCACATCCTCCTCAGGAGTTATATCTGCTGATGCCCAGCCGATCATTAAATTGCTGGAATCTTTATTATTACCTAATGATATATAATTACTTATCAGTAAAATTAAGATTACGTAAGCAGTTATCCGGAAATTGAATCTTTTCATGGTAATATAACTTAGTTAAATATCTAAAAATTGTCATCCTGAACGTAGTGAAGGATCTCCCTCTTAAAGAACACTACCCTGGTTCCGGAGATTCTTCATTCCGCTTCGCTCCATTCAGAATGACATGCATGGCGTTGTTCATCCACTCTCTCATTCATTCTCACATTCTCACATTCACACATTCTCCAAATCAAACAATGAAACATTCACTCATTCTCTCATTCACACATTCAAACATTCACACATTCTCCCATTCACACACTGAAACAATGAAACATTCAAACATTCAAACATTCACACATTCACACATTCATTCATTCTCTCATTCACACATTTCATCATTCCCCCCACAGAGAATTAATCAACCTCAGTGTACTCTCCACCAGTTCCTGGCCTCCTTCCGGGCCGATAAGAGTACTGGTCGGGGCTGCCCCGTAACTACCTCCTGCAATGGCGCGCTCAGTAGGCAGGTAAGTGCCATCTCCTGCAAGCTGTACCAAAAAAGTCTGGACTGCAGGGCTGCGAGCCTTTATACGCATACCATAATCAAGGTACAATTCAAAAGGATTGGTTGCAATGACCATATCCCCAATCCGCAAGGCGTGAATTTCTATCGGAAGCTTAGGTTGAACTTTTTCCAGTTCATATCGTTCTCTTACGCCATAACCTCTTTTCATCATAATATATGCATTGGTAATTGGTCCATACCACCGTGGTTTTTCCTTTAATGCAGGATTTGCTTCAATATCATTAAGCATTTTTTCATATCTGCTTTTAAAATCTGCCGGGGTCAGTTTATCGCGATTGTGCCAGTCATTAATAAGTGCATTATCAACATCCTCCTTACTCAAAAGTCTTCTGGAGAGTTCCACTTTCTCCATTTTATGGGCAAAAACAGGATCCCATTCGATGACTTCAGGCATGTATGCCAGAACAGAACAAACAGCATCAGAAATCCTTCTTGCAATCTCCTTCCGCTGTCTGATCCCGCCATCTTCAACATCCGGGTACATCATTTTTATCATTCGTTCTTCAGCCTCTCTTCCCACCATTGTTCTCGGCGACTGATCGCCTGCAGGGTTAACCTGAGGAAGAACAAACAGGTGTTCTCCTAGTCGGTCTCTCAGCTCAACTCTTGTATCATGCCAAAAATCAGCGCTGATAAGGTAGCCTCCCGTAACCTGTGATGTACATGCCAGGTTTACTACTACTCCGGTCAGCTTTTTATTAGAATCCCAGGTGTATAAAATATTTACGGAATGATCTTCATAACCCTCAATATGACTGAATTCAGGCCGGTTCAGTTCTCCATACATATATGAGCTACCATCAAAGGCAACCTGCAGGCGGTTATGCCCGACAACGGCATGTCCTAATCCATAGCTTATACCACCGGGGCTGCGATTATTCCAGGCTTCAACAGCAGTTTGGGCAATTTTGACAGACAGCCAGTCGAGGTACTCCTTAAGCTCCATGGCATCCAGTTCTACACCCCACTTTTCCTTAATGGTTAACGGGGACACATCAGGGGCAGCATGAGTGTGGGTACCATTCAATATGACCTTTTCAAAACCGATCTCAGGTACTGATTCCCTGATAAGGGCCCTGACCTTATCACGCAGGTTATCCGGTGATCCGTCATTCATGCCGTCAGAGATAGCTATCAGGTCACAACTGACCATAATAAATTTTTCTGATGACTGCCCTGTTCCTGATTCCAAAGCAAGGACAGTTGCAGTTATAGGGTCCATTACCCCCTCAGAAACACGGGCCTGCAGAGACCCCCTCACCACAACAGGCTTATCAGGCGTAATATCCACCGATGCCCAGCCTATTTTCAGGTTACCTGCATTGACATCAGCTACTTCAGTTTCTTTCTGTCCTGGTTTTGTGCAAGTACAAAAAAACAGGGATAAGAACATAAGTATAGCGATGTACATTTTTGTTGTTTTCATTTATCCGGTATTTATAATTTTAATTAAAAATCTTTGTTTACTTTTTTATCTTTATTCTTGATTAACTCTTAAAGAACTCCTTACATATCTTTGCATATGGGTAATAAATTCACAAAATTAAATTGTTAATTACGTTCCATTATCCGGTTAATAATTTCCAGTGTTTTTTCACCACGTTATTTAATTCTCAAGGATCAATAAGTTATTCACTCCAAACAGACTCTATAATTTCAAGAGTTTTATTTACCAGTACCCTGCCACCGTCAGGTCCTATCATTGTACTTTGTGGTATTGCCCCATAAGCTCCTCCGGCGACAGACCTGTGAGTAGGCAGGTATCCTCCTCCGGGGCCACTTGACAGCTCAACGACAAAAGTCTGGACAGCTTTACTCCTGGTTTTCATCTGAATGCCAAAATCGAGATATAATTCAAAGGGATTTGTTGCAATTGCCATATCACCAATTCTTATCGCATGGATCCCAATTGGTATTGTAGGCGGCACATTTTTTTGATTATTATATCGTTCCAAAGTCTTCCATGCTCTTCCAAGTCTCCAGTGAGCAGCAGTAATTGAACTGTACCAGCGGGGCTGTTTTTTCAACTCCGGATTCTCTTCAAACTTTTTATACAAGGTCAAATATTCACCCTTCAATCTTTCAAATGCTTCTTCAACATTCTCCACTTCAGGGCTATGCTCAGAACTCTTTCGAGTCATTATGTCATCTTCAT
Source organism: uncultured Prolixibacteraceae bacterium (assembly GCA_964545315.1). Taxonomy (GTDB): domain Bacteria; phylum Bacteroidota; class Bacteroidia; order Bacteroidales; family Prolixibacteraceae; genus JAAYJR01. The sequence continues at coordinate 6,381 of CAZJGI010000140.1, forward strand.
GTATAATCCTTACTTCCAGTTCAATTTGCTCTGTCCGGTGTTTCAGTGCAGGATCCCATTCTATATTTTTTTGCATTACCGGAAGAATTGAGGTTACCCCGTCGGCAATCCTGTTGGCGATTTGCTCCCTCCTGCTACGTCCAAATAGTTTTTCCATCCGCGCTTCTGCATTCCGGTACACTAAAACACCGGGAAACTGATCTCCGGCTGATGAGCACTGCGGAAAGATGAACAAGTCATCTCCCAAACGGTTTCGAAGCTCAAGGCGGGTTTCATACCAGTAATCGGCTGAAAGTTTTAATCCGTATTGAACCTGTGAAGGAGAAGCTACATTAATGACAACGCCGGTAAGCTTACCCTGCTGGTCCCAGGTATATAACAGGTTAAGAGAATGGTCCTCATATCCTTCAATATGACTGAATTCAGGATCATCAGTCTTGCCTCCCATCCTGGAATGGCCATCATAATAAGATGTTAACCTGTTATGACTGACTACTGCATGTGACAAACCAAAACTTATCCCACCGGGCTTCCTTCCTTTCCATGCTTTGTAAATTGCTTCAGTTATCAGTCTGCCTCCAAATTCAACATATTCCTCTGCAGACATCACGCCCAGGTCAATTCCCCATTTTGCCCAGGCAACAGGAACATTCAAGCCTAACTGTTTATGCATCTCTGTAAGTTCAGGGGAAATATTCTGGTCAGGGGCAGTATGAGTATGGGT
>CAZJGI010000141.1:0-7046 GCA_964545315.1 uncultured Prolixibacteraceae bacterium
ATTTCCCCTGAAGCTCTTTGATAGTATACTCGCTTGAGTTGGTAAGAAAAACAAACTTTTTTTGTTCGTCTTTTAACCATGTAACAAACTCCTTAACTCCGTCAAGAATCGTATTACCATGATATATAACACCATCCATATCACAGATGAACCCGGATTTACTCCGTATATTTTTTATGATTGATCTTATATCCATCTCATTTTTGTTTTACTATAATTTTTCAAAATATACATTTATTTTTCAAAAATACAACCTTTCCCGGCATTTCAGACTTATTTCACTAATGATTAAAAAACAAGGCTGTTTTAGATAGATATTGGGATCTTTACAGTGAAATAATTGATAAAGCTCGTATATACTTTTTGAAATTGAATATTTACAGGCTTATAATTTTATATTCTGAGTCATTCACAGAGTGTGCCCGTAGAGTTATCCAGAACATATTCAATCAATGTCAGGATAGTATAACCGATAAATGTTATTCGGTGATCCAAATATTATTTTTTGGACCGATCTTTTGGTATGGTATGGGTTGCATTCCATATTTTTCCAGTAGTGAAGGGTCACAAAAATATTCCACAGATTTATCATTTGCCTCAAGAGAAGAATTATTATCAAATATCTGTTTACCATTATCCCTGAGAAAACTGTTAATACAATCGACCAAAAGGTTATTTTTAATAATATTCATGTCCGGATTCTCACTAATACTATTCAATTCCTCATATTTGTTTTGATATACCGGAGATTTAATATCAACATCCTCATATATTTTTTTTCGTATTACAGGAGATTCCAGATGCTCAAGCCACCTTTTTTCACCCCATGGTGAGAAACTGACAGCTGCAAGACATTCATAAAAAAGATTATTTTCAACGAGATTATCTTTTCCTCCATGGATTTGTACACCACCAAATTGTCTTGAGCCGACACGTTCGAAGATATTTCCGAAAATTTTAGCTCCTGATATCATGTCATCGAGCCTGACGCCTGCTGCCCCGTGGCGTGTTCCGCCTGTGATATCCGACCAATGGTTATAGCGTATAACTATTCCGCGATAAGATGGATTGTAAAACATATCAAGTCCACCCTGATCGTCAGATTCATCAACAACATGACTTATCTGGTTATATTCTACGATGAAATCATTCCCTTCCATCCGCATCGCTGATGATGACGAAAACCTGAACCTGTTATTAGCTATTCTGCTGCCGCAACCGGATAGTAATACTGCCGGTTCATAAGTGCGATTAAACAGTGAAAAGTGTTCAACTACTGTATTTTCAACAAAGTGATTTGCCGGTATAAGATTTTTTCTGTCTCCGCCTTTAATTTTGAGTCCACCGCACCCGAACTGTTGTAACATGCAACCGGAAATTCCGTGTCCCTTCCCATTATCGATATGTATTCCATCCTGGCCGAAGCGTTCAATACGACAGTCAGATATTATGCAGTTCCCACCTTCGCTTATAAGTATACCGTTTCCGCGTGCTTCCCTGAAGGTCAGGCCTTTTAGTGTCAGGTTTGAGCAATTGTTAATTTCGACCATATAAGGCTCATTAAAGACAGATAAGGTCACTTCAGCAGCTGAAATATCAATATTTTCAGGAGGATACCAATATAATGATCCATTATTCCTGTCGAGGTACCATTCTCCAGGCTGATCGATCTCGCAAAAAAGATTCAGGCCGAAATATCTCAGACTATCCCTGTATCCGTAATTATGATAAGGTTTTTGTATATAGATAGTATTATTCAGGGTGTCAATACTTTCAACCGAATGATAGTCCATTCGCCAGTCCCAGTACCAGTATCCCCCTAACTTTGGTCCATCCTCATTAGCCCAGCGATCCGGTTTATTTTCAATATATTCAAACACACCCTCAACAGTTCCATGTTTATTAATATAAGTATTGTGCAGATCTGTTTCACCTTTTACTGAACCAGCATTGATAAAACCTTTGTCCGGCCACCTTGCTAAAGGTTGCAGTTCACCGTTACAGAATAATTCAGGACGGTTACCTATCTCAACCGGATCTCCAAAATCATCGATGCCGGCTTCAGTAATATCACTAATATAAATTTTTCCCCTTACTTTCTGATCAAGCAATTCCAGCTGGCCAGGGTCTTTGAGTAAATGCCAGTTTTTTAGTGTTTTACTTCCGGTAAAAACAGGTTCTTCACCTTCGGCGGCCTGATAGATGACCGGGAAGTTCTCAGTTCCTGAATCCTGTGAGGAAAAGGAAAGTGGCTTTTCAAGAGTAAAATGTCCTCCTTTGATAATTACCTTATATGATTTGTCAGGATTCTCTTTTTTCATATTTCTTAAAGCATCTCTTGCTCTTTCAATCGTTAAAAATGGCTGGTGTGAAGTTCCGTTGCCTGAATCGTCACCATCAGGAGAAACATAAATAATAGTTTGACGAGTACATGATAAGCTTAATGCGGATATATAGGCTATCAGTAAATATTTGTACAAATGCATTTGATTAAATTTATTGTTATTTAAAGTTTTATAAGGATTATATTCGTACACATAGGGATGACTTTGCGAAAATGATGCCTAAGTCAGTCCTGCAAAGCAATTGGTACAACAGGTTCAATTTTGATAAGCCATATAATAAATCTGTTCAGGCATATCTTGACCTCGAAGAACTGGGTTATGACCAGGTACCCGGGGGAAGTAATGTCTACGAAGGCACAGACGATTGTTTTTTCAGTAACGTTAAGTTCTGTACTGAAAATGTAGCAGATGAAAGGTTATTTGGATTTATTCAGTCACCCTGGAAACATACAAAGATGGAAAACAGGGAGCAATTATTAAGAGCTATTCAACTGGCAGGTGAAGCCAAAGAATGGTATGAGAACAACAGAAAATAATTGCAAATAAAGCTTTCAAGGTATTTGCACTATGATGATTTACCCTTGGGAATAAGAAAATAACCGAATCCAAGGGCCAGGAACAGGTATAATGCAACTACAAGCCATCCGAGTGGATTTAATGTACCAGATATGACGGCAATTAATGATATCACAACACCTATGGCATCATAAACAAATAAACCCAGGACAATAGCCCACCTTGCCTTTGATTCCTCTGAATTCCGTGCAAACCAGGTGAGCATTAAAATGCCCAACATGGATGCTCCATACTCTCGGGCAGCAAAAACACCGCCTGCAGCGAGGGTGGCACCAAATATTGAATATACAAAGTCCGGAACAAAAAGGATTGGAATGCCAAGACATAAGCATACAACTGCTTTGATAATTAATAAAGTTTTTAGTTTCATAACTGTACTCCTTTCTTTTGATTTAACTTAAGTGTAAGTTACTTATTTTCAAACAATATCCAATATGATATTATGATGTATTGTTTCAATATCTATTTAGAATAAAAAAAGGTTAGTTATATCTTTTTAGATAGTTTCAGGAAACTTTTTTTATACTTTTGTGTTGTAATAAATGATGAAAAAGTCTTTTTCCATATTATTATCTTTTATTCTGTTGGCAAGCCACGTTAGTCTGATAATAGGTACTCACTATTGCGGAGGCGAGCCTGTTGAATCAAAGTTGCTATTTGGTGAAAATCATTTGGGTTGTGGAATGGCGGATATGGATGAATCGTGTGACCATGAGGAAACAAATGAAAATAACGATGTTAGTTTCGATAATGCGCCATGTTGTGAAAATGACTATTTTACCGTTCAGGTCACCGATGATTTTGTTAAAGATACGGCTACGGTTTTTTTTAGTAATAATTTTGTGGCAGCACTTTTTTCCACAATATTAAATCCGGAAATATTCTCAAAATATACAAATCAATTATATACCGAGTATTATCCGCCACCCCTGGAAAAAAATATACAAATTCTTTTTCAAACTTTTCTTTTATGATTTTTAATGAGTAATTGATTCATGCTGGATCTTCAGTGTGGATAATGGCGTTTTACATCCATCAAAATTATAATTATTCATTTAAAGTCATTTATTATGCTAAATAAGATCATTAAGTATTTTCTGGAGAATAAACTGGTAACCCTTATTATTCTTGTCAGTCTCGTTACATGGGGTATTGTTACTGCTCCTTTTGGCTGGAAGATTGGAAGTTTGCCATCTGATCCTGTTCCGGTTGATGCCATTCCCGATATCGGTGAAAACCAGCAAATTGTTTTTACTGAATGGAGCGGACGGTCGCCGCAGGACATAGAAGACCAGATTTCATATCCGCTAACAACATATCTCCTGGGTATCCCCGGCGTGAAAACCATCCGAAGTACCTCTGTTTTCGGATTTTCGAGTATCTACATAATTTTCAATGAAGACGTTGAATTTTACTGGTCACGTTCACGTATACTTGAAAAGTTGGGTTCCGTTCCGTCAGGACTATTGCCTGAGGGAGTCCGGCCCGCCTTAGGGCCTGATGCAACTGCATTGGGACAGGTTTTTTGGTATACCCTGGAGGGAAGGGATAATGATGGGAATCCTACCGGTGGTTGGGATTTGCATGAAATCCGCACCATACAGGATTTTTATGTAAAATACGGATTAAGTGCTGCAGAAGGTGTCTCAGAGGTGGCATCTGTTGGTGGTTTTGTGAAGGAATATCAGATAGATGTAAATCCTGATGCCTTAAAAGCATATAACATATCCCTGCATAAGGTTATGCAGGCTGTTCAGAACTCCAACCGCGATGTGGGAGCCAAAACCATTGAAATCAATCAGGCTGAATATTTTGTCAGAGGCCTGGGATATGTAAAAAAGACGGAAGACATAGAGAAAGCCGTAGTTGACGTCAGGGATAATGTGCCCGTTCGTATTCAGGATATTGCTGTCGTAACTGTCGGCCCTGCCTCTCGCAGGGGCATCCTTGACAAAGACGGGGCTGAAGTGGTAGGAGGTGTCGTTGTGGCCCGATACGGGGCAAATCCCCTGCAGGTAATTAACAATGTGAAAGAAAAAATATCAGAGCTTTCAGCGGGACTGCCAAAAAAGACTTTGGCAAATGGTACTGAAAGCCAGTTAACAATTGTGCCATTCTACGACCGGTCAGAGTTGATTTATGAGACTCTTGGAACATTGGAAGAGGCGTTGTCGCTTCAAATCCTTATTACGGTACTGGTAATTATTGTGATGATTTATAACCTGAGGGCATCAGTGCTCATATCAAGCCTGTTGCCGGTTGCTGTGCTGATGGTTTTCATTGCTATGCGCTATTTTGGAGTTGATGCTAATATTGTAGCTCTTTCAGGTATTGCCATTGCAATTGGTACTATGGTCGACCTGGGAATTATCTTATCAGAGAATATTATTAAACATCTGGATGAAGCGCCTCCCGGCCAACAGCTGATCACTACCATATATAATGGCGCTGCTGAGGTAAGCTCTGCCATAGTTACTGCCGTTTCTACCACTATCGTAAGTTTTATCCCTGTCTTTACAATGCAGGCAGCCGAAGGTAAATTGTTTGGGCCACTTGCGTTTACCAAGACATTTGCTTTAGTGGCAGCGGTGCTGGTTACACTTATCATTCTGCCAACTCTGGCACATTGGTTTTTTGGCTTTAAAATTAAAAACAGCCGCGTTAAGATAGCTGTCAATATTTTTCTTGTTGTTGCCGGTGTGATCGGATTATTTACCGGTGTAGTGTGGGCCGGTGTCCTGCTGATATTATTTGGTGTCATCTCTCTTGTAAAGCCCTTTATTACAGGGAATAAATTTTTCGAACATCCTTATGCAGTCAAAGTATTGAAAAATATAGAATTAATTTTTGTTGTTGCCGGTGTGGTATGGCTTTTGGCCAAATACTGGCTGCCTCTTGGAGCCGGTAAAAGTGAGTTGCTAAACTTTATATTTGTTACCCTCCTGGTAGGAATAATTTTAGGCACATTCGGATTAGTTCAGTATTCATATAAGAAGATATTGCTCTGGCTCCTGAATAACAAACTTACATTTTTACTGATCCCTGCATTATTGATTCTTCTGGCCGTAAATATATGGCTGGGATTTTCAAGAGTTTTCGAATTTATAGCCAGGGGAGCAGACAAAGCCGGCCGGAATATCCGGACAACAGCTATCTGGTCTGGCTTAGTTCATGCCTTCCCGGGAACAGGCAGGGAATTTATGCCTGCCCTGGATGAAGGCAGTTTTCTGCTGATGCCCACCTCCATGCCTCACTCAGGAGTTGAATACAACCGGAAAATATTGGGACAGATGGATATGTTGTTGAAAAACATACCCGAAGTGGAACTTGCAGTGGGTAAGGCGGGCAGGGTGGAATCGGCTCTTGATCCGGCCCCTGTTTCAATGTACGAGAATGTAATCAACTATAAACCGGAGTATATCCTGAATGAAAAGGGACATCGCAAAAGATTCAGAACAGATGAGGATGGACGGTTTATACTGAAAAGCGGGGATACCCTGGCTAACAGTGAAATACTTTTAAAGGGAGTTTCTGCTGATGAGCTGATACCTGCTAAGGATGGAAGTTATTTCAGAAACTGGAGGGAACATATTAAGTCATCCGATGATATCTGGAAAGAGATAGTTTCTGTAACCAGGATTCCGGGTATTACCTCTGCCCCTAAGCTTCAACCCATTGAAACCCGCCTGGTGATGTTGCAGACGGGAATGAGGGCTCCTATGGGCATCAAAGTTTACGGCCCAGATCTTACAACGATTGAGGAATTTGGCTTAAGGCTGGAGAGTATTCTTAAAGAAGTACCGTCAGTAAAAGCAGAAGCAGCCTTTGCCGACCGTATTGTGGGTAAACCTTACATTCATCTTAATATCAGGCGTGATGAGATATCACGCTTTGGGTTGAACATTGAGGATGTGCAGCAAACGATTGAAACGGCTATCGGGGGCATGAAAATAACTTCCACAATTGAAGGGAGGGAGCGTTTTCCGGTAAGAGTGCGTTACCCGAGAGAATTACGTGACGATCCCGAATTTTTGGGTAATATTTTGGTTCCAACTCCTGTTGGGGCACAAATACCCTTAAAACAGATAGTTGATATTGAATTTGTACGCGGGCCGCAGGCCATAA
>CAZJGI010000142.1:0-7038 GCA_964545315.1 uncultured Prolixibacteraceae bacterium
GGTCGGTAGTGTCGATCTGGTTAACGTCAGCCCCTGATGCTGAAGGTATATTATATGAAACAACTGCACCGCAGACCCCCTGATCATTGTCAACTGTTATATCAGAAGGGCATTCACATGCCTGTGAAGCCCATAAAAGAGAATTTGCCATCAGTAAAACTGCATCAGGTGTTGAATATGCATAGGGAGCAAACATATTAATGTCAGCTAACCTGGCGTTGTTTACTCCTATATTCTCTCTGACTGAGACCAGTGGCTGGCCATTGTTCCAGTCAGCAATTAACGTTGAGGAGGGATTTAATGAGGCGCCGGTATGATAAAAAGTAGAAACTGAGAATGTCGAAACTCCTTCCATAACAGGATGTGCCGGATCAAATACTGTATTAAGTAATAGTGTTGAACTACTATAACCAGATGCAGCAGTTACTGCGGCATAGTCAGAACCCAGGACAATATTATTTGAAGCATAATTGGAAAGAACAGCTGTTACAACCCCTTTTCCCAGATCCATGTAGTCTTCCAATGCCTGGCCTGTCTGGGGATAGGTTCCATAATAATTCGTCCAAACGATCACTGCATCGTAGTACTGAAGGTCGGCCAGGGTAACATTCGGATTGAGGTGAAAATCATAAATGCCAATGGAGTCGAATTTTCCGGTTGCCATTAAACTGGATTTAACATCAGCAGCCCAATAATCATAATCAGCATGCAGGATCAATGCATTAATTGTACAATCAGTAGTTCCGTTACCGTTCTCCGTAAATTGCATTTCAGCACTGGCACTTTTTAGCGCAGGCCTGTCAATAGGAGATAAATCGGTTAATTTATTAACCTGTGCATTCATAACGATTGCACATACACTTAAACAAAAGAAGAGAAGGTAGAATTTTTTCATAAACTTTGAATTTAATGATTATAGATAAAAAAATTAATTGTTGGTTTTTTCATTTTAGCAGTATACAAATTCCGATTTTTTTTAATGAAATACAAGAATTTTGTTAAATTATTTCTGTTGATATTAAAAAATTTTAGTTGCCATTTTAAGAAGGTTCCGGAAAATGAAAAATTTGTAATTGACTTTAGAGCAAATATTTGTAGATTTGTTAGTGATAGATGTTAATATTATCAGGATGCACGATTTGGCCGGATATCAAAATTCTGGTTTTTCTCTGTGATCCCAAAAATATAACCGGTTATGCCCTTATTGATAGTAGTCCTTGGATTGTCAGTGCTTTTACTATTGATTATTGTATTTAAGGTAAACGCATTTATTGCTTTTACTATTTCCACGTTTGTTGCAGGGATTGCCGGAGGTATGCAATTAGAGGATATTGCCTCTTCGGTACAACGGGGGATGGGCGATACCCTTGGTTTCCTCGTCCTGATCCTTGGATTTGGGGCTATGTTGGGGAAACTGGTTGCCGACAGTGGTGCAGCTCAGCGAATTACAACAAAATTAATAGACTTATTTGGATTGAAATATCTTCAGTGGGCAATGGTTTTTACCGGCTTTATTGTTGGTATTCCCATGTTTTTTTCCATTGGTTTTGTTGTTTTGATCCCACTTTTATTCACTGTTGCAATTTCAGCTGGCGTTCCCCTGTTATGGGTTGGAATCCCAATGCTTGCATCTCTTTCCATAACACACGGGCTATTTCCTCCCCATCCTGCACCGACCGCACTGGTGGTTATGTTTGATGCCGATATGGGAAAAACTTTGATTTACGCTGTTATTATTTCTGTTCCTGCATTAATTATTTCAGGCCCTCTTTTTGCAAGCAGGCTCAAAAAAATAAATGCACAGCCATTAAAAGAATTTGTAAATACGGAAGTACTTACTGATGACCAGATGCCCGGAATATGGAACAGTATCCTTTCAACTCTCCTTCCTGTTATTTTAATAGGTGCTTCCAGCCTGGCTGATATAGTATTTCATGATGGCAGTAAAATCAAAGGCTTTTTAAATGCAATTGGTGACCCGGTTATTGCAATGCTGATATCTCTTATAGTCGCTGTTTTTTCACTGGGAATTGTCCGGGGAAAAACTATTACAAAAATAATGGATAGTCTTGGGCAATCAATAGCAAGTATAACTATGATATTACTGATAATAGCCGGTGCAGGCGGATTCAAGGAGGTTTTGGTGGAAACCGGGGCCAGTGATTATATTGCCGGCCTCCTGAGTAAGTCACAAATATCGCCATTAATTTTAGGCTGGTTGATTTCAGCATTTCTGAGAATATGTGTCGGTTCTGCCACTGTTGCAGGATTGACCACAGCAGGGATAGTTTTGCCACTGGTTACCGGAGGATTAGTGAACAGGGAATTGATGCTTCTGGCAATAGGATCAGGAACATTGATTTTTTCTCATGTAAATGACGGTGCATTCTGGATGGTAAAAGAATATTTCTCCCTTTCTGTGAAAGAGACCTTTTATACCTGGACAGTAATGGAAACATTATTAAGTGTAATTGGGTTAATTGGAGTGCTTCTATTAAATTTGTTCATTTAAATATTAAGTCTGTTTTGGAAAGCATAAGAAGTGCTTTTTTCAGCCAGGATTAAAAACTAATATAGCCGAATTCCATGTTTTTATAAAAATAGTATTGTTATATCAATAAAATTTTTATTTTTTAAGGTATGCTTACTACTTAAAATTTATACATATGGTACAAAACACTGAGTTAAGGATTAAAGAGTTGGGGCTGGAGCTTCCTCCCCCTCCCAAACCAGGTGGGGTATATAAACCTGTTCTTGTAGTTGATAAATTTCTTTATGTTTCAGGGCAAGGCCCTGTTAAGTCAGACGGAACTCTTATGTCCGGAAAACTGGGTGATGATCTTGGCCTGGAGGAGGGCAAACTGGCTGCCCGGCAGGTTGGCCTGGCCATGTTGTCGACAATAAAGGAACATTTCGGGGAATTAAACAGGATTAAAAGATTGGTAAAAGTATTGGGTATGGTAAATTGCACTTCCGGTTTTCAACAGCAACCGGCTGTTATAAACGGATTCAGCGAACTGATGGCCCAGGTTTTCGGCGAGGATAACGGAATTGGTGTCAGAAGCGCTGTTGGCATGACACTGCCTTCAAATATTCCTGTTGAAGTGGAAGCAATGTTTGAACTTTATTAAATTTTTCAGTTCGGGGTTTTTTAACTAATGAACGGTTTAAATCCGGAAGTTTCGATATTGTATCTGTGTGAATTATAAATCATTTAATTGATGCAAAAGTCAGAAAATATGTGGTACAAGATAAAAAATGAAGATGAGGTTTATTCACCTTCATTATTAATTTATCCTGAAAGGGTTAAGATTAATATTGAGAGGATGGTTAAAATGGCGGGAGATGTCAGCAGGTTACGAACTCATGTTAAGACACATAAAATGGCTGAGATAACGCGGATGCAGATTGATGCAGGCATAACTAAATTTAAATGTGCAACTATTGCCGAGGCAGAGATGGTTGCACAATGCGGAGGAGAAGATATCTTACTTGCTATCCAGCCTGTGGGGCCTAACATTGAAAGGTTTTTCAGGTTAAAGAAGGAATATAAGAATTCAAAAATTTCGTGTATAGTAGACTCAGAAAAGGTCATAGATAAGTTATCATCTCTGGCTGTCAGTTACGATAGTATTGCCAATTTATGGCTTGATATCAATAACGGCATGGACCGTACGGGTGTTGCTCCCGGAGAAAGAGCAGGCAGACTTTTCAGGAAAATTACCGAAATGCCGGGTCTGGTTGCAGAAGGACTCCATGTATATGACGGGCATATTCATGAAAGTGACCATGCGCTGAGACATAAATTGACGAATGAAGCTTTTGTAATGGTTAATACTTTTATAGATGAATTAAGGAGTGCCGGGTTCAGTAGTTTAAAGGTAATTGCCGGAGGAACTCCTACGTTTCCTGTGCATCTTTTGAGAAATGATGTAGAATGTAGTCCCGGAACAGTTCTTTTATGGGACTACGGATACAGCAGTTCGTTGTCTGACATGGATTTTTTACATGCTGCTGTTTTATTTAACCGTATAATAAGTAAGCCTGCAAAAGATCTTATTTGTATAGATATGGGATATAAGGCTGTAGCTGCAGAAATGCCTCAGCCAAGAGTAAAATTTTTTGGTATTGACAATTATTCTGTAGTTGGTCAGAGTGAAGAGCACATGGTTTTAAAAACTGACAAGGCAGAAAGTTTTGAAGTCGGGGATACTATTTACAGTATTCCCATTCATGTTTGTCCCACGGTTGACCGTTTTGATAAGGTTTCAGTTGTTCATGAAAACCTTGTGGCAGGTCAGTGGGATGTTACTGCCAGGAAAAGGCAAATTATTTATTAATATTATTCCATATGGAAGAAAATTTATTTATTATAGATGGGCACCTTGACCTTTCCATGAATGCTTTGGAATGGAACAGAGATTTCAGGTGGACAGTAGAGGAGATACGGCTAAGTGAAGAGGGAATGACCGATAAACCTGACAGAGGTAAGGGGACAGTCAGCTTTCCCTCAATGCGTAAAGGTAATATAGTTATGTGTGTTGCCACACAGATCGCAAGATATGTAAAGAGAGGAAGCAAATTGCCCGGGTGGAATTCTCCCGAACAAGCCTGGGCACAGACCCAGGGACAACTGGCATGGTACAGGGCTATGGAAGAAGCAGGGGAAATAGTACAGATCAAAACATCAGGGGAGCTTAAAAATCATTTTGTCCGGTGGAAAGCAGACCCGGCGAATACTCCAATAGGATATCTTTTAAGCCTGGAAGGAGCAGATTCTATAGTTTCGTTGAACTATCTTGAAAGGGCATATGAATATGGATTGCGTGCAATAGGGCCTGCCCATTACGGTCCCGGAACATATGCCTACGGGACTGATTCCTCCGGAGGACTGGGACAAAAAGGACGGGAATTGATAAGGGAAATTGAGAAGCTGGGCATGATACTGGATGCCACTCATCTGTCTGATGAGAGCTTTTGGGAAACTATGAATATATATAGAGGGCCGGTTTGGGCAAGCCATAATAATTGTCGTGTTTTTGTACCCCATAACAGGCAGTTTTCTGATCAACAGATAGGGGAACTTATCCGGAGAGGTGCTGTTATTGGCGTTGCCCTCGATGCATGGATGATGGTACCCGGCTGGATCAGGGGAAAATCTGACCCGGTATCTATGAAAGTTTCCATGGAAATTGTGGTCGAAAATATAGACCATATTTGTCAGCTGGCTGGAAACTCGAATCATGCCGCCATTGGTTCAGACCTTGACGGGGGTTATGGGAAGGAGCAATGTCCTTACGACCTGGACACTATTGCTGATCTGCAAAAAGTACCCCCATTGCTTGCAAAGAGAGGTTATAACACGGGAGATATACAAAATATTATGAGCGGTAACTGGATCCGCTTTCTTGAAAAGAATATTTAATCTTAAAAATTTTATTATGGATTCAATTAATACACTGTGGGAAACTTTTTATAATTCTGTTATTACATTCGGACCACGACTGGCCGGTGCACTTGCTACCCTTATTATTGGATGGTGGGTGATCAGGATAATTCAAAGAACACTTCGTAAGAATTTTGAAAAGCGTGAAATGGAACCATCGTTGAGGGGTTTCCTTAACAGTATGATCGGTATTTTACTTAAAGTGATGTTACTGATCAGCGTTATTGGCATGATGGGAGTACAAATGACTGCCTTTGTGGCAATTTTGGGTGCAGCAGGCCTTGCTTTTGGAATGGCAATGTCGGGAACATTACAGAACTTTGCAGGGGGAGTAATCATACTTATTTTTAAACCCTTTAAAGCAGGAGATTACATAGAGGCACAAGGCCATTCAGGTACTGTAAATGAAATCCAGATATTTAATACAATCTTGAAAACGCCTGATAACAAGACAGTTATTATTCCAAATAGTGGTTTGTCATCCGGGTCAATGATCAATTATTCAACTGAGCCCCAGAGAAGGGTGGATTTTGTCTTTGGAATAGGGTATGGTGATGATGTGGATAAGGCTAAAAATATTTTGATGAACCTGATAAAAGCTGATGAAAGGATACTGACATACCCGGAGCCTTTTATAGCAGTTAATGAATTGGGTAGCAGTTCTGTTAACCTGGTTGTAAGGGTATGGGCAGATGCTGAAAATTACTGGGGGATATATTTTGATTTCAATGAACTTGTTTATAAAACATTTGATAAGGAAGGCATTAATATTCCATTTCCTCAAATGGATTTACATATCAATAATCCATAAAGTATTTTTTTATTGTAACTTTTTCAGCCGGATTTAAAAGGATGAGGTAAATATGATAATGCCTTTTATGGGAAAAATGAAATATAAGTGTTTGATTAATTTATTTTTTGAACTAATATTTACAATATGAGCTGGCTAAGGGATTTGATTTGCGGGAAACCTGACGATGAGGTTTCGAATATCTTAACTGATATTGCTGATCTTGGGAAAAATTTAAATGCTAATAACTTTCAGGTTATTACTCCGGATGAATTTATAGATATGTCAAATTTGGAATTTGGCCCTCACCTTACAAAAATTGATGAGCCGAGTGACCATTTTTATTATCTGCTGCCCTATTCAGTTCAGACACAATTCAATATTATCTACACCAAGTATAAACCGTCATATGTTACTGAACTATTTGACTGTGATAATTTTGCACTTGACTACCTCTCTTTCCTGCACCGGCTGGCCAATAAAATTCCAAATGCAAAATATTCGTTTGCTGCAGGAATGGCATCAGGCATTTTTCACTGGGTAAGTGGATTTCACAGGGCTAATGTAGTTATTCTTGAAGATAAGAAGGTACGTCTTTTTGATGCTAAACTGTTGAAAACATATTACAAGGATCAATGGGACGGAAATGAATTCCGGATCATTTATTTTTAAAACTTCCCGGATCTGACAAAAAGTAAGAGGCTGCTCAGGGCAGCCTCTTTTTCCGATAATGATTGGGTTATTTATCTGTCAAGGACAAGTTTCTTCACAAATTCTTTATCTTCTATTTTCATTTTAACGA
>CAZJGI010000143.1:0-6918 GCA_964545315.1 uncultured Prolixibacteraceae bacterium
GTATGTCAACCTTTGTTACGTCTGACTGGTAAGTGGCTTGTCCGTTCAGCGAAACCTGGGGCAGGTAGTTAGTGTTGTTGTTCTCTTTGTTTAGCCCGGAAATATCTTTCCGGATTTCAGCCTGTTTAAGATTCGGGTAATTTTCGCGCGCCCGGATATAACAATCGTCAAGTGTAATCATTTGTTGGCCAAATGCCAGCTGAACCGGGAAAATCAGTAGTAATAAAATACGTTTCATTTTCTTTTAATTTTTTTTGAGAAATGCAACCCTGATTTAAAAAGTTATGATTTGTCCTGATTGTTTTTTATTAAGATAGAATCAAGAATAAATTGTTTCACGGTTTCTTTCCGCATTTTTAAAAAATCATCATAAGCTTTTTTATCATTATCGAAAAACGTGATTTCTATAAGTGGTTTTGCTGCAACCGGGAAAATACATAATGCAATTAAGTTAATCAGAACCTCTTTAGGGTCTGTTTTTTTAATATTCCCCGCTTCCATCTCTTTTTCGAGCATGCAAAAAATCTCTTTTGGATTCACACCGGTATTTTTGATGACAGATGCCAGAAATTCAGGATCACGATAAATTTCTTTCAGGATGAAAGATGGCAAAAACGGATTTTTCAGAAGTATATCTGTATATTTTTCAATGAAAATTCCGATTTTTTCTTCAATAGGAAGTTCTGACTGAATTAAGGTGTTCAGGTTGGGAAAAATTTTTTCAAAAACCTTGTTAAAGATAGCTTCGAAAAGTTTTTGCTTTGTTCTGAAATAGTAATGCAAAAGTGCTTTGTTGATGCCCGCCTCGTCGGCAATTTCCTGCATCCGGGAACCATCCATCCCCTTTCTCGTGAATACCTTTTGGGCTGCAACCAGAATTTTTTCTTCGGTGTTGTCTTTCTTTGTTTCATTCATCTTCAAATGATTTACTTTTAATTTTTTTATTACTACCTCCTTTTCGGGAGATGCCTGAAGAATATTTTAACTGCTTGATTTAACCAACTGGTCAAAAATAGAATGAAAAAATAAATTATCCAAATGATTTAACTAAAAAATTTAACTAATTGGTTAATTTCAGGGAATAACTAATTCTGCTATTCATTATACATGGCGATATTATCTGTTATAATGCTAATATTACCAACTGTTAGCGATGCTGTCAGTAAAAGATAACTTCACCCTGTACGTTTACTGCAATTCTTGAATTTTTTTGTTTGATTTACAGTACGGAAAGCCATACGGAGACATTACTGATTTATTTGAACTTTATTTTTAGTAATGCAAAACACCACATTTTCAAAAGGAGAAGTCCATGTTTGAATCTTGAAATATTTGTGTTTCCATAAATTCTTTCCTGGTACCTGACAGGCATATCAATAATTTTAAGATTAAGCTTAAATGCACCAAACAGCAAATCAAAATCCCCAAATGGATCGAAGTCTCCAAAATATTTTCTGTTAGCGGCAAGCTTTATATAATCGTTCCTGAACATAACTTTTGTTCCACACAGTGTATCTTTTATCGGTTGTTCAAGTAACCAGCTAAATGCCAGGCTAAAAAATTTATTTCCCAGGGTATTTAAAAACCGCATTGCCTTTTTTTCCATAGGATATATTAGCCGCGTACCGTTAATAAAGCCACCTTTGTTTTGAGCGATGGCATTATAAAACTTTGGCAGTTGCTCGGGAGGTACTGTTAAATCTGCATCCAGGATCATCAATATATCTCCTGTGGCAATTTTATAACCTGCCCTTACAGCATCGCCTTTCCCTTTTCCAGGTTGTTGCAGAATTTTTATATCATGTGTGTTTTTATACTTTTGCCTGACTTCCTGTATTTTTTCCCATGTGTCATCTGTACTATTACCCTCTACAAATATTATTTCGATATGTTTCCCAAATTCAGGAATCCGGAGTATTGCGTTTTCGATATTCCCACTTTCATTTCTTGCAGGAATTACAATTGATGTTGAATATTTATCTTTTATTTGATCTTTATTTATACATCTTACAGGCCGGGCAAAAGAAAATATATTTAGGGATAATGCATTAATAAGGGGTAATCTGGAAATGAATTTATTTAAAAACGGAGAAATTAAAGGGATATAAAAAGGAAAAATCATCGATGCATGTTGCCTGTATGTTTCAAATCCTGAGAGATATAATAAATTAGACAAATCCTTCGATGAAATCCAGCTTTGCCGGGGGCCTTTCTTTTTTATTTTGATAAACTCTGCGAATTTTATAAAAGGTTCCCAAAAATGACTGTAATAGGTGATAATTATTTTTGTATTGTCATTGCAAAACTTATGAAGCCCCTCGAAAACATGCTGTATATCAACAAGATAACCTATTAAATTTGAAAGAATTATCACATCAAACTTTTGATCTGTCTGAATATTTTCAGCCGGACAACATATAAACTCAACAGATGGAAATTGTTGTCTGGCAGCATTTATCATATTTTGACTAATATCTGTCCCAACCTTATTTTTACCATTTATTTTGCCAATGAGTTCGCCTGTTCCACAACCTATTTCCAATACACTGGAATCATTATCAATAAAGAAATTACAATATTCGGTTATGCTATCCCAGTAATAACTTCTTTTCTTTCTGTATTGAATTCTTGTTTTCGCTGCCTCATCGAAATATTCAATAATCTTATCTTGTTTATTTTTGTATATGTCCATAGTAAATTTATCTGTCAGGATAATTTATTTGGTATAACTCTGCTATTTCATCCTGTCCTACCTGATATAACTTCCTGAAAGTGTCGGGGTATTTTATACTTATAAATTCCATATACCGCCTTACGGTAGTAATTGTCTGGTTGGTTTTTTGAGTCGGAATAATACGCAGATTGGCACTAATAATGTGATCTACATTATTTTCTTTTAGCGAATTCAGCAACATATCGGGAGAGTAAAGTGCCAAATTTGAAAAATTTTCCTTGAGACCCGAAGAGCTTATGGAATATTTATCATCAATCATTTCCATCTTTTCGTTTGATTCAAACAGATAGTACAATTTATTTGTCATATATTTTTCACTTTCTGCATTTCCGTAAAAAATGCCTGTGAGCATTTCTCTCCTGAAATTCTGCGCTGCATTATCATCAATAGCTACAGCGTAATAGAAATTGTTTCTCTTAAAAAGTGAATCAACTTCAATGGTTGGCACTCTTGATATACCGTGAAATGTTCTTTTTCCATATATGAATGCTATCCCGGGTTTCCGGCAAGCTACATATGCTGTATCGGGTAGCTTCTCTCCGGCAACAGCACATATTTTTAAATAATTTTCCCAGTCGGGTGTAAAACCATAGTAAAGATTCCCCGCCATGCTGGCTTTATGTATATCTTTATGTTCACGAATTTTTTCTGTGGTAACACCCAGTACTAAAAACAAGATGATAACCCCCGCAGCATATGGCAGGATTTTTAATATTTTATTGGAAAAATACCCGGACAAACCATCCAGTCCCCATAATACACCTAATAACATTAAAGGGAATACAGGTATAATCAATCGATCCTGATCCCAGAATTTCTGAACTGATAAAAAGGTTATACCAAGGAAAGCTCCCAAATAACATATAGAAAAGAAAATATACTTGTTCTTTTTGAAAGAATAAATTAATGCGAATAATATAATAGCATAAAATATTATTGTTAGAACCGGTTCAATTGTAGTGGTTTCATATGGCCTTAATCCGACGAACCGGAAAAAATGTTTTGAAAGATATAAATTTGAGTTATCAATCAAACGGTTTATAAAGCCCACGAAATCCTCATTGCCCAAACTACTGTTGTATGGATCTTTTTGCATCAATTCACCCAGCTGGGAACTGAACTGGTTACCACTAACTCCCCAAATTACTTTTTTACAAATACCAACTATAAAATAAACTGCTGCAAATGATGATAACGAGAAAAGTAATTTTTTCCACTCTTTTTGGAGCCCAAGATAGAACAGCAGGGTGATTATGCCTGCCAGGCCCACCGTTTTTGCCATATATAGGGATACAGACAATAATCCAAGATAAATGTATTGCTCAATCTTGTTACCGGGATGATCGATAAACCGGAAAATAAAATAAAAAAACAGAGCCTGAAAAAACATAAAGAATGCCTCGCTGAAGGTAAAAGAAGAATAGTAGGCAATATATGAGTTTATACCAACAATGAATATTGTTAGGAATAATAATACAGGATCCATCCTGTTTCTATAGGATTTGAAAAAGAAATAAAAGGATAATAACAAAAACAGCGAAGAAGTAATTTTCAGCCAGGGAAGTGATATGCCTGCTAAAAAAATGGGAATGGCCAGAAAAACAGAGTAGAGAGGACTGTGCCATGTGGGGTATATTCCCTCTTTTAAGAACCTGTACCCGGACATGATGTATGTTGAATCATCTCCCGCCAGATTTACCCGGATATCAAATAGCCTGAAGAAAATGAATGCGGACAATAAGGCTGAAACAGCAAAAATCCAATAACCTTTTGAAGATAAGTAAGAACTTAAACTTTCACTTATCGATTTCTTTTTTGGCTGTGCTTTTTTTTTCATTCATGTAATAATTAAAGAAATGAATTAAATCAGTAATAGCGCCAGTATCTGATACAGTATTAAAATTACTTCAAATATGGAAAAATATTTTTAAACTTTCAGGAACCACCCTATATTAACCCAAAAACTGTTACGTGAGTTGCCTTCCAGGAAGGATGATAACCTGTAATCAATACCAAACTCTAGTTTGTTGTTATCTTTAAACACAAAACCGGCTAAGGGAACTATGCGGATTTCCAGGTCATATTCGGTTTCCTGCCAGCTGTTCAGGTATTCGTTATTCAGTTTCAGATAAAATTCTCCCGGATCAATTGACTGGCCATTTAATGGAATTTCAGAGGTTATTCGGTAACGAAGTCTCAATGCCCAAGGATCAAGGCTGTTAAGCGTTTGATCGGATAAGAACCTGTGTGCAATCCGGAATGATTCATAAGTCTTTACCAGAGTGAATTGCTGAATAAATCTGTGATATTTTTGTGATCCTCTTAACCGGATCAGGTACCCACCCGCCAGCGAGTTATTCAGACCGGTTTTCCTGGAAGCGGTAATTGCAAAATCAGTAAGTTGAAAATTAAAGCCTGACTGGGGATTTGTGCCAAATTCACCCTTTAAAAAAGGTATTCTCGATTCAACTTTTAAATTTAAATTCCAGCCTTTGTTCAGTCCTCTGTTTATATTCAATGATGGCAGTGTTCCTAAAAGGTAAGTGTCCTGAGCCATTGTATTTTCAATAGAAAGTACCAGTAAGAGGGCAGCTGTAAAAACTGCAGTAGCTGAATAAAAACTTTTTGTAAATAGTTTCATCCTATTATGTCTCGATTTTAATCGGGATGCTCGTTTCATAACATTAAAATAATAACTCCTTTAATCAGGCAATTGTTCCTCATGTTTCAAGACCCTAAAACAGATTTGATTTATTAATCATACCTTCCGGAAGTTTACTGTTAGTATTCAAGGTTATCTGTATTTCTGAAAATAATTTTTGAAGATTCAAGTAAATTTCCTTCATCGTTGAAGGTTAACTCATAAAGCCCGGGACGACCGGTTTTTTTCCCTTTAGCCACGATTTCATATTTAACTTTTAGATTTGACCGGGTGGTTTTATTGTTCAGGACTTCAAGTAAATCATGGCTTTCGGAAGAATAATGTATCTGGATTTTAAAAATACTATGTTTGGTAAATAGAGAATCCAAAGATTTAACAATATTTTTTTGCAAATTTTCATCCATTTCCTGCCAGCTTATTTCAATTTCAACATCCTGGATGGCGCCGGAAATATCAAACTCCACGCTGTACCTTTTGCCATTATATTTTGTTTTGGCCTCTACTGAATTCCCCTTCAGGTTTTCTTCGAAGTACCATTTCCATCTGGTTCCCATCTCCACTGCTTCGATAAACTTTAAGGCTGCTGAAGGGACATTATCCGGTTTTATACGGCTTTCCTTTTCCAATTTTTGCTGGGCATTTGCATTATTTTGGAAAATGTAAAACAATAACATACATATAATTAATACTCTTTTCATGGCATTCATTTGTCTCAAAACAAAATTAATATCCAGACTGGCTAATGAACATATTTAGTGCAAAAAAACGATTTTATTATTGATTTTAATTAATCTTATATGGACATATTTAAATAAAAATCTCAAAAAATTATAAAAGTTTGTAAACAATAATTGAGTTCACTTACCCGGCTTTGTATATTTTATATCTAAAAAATTTCCAATTCTGAGAAGATGTTTTGTGCGGGATTCCTCCTCATCCTGTCTGGCTGCTTTGATTTTTATACCGACTTCTTCTTCCCAGATATTTATGTCAATCGGATATAAATGCTCTCTTTTAAGGATAGTCACAACTCCTTCCAGGTTCTCTTTAAAATTGATCATATCCCAGTCTTTTGGGAGATATGAAACATATTTATTCCCGAAAATTAAATATCCGAGATAATATTCTCCGCTAAGGCCTTTTATATCAGTTATTACTTCGGGATCATAATTAAAGTAGGCTTTAATCACAACAAATTCAATGTCCTTGCCTTTGGGAACCCATTCTTTTATTGGATATATCCGGAAGAAATAGCCTTCAAAAACACCTTCAAAATAGAGATCTTCATGAAGTTTAAAGTTGTTATCGTAAAGATAACTGTATTTGTCTGACTTAAGTCCGGCGATTTTCTTTTTCCTTTTGAAGTACTCTTCACTTGGGAACCCGACTGTCATATATATGATAATGATAAATACCCATACCCCGGCCCCAACTGCAAGTGATGTGGATAAAGAACCTGATCCTAATAATGTAATCAGCATAAAGACTATACCTGCAAAGAAACCACCCAACAGGCCTGAAC
>CAZJGI010000144.1:0-5140 GCA_964545315.1 uncultured Prolixibacteraceae bacterium
TTTACATCTGCCCGTCCAAATCGTTTAAAGAAATTGACAGAAGAGTAATATCATCTGATTGCGGCGCTCCGTCAACATATGACTTCACACTTTCCATAGTTTTAGTGACAATATTATTGACAGGAAGTGCCAGATGTTGCATTAACAAACTTTCAAGTCTCTCTTCCCCATATACTTCTTCCCGGTTATTAAAAGCTTCAGTAACACCGTCGGTAAAGAGAAAAAGTTTATCACCTGGATTCATCTTTATTTTTCCGGTACGGAAAGATATATCATCAAATACACCAAGAACTGTATCACCGGTGATTTCAACTTTTGTTATTCCGGAAGAAGAGATCAGATAAGGAGGATTATGCCCTGCATTAACAAATTCCACTTCACCGGTGGTTAGGTCAAGAATTCCGTAAAAGATTGTAACGAACATGGATGCTACACTTTCATTGCACAGAAGTTTATTCACATAACGCATACACTCTCCTGCAGAAACCCCCTTTATACCTGTAGCACGAATAAGTGTCCGGCTGACTGCCATAAAGATTGCTGCAGGGACACCTTTTCCCGATACGTCGCCAATAACAAAACCAAGCTGGGTGGAATCCACTAAAAAAAAGTCGTAGAAGTCACCTCCGACTTCCCTGGCAGCTACCATGGATGCGTATATATCAAAGTTCTGTTTTTCAGGTAAAAGAGAAAATATTTTAGGAAGAATTGCCTGCTGAATTTCGCGGGCAACATTCAAATCATGCTGAATTGAAATAAGCTGGTCATGCTCTTCCATTGACCGTCGGATTTGCATGATCTCATCTATCGTCTTATTTATGGTAATCTCCAGATCTTCAAAGTTAACGGGTTTGGTTATAAAATCATATGCCCCGCGATTCATCGCTGTCCTGATATTATCCATATCACCATATGCCGATACAATCACTGTTTTTAAGCCTTGATTCTTCAATTCCTTTAACTTAGCCAGCAATGTTAAACCATCCATTTCAGGCATATTTATATCAGTAAGCACAATCCCAATTTCAGGATACTCCAGTAACTTTGTCAATGCTTCCAATCCATTGAAAGCAAATACGAAATCGTAAACTTTCTCGCGTATCTGGCGACGGAACTTCTGACGTATAAGCGATTCAAGATCTATTTCATCATCTACAACAAGTATCCTGAATCCTGATTGTGAAGAGTAATTCATTGTATTTTTTTATTGATCTGCATTCCCGTAATCAACTTTAATTTTGTAATCTTTTATAAAGATATTTCAAATTTTTTAATTTTCATATTAGTATGGTGTGTAAAAGGAGTGAAGAGTAATTAAAACAAACATTGTAATTTATTAATTGATTATTGATCAGTAAGAACATAAAAATCTTTTAATTTTACATACGTATTGCCGGAAAAATATTAAAGAAAAAGACATTTAGTATTAGTTCAAAAGAAAAAATGTGGTAAATTTCAACAAGAATATAGTAGCCATTCATAACCATAACAAAAATGAAATTGATATTAAGATATTTTTTAAGGGTGACTGTTATACTTAATACTTTAGCCATTGTTTTCAGTTGCGGTCATAATAAAAATATTAAAAATCCGGATTTGACAAATTCAAATGATAGTGTTACAATTAGCAGACCATATTCAGGAGAGCTCAGAAATGTAACTTTCCTGCCATACTGGATAGCAAATGCCCAGTTTGCCGGGTATTATGTTGCAAAGGAAAAAGGAATTTATAAAAAATTTGGTATTAATATAAGTATTATCCCTAATGTACCTTTTGTTACTTCAACTGATTTAATCAAAGAAGGTAAAGTTGATTTTGCAGCTCTTTGGCTTGTAAATGCAGTTGAGTTAAAAGCAAAAGGAGCTGATATTGTAAATATTACCCAGCCCTCGACCCGCTCTTCAGCGATGTTAATCACAAAAAAGAAAAGTGGTATTAATACCCTTCAGGATATGAACGGAAAACGTGCAGGGATATGGACTGGTTTTGAACTTCAGCCTACAGCCCTTTTTAATAAATATAATCTTGATGTTGAGATAGTTCCGATAGGTAGTTCGAATAATCTTTTTTTAATGGACGGAGTTGAAATTATCATTGCCAACTGGTTCGATGAATATCATTCCATAATTAATTCCGGTTTTGATCCTGATGAACTGAATGTGTTTTTTTTCTCCGATTACGGACTCAATTTTTTGGAAGACGGGATATACTGCTTGTCTGAAAAATTAAAAAACGATCCGGATCTGTGCGTCGATTTTATAAATGCCACTCTCGAGGGGTGGCGATATGCATTCAATAACCGCGAAGAGGCAATAAATATTGTTTCAGATTATTCAAAGAGAGATAAGTTACCATTTAACAGAGTCCATCAGGAATGGATGCTGGACCGCTATCGTGACCTCTATCTGCCTGAAGGAAAAAATGAATTTAACAACCTTCTTTCAGAAAGTGATTACCTCTTTATTGCAAATATTTTAAGGGAGAATGATCTGATTGAAGAAGTTCCTCCTTTTGAAAAGTTTTTTCAGCCGGCCATAAAATAACAATCTATGAAAATTTTACCTTCTTTTTCCCGGAACAGGCGACTGGTTATAAAGATGATACTTTATATTTTTTCAAGTATTGCTGTAATATTCTTCCTGATATTTCTGTATAACTATAATATTTCCAGAAGAATTGTAAGGAAGAATCTGATAACCAATGCTGAGAATCTCACCTCTTTGACTGTTTCAAAAGTTGAAAACGTGTTGAATTCAGTCATGAAGATACCCCAAAATTTTGCAGGGATAATTGAGTCTTCCGATCATTCAAAGGAAGAGCTCATCAATCTTCTGTATCAGATGGTAAAGAACAATCCTGAAATTTACGGCGCAGCCATGGCCTTTGAACCATATTACTATGATTCTTTACAAAAATATTATTCTCCCTATTTTTATCGTGATTCAAGTGAAGTGATCTTCAAATACATCGGTGATGAAAAGTATAACTATTTCATGATGGACTGGTACCAAATTCCAAAAGAACTCAATCGTGCTATGTGGAGTGAACCTTATTACGACGAGGGGGCTGGAAATGCAATAATGTCTACATATTCTGTTCCCATGTATAAAAACCAAAATGGGCAGAGGAAGTTTATCGGGATACTAACCTCTGATATTTCTCTCGACTGGCTACAGGAATATATGAATTCAATTAAGATTTATGAAACCGGATATGGATATATGATATCTTCAAACGGAACGATAGTTACACATCCTGATAAGGAAATGATCATGAATGAAACAATATTCAGTATTGCAGATATCCAGAAATCACCCAAGCTTCGTCAAATAGGCAAAAATATGATAAATGGTGAAGTAAGCTTTGCTGAATTTGAATACAGAAATGTTCATACCGGTAAGCTCAGCTGGCTTGCTTATGCCCCGGTCACCCTGAATAACTGGTCGGTTGGAATAGTATTTCCTGTTGATGAATTTATGGCTGACGTTAATAATCTCGCTATCAGGCTATTCGTATTTTGCTTACTTGGATTACTGATCCTTCTGATATTAATAATATTAATTTCAAGGTCGATTACAAGACCACTTCGAATATTAACATCTGCAGCAGGAAAATTTGCGGAAGGTGATTTTAATATCGCCTTACCTGAAATAAAATCAAGTGATGAAATAGGTACACTTAATGACTCTTTTATTTATATGCAAAAAGAACTGGCTTCGACGATAAGTGACCTTAAAGAGACTTCATCACAACTTAAATTGTCAAATGAAATGCTGGAGGAATACAGTCGCACTCTAGAGCAAAAAGTTAAGGAGCGTACGGCTGAATTATTTGACAAAAACAAAAAACTGGATACGGCATTTAGTAATGTTAAAATTCTTAATGAGATTGGGAAAAAGTTAACATCTACTCTTAATATCAGTCTTATTCAGGACATTGTATATGAAAATGTAAACTCACTCATGGACGCTACCACCCTTCTAATTATGATTTATAATGAAAAGGAGAGAAAACTGGAGTGTAAACTCTCCATTGAAAAGGGGGAAAAGTTACCTCCATTCGAAATTTCAATGGACGAAAAGAACCGTTTTGCAGTATGGTGTGTTGATAATGCAAGCCCGGTTTTCATGAATGATGTAGACAGTGAATACATCAGGTATATTCCTGTTCGTCCTGCACCCAAGGCCGGCGAAAGGGTATCTTCTTTAATATACCTCCCTATGATGATAGAAAACAGAATTATTGGTATTATCTCCGTACAAAGCTTTAAAAAAGATGCCTATTCCCAATATCAACTCGACATGCTTAATAATCTGGCCAACTATATTGCGATTGCCCTGGAAAATGCTCTTTCATACGAGAAAATAAATAAAGCTAACAACGATCTCAAAGCAGCACAGGCACAGCTTGTACAGTCCGAAAAGATGGCCTCACTGGGTCAGCTGACAGCCGGAATTGCCCATGAAATAAAGAATCCGCTCAACTTTATTAATAATTTTTCTGATCTTACTGCTGAACTTGCTTTAGAGCTAAATGAAGAGTTCAATAAACTTGCCGGGAGTATTTTACCTGATGACCGGGAATATCTGCAGCAAATAACTGATGATATTTCCTCTAATGCAAAAAAAATCAGTGAACACGGCAAGAGAGCTGACAGGATCATCAGGGGAATGTTGCTCCACTCCCGTGGAAAATCAGGCGATAAACAACCTACTGATATCAATACTTTACTCGCTGAAGCTTTCAATCTTGGTTATCATAGTATGAGAGCCCGGGATAATAATTTCAATATAAAAATGGAGGCAGATTACGATCCGAATATAGGGATGATAAATATTGTACCCCAAGACATCAGCAGAGTATTTCTGAATATTATTAATAATGCATGCGATGCAACTCATCAAAAGAAAAAAAAGCTGAAGGATGCTTATAATCCTACGCTGTATGTTTCTACAATAAATTCTGATAAAAATGTTGAGATACATATCAGAGATAACGGACCAGGTATTCCTAAAGAGGTACTCGACAAAATATTTAATCCCTTTTTTACAACTAAACCCGCAGGACAGGGAACAGGTCTGGGGCTGTCTCTAAGCTACGATATTGTGGTACAGGAACATCAGGGAGAACTTAAAGTGG
>CAZJGI010000144.1:5240-6872 GCA_964545315.1 uncultured Prolixibacteraceae bacterium
CTCTCCAATATTATCTATTATGCTTTTGAGGATAATGAGATTCATAAAATTGAAATCTTATTAAAAAATCAGGATAATATGCTTACCATTGAAATCATCGACGATGGCATACCTTTCGATCCTTTATCCCATGAGCAGCCGGATATCACTTTGCAGGCCGAAGAGAGGCCTGTTGGCGGACTGGGCATCTTCCTGATATCAAAAATTATGGATACTGTCCAATATTCCAGAATAAATAATTTTAATATATTGACTTTAAAAAAGAGTATAGAATGAAGATATTTCAGGAGAAGGTAAATAATTTTTCTGTTATCAGCATAGACGGCAGAATAGACTCAAACAATTATTCTGATTTTGAAGAAGAGGTAAACAAGTTATTCAGTGACGGGGAGACTAATATTATTATAGATTGCCGTGGATTAAATTATATCAGCAGTTCAGGACTACGTGTATTTCTGGTTGCACAAAAAAAAGTGATTTCCTTAAAGGGCAAGCTGCATTTGTGCAATCTGCAACCGGCGATTAAAGAAATCTTTACAATTTCCGGTTTTACATCCATATTCAAAATATTTGACACTGTGGAACAAGCAGTTAATGATAATGGCAATAAGTCAGATTGACAATTAATACTAATCAGTGAACGTCTAATTAATGTAATAAAAACTATAAATGATATTCTTATGAAAGCCGGTAAAATTTTGAATTGCATCATAGCCCTGATAATTGCAGGTGGTATTTTACTGGTTTCTGATCTGCAGAACAGGACGGGCAGGGAAAACCGGGAGGCCGGATTTATAACTAACCCTGAATATCATGCTATTCCGGGCAGAGAATATAAAATAGGTATGACATATTTCGGGCCCGATGCAACTTTTGATATGGCAATGCAGGGTGTATGGGACGGACTGAAGGAACTTGGTTTTGTAAAAGACAGTAACCTGACTGTCATATCCCAGCATGCCAATGGGGAAATTGGAAATCTGCAGCCTATACATCTTAACATGGACAATCTGGATTTGGATTTGATTCTTGTTACTTCAACACCGGGAATTTCAGCTGCTGCAGCAACTGTCAAAAAACATCTTGTAGTGTTTACTATGACATACACTCCCCTGGAAGCAGGAGCAGGTAAAAGCTATACTGATCATTTGCCCAACATGACAGGAGTGGGTTCATTTCCGCCGGTAGAGAAGACTTTTGATTTCATAAAAGAAGTATTTCCTGATGCCAAACGTATAGGCACATTATACAATTCTTCAGAAGCGAATTCAGTGAAAGTGGTCCAGGTTGCCCGTGATTATATGAAGACCAAAGGACTGGAACTTGTGGAAAATACAGTTGTGGGGACATCAGAAGTTTTTCAGGCAGCATCCGCTCTTTGTATGAGAAATATTGATGTAATGTGGATTACCGGTGACAATACGGCCCTGCAGGCCCTTCAGGGGATTGTAAAAGTTTGCCGGGACAACAAAGTACCTTTGATACTGAATGATGTTGATTATGTGAAAGACGGAGCTCTTGCTGCTGTCGGCATAGGATGGTACCAAACAGGTGTCTACTCAGCCTCATTTATTGCCCGTGTACTGAATGGCGAGAATCCTGCCAATATACCAATTGAAAACTATGTTGAAG
>CAZJGI010000145.1:0-6850 GCA_964545315.1 uncultured Prolixibacteraceae bacterium
ATCCTGAAGTATTTATTGATGGATTCAGTGCGGGATTAAATTACTCAGCATTTGGGGGCTCGGTACCTACCGCTTTCGATGTTGATAATAAAGAGACCTGGGACAATTCAAAATCTTCCATGCGATTTGACGTGCCTAACGCAGGAGATCCTGAAGGAGCCTATGCCGGGGGAGTTTTTTTTACTGAAGTGGGCAGAGACTTATCAGACTATAATGCATTAACATTTTGGGCAAAAGCTTCCCAATCGGCTGTTCTCGACCTTGTCGGATTAGGGAATGATCTCGGGGACTCCAAGTATCAGGTTACTATTTCGGGACTGCAGGTAAGTACCAATTGGAAAAAATATTTCATTCCAATCCCTGATCCGTCAAAATTAACTGCCGAACGAGGAATGTTTTTTTACTCGGACGGGCCGGCAGACGGAAAAGGATATTCTTTCTGGATTGACGAAGTGAAGTTTGAAAATCTGGGGACAATTGGCCATCCACAGCCAATGATCCTCGATGGAAATGATAAGGAAGAATCGGCTGTAAATGGGTTGAAGTTTCCTGTTGGCGGATTGGGAGTATCTTATAATTTACCAACAGGAATTGACCAGACAGTTTTTGCAGCACCTGCATATTTTTCATTTATTTCTTCAAATGAAGGTGTGGCAACTGTGGATGAAAAGGGATTGGTTACAGTCCTGAGTGAGGGAACCGCCATCATCACTGCCACTGCCGGCGGTGAGGAAGCAAAAGGATCACTGACCGTTCAGTCTTCAGGTGAATTCACTCACGCTCCTGAACCTGCTGCACTTCCGGAAGATGTTATATCCATCTTCAGTAATCAATACGAAAACGTACCTGTTGATTTCTATAATGGATACTGGGAACCTTACCAGACCACTACTTCAGCAGATTTCACCATTAATAATGATGATGTATTGTTCTATACCAATTTCAATTTTGTGGGTATCCAGTTTACATCACCAACAATAGATGCTACCAATATGACACATCTTCATATGGATATATGGATCCCTAATGAAGTGGACGCTGCAGATAAACTGGCAGTAAAACTGGTGGATATGGGACCTGACGGAGCCCTTGGCGGTACTGACCCGACGCTTGTCTATGAAATTACGGGCCCACTGGCCTCGCAAAGCTGGAT
This sequence comes from uncultured Prolixibacteraceae bacterium, assembly GCA_964545315.1. Classification (GTDB taxonomy): domain Bacteria; phylum Bacteroidota; class Bacteroidia; order Bacteroidales; family Prolixibacteraceae; genus JAAYJR01. The sequence goes on from CAZJGI010000145.1 coordinate 1,154, forward strand.
AAGTGTGGATATTAACCTCTCCGGCTTATCATCCAGGAGCAAACTTGCTCAGATTATTCTTGAACGACTGGGATCATCCCTGTCGGGATTTTACCTGGATAATGTCTATTTATATGACAGCGGAGAAGTTCCTGTTGTTGGGCCAATGGAAGCTGCGCCAACACCTCCTTCCAGGGATGCAGCTGATGTGATCTCTCTTTATGGTGATGAGTATGATAATCTGGAAGGCACCGATTACCCTGACTGGGGACAAGCCACAGTCGTTTCTGAAATGCAGATAGCAGGAAATAATACCCTTAAATTTGCAGGATTAAATTACCAGGGTATCCAACTGGCATCAAGTCAGGATGTTTCGGGTATGGAGTATTTGCATATTGACTTCTGGACAGCAAACTCGACAGTTTTTAATGTTTACCTGATTAGCCCCGGACCCGTGGAGAAGGCTTATGCACTTACTGTTCCAACAACAGGCTGGGCTAGCATAGATATTCCTTTAACCGGTTTTTCACCGGTTGATCTGACTGATATCATCCAACTGAAGTTTGATGGGAACGGAGATATCTATCTTGATAATTTATATTTCTATACTACATCAGGAGGTACAGCTGAAGGACCTGCAGTTGCTGCCCCTGCGCCACCGGCAAGAGATGCATCTGATGTGATTTCACTATTCAGCAATGCGTATACAAATAATAGTGTCAATACCTGGTCGGCTGACTGGGATGATTCTGACGTTGCAGATTTGAAGATAGAAGGTGACGATGTTAAGAAATATTCATTTACAAATTTCGCCGGTATTGACTTCAGCAATAATAAGTTTGATGCCTCGGGTATGACACATTTTCATATGGATATATGGACACCAGATGAAGTAATGTCTAAAACCTTGTCAATTAAGAACGTCGATTTCGGAGGTGGAAATGCTGAAGCTTCAAGTCATATACTCACCGTTGTACATACTGCCAGTGGAGATATTCCCGCGCTGGCAACAGGATCATGGGTTTCTATCGATGTTCCCATATCAGCCTTTAGCGGAGACCTGACAAGGGCGGACCTGGCACAAATGGTGCTTTCCACTAATTTGAAAACTCTTTACGTTGATAATATCTATTTTTATAAATCTGGCGGGGGTGCGGTAACCGAACCAACGACTGCTGCTCCGGCACCGACAGAAGATGCTGAAAATGTAATTTCATTATTCAGTGATGCATATAGTAATGTAACTGTTGACACATGGAGAACTGACTGGTCTGCAGCGGTTCTGGAAGAGGTTACTATAGAGGGTAATGCAACCAAAAAATACTCAGCTCTTAATTTTGTCGGGATATCGACCGAAGCAAATCAGATTGATGCTACAGAAATGACCCATGTCCATCTTGATGTTTGGTCGGCAGATATTACTCAATTCAGTATAAAGCTGGTAGATTTTGGAGCAAACGGGGCTTACGCCGGCGGTGATGACGTTGAACATCAGCTAGATTTTGCATCTCCTGCTCAGGGAGAGTGGGTAAGTTATGATATTCCTTTGAGTGATTTTACAAATCTTACCACCAGGGGGCACATAGCTCAGTATATACTCGTTGGCCAGCCTTCAGGAGCAACTACCATCTATGTTGATAATTTTTATTTCTATGGTAGTGGCAGTACGGCAACTGAACCAACTACTGCTGCACCTGCGCCGACAGAAGATGCAGAAGATGTAATTTCGTTATTCAGTGATGCCTACACGAATATTACGGTCAATACATGGAGAACCGACTGGTCATCAGCTGTTCTGCAAGATGTAACAATAGCAGGTAATGCCGCTAAAAAATATTCTGCTCTTGATTTCGTGGGTATTGAGACCAATCCGAATACTGTTGATGCAAGTGGCATGACCCATATCCATCTTGATGTTTGGTCGGCCGATATTACAAAGTTCGGTATAAAGCTGGTGGATTTTGGAGCAAATGGGGCTTACGCCGGCGGCGATGACGTTGAGCATCAGCTTGATTTTGCCTCACCTGCCAAAGGTAAGTGGGTAAGTTATGATATTCCTTTGAGTAGTTTCACGAATCTTACCACCCGGGAACATATTGCTCAATATATCCTGGTTGGACAGCCTTCGGGAGCAACTACCATCTGGATTGACAATATGTACTTTTATAAGGATGGAGGCAGCGGTGGTGATGCAGGACCAACTACAGCCGCACCAGCACCACCTGCAAGAAATGCCGGCAATGTGGTCTCGATATACAGTGACGCTTATAATCCCATCACTATAGGTAATTTTGACGCAGGCTGGTGCGGAGGCTCTGCAGTTACCGAAGTCTCAGTTGCCGGAAATAAAACGTTGAAGAAAAATGCCGGAATAAACTGTCACGGAATAGATTTCTCGTCAAACAGGCAGGATTTATCTTCTTTCACACATATACATTTCGATTTTTATACTGATGATACTGACCTGACAGGTGATGTGTTCAATGTGAAATTAGTTGATTTTGCAGGCGGTAGCGGCGAAGCTTCTGCACTGGAAGTTAATATCAATACAGGCACAACACCTGCAATAGTTGCCGGCAAATGGGTTTCTGTTGACATTGATATTACTTCTCTTGGAGGGGTGGTTACAGGCAGCTTAACGCGAAGCAATATTGCACAGATTGTTATTACAACCGCCAATTTGACTAACGTTTGGTATGATAATATTTATCTCTATAAATAAATTAATGAGCTATGGCTTCATTTTCGTTATTCGCAAAATGAAGCTTTAGCTTAATGAAGTGACGATAATTTCATTTCCGAAAAAATTAAAACATGATAAAAATGAATAATACAGATAAATTCAAAAAAATCCGCATCCCATTTATAGTCATTGCAATGGCGGTTTTCTTTTGGGGGTGCGAGCGTGACGACTTTCAAAAGCTGGAGGAGCGAAACTGGCAGGAAACCTGGAGTGATGATTTTGACGGTGCAGCCGGACAATTACCCGATGCCACAAAATGGGCCTTCGATTTAGGAACAGGAGATGGCGGCTGGGGAAACGACGAATTGCAAAGCTACACAAAAAATCCCGAAAATGTTTCGCTTGATGGTGAGGGAAATTTAGTAATAACCGCAATTAACAACGGAGGTTCTTTTACTTCGGCAAGAATTAAAACCCAAGGTATTTTTGCCCGGAAATACGGACGATTTGAAGCCCGTATTAAAACTCCTTACGGACCCGGTATGTGGCCTGCATTCTGGATGCTGGGCGAAAATATTGAAACTACAGGCTGGCCTCAATGCGGAGAAATTGACATAATGGAACTCAGAGGCCAGGAACCGCATATTATCCATGGTACCATTCATGGCCCCGGGTATTCAGGTGGTAACCCGGTTACAAAAAGCTATGCCCTTGTTAACGACAGATATGACGCCGATTTCCATCTTTTCGCTATTGAGTGGGATAAAGATAAGATAGACTTTTTTGTTGATGATTATCTTTATCAACGCATCGAACGTAAAGATGTACCCGGCGAATGGGTATATGACCAGCCATTCTTTTTACTTTTGAATGTGGCGGTGGGGGGTAATTATGTGGGATTCCCAACTGCCCAGACTCCATTTCCTCAAAAAATGATTGTTGATTACGTAAGGGTTTATCAGGAAGCAAATTAGTTAATAACAGAATATTAGAAACACGTATTTTTTAACCAATGGACAAAGCATATTCGGCAGCTACCAATACCATTGTAAACAAAAAAGCTGAGATCAACGCCGTTAATTGTGATGGTGAACCATGCTTTAAGATTTCGAATTGCGATGTCATGCGCCCGTTTTTTATGAGTATTGTAAGCGATTCGAATCACTGGATGTTTATATCAAGTAACGGCGGCATTTCTGTCGGCCGCAAAAACCCTGAGTATGCTTTGTTTCCCTACTACACCGATGACAAGATTACCGAATCGGCAGACCTTACGGGTAGCAAATCCATTTTCCGGATAAGCCTAGGTGATCATGTTCAGATTTGGGAACCATTTTCTGTAAAGTATTCAGGGAAATATGCCACCAGCAGGAACCTGTATAAAAGCATTTATGGCAATAAGATAATTTTCGAAGAGATCAATCATGATCTGAAATTGATATTCAGGTACCGGTGGAATTCATCAAAGGTGTATGGGTTCGTGCGCAGCGCAAAGTTAATAAACATTTCCGGCAACGATTACCAGATTACCTTGTTGGATGGGCTACAGAATATTATGCCTTACGGAGTTCCCGGCGATTTGCAACGTTCGGCCAGCAACCTTGCAGATGCCTATAAAAGAAGCGAGCTGGAACCGGAATCGGGAATGGGAATTTTTGCCCTAAGCGCCATCATTGTTGATAAAGCCGAACCCGCCGAAGCACTGAAAGCAAACATTGCCTGGTCATTAGGATTGGACAATCCGAAACATCTGCTCTCATCTTTGCAACTGGATAAATTCAGAATGAACAGGGAACTGGCAGAAGAAACGGATATTAAGGGAGAAAAAGGCGCATATTTTATTTTAGATGAAATAATGCTGCCCGCACAAAGTGAAAAAGACTGGAAAATCATAGCTGACGTCAATCAGAATCAATCGCAGGTCATTGCCCTATGTCAAAGTATAAAAGACAATGTGAATCTTGAAAGGCAAATTCAGGATGATGTCGATGACGGAACAAAACAATTGATTAAACTGGTAGCAAGTGCCGACGGTCTGCAATTTACGGCCGACAAGTTAAACGACGCCCGACATTTTTCCAACGTTTTGTTCAACATAATGCGCGGGGGAATTTTTGATGACAACTACCAGATAAAAAAAGAAGATTTTGTCCGTTACCTGGTTAATGCCAATAAAAATGTAGTGGAAAGGAACAGTGATTTCACAGAAAAACTTCCGGAAGTTTTCAACCTGTTATCATTAAAAAAACTGCTGCAAAATAGTAAAGATGTTGATTTAATAAGGCTTTCAACAGAATATCTGCCTTTGAAATTCAGCCGCAGGCACGGAGATCCAAGCCGGCCTTGGAATTATTTTACCATCAATACTCAAAACGAAACAGATAGTTCAGGGATACTGGATTATGAAGGAAACTGGAGAGATATTTTCCAAAACTGGGAGGCTCTGGCATATTCGTTTCCTGAATTTATAACCGGAATGATTTTCAGGTTTTTGAATGCTTCCACTTTTGATGGCTATAATCCTTACCGTATTACCAAAGACGGATTCGACTGGGAAACCTTCGAACCCGGCAATCCATGGTCTTACATCGGTTACTGGGGTGACCACCAAATTATTTACCTGCAGAAGTTTTTTGAAATCAGTGAAAAATATTACCCCGACAGGCTCCGGTCATTTTTTGACAAAGAATGGTTTGTTTATGCTGCGGTTCCATACAAAATTAAGCCGTACACTCAAATCCTGAACAATCCAAAAGATACCATTGAATTTGACCATGAATGGGATAGGAAGATCAGAAAACAGCGCGAATACCTGGGAGCCGACGGTGCATTACTTGCCTCTGGAAATCAGGAAATTTACCATGTGAATTTCATTGAAAAAGTGTTGGCAACGTTGCTGGCAAAACTATCCAATTTTATTCCCGGGGCCGGAATCTGGATGAATACGCAACGGCCCGAATGGAACGATGCCAACAATGCCCTGGTAGGAAACGGGGTTTCCATGGTAACACTTTACTATCTGCACCGTTTTTTGC
>CAZJGI010000146.1:0-6664 GCA_964545315.1 uncultured Prolixibacteraceae bacterium
CGGGGAAAACGATATCGACAAATGTTGCCGACATCAAAAAGCTTAAAGCTTCAGAGGGCAGCGATATAAAAATCCACGGGAGCGGCATACTGGCCCAGGCACTATTTAAACATGATCTGGTTGATGAATTGTGTCTCATGACTTTCCCGATCCTACCTGGCTCGGGCAAGCGTCTATTTGGGAAGGGTGAAGATAGTCAGCGTTCTTATTTTCTCCGGATTGGGGACCTGCTCACGTTTTGGACTAATCTGCCATTTTATGACGATTTTCCGGTTTTCGGTAAGTTCCGTTACCCGTCCCCAATCGCAGCGAAATCCATACGGGCCGATTTCTGTACATAATCCGTCTTTTTTTCCCTTAATCCGAATTTCTTCTAGATTGTCCTGCGACCAGGTATATTCTCTTGGCCACCATTCGTTAAATTCATTCAAAAACTTACTAAAAGCCCCTTCCCTGTCAATTTCAACTTCTACTACTTTAGTTATCTTTTCCATTACTAAGCTTTTTAGATTATGAACGGTCTTACGTTCAGCTTTTTACCAACCTGCATCGATATGCATCGTACAAGAGGTCTTGTTCACTCTGCTATCCACCTTCACTGCCCTTGCCAGCGAGCTATGAACATGGAAATCGTTTTGAAGCCCGCATGATACAACCACTATATTGAAAAACCGAAGAGTAACGAAAAGGTTCGGACACTATTCCGGCCATGTATTTAAACTGAAAACCAGCTTATCGCCAGATCAATTCAGAAGGTTGGACTAAGACAAAAGCAAAACTGATATTTCCAGGCTGAGTTGCTTTCATTACTGTAGGCGTCTCTGCTTATTATTGCTGAAAAAATCCAGTTTTGATTTTCCTGAATTTGTGAAATAAATATTTCCGTTCCATGTAATTATTTACCAGCCGATTCCATGAAAAAAACACATCCGACTACTCCCCCTTGGCAAAGAAATCCAGCCATCGGGTCCATGATCAATCAAATGATAAGAAGGCATGAGATTGGAGAAAGTGGTTATCCAGTTTCAGAAAATTTATGTAGATAAAATGATGCTTTAAATCGGAGTGCTCAGCAACTCCAACCAAAATGTCATTTGATCCTTTGTATTTTTCAATTCCGATAAAAAACAGTACCATCAGCCGGTTTAAAAGAATACCTGGTACCATTTCCCCGGTCAGGTGGTATCATTTAAGAGCGGAATAGAAATATTATTCATTATTCCAAATACCTACCCCTTTACTTCTTGCAATTTTCTGGCATTCTGTAAACCGTTCTACATATTTAACGTTTGGAGGATAGGTTGAAATAACAGCTAATCCTTCCAATAAAAGTTGTTTGTTTAGAAATATATCATCCACATAAACATAAGCCAATAAACGTTTAAACATATCATATATTTCAACATCAAATTCAAGTCTAACTTGTTTTCCTTCAACTGCATTTTTTGTAAATTCTGTAGCTTCAGGTCCAAAGGTTTGTATTTCTTTTTCTGTATGTACAGTCTCAGGTGTATCTATTCCTATAAGCCGAACCCTTTCATCTGTATCAAGAACAAAAGTATCACCGTCAATTACCCTTTTTACATATGCTGTATAAGTTTGACCTGGTTGATAAACCACAGTGTTTTGCTCTAAATATCTGTTTATTTTTAAAACATTAATATTGACAGCAAAATTTAAATTAGCTTCTCCCACACCTGCCGTGGTAATCCCAACAACTTCTCCTCTCATATTAAGAAGCGGGCCTCCATTGCTCCCGTGGGTTATTTCGGTTGTGGTTTGAATCAAATTTCCATTGTCCCGGTAACCTGAAATAATTCCTTTTGAAAGTGTATATTCAATAGCGTGAGGATTTCCGATGGCAAAAACATCTTCTCCAATTTCTGAAATTCGTTTTGCAACAGGAATGGGTGTGAATTGGACTCTGTCATTTTACCTTACTTTAAAAATAATAAAATCATTATCACGGTTTTGAGCAAGAACACGTTCTAATTTTAATTCTTGACCATCTGCTGTTTTAATTATTTCCAACCCTTTGGTAGTGCCCTCAAATACATGATAATTGCTGACTGCAATTCCATCATCCGATACAAAAAATCCAGTTCCCAGATATCCTTGTTCTCCGCCTGAAGTAAATACTCTAAAAACAGATGATTTGTATTTTTTAAAGAATTGATTTAACAGTGGATCAGTTAATTTTATTTCACTTTTTCTTGATTGTGTATTATCAGTTTCATTTTTTGAATACACTATAGCATTCCTTCTTTTAGTCTGACTTTCAGTTCTATTCCCAATAGCAGACTGAGAGCAATCATGACAACTATAAATTAGTTGAACAATAATCAAACTGAAAATCAAAAATAAAATGTTTTTTTTTAGTTTCATTAACTTAGTTGAATTACACCATAAATTTTGATTTTTTCACGCAAGACATCACCGGAAATGCAACTTTATTCATTGATTTGCCAATAAACTTTTTATTTCAAGATCCTCAAGGAGTAGTTCCAAGGAGTGATGTCATCATCCTCAACTGAGATTTAAATATTAACCGGCAAAGACCTATTAAATCATTCAAAATCTGTCGATTAATGTTGTTGGAATCCTTAACAAATCCTGAAAAAATCACTATATTAGCTATACATCGAATGAATTTTGAAGCTGTCCTTTTAAGTGATACCGGTCAACCAAAAAACTTAAAACGGACGAGGGTGAATGAACTTAATCGGTCGGGGAATTGCACCGTCAAAATGGTGTTTTTCCGGTGGTGTTTAGCTGCTAATTAACATTTCAATTTTAGATCCTTCTTCAGATCCACCACCATCACCTGAATCCGATTATTGTTGAGAATTCTAAGTGTTTTTTTAATAATTTTTTTTGCCAATTAACTTTTGATGAAATATTGCGGACCCGATCTAGCGCACGATCAAAAAAATGCGGTTATATTAGCTCATTATGAGCACATTAATAATTCATCCCGAAGACCCAACCACAGATTTCTTAAAACCGATTTATGCACCAATTAAAAATAAAACGATTATTACCAGTGGTGTGTCAAAATCCAAGTTGCGAGAACTAATCAAAAGTCATCACCGTGTTATCATGCTTTGACATGGTTCTCCAAAAGGATTAATGTCAGTTGGACAATTTCCTGATGCTGATTTCCATATCGTTGATGATTCTTTTGTTGAATTACTTCAAAATAAGACAGACAACCTGTACATCTGGTGTCATGCTGACCAGTTCGTTCAAAGACATGGATTGGATGGGTTTTTTACAGGAATTGATAAACTTAATTTCGTTGTTTACCCAAATCCAAATGATGGAAAATTCAGGTTAAGATTTATAAATGGAGAAGCAGGAAAATATCAAGTTCAAATATTAAATGAACTTGGTCAGGTTCAAATTGTGAAGGAGATTTACATAACCGATTATGTTCATGAAGTAGAAATTGAACTGTCACACCTATCTAAAGGAAATTATTTTGTAAATGTGTATGATGGAGTAACCTTTAATACCAAGAAGATTATTTTGAAGTAATTTAAACATAACCAATGAGTCCACACCTCAAAAATCTGCCAAGAAATCTGCCAAGGAAGGGTAAAATGGGTATAGTGTATGATAAAATACAAAAACACTATATTGAAGAAAATCAGACACATATAGTGTATGATAGACCAATATAAACATGATTTTTTCTTCTGGCAGTCAAGAGGTCACCGGTTCGATTCCGGTATGCTCCACTGAAAATCAATAAGTTATAAAACTTAATTCCACAATAATTTTTTATTCACTAACATTCTTACTAACAATTGACGTTTTATTGCTCATTAAATCATGACTGAGGAGTTCTTTCTTAACGTTTTTTGTTATACTGCTTTTATCCTTTCAATACTCATTACGCTTTTTTATTTGATTATTAGCTTTTGGGGGGAGTAGGTTTTAGAAACCGGTTTTGGTTGCAACAAGATACATTGAAATTACCCACACAACCTCTTTCCCTCGAAATAGTGCCATACTAGAATACTTAACATTGTCAAAGACAAATTATCAGATATAAAATTTTAAAGTATTTTTTCCTCTATTATAATACTTATAGTATAGTAAATATATAATTATTATTATATATAGATGTATATTATATAATATGACGTAGAATATTTTATTTTAGGGGAAAAGCAACCTAATTTATGTTTTTTGGTGTGGTTGAAGGTTAATGGATTAATAAAAAAGTAAAACCTAAAGTGTAAAAGTTAGCATACCATATGACAATTTTCGATGTCGGATAAAATAATACCGACTATTTTAATCTAATCAACCTATTTTTTAAATCTCAGAAAAGTATTATGTGTTCTAATATATTTTAATGTGAGTCATATTAGAGCCTAAATAAATATCGATATCCTAGGTCTACTAAAGTCAGAAGTATAACACAGCTTTGATTTAATGAGATTATTTTTTAACTTTATACAACTAGAAGTCCAGAATTTGCTGAACCGAAATATTGGTTCTTTTTACTAATCTCAACTTAATTCAAAATGAACACTGAAAATGGAAATATACAACAAGGAGATGATGAAAGCATGAGGTGTGCTTGTTGTAATGGACACAGAAGCAGCTTTGACGACCTTTCAAGAAGAAAATTCATGCAGGTAACCGGAACGTCGGTTTTAGGTGCTGTTACTCTATCTGGATTGTCATGGTCAGCATTGGCGAGTGTACAACCCGAAATCAAGCCCGTATCTGGGAGAAAACCTTTGATTGTAAAACCCATTTTAACATATGCAGTCCCCGAGCGACGCGAACAAACCAGTTGGAGAGCCTGGGGGGGAATTCAAACCGAAGAGGATGCTAACAAGGAATTGGAACGTATAAAAAACGAAATAAATGAAATGCAGGAGGAAGCAGATTTCCCGGTCGAGTTTCTTCCCATTTCTAAAGTGAAAAACGTAACCGGATTAAATGCAGTTTCCGATCTTTCTTCAACTGATTTGTTTTTAGTATATGCCGCAGGTGGCGGAATGGATATTTTCGATGCACTAAATAAAAAGGGTAAAAATGTTCTGTTTTTCCTGCGACACAAGTCAGGACCGATTTATTTGTGGTACGAAATTATAAGTCCCCGTTTTTTACGCCAACATACTGATAAACTGGCAGTATCCGGGATCAATGAAAACGATGTAGTTATTGATAATCCGGATGAAGTTGTATGGCGACTTCGGGCGCTTTGTGGCCTTAAAAACACATTGAATACAAAAATTATTGCCATTGGAGGTCCCGGTGCATGGGCGCAGCCAAAAGATGTGGTTGCAAACCTAGTGAAAAAGAAATATAAATTCGATATCCAATCCGTTTCTTATGACGAATTGGGTAAATTGATTACAGAAGCAAAAGAAGATCCTCAGGTTATTTCACGTGCCAAAGTAAGGACGGATAAGTATTTGAATGACGGAACGTTGTCGCTGGAAACCAACCGTTCGTTTGTTGAGAATTGTTTTGTTTTGGAAGATATATTCACAAGGTTGATGAATAAATATGATTGTAATGCTATTACCATAAATAACTGCATGGGAACAATCATGGGATTGTCAAAAACTTCGGCGTGTCTTACCCTGAGCCTATTGAATGATGCCGGATATCTGGCTTTTTGCGAATCCGATTTTGTAGTAGTCCCTGCCGGTGTGTTACTGGCACGTATTTCGGGAAAACCAGTTTTCCTTAACGATCCGACATACCCGCATGATGGAATAATCACCTTGGCACACTGCACTGCACCAAGGCGGATGGACGGGAAAAACAAGGAGCCTGCCCGGTTACTTACCCATTTCGAGTCGGATTATGGTGCCGCTCCCAAAGTTGAAATGCGCATTGGTCAAATCGTAACGAATATTTTACCCGATTTTGCTTTTGTTAAGAATATGGGATTGAAAGGTAAAATTGTCGATAATCCATTCATGGATATTTGCCGTTCACAAATTGATGTTGCTTTTGATTGCGACAGCAAATTAGTTGCCGAAAAAATGCCTGGATTCCACTGGATAACAGTTTACGGTGATTATTTAAAAGAAAGCGATTATGCATTTAAAAAATTAGGCATTGATTTTGAAAATTATGGTTGAGGAGGTTAGCAGTAATTTCTAGTTACTTCAACAAGCCTTTTATATTCTCTGATGGTGGTACTCCCCAGCTTAAAACTGTTCATATTTTCTTTTCTAAAAATCGGTTTTTAAATAAAAGATAGTTTGTAAACTTTTCCCGTATCTCTAATCATTTAAAATGCAGATATACAAATTTTTAAAGAGCTGGAGTTGCTAACTTTTCATAGAAGACCGTTAATTCCCTTGTTTCAAAGGATATGTCGATTTAATGTATCCGTCCGGGCATGAGTATATTTTATGTATAAGATAAAATGGCCAACTTGCCTCCAAAAAGATTATTATGACTTTACAGGAAAAACGTACCACTATGCTAAGTAAGGTGGATGAGTGGCAATCATCAGGAATGTCCCTGGCAAAATTTGCCAAAAAGAACAATATTCCAAGTTCTACCTTCAGCTATTGGATATCCAAAAGCAAGAGGCTTTCCAATAATAATAAATCCGTTACGGAGTCATCAGATTTTATCCGCTTCAGCGGTGATGAGTTTCTGCCAGGCATAACCGGTCAGG
>CAZJGI010000147.1:0-6649 GCA_964545315.1 uncultured Prolixibacteraceae bacterium
ATGCCTTTGCACGTCCCATAACATCGTCTGATTTAACAGTAAGTATCTCCTGCAGGATATGAGAAGCGCCGAAAGCTTCAAGTGCCCAAACTTCCATTTCACCAAATCTTTGTCCTCCAAATTGTGCTTTACCACCCAATGGTTGCTGGGTAATCAATGAATAAGGCCCAATAGAGCGTGCATGCATTTTATCCTCCACCATGTGGCCAAGTTTCATCATATAAATCATACCAACTGTAGCATGCTGATCAAATGGTTCCCCTGTCTCTCCGTCAAAAATTATCGTACGCCCAAACCTGGGAAGCCCCGCTTTGTCAGTATATTCTGTTATTTCTTCCAGTGAAGCACCATCGAAAATAGGAGTAGAAAAATTAAGCCCCAGTTCACTGCCTGCCCACCCAAGAACAGTTTCATATATCTGTCCGAGGTTCATCCTGGATGGTACACCCAAAGGATTAAGAACGATATCAACTGGAGTTCCGTCGGCCAGGAAAGGCATATCCTCCTGGCGAACAACACGCGAAACAATACCTTTGTTACCGTGTCTTCCCGCCATCTTATCACCTATCTGAAGCTTACGTTTCTTAGCAATAAAGATCTTTGCCAATTGAATAATGCCCGCAGGTAGTTCATCCCCTATTGTGACATTATACCTGTCGCGTCTTGCAATTGCCTCTGCCTCTTTATACTTCATTATATAATTATTGATCACCCTGAATATCAAATCATTTTTGCTCTTGTCAGTCGTCCATTTTGATGGATTAACTGTAAGGTAATCAATTTCCTGCAACTGTTTAAGAGTGAATTTTACACCCTTTAAAATAACTTCAGTGCCATAAAAATCTTTTACACCCTGTGATGTTTTTCCCGAAACAAGTATAAAAAGCTTATCCTCCAGCCTGGCCCTCAATGCTGCAACTTCCTTTTCAAATTTTTCATCTATCTGGTCAAGCAGTACCTTAGTTGCTGTTTTACCTTTCTTCTCTTTACCAATTCTTGAAAAGAGCTTCTTATCGATAACTATACCAGATAAAGACGGTGTGGCTTTTAAGGATGCATCCTTTACATCACCTGCCTTATCTCCGAAGATTGCCCTTAATAACTTTTCTTCCGGTGAAGGGTCAGATTCTCCTTTGGGAGTTATTTTACCAATAAGTATATCACCGGGTTTTACATCAGCCCCAATCCTGATCAAACCATTTTCGTCAAGATTTTTAGTAGCTTCTTCACTCACATTTGGAATATCTGATGTAAATTCTTCAAGTCCCCGCTTGGTGTCCCTTACTTCAAGGCTGTACTCATCAACATGGACAGAAGTAAACACATCTTCTCTCACTATTCTCTCTGAAACTACTATTGCATCCTCATAATTATATCCCTGCCAGGGCATAAAAGCAACCATCAGATTACGGCCTAAAGCCAGTTCGCCATTTTGAGTTGCATAACCTTCTGTTAATATTTGGCCTTTTATGATCCTGTCACCCTTCATTACAATAGGTTTCAGGTCAATAGTGGTTCCCTGGTTTGTTTTTGCATATTTAGGTAATTCATAAGTAACTACCTCAGGGTCAAAACTTACAAATCTATCATCATCTGTAACATCATACCTGACAATAATCTGTGTCGAATCGACATATTCAACTACACCGTCAAACTCAGCTTTTATCATTACCCTTGAATCCGATGCAGTTATCCCTTCCAGGCCTGTACCCACGATAGGAGTTTCCGGCCTCAGTAAAGGAACTGCCTGCCTCATCATATTTGATCCCATTAATGCCCTGTTGGCATCGTCATGTTCAAGAAACGGTATTAACGATGCAGCTACGGATGCGATCTGATTTGGACCAACGTCCATAAGTATAACAGTTTCCTTATCAACTAATGGGTAATCGCCATCGAGCCTTGACTTGACTTTCTGATTCATAAAAAATCCTTTTGGATCGATAGGAGCATTTGCCTGAGCAATGATCTGTCCTTCTTCCTCTTCAGCAGTCAGATAAACAGTTCCTTCAGAAGACAAATCTACTCTTCCGTCACTTACCTTCCGGTAGGGAGTTGCTATGAATCCTAAATCATTGATTTTTGCAAACACACATAGTGAAGAAATAAGTCCGATATTAGGTCCTTCAGGGGTTTCAATAGGACACAGACGGCCATAATGAGTATAATGTACGTCTCTTACCTCAAAACCTGCACGTTCTCTGGATAACCCCCCGGGCCCTAATGCCGACATCCTTCTTTTATGTGTCATTTCGGCAAGCGGATTGGTCTGGTCCATAAACTGTGATAAGGCATTAGTGCCAAAAAAGGAGTTAATAACGGAAGAAAGTGTTTTTGAATTAATCAGGTCTATAGGGGTAAAAACCTCATTATCACGTACGTTCATTCGTTCCCGAATAGTTCGGGCCATACGTGCCAATCCAATTCCAAACTGATTGAACATCTGTTCGCCAACTGTACGCACACGTCTGTTGCTCAAATGGTCTATATCATCAACATCAGTTTTTGAATTAACAAGTTGGATTAAATACCTGATAATCTCAATTATATCCTCTTTTGTCAGCACCCTGATCTCCGAATCAACCTCAAGCCCCAGTTTACGGTTTATCCTGTATCTGCCAACCTCACCCAAGTCATATCGTTTATCTGAAAAGAACAGCTTATCAATCACATCCCTTGCTGTTGCTTCATCCGGTGGCTCAGCATTACGAAGCTGCCGGTATATATGAAGTACGGCCTCCTTTTCAGAATTACACGGATCCTTCTGCAATGTATTATATATTATTGCATAGTCCTGCTGTTTCTGGTCATCCTTGTGAACCAATACAGTTTTTACACCAGATTCGATTATCTCATCTATATGATCATCTTCCAGCACAGTTTCCCTGTCTATAATCACTTCATTTCTTTCGATGGAAACAACCTCACCAGTATCTTCATCCACAAAATCTTCGACCCATGATTTCAGGACACGAGCTGCAAGTTTCCTGCCAACAACCTTCTTAAGGCCTGATTTTGAAACTTTTATTTCGTCTGCAAGGTTAAATATTTCAAGGATATCTTTATCACTTTCATATCCAATGGCCCTCAACAAAGTTGTAACAGGAAGCTTTTTCTTCCTGTCAATATAAGCGAACATGACACTGTTAATGTCCGTTGCGAATTCAATCCATGATCCTTTAAACGGAATAATACGTGCTGAATAGAGTTTGGTACCATTCGCATGAAGACTCTGGCCAAAAAATACGCCCGGAGATCTGTGTAGTTGCGATACAATAACCCTTTCAGCACCATTAATCACAAAGGTACCCTTATCTGACATGTACGGGACAGTACCCAGATATACATCCTGAACAACAGTATCGAAATCCTCGTGTTCAGGATCGGTACAATACAGTTTTAATTTAGCCTTAACAGGCACACTGTATGTTAACCCCCGCTCAATACATTCATTGATTGAGTACCGTGGCGGATCGACCTGATAATCAATGAATTCGAGTACAAAATTGTTTCGTGTATCTGTTATTGGAAAATTCTCCTCAAATACACGAAATAATCCTTCCTCCCTTCTCTGTTCAGGCGTTGTATTTAACTGAAAAAACTCTTTAAATGATTGAATTTGTACTTCCAGAAAGTCAGGATAATCAAACCTGGTTTGAGTTGAGGAAAAATTAATTCTCTCGTTTTTTGTTATAACTGACATGTATTTATACAGGTTAATTATATAAAATATAAATACACAAACAGGGAGATGTATCACCAGTCGTTTTCATACCTTTTCTAATGAAATAAATTAACTTAAGGATTTTCATTAACTAATAGTTAAACTGTTTAATACGACTTTAAAAAACAGAAATACCTTCTTTTGTACTTCTATTATGATACATCTCCCGATCAACCTTAGGTGGTTGGATTGTGATTATTTAACTTCGACTTCAGCTCCGGCTTCTTCAAGTTGTGCTTTCAGAGCTTCAGCTTCTTCTTTGGAAACTTTTTCCTTAATTGCTTTTGGAGATTCATCAACTACGGCTTTAGCTTCTTTAAGCCCAAGCCCTGTTAATTCTTTTACGAGTTTAACTACTGCCAGTTTTGATTGTCCGGCTGCTTTCAGGATTACGTCGAATTCTGTCTGTTCTGCAACGGTTTCACCTTCTCCGCTAGCAGCTGCAGGACCTGCAACTGCTACTGCTGCAGCAGCGGGTTCAATACCATATTTATCCTTAAGAATACCAGCTAATTCATTAACCTCTTTAACAGTTAAGTTTACCAACTCCTCTGCAAGCTGTACTAAATCTGCCATTTTTGACTTGTTTTAAATTATTTCAAAATAAATTATTCTTTCTCTTTTAGTGTATCAAGAACACCATGTATAATATGACCGCCACTTTGCAATTGCGAGAGCAATGTTTGCATTGGCGACTTTAAGAGAGCTACAACGTCTGCAATAAGTTCATTTTTCGATTTCACTGCAACGAGTAAATCCAATTGATCTTCTCCCGTGTAAACTGATTCCTCAACAAAGGCTGCCTTAAAAACAGGCCTGTTGTGTTTTTTTCTGAATTCCTTAATCAGTTTTGCAGGCTCATTACCGACTTCGGTAAACATCACCGATGTATTTCCCTTTAGAGCACTGTAAAGTCCTTCCGTTTCTTTACCGGAATTTTCAAGAGCTTTACGTAATAAGGTATTTTTCGCAACAACCAGTTTTATGTTCTTTGCAAAGCATAATCTTCTTAAATCACTGGTATCAGCAGCGTTTAAACCACTAATGTCAGTCAGGTAAAAATGGCTGTAAGAATCAATCTGTTCTTTTAAATTATTGATTAAAATTTGCTTTTCTGCACTTTTCATTTTTACACTGTTTTAGTCAGTAACTGACTTGGGTTCAACTTTAATACCAGGGCTCATAGTACTGGAGAGATAGATACTTTTAATATAAACGCCTTTTGCTGCTGTTGGTTTTAATTTGATAATAGTATTAATAAACTCTATAGCATTCTCCATAATTTTGTCAGGAGAAAAAGATACTTTACCTATAGAGCTATGGACAATTCCAAACTTATCTACTTTGAAGTCGATTTTTCCTTGTTTAACCTCCTTCACAGCCCTTCCGATGTCCATTGTAACAGTACCACTTTTGGGATTAGGCATCAAACCGCGGGGCCCGAGAATACGGCCCAACTGGCCAACCTTTCCCATCACAGGCGGCATTGTTATTACCACATCAACATCGGTCCAGCCTCCTTTGATCTTTTCAATATAATCATCCAAACCAACAAAATCAGCTCCGGCTTCATTTGCTTCATCCTCCTTGTCAGGAGTTACCAGCGCTAAAACACGCACCTCTTTTCCAGTTCCATGGGGTAACGAAACTACGCCTCTGACCATCTGGTTAGCTTTCCTTGGATCAACTCCCAACCGTACATCCAAATCGACAGATGCATCGAACCTGGTATATGATATCTCTTTTACCAACTCCGAAGCTTCGCCGATAGAATATGATCTCCCTTTTTCGAGTTTTTCCAGAGAAGCCTTTTTGTTTTTCGTAATTCTGCCCATTTTAGAAATTTTATTTAATTATTGAATGGTGAAGAGCCTTTAACAGCAATTCCCATACTTCTGGCAGTTCCGGCTACCATCTTCATTGCTGATTCAACAGTAAAGCAGTTAAGATCAGACATTTTAACTTCAGCTATCTGTTTAATCTGATCCCAGGTCACTGATGCCACTTTATTAACATGTGGTTCAGCAGATCCTTTTTTTGCTTTGGATGCCTCAATCAATTGAACAGCTACCGGGGGTTGTTTTATGATAAAGTCAAATGACTTATCGTTGTAAACAGTAATAATCACGGGAAGTATTTTTCCCGCCTGGTCTTGTGTACGGCCATTAAACTGTTTACAAAACTGCATAATATTAACCCCTTTAGCACCGAGTGCCGGCCCTACCGGAGGCGACGGATTAGCCGCCCCGCCTTTAATCTGTAACTTAATTAATCCAGCAACTTCTTTTGCCATAACTTAAAATTAACACGTTGTTATTCCTTCTCTACCTGCATAAAGCTAAGTTCCAAAGGAGTTTTACGTCCAAAGATCTTCACCATTACCTGCAGCTTTTTCTTCTCCTCATTTATTCCTTCAATAGTTCCGTTAAAGCCGTTAAATGGTCCGTCGATCACTTTTACTGTTTCTCCTACAACAAAAGGAATATTCAATTCTTCATCTGTTTCGGCAAGTTCATCTACTTTCCCCAGTATCCTGTTAACCTCGTTTTGTCGCATCGGCAACGGATTCCCACCTTTGGTGTCGCCAAGGAATCCGATAACGTTTGGAACATTTCTGAGAATATGCTCTGCCTCGCCAACCAACGATGCTTCAATCAGAACATATCCGGGGAAAAAACTTCTTTCCTTGCTGATTTTTTTACCATTCCTGATTTGATACACCTTCTCAGTAGGTATCAAAACCTGTTCAACGAGTCCTTTAAGATCTCCATTCGCGATTTCGTTTTCGATATATTCCTTCACTTTCTTCTCTTTCCCTCCAATTGCACGAAGAACATACCATTTTTTACTATTGTCGCTCATAATGACTTAAGGATTTCTATTAATAAAACAATCCATAAATAAAACTCATTATGTTTCTGAATG
>CAZJGI010000148.1:0-6634 GCA_964545315.1 uncultured Prolixibacteraceae bacterium
ATTTCAGTTTGCCTTTTTCTTCATCTTCATGCCTGTAAAAATCAGGTGTAGGTTCCAATAGTAATGCAGCTCCCTGATTCTCCCCGTCATCTTTTGTGCTGATCCAGCATTTTAAAAACCCGTCCCTTTTATAAGTTAATAAACCGGCTGCAGGGTCGGCAACATATACCCTGGTCTGTTCATCTGATTTTTCACTCTTTAATCCGGGGAAAATTCGAGATATGACCTGTAATGAAGTTTTTCTTTTATTGCTTATTTTATAAACAACCACGAAATGACGTTGTTTCCAGTGAACAATGCAAGGCAGGGGAACTTCATCACGTAACTCTTCCCATGTAAGACGATAGCCTTTTGTTCTAAAGCCAACATTCTCTGCGGCTTCACTAATACCCAACATAGACACTCCCTCACGGGTAATGTAAGAGCGGCTGCGTAAATACTGCAAGCTATATGTTTTGCCGTAATATTTTGCAACCATACGAAGACAGGTGGGGCCGCAGTCCATAGAGTCGAGTTGTTTATAGTGAGGGAATTTGGGCATTGTTAATCTTTAAGTTTTATTAGCATTAACACAGGATTATCATTTTCATCAAGGCTGTTGGCCAATTTTTCAAGTTCTTTTTTCTTTTCGGGGTATTTTGGGTTAGAAAGCTTAAAAGCTTTACTATAAATAAATTGCTTCAATTCAAATGCATTCACCCATCCAAGTAATAATGAATCACAAACGGTATAATTTGGCATAAAATTTATTCCTCCGTCTATATCATTTTCGACACCAGTTGGCTCAATTTGATCTTTTATTTGTGTCGGTGTAATAAAGAAAAACTCTCTGGACTTTTTGTCGAATAAACCGATTATTTCATACTGAATCTTCAATTCATTAATCCCTATATTCCTGTAAAAATCAAAGAGATAATTTTTCATAAATGAAGTCTTGACAATAATGTATACTTTTGATTCAAATATTTTATGAATCCAGATACTTTCCCGATATCTTTCTCCAACTTTTGAAATAGGTAATCCTCTGTAATAATTCGGTGTACCATAATTTCCCCTGTTTATTATATATATCGGATTCAATTTATCCTTTTCAATTTGCCATATTGTGTCATTTAATAGTTCTTTATAACGGATATTTCCATTATATCTATAAAAATTTGAAGCGTAATCTATTGATGTTGCAACCGGTTTGTTTCTTTGGAAAAAAGTGGTGTTGGCATATTTTTTTAATGCCTTACCGTTTCGGTTTATAAGAGCAATTCGATTTTGTTGAATTCCTGTTTGATTTGGAATTTGTATTAAAAACGTTGAATCACTCAATACAAAATAGTTTTCAATAAATTTCTGCGTTGTAAAACAATCTAATGATTTAATTTCTTCTTTAAAATTATTTAGATTATCAAAGATCATTAATGTTTTACGAATAGGATCAGGTATAAAAACTTCATTATTTAGTATTTTTGGCTGCCCTGTAGAACGATATTCTCCCGGGCCATTGCCCCTTCGGCCTATTTTTCGCAAAAATCTACCTGAACGATCAAATAAAAAACATTGTTTTGTATCGTATATTAAAATATAATTATCTGTAATATCAATATAGTGTATCCTTTCAAAAATTGTTGAGTCATTGCTTTCCAAAGCAATGTATTCAATATTATCACAGAGTTTAGATAGCTTAAAGTTGTGGAAGTTATGTATGTTCTTTTCTAATTCGATTTCTACAATTGAATTATTGTTTTCTTTAGTGCAAGTTATAAAAACACAAAATATTATTACACATAATTGTCTAATGGAAATTCTAATATTCCTTGAATTATTAAACATAACTTTAGTTGAAAATGTGAAACAATATGAAATGTCCCTATACTAATGTATTTAAAATAGGTTATTATTTTATACAAAAGCAAAAGGACATTTCTTATCCCATCGAAAAAGAATTATTCACAAGCTATTGAGTATGCTTGTGAGTATGGCCATGTACTCGCCATTATTTGCTCACATTCATGGCAATCTTGCATAGCACACCCGTTCTCTATGATTTGTGTCCAGTCGCCCCATTCAATATAACATGTACAATAACCATCATATCCACCTTTCAAATTGATCAGTTCTTCATTTTTTATCACCTTTTCAGGATTAATTGATAATTTTTTTAGAATCTTCATTTTCTTGAATTTTAAATGTTAATTACTATTATGCAATTTGTCCTGCATTCCTGCAGGGTCGGCAACATATACCCTGGTCTGTTCATCTGATTTTTCACTCTTTAATCCGGGGAAAATTCGAGATATGACCTGTAATGAAGTTTTTCTTTTATTGCTTATTTTATAAACAACCACGAAATGACGTTGTTTCCAGTGAACAATGCAAGGCAGGGGAACTTCATCACGTAACTCTTCCCATGTAAGACGATAGCCTTTTGTTCTAAAGCCAACATTCTCTGCGGCTTCACTAATACCCAACATAGACACTCCCTCACGGGTAATGTAAGAGCGGCTGCGTAAATACTGCAAGCTATATGTTTTGCCGTAATATTTTGCAACCATACGAAGACAGGTGGGGCCGCAGTCCATGGAGTCGAGTTGTTTATAATGAGGGAATTTGGGCATTATTAATCTTTAAGTTTTATTAGCATTAACACAGGATTATCATTTTCATTAAGTCTATTGGCCAGTTTTTTAAGGGCTTTTTTCTTTTCAGGATATTTTGGATTGGAGTTTTTGAAGGCGTTGGAGGCAATGTGAGTCTTTAATTCTAATGGATTTATTATTGAAACGATATATTCAGAGTTATTTTTAATCAAGTAATATGGATATATTGGTTCAGCGGTTATGGGAATACCTCCATCCAAGTCATTTGAAATACAAGCTGTAGAGTTAACTTTCTCCATCTTCTCTTCTTTATATGCCTGGTAAGTTTTATTTGTTTTTTTGTCAAACAAAACAAATGAAGTCCTTTTTTGGTAGCCATAATAAATTAATATAAAATGCATTGTTTCAATAATGGAAAATGGTTTAAAGTATGTGGCTAGTTTTGATAATGAATTTAATTTTACCCCTGTTTTTGGCCAACGATATTCACCTTTGTAAAACAGATATTTGGCATTATATTTCAAATCTGGAGAAATAGAAAAAATAGTATCATTTAACATATTATAATAAAATAATTTATTATCGAATTTATATGTCCCTCCTCTTATTACCCAATCAACTGGTTGTACAAAACTTTTTTTTGCGGAAATTAAATTGCCAAGAGAATCTAATACAATCCAATTAAATTTGAATTCTCCATAGGTTCCATAGTCAGTAATAACAATATTGTTACCAAGAAATTTAATGTCACCAGCAGTATTTGATAAATATTTTTCCGTCGAAATATTTCTTATAAAGATACCGTTCTTTGAATATACCTTTATACGTTTACTATCGGAAATATAAACTTTTTCGGTTTTTTCATCGACAGCGAATACCATCCCATAGCGATATTCACTTGGTCCACGCCCTTTTTTGGCAATCGTTTTAATATACTTACCATTCAAATCAAATTGAATAATTCCTTCATCCTTAGTATTTAAATAAAATACATCATCATTAGCCTCTATTGCATAGATTAATCCTATTGGAAAAGTGTTGTCCAATGGAATATACTTAATATTGTCCGCAATGTTTGATAATATAAATTTATTTTCTGAAAAATTCTGTGGATTAATTTCATATGGTTCAACCTTTCGTTGTTTACATGAAAATAATATTATAAAAGTACCGAAAAGAAAATACTTCATAAATAAAGCAGTTTTGATTATTATACCTATTTTAAATAAATATCTCTTTGTCACCGTTATACTTAATTTATAATTATAAATATTTAAGGACGCAATCCAGACAAGTCTGGATTGCGTCCTTGTTAATTGTAACTAGCTAGCCCAGGGTGGACAATTTCCACATACACCACCCACGTGAAAACCATATAGTGTTCCACATTCCAAATTACAATCTCCCGTTTCTGCATACACATATCCAATACATGTATTGGTATTTAGATTAATACATGTGCAGGTACAAGGTTCACCATATCCTCCATTCAATTTCACTAACTCTTCATTTTTAATCAACTTTTCAGGATTAATTGATATTTTACCAATTTTTTTCATAATCAATACTTTTTTGATTGTTAATTACTATTATGCTACTTTCTTGCATTGACATGTGGTTCAGGGTTAACACCGCTTCAAGGTTGGCAGCCTTCGCTAGTTTGTTTTATCTTTGCCTTATCACCTCCTTTCTTTGTTATTGGAGGAGTCCGGGCAGAAAGTTAAATCTTTAAAACGAAGAGGCTTTTTGCCCTTTCCCTTTTCTGAGTTAATGGCTTTTATTTTTCCCTCTGTTTCATTTTTATGTAAATAGAATTCCCGCCAGTCCTTCCAGTATTTCAAAACCATGAGCACTTCCAGCTTTTGGCTCATGATTTATCTTATTGACACCTTGTGCTAATGGTGCCTTTTTGCGCCAATACTCCATTTCCTGTTTAAAAATGGTGCCACCTCTCAGGTGGTGAAGCTGACTGTAAATCCACAAAAAGGCGGCAAGCCCGTTTTCAAAATTAACCGGAGTATTAATTGTTATTTCTTCATATATTTCATCAATAAGTTCGCCTGCATATTCATCATATACTTTGTTTCTCGTACTGCGTGCAAGGTGAAAGAAATAAACGGATATTCCCATTTTCCCATGCATCAATCCTATATTATCAATAAAACTTGCATTTAAAAGCAGGGTATTGATCAAAGGTTGTAAAGATTGGCCCCCGGATTTTTGTCCATATGGAGTTTGTAGTTGCAAAGTTTAATTTTTTATTCATGTGCAATTTAGAAAAAATTAAAATATCAACAAAATTTTCTATAAAAAGATTTTTATATCATTTGTTTCCCAATTTATATATTTTCGCCGGCAACACAGATTCATTTTTTTCAAAATCATACAAACTTTGTATTTTCATGTTTAACAATTCTATTTTATAATTAATAAGTGCCTGGATATATGCAAATTTTTTCTGCGAAAGCTGGTTTTGAAAAAGGTTCAGGTCCATACTTGTAAGGTCACCGTTCTCATACCGTTCCAGATTAATCTCATAAGTTAACTGGGCATTTTTCTGACTTTGTTCTGCAATATCGATCTGGTTTAATTGATTTTGCAGATTCCGGTAAGTCTGTCTTATATCTATAATTATTTCTTTTCTCTGCTCTGATAATCCCAGTTCCTGGGACTCAATGGTTGCTTCCTGGGCTGCTATGCGGGCCTTCTTCTCTCCCCAGTCGAAGAGTGGTATATTAAAGCTGACTCCTATCGACGGGCTATTAGTCGGTTTATCAAATATTTGACCGAGTGCAGGATCGTCACCTGAAATGCCGAGGCGGAGATTAACATCACCTCTGAATTCATTCAGTGACTTGGTCCTTATCAACTCAAACTGGCTCGATTCTATATCGATCTCTCTCTGACGAAGCTCCAGCCTTGAAGCAAGACCGTTCTCAATTGCCTTATCCATATCAACAGGCACAGGATTGACGCCTATATCCACAAGAATGGAAATATCGGTGAAAAGATCCATGCCGAGGTACAGTTTTAACTGGTCTTTGGTATTTTCAAGTGCCACCTGCCTGTCCTCCAAAGTTGATCTTGATGTCGAGAGGTTCAGTTCTGCCTGATAAAGTTCTTCTTTTGCAGCAAGTCCGGCATCCACTTTATTGCTGGTTATTTCATATCCCTTCTGTGTATTTTCCATTTCATCCCTGGCAATCTTCACATTCATCTGTGCCATGTATACATCATAAAAATATTGCGTAACATTTTTTTCCAGATTCAGTCGCTGCAAGGCATAACTGATATTGGCATTTTCAAAATTAAGTTCGAGTTCTTTGAGTTGCAGATCTAACCTGTTATAGGTGAAAAGGGGCTGATTGAAATTAAGGTACAGATTATTATAAAAAACCTTGCTTTCCGGATTAGAAATAGCAGCATCTGAAAGACTTTTCTGCCAACCCAACTCGTTTGTCAGTGATAAAGTTCCGTCTGTCAGCAGTATAGGCTGTGCAACTCTAAAAAGAGCACTTGTTTCAAGGTTTTCATTGGTATACCATTGCGATACCCTGCTGTCAAACCTTCTGTTACGGCTGAAGGACACCGGTAAAACATCAAGTGAAAACCTTGACTTAAGGGCAGCTCTTTGCGCCTCAAGACTTTTCCGGGAGCGCTCCAAATTTAGATGGGAGCGCTGTAGATCGGGGCTACCTGTTTCGGCAATATTTAATGCATTGTCGAGAGTCAATGGTTCTTGTGCTTCAAGTCCCGTAATAAAACAGATTAAAAGACCTGTCAGTAATATTAATTTTCGTAAATGTTCAATTTTACCAGAAACTTTCATATTCAGATAGTATTAATTATGATTTGATAAGTTTTTTATTATCATTTGGTATATACATTATTTTAGAAGCCTTATTATTTTATTTTCAGCAACAACGGCAAATAAATAAAAATTGCCACCATCGAAAAGAGCAGTCCCCCAATGGCCCCGGCAGCAAATGCAAACCAGAACACTTCGTCCTGTCCGCCCCAGATAAAGGGTACAAGTCCGAGAA
>CAZJGI010000149.1:0-6551 GCA_964545315.1 uncultured Prolixibacteraceae bacterium
TGGTAATCCGCCACAACGAGAATTCAACAGAAACTTATAATCTTAATTTTTCCGACCGCAGCGTTTATTATTCCGACGCATTCTATTTGCAACCTGATGATATTGTATATATAAAACCAAATAAATTTAAAGGTTCACGGGATAATAACTCTGTTTATTCACTTATTATTTCAACATTTTCAACACTTGCAACAATACTCGTTGCTATAAGCGTTTTCGCACAATAAAAATACTCTCAACCATTATGGGCGTTCAATTTTAATTACATAAAAAATACATATTATGGAAAAGCTAGAAGACTTACTAAGCAAGATAGACTCTCAGGAAAAGAGGGATTCTAAAAATGCGCTTATGAAATATATTAAAAAATGGCCATTATTCGTTCTGTTTGCTATTATTGGGGCCGGGCTGGGATATTTCTATACCTCAAAATCACCAAATATTTACCAGGTAAAGAGCCGTATTTTAGTTGAAACTGAAAATAGCAGCCTCACTGATATTCTTGATCATAATAACAGGCAAACACCTGTACAAAAAACTGATATTGAAAATCATATAGGTATCCTGAAATCTTATACCTTGTTCCAAAAAGCCCTTGGCAGGCTTAACTGGGAGACCTCATGGTACCAAAAGGATTTTATATTTTCAAAAGAGCTGTATGAAAACGATCCTATGAAACTGATTGTTCCTCCTAATGCAGAAAATGTGCAAAATGTTCCTGTCAGGATCGTAATGTTAAACAATAATGAATATTCCATAAAAGCAAAAGGAGAAGCAGAACTGAACGGTAATGCAGCTAATATTGACATTGATGAGACAGGAAGATTTGGGCAACCATTTGTGAATGATTACTTTAATTTTACCCTCGAAAAAGGATCCGGAGAGCAAGGTAAAATATATCTGCTGGTTTTTAACAATTTAAATTCTTTGACAAACAAATATATGAAGATCACTCAAATCAGCAGGGAAAATATAAATACAGATGTCATTTCAATTATTATAGAAGGAGAAACACCTAAAAAGAATGTTGAATTTATCAATGAACTTAACCAGGTGTTTATCGAATTCGGGATTGAAAACAAAAACAAAAATTCGGAAAACTCACTGGCATTTATCAATGACCAATTGTCGAGGATACAAAATTCACTTGAAACATCGGAGAAGAATTATAGCGAATTTCGCCAGTATAACCAGGTTATAGATCTTGGACAGGAAGCGCAAATGACATATAACAGACTGGAAGAAATAGAAAACGAACAATATATTACACAATTACAGTATGAATATTATCAGGACCTGTATAATTATCTGGATGATTCGGAAAAAATTGAGGATATGATAAATCCCTCCGTTATTGAAATAACGGATTCAAATTTAAATGAGATACTATCAAGATTAACTGAGTTATATAATCGAAGAGAAATGCTTGCCCATAGTGTACATGAAAAAAATCCAAAAATGGTTTTACTGGCAAAGGAGATAAAAGTAACAAGGGATGCACTGGAAGCCACATTAAAAAATCAACTCAAATCAACTGAATCAAAGTTAACGAGTATTCAGGAGCAATTAAACTCTATGCATTCAAGATTAGGAAGATTGCCGGCAACGGAAAAGAAACTTGTTGAACTACAACGTGATTTTGACCTTAATAATGAGCTTTATGTATTTATGTCACAAAAACAGGCAGAAGCTTCAATTGCCAGAGCGTCAGTTGTTCCCGAAGTACAGGTGATCGACAAGGCAAGGTTGGAAGCAGCTGTCCGGACTGGTCCTGGTAAGATAAAAAATGTTGGTGCCGGACTTGCCGGGGGATTTATATTACCTTTTATTTTAATTGCCCTCGCCGGCTTCTTTAATACTAAAATTGAGAACCGGGAAGAAATTGAAAAAGAAATTGAAATACCTGTGCTGGAAGGGATCATAAAGCATAAATATAAGGTAAACCTTCCTGTGGTACATCATCCAAGGTCTGGAATTGCCGAGTCATTCAGAGGAATAAAATCAAACCTGAATGCAATCCTGGAACAACCAGGATCAAAAGTTGTAACCATAAATTCTATGATCCCCGGAGAAGGTAAATCATTCATATCATCTAATTTCGCTGCAATTCTTACAAAAACCAATAAAAAAGTTTTGCTTATTGCTGCGGATTTACATAAACCAACATTGTATAAATATTTTAATATAAAAAATCCTTATGGATTAGCTGATTATCTCAGAAATGAAAAAAGTATCGATGAAATAACAGAACAAACTTCAATTCCAAACTTAACCTTCATAAGGGCAGGCTCATCTTCATCCGATTCAACAGACCTGTTAGACAGCATTAAACTTGAGAATTTAATTGACTGGGCACGTACAGTTTTTGATTTTGTAATAATAGATAATCCGCCTTTGCTCCTTGTACCTGATGCAATCATGACAAGCAGATACTCTGATGTCAGCCTGTTTATACTGAGATTAAATCATAGTCATAAAGAGGAAATCAGGCAAATTAACAGAATTGTTAATTTCAATAAAATAGAACGTGCTGCACTTATCGTAAACGGTGCACCCGATCGTGGGTATGGTTACGGCAAAAAATACTGGAAGAAAGGTTACGGGGAGTATAAATATAAAATACAAATTGCCTGAACAAAAATTTTAAAAATATAAAAGATGATAATAGCGGTTGATTTCGACGGAACAATAGTAAAACATAAATATCCATCCATAGGGAAAGAGATACCTTATGCCATAGAAACATTAAAATTATTCCAGGAAAGGGGTCATAAAATAATCCTCTGGACATTTCGGGCAGGTAAAGAACTGGAAAAAGCAATCGAATTTTGCCACAAAAGGGGATTGACATTCCATGCAGTTAATAATAACTTTGAAGGAGAAGAATTTGATAATTCATACAGCAGGAAAATTTATGCCGACATCTTTATCGATGACAGAAATATCCTGGGAATTCCCGAATGGAAGAAAATATACCAAATGCTTATCGGTAAAAAAGATAATGAAGAACAGATAAAAATGCCTGACTCCCTGATAGAAACGACGTAAATGATTATATTACAGCCTCATCTAAGGAGTCGGGCATTATTCCGTAGTGATTGATTGAAAACAGTTGATCATGGAGGAATGAACAGAATATAATACTTCTCATTAATGTTTAATGAACTTCCTGACCATCATCTGTTTTTGACCTTCAATCGATCGAAGGTAATATATACCCGAAGTTAACTCATCAATCGTAAGTCTTGTTAATGTGGAATGTATTTCCCGGGTAAGCATAACTCTTCCATGAATATCAATTATCTCAATTTTTGTATTTAATCCCGGTAAGGTATTATATGCTATGTTAATATATGAACGGGCAGGATTTGGATACAGCAAAAGATCACCATTACTCCGGTTATCAAACGTAGAATCCGGGATCATGGAGTGTGCATCCGCAATAAATGGATCAGCACTTTTGTTACGACCGTTACCCGGGATTACCGTCAATTCCGTTGTAACTATGCTGTCGCAACCGGTTGATGAGGTAAGGGTTCTTTGATATGTTCCGGACTTTGTCCAGCCCATATATTCCTCACCCTTAGTTATAGTAATTACCTCGCTTGAATACAGGATGGGATTTACAGTTAAATATGTTGTGATTGTTTGAATTATAGTGCAATAATTAGCAGAGTTCTCTGAAAATGAAATATCATCCAGATAGAGTGATTGCCCTGCCGGAAGACTGTTACCCAGGTAAATCCTGAATGATGCATCCGTAGCAGAATGAGTTGCAGTGAATTTTATTTTGTGCTCAGCCCATGTTGTGGATATGACAGGCCTGCTGACTTCAAAAGTACCGTAATTTGTGTAGGGGGAAGTTGCTTTATGCATATATAACGCACCAATGGCAAACCCTTCAGTTGCCCTGGCATAAAAGGCAAGTTGATATTCCTTCCCGGCCTCTATAGTAAGTTCTCCCTTTTTTATTAACTGTAAAGAACCAATCGAAGTTCCCGTGGAAATACATTCAACCTGAAGGCTAGCCGGAGATGAAATATATTCCTGGCCGTTAGCGGTCAGGTCCAGGCTGTAGCCCGTGGCTCCCCAGCTGCTCCATCCATCGGTACCGCTGCTGAAATCACCGTTGATGATAATATTGGTACCTGTTGTTTGCAATGTGGTATCTGTTGTCACCGTACGCTCATAAACACCCGGTTCGGTCCAGCCCATATAATTTTCACCTTCACAGATGGTGACATATTCAACCGAATCCACATAGAGAGTATCGCTTCTTTCGGACAAGGTTATGGTCACTAAATCATAAACCGGACTTGAAACATTACCTGCAGCATCCTTTGCCCAGGCGTAGAGAACCTTATTGCCGGCTTCTGAAAAAGTATAAGAAGAAGCTTTGGAAGATTCCCATCCGGTATCAGAAGCTGAAGGTGCAGCTGATGTTTCAGTTAATTTATAGCCTGTTACAGACTGATCGTCAGAGCAGCCCCAGGATAAAACAGAAACTGTTAAAGAGGTGGATGTTGACTGAATATCAAACGAACTAATAACAGGAGCAGTGGTATCTGTTGTTTGGTCAATAATCAATATGGTAGTAACAATACTGTCGCAACCGGTTGACGAGACAAGGGTTCTTTGATATGTGCCCGGTACAGTCCAACCCATATATTCCTCACCCTGTTCAATAGTGACATTTTCGGTAGTGTATTGAATGGGATTTACGGTTAAATGTGTGGTAATTGTTTGAATTATAGTGCAATAATCAGCAGAGTTCTCTGAAAACGAAATATCATCCAGATAGAGTGATTGCCCTGCCGGAAGACTGTTACCCAGGTAAATCCTGAATGATGCATCCGTAGCAGAATGAGTTGCAGTGAATTTTATTTTGTGCTCAGCCCATGTTGTGGATATGACAGGCCTGCTGACTTCAAAAGTACCGTAATTTGTGTAGGGGGAAGTTGCTTTATGCATATATAACGCACCAATGGCAAACCCTTCAGTTGCCCTGGCATAAAAGGCAAGTTGATATTCCTTCCCGGCCTCTATAGTAAGTTCTCCCTTTTTTATTAACTGTAAAGAACCAATCGAAGTTCCCGTGGAAATACATTCAACCTGAAGGCTAGCCGGAGATGAAATATATTCCTGGCCGTTAGCGGTCAGGTCCAGGCTGTAGCCCGTGGCTCCCCAGCTGCTCCATCCATCGGTACCGCTGCTGAAATCACCGTTGATGATAATATTGGTACCTGTTGTTTGCAATGTGGTATCTGTTGTCACCGTACGCTCATAAACACCCGGTTCGGTCCAGCCCATATAATTTTCACCTTCACAGATGGTGACATATTCAACCGAATCCACATAGAGAGTATCGCTTCTTTCGGACAAGGTTATGGTCACTAAATCATAAACCGGACTTGAAACATTACCTGCAGCATCCTTTGCCCAGGCGTAGAGAACCTTATTGCCGGCTTCTGAAAAAGTATAAGAAGAAGCTTTGGAAGATTCCCATCCGGTATCAGAAGCTGAAGGTGCAGCTGATGTTTCAGTTAATTTATAGCCTGTTACAGACTGATCGTCAGAGCAGCCCCAGGATAAAACAGAAACTGTTAAAGAGGTGGATGTTGACGGAATATCAAACGAACTAATAACAGGAGCGGTAATATCTGATGTTTGTTCATTATCAAGGCCCGAGATATTGATAGTGATCGATGCGCTTGACGATAACGGATTATCCGCATTATCTGTCACTTCAACCTCCAGAACTATTGACTGATCCGGAATTAAATTGATATCTGTATTGGCATATATTTCTCCATTTAACGAATTCATTGCAAACATGCCTGATTCATTGCCCTGAATAATAGAATAAGTTAATATCTGGCCATCGTCAGGATCAGATGCAATAACTTGTCCAATAAGATCATTGATCATCCTGGGTTCAGTGATATCAATATGCTGGTCATAAATAACCGGACTTTGATTGCTGCTTCCTGTTTCATTCGAAGTTTTTATAAGAATAATTGAAGTAAAAGGCTGCAATGTAACAGATCCGGAAACCTGTTTACCGTAGATATCCCTATATATTGAAGTACCCAAACTGATTGTCTGCGATGTCTTCTTATCGTTATAAAACAATTCTTCTGTTTCACCGGTTTCAAGTGGTGATAAGTCTATTGTTGAATTTGCATCATTCCCTGTAGCACTTTTCCAACCGCCAAAAT
This sequence comes from uncultured Prolixibacteraceae bacterium, assembly GCA_964545315.1. Taxonomy (GTDB): domain Bacteria; phylum Bacteroidota; class Bacteroidia; order Bacteroidales; family Prolixibacteraceae; genus JAAYJR01. The sequence goes on from CAZJGI010000149.1 coordinate 6,219, forward strand.
CGTAATAAGTACCACTGTTTTTAAAAATTTTGGAACTGGCATAATGATTAATATAAGTATTGTAATTCAAAGAGGTATTTTCACTGTAACGTTTGACCAGTAATTGGTTGGGTTCATAATCATCTTCAAAAAATGCATAAAAAATATTATTATGGACAGAATTACTCCCATGATCTTTATTTATTAATATGCCGTAACGGCCATCCATTACTGTATTGTTTTTAACCTCTGCCCCGGCATTATCATGGAGATAAATACCTGCATCAGAACAATAAGCTATGGTATTGTTATCGACTGTTACATCTTCGGAGCTTTCATCAATATAGATTCCCT
>CAZJGI010000150.1:0-6544 GCA_964545315.1 uncultured Prolixibacteraceae bacterium
ATTCCCGCCCCGGGTACTGAAGAGGCCTGATAAACATTTGTTTGTCAGGCCTTTGTTTTTTATTAAGCTGTAATTCATCTATTTAAAAACATTATGACATAGTATTTATTAAATCATCGGACAATAAATAACGTGTATAAATAAAAATATTAATTTTAAACAGCTTATTTTGTATGTACATGAGGTATTATTATGAAAAAAATAAATAAACAAACAAGGAGAAGTTTCTTAAAAAATTCAACAGGTGCGACAGTTGCTTGTATGATCCCGGGATTATTCCCGTTTAATACAATAGATATAAATGCTGAAGCAAGTAATATCAATCCTGATCCTGACCAACAACAATACATGCTAACCGGTTTTGCTGAAGCTGATATCACTCCTGATATTGGAATGGAGCAACCGGGCGGTTATGGTAAAACCTTTCACAAGACAATGCACGATCCATGTAAAGTAAGGGTAGCAGTATTTGACGATGGAAATAAAAATGTAGCAATAGTAGGAATTGACGCACTTATTGTGCCCAGGCACCTTGTCCTGTCGGCCCGAAAAAAAATCGAACAAAAATGTAATATCAAAGGTGATGCTGTTCTGATAGCAGCATCCCATTCTCATTCTGCAGGGCCTACAGGAATGATACAACCGGGAGAATATGATCACGCCGATGACTTTGTCAAAATCCTTGCATACGAAAAATCCTCCTGTGCAGACCCTCAATACCTTGAAACAGTTGAGAATGAAATTGTTGATGCTGTTTGCAGGGCTTATAACTCACGTGGCGAATCTTTGGTTGGCGTAGGTAAAGGGCTGGAAGATAATGTAGCATTCAACCGCAGGTTCAGAATGAAAAACGGTATGTCGATTACCCATCCCGGACAGGGAAATCCTGATATCATTGAACCGGCAGGCCCTGTTGATCCAGAGGTGGGAGTTATTGGCGTATGGGATAAAGATGGCAAATGCACAGGTTGTATTGTCAACTATGCCTGCCATGCAACAACAAATCCTGGTGGTATATCTGCCAATTGGATATATTATATGGAACAGACCATTCGTGGTGCTATGGGCCCCGAATGTATAGTTGTTTTTACAGCCGGTGCAAATGGAGACGTGACACAGGTCAACAACCTTAGTCCATACCTTAATCCCAGAGGTGAGGACTGGACACGTTTTGTCGGGGCACAGGTTGGCGCAGAAGCAGTTAAAGTACTTCTAAACATGCCCCGCGGCATATTGACCCCTATAAGTGTGCAAACTAAAATAATGAATATCGACAGACGTAACCCTGATCCCGGGCGGGTAAAAAAATGCCTCGAAATGGTGAAAAAATCACCTCAGGAAGTTGGCGCTACAGAATGGACGTTTGCAAAAGAGATTGTCCTTCTGGATGCAAGCCTGAAAAAGAAAACCAAAACAGAAGTAGAAGTACAGGCTGTACAGATCGGGCCTGCTGTTTTTGTGACGAATCCTGCAGAATTCTTTTGTCAGCTGGGGCTTAACATCAAAAATCAGAGCCCTTTTCAGTATACATTCCCCGTCGAACTAGCTAACGGATGCGTGGGATATGTCCCTTCAAAAGAGGCTTTCGGGAACGATGGAGGAGGATATGAAACCCGCCTTACTTCATATAGTAACCTCGAAACAGATGCAGGTAACAAAATGGTTGATGCAGGAGTTGAGCTGATAAGAAAAATGAAACCGGGTGCTGAACCACAATTTCAGCCGGCTCTACCTTTCAGTGGAAAACCATGGGAATACGGAAATGTAAAACCTGAACTGAAATAAAAGAAGAGTTATCTTTTAAAAAATTAAATTATAAAGGAATAAAAATCACACAATGATTTATATTTTAGCTAAGTTATTTTCAGATAAACTTTAAATTTTAAAATTATGATACCTGTAAAAATGATGTTTCGGATTTTTAATTATCTTATAATGTTCATTTTACTAATGAACATTCAAATAACAAATGCCAAAGATTTTACCGAAGTGAAAACTGCCGGAGGCCAGGGAAAAATATTCCGGGCGGGAGCTGCAAAAAGCAATATTACCCCTCCATTGGGAGTAGGCATTGTTGGTAATTGGGGAACTCCGTTAGCAACGCATGTACATGACGAACTTCATGCACGCTGTCTGATTCTGGACGACAGTAATACAAAGCTTGTATTCATAGTAGTTGATAACCTGCAATTAAACCGTGAGGTAATAGACGAAGCAAAAAAATTAATAGTAAAGGAAACAGATATTCCGGTCACTAATGTAATGATCTCTGCCATCCATACACACTCAGGCCCAAGGGCAGAAGGAGAGTATCAAACATTTTTAGTCAGGCGCCTGGCTGATGTTGTAAGTATCGCTCTGAATAATCTTGAACCCGCGAGCATTGGCTGGGGTGCTGGAAGTGTTCCTGAACATGTGTTCGTCCGCAGATGGTTTATGAAACCGGGAAGTGATGTGCCAGACCCGTTTGGGGGACAGGACAAAGTTAAAATGAACCCGGGACATAATAATCCCAACCTGTTAAAACCGGCTGCAGAACCCGATCCAGATGTTTCTTTCCTATCTGTCAAATCAAAAGACGGAAAGCCAATTGCACTATTGGCAAATTACTCATTACATTATGTAGGAGGAGTTCCCCCGGGGCATATTTCAGCTGATTATTTTGCAGTTTTTGCCGATCGGATACAGGAATTACTTAAAGCAGACAGACAGGATCCGCCTTTCATTGGAATAATGTCAAACGGAACCTCAGGAGATGTAAATAACATCAATTATGGCGGTGAACCTGAAAAAAATCCTCCTTATGCAAAAATGAGACGTGTCGCCGATGATGTGGCACGTGAGGTATTCCGTGTTCATAATAAAATAGAGTTTCATGACTGGGTTCCTCTGAGAGTTGCATGGGAAGAACTAACCCTGAATGTACGTAAGCCTGATCAGCAAATGATTGAGGATGCCCAACAAGCATTGAAAAGGCCCGACGACGTAAAAACAAACCGTCCGCATGAAAAAGTATATGCGGAAAGAATAACAAGGTTACTGGAATCTCCTGACCAAATTAATATCGTTTTACAAACATTTGGTATTGGCGACCTGGGCATTGCCACAACACCTTTTGAAACTTTCTCAGAGACAGGATTGGAAATAAAAGCAAAAAGCCCGTTCAAAACAACATTTACAATTGAACTTGCCAATGGTTCTTATGGTTATCTGCCAACACCCGAACAACATGAACTGGGAGGATATGAAACCTGGCTTGGCACAAACCGGGTGGAAAAAGAAGCATCAACAAAAATAGTGGCTAAATTGCTAAGTATGTTTTCTTCTATAAAATAGTCACAGGAAAAACCGGGATGAAGCTGACGGCGAAGTAATGGTAGTGGCAGACCTAGACCGTAAAATATTGGCCGACCGTAGTTCCCAGGGTTTTTTTCATACCCGGTTCCGCCGGCCTGAATTATATAAAATAGTTGCAGAAGGCGATATCGGGCCGCAGGATCCCCGCTAATATCTGTATGTTTGATAGATATACAGGATAACAGTCACATTATATAATAAAAAAGGCCTTCCCGTTCAGTTTAACATGTCTGCAGGACTATTTTGAGAAGGCCTTTTTTTAATATGTCTCAGTTAAATTCTTTTTCAAACACTAGTATCTGACAAAATATTCTTAATAATTAATCCTCTATTTGGATATTTTTAAAGGATCATCCCCCTGGGTAATAGCCCTCATTCTGAATGAATAACTGTATTCATCCTCAGTCAGGCGATATTGCTTATGTGTCCATGCACCCCAGCTGTTATCTCCACCAACTCCCATCTGCATGTAATCTATATTTACGGATGTAAGATCACGTGGTTTAACATCGGTAGTATGACGGTTTATAGCATCAGGACCTTCCGGTTCTCCACCAAAACTCCTAATTGTCGATTCAAAATCCTTCAAAAGGTTATGATGTGCACTTACCTCGAGTAACGGATTTCCTTCGAAAAACATGCCGTTACCCAGACTATCCGTGACTGCCAGCCATCTGACATCCGTCTTATTCCCATTCTCCTGTGGCCGCAGGTATGCCCAATACTGATCAGAGACACTGCCCTTATACAAACCTACAAAAGCAGAACTTTTCCTGTCCTGATAACTTTCATGAGGTCCTCTGCCCAGCCATGCCATCTGATCAAACCGTCGCGGCATGATGAGATTCATCCCCATCCTTACAATCTCAGGAAGATTCTTTTCAGTCATCTTAAAATAATTATCAACTATAATATCCCCGGATCCGAAGACTGTATATACCGTATTGTATTTTGCAATTGGCTTTTCTGATTCGTCAACCAGATCAAAATCAAAAATTACCTGTGCACAACTTTTTGCATTCCTGTCTGTTATGCCGGGGAAATTCTTCACGGCGTTGCGGCCACTCCGGCAATTCTGTGTTACACTTGCTGAGATCACCCTCCGGTTTTCACCCGCTTTACGCCAAATGCGACTACGTTTATGAAGGTTATTCCCAAAATCATTATCTATAGGGGCTCTCCAAAAATTGGGTACCAATCCTTTCCCGATAAACTCTATATCACCTTTCTTTAAGCTGCTGATCAGACCTTCCTTTTTGTTAAATTTAATTGAAAAATCCTTACCGTTAATTGTAATTAAATCACCGTTTTCATCGGACGATAACTCAGGAAAGCCTGCCGAATCGGCTGAAGTTGCCGCTATAAACTCAGGCAGCCTGAACTGGGCTTTTGCAAGTTCGGTGCCTTCTTTCAACATTGCCTGGTCATTTTTCAGTTTTGCATATATGTTCAAAAAATATTCCACACCGGGTTCGGGATCAATAGAATAATTGATACTGACATTTGTTGATCCGTATGGTTGCACCTCCAAATCGGGGAGTGTGCCGCTTGCCAGTACCTTTCCGTCACCATTTATCTGCCAGTCAAACTTAAATGCTGAAAGATTAATAAAAGCATATTTATTTTTGATTGAAATTATTCCCTCCGTTAAATCCACCGGTTCAAAATCAATATACTGGTATACTTTTTTTACTTCCGGAAGATGCGGCTTAACACCTCTGTCGGGATTTACCAACCCGTTAAGACAAAAATTCCCGTCGGAAGGCACTGTGTCGGGGCCAAAGTCGCCTCCGTATGCCCAGAATTCTTCACCTCCTTCATTAGTTGTCAGTAAACCCTGGTCTACCCAATCCCATATATAGCCACCTTGCAAGACATCATACTTTTCTATCACATCCCAATAGTCATCGAGATTTCCTACGCTATTGCCCATCGCGTGGGCATATTCGCACTGAATTAAAGGCTTCTGCGGATTTCCCTGAGCATACCGTTCCATATTCTCAATTGTCATATACATTGGGCACATAATATCAGTATTATCCCCTCCTTCTGCCCTTTCATACTGAATTGGCCTTGTTTTATCAACCGATTTCAGATAATTATATGTAGCAGTGAAATTTATTCCGTCACCTGCTTCATTCCCAAGCGACCATGTTATTATGCAAGGCTGGTTTTTATCTCTTTCAAACATATTCCTTGTACGATAAAGATGAGCCTCTTTCCATGCTTCATCCTTTGCTAAAGATTCCTCACCATAACCCATACCATGAGATTCGATATTTGCTTCATCTATAACATAAAGTCCGTACTTGTTGCACAACTCATACCATAATTCTGGTTGCGGATAGTGTGATGTGCGGACAGCATTGAGATTATGAGCCTTCATTGTTTCTATATCAAGCAGCATTGTTTCTTTATCAACAACATGGCCGGTCTTGTCATGGTGCTCATGCAAATTGGCGCCTTTGAAGTAAATATACTGTCCGTTAATATAAACTTTAGCATCCTTTATTTCTACTGTCCGAAATCCTACATCCTGCCTGATCACCTCGAGAATATTGTCATTTTCTTTCAATATGATAATCAATTCATACAAATCCGGTATCTCAGCCGACCATTTTTTCACATTGGGTATTTCACTCTCAAACGAAACTTTACCATCAGACACAGGTGCAGAAAAATTATTAATAACCTGGCCATTATCTGACAGAGTTGCTTCAACACTTAGTTTTTCATCATTTGATGTAGTATTTATCTCTAAATCGAGTGTGAATTTTCCGCTTGTATATGTTCCATCAAGTCCTGATCCCACTTTGAAATCGCGAATATGATTTGAATTTCTTTTAATCAGGTATACATCACGCGTAATTCCGCTCATTCTCCAAAAATCCTGATCCTCAAGGTAAGATGCATCGCTCCACCTGAAAACTTCAACAGCAAGAGAATTTTCCCCTTCTCTTACAAATTTCGTAATATTGAACTCTGCAGGTGTTTTACTGTCTTCGCTGTACCCGACAAATCGTTCGTTGACCCAAATATTCATTGCAGAACTAACGGCGCCAAAATGAAGGTATATTTCATTCCCGTTCCAATCTGAGGGTATAATAAAAGTTCGTTTATATGAACCCACAGGATTATAATGCTTTTGTATCCTGGGTGGAGTTTTTTCATGGGGATAGGTAATATT
>CAZJGI010000151.1:0-6495 GCA_964545315.1 uncultured Prolixibacteraceae bacterium
TGATTTAATAAAGTCACGACGATTAAAGCCGGAAGTAATCTTGTCTTTACTCATATTTACAAGTTTTAGTTAATTTATTTAAAATAGTATCCAAAAAATATTGAATTAAATTATTAGCCTTTTCTTTTCCCCATCTATAAAACTCCCCTTCAAAAATTTCATCGCCTCCGTAATATGATATTCAACAGTTTTTATTGAAATATTATATTCTTCGGATATCTCTTTCAATGACTTACAATCAATTTTCTTTCTCAAAAAAATCTCTCTCCGCCGTAAAGGCATTTTACCAATTGCAAGCTCTAACTTTTCCAACAGCTCTTCATAATCCTCATATTCATCAACAACTTCATGGTCATCATGGATAGATGTGAGAATATCATGCTTTAAATGGTGCTCTACAGCCAGTTCATTAAAATGTTTCCTTATAGAATTAAGAGCAATAGTAAAAATGTATGAATTGAAAGATTTAGCAGTATCTATTTCTTTTCTTTTCTTCCAGATTTTAAGGAATACTTCCTGCACAACATCCTCTGCCTCCTCTTCTGATTTTAAGTAACCTAAGGAAAATCGGAAAAGTGGTTGGCTGTAAGCATCAAATAACCTTTTAAAACAATCAGGTCTGCTCTTCTTTAGCCCTTTCAGTAAAGTTGCCTCAATATTGTAATTCCTTTTAAACAACTGGTTAGACTTTTAGTTTAAAGCGTTGCAAGGTAATAAAAAAAACATTTAACTAGTGAAAAATATGGCCTGGTAAATTTGTCCCCTGGATTTAGCATTTACAAAATAATAAAAAAATCAAAACTTCATGCTACTGCCGGCAGTATGAATTAACCCGTTAATATTGTAACCTTTAAATACCAATCATGTATTAATGAGTAACTATTGTTCATTAAAAAAATAATACAATGGGAACAAAAAATTTATTACACGTTTGTGGATCCGTCACAAAAAAGGAGTCTTTAGCCTGGTTGAAAGTCAATATTCTTGAACACAGCAGTGTCGCAGAAACCAAGATGCCTTATGCAGGTTACTATGGATGGATGCCGGAAAAACCAAAGCCAAATTCACTGTTCCTCTTTACAGACAGATATTACACCCTTGAAGAGTCTCTTCGATTCATTCAAAGGATAGATATATGCTCAAAAAACAAGGTTAATGCGGCAAGTTCATTTATTACTTTTCATAATCAAAGCTATCCCGCTATCAGAGTACGTAATTTTCCCGATTATGAACATTTGAAAAACCTGCAAGAGTGTTTTCAGGAATTGGGAGTTACAATGCTAAAAAAATCAATATCAGAAAATGAGGCTTTAATAACTGTAAATAAATGTTTTTTACTGGAGCAAAAGGATGATGATATTTATTTGGATCTTAATGAAAAAAATGAAGGTTACATTGTCAGTCCAGATTATATAAGTCAGAGTAACTTTGAATCGCTGATCAATGAAGTAAGGAATAATAGTGGATGTGATTTTTTTGATGCTGCCAGAGGAGGATTAATTATGGAATCAAGGGTTGTAGATATGATCCGTATTTACTCCGAACATTTAAACTGTGAGTTACTAAAATGCTTAAGACAGGAAATTAAAAAACAGTTGTCTGTATGATCAATTAACTCTTTTTGCTATTTTCGTCTGCAAAAATATGATAAGTGCCTGTAAAATATATTATTTTAATTTTTGGTGTATTAGTAAGTGAGGTATCATTCGCACAAACAGTAATCAAGGCCATAAGAATAGAAGAGCCACCTTATATAGATGGTCATGTTAACGATTCAGTGTGGGGAAAGGCTGTTGTTGCAGATAAGTTTTTTCAGCGTGAACCTAACGAAGGAGCGCCTGTTTCCGAAAAGACCCAATTTTTTATTTGTTATGACTTACATAATATTTATATAGGATTAAGATGTTATGATGACCCTGAGAATGTTACAGCTAAGGAAATGGCAAGAGATGTAAGCCTTGAGAGCGACGACAGAATACAAATTATTTTAGACACATACCTGGACCGCAGAAATGCTTATTGGTTTCAGATAAGTCCCCGGGGTTCCATTGGAGATGCGTTGGTCAGTGAAAATGGCGCTGGCTATAATAAAAAATGGGATGGGATTTGGACGGGTAAAGCAGCAATAAAAGATTACGGATGGGAAGCAGAAATTGCTATTCCTTTTAAAACACTTGGATTTGACAAATCTAATACTCAGTGGGGTATTAAATTTATCAGATATATTGTTAATAAATTAGAAGTGGCATATTGGCCTGAAGCTAACCTTAATACACATAGGTTTCAGGTTTCGGATGCTGCTATTTTGGATGGCATAAAAGATATTTCACAAGGAATTGGATTGGATGTTTTACCATACATGGTTACGGGCATTAAAACAAAAAAAGATGAGAAATGGGATCCCAGATTAACTGGTGGAGTTGATATGTTTTACCGGATCACTCCAAGTCTGCGTTCTTCTCTTACTATAAATACAGATTTTGCAGAGACAGAGGTTGACGACAGGCAGATCAACCTGACCCGATTCAACCTGCACTTTCCCGAAAAACGAGGTTTTTTTCTTGATGGGGCAAACTATTTTCAGTTTGGTATTGAAAGTGACTGGCAAAGCCCTGTAGCACAAAAAATTATTCCTTTCTTCTCACGCAGGATCGGGCTTGATGAAAACGGCATCCCAATACCTATTAATTATGGAGCTAAAATAGCAGGACAGCTTAAAAGCTGGAATATCGGTTTGTTACATATTAACGATAAACGTGAAACCGGAATTGAAAATTTCAGTGTAGCCCGGATAACTAAAAATATTGGAAAACAATCATCAATTGGATTTATAAGTACGTATGGAAATGCTCTTTCTGATTCAACAAACCTTTTAGCAGGAGCAGACATAAAACTGTCAAGTTCTAACTTTCAGGGAAACAAAAACATATCTTTTCTTTTTTTCGGACTAAAATCACAAACCAAATCTATAGCTAATGAGAACAATGCCTGGGGTGCACAATTTAACTATCCAAATGATCTGCTAAAAGCCAGGTTGGGTTATCACCAAATTGGGAAAAATTTTATTGCAGGTATGGGATTTGTTCCCCGTATCAACATTAAAGAGACATACGGTGATGTGGAATTTGGCCCCAGGCCTAATAAATGGGGAATAATGCAAATTCAATTCGGAGGAACATTTAATAATATACAAAATAAAGAAACTCTGGATCTGGAAACCCGGACATTGCAGATCAAACCTATTATAATCAGACTATTATCAGGTGAGAAAATCAGTTATTACATAATTAACCAATCTGAAAACCTGATTGCCGATTTCAATATCTTTGACGATCTTATCATTTCAAAAAGCCGTTATGACTGGTGGAGACATGAATTTAATTTGTTAACTAAAGGTGCAAGAAATTTATGGGGAGACTTAACATACGGATTTGGAGATTTTTATAATGGATCAAGACAAGATATCAAATTAAAATTGAATTGGAAGATTGCCGTTCCTTTCTTCCTGGGAGGAAATTTTATACATAATTATGTTCAGCTACCTCAGGGAAGTTTTAATGCTAATATCTATCAAATCAATGCCAATATTCTCTTTGATCCGGATATCACTCTTTACAATTTTATTCAATATGATAATGTCAGTCAAAATACAGGCTGGCAATCCCGTTTCCATTGGATACTACAACCCGGGAAGGAAATTATTCTTGTCTGGAATGCCCTTTTTTCAGAAACTCAAAATCACTCATTCTTAAAGGAAAGTTCCCTTAACCTAAAATTGAAATATAATATTCGCTTTTAATATCTTTTACATTGATGTATATGATAAAATGATATTCCCCTATTTCTGTTAAGGATATTCACAGGTGTTGTTCCAATTCAAAAAATATCAATTATAATTCCTAATTGGTATTGGTTCACGTGTTTCCCATTTGCCGCGTGTAAAATCAGGAAAATCTACCGGCCGACTCTTATTGTTAACTGATTCTTCCGTAAGTTGTGTTATTATACTCCAACTTGCAGCATCATAAACATCAACAGGCACTTCTGTACCATTACGAACAGCCTCAACAAAGTCGTGCAAAATAAGATAATCACTACCCCCATGGCCTGTGCTCAATGCCGTTTCCCCAAATTTCTTCCACAGAGGATGGTCATACTTTTCCTCATAACCGGTAATTTCCTCCCACTGATGAGGCTTTGGACTATGATCTTCCAGATATATCTTATTGAGCGTACCCGAATAAATACCTTCAGTGCCCTGAATGCGGTAGATAAAATCAACAGGACGCGGACTTAAAGAATCATAGTACAATGTAACTGTTATACCACGCGAAGTCTGTATTAATGCAGTATTAACATCTCCGGCTTTATAATCCAGTTTTGCAGCATAGCTGTCAGCACCGAACTTTTTTGTGGCATAATGCTTCAACCCAAGTGAACGGCTGCTCATCGAAACAAGGTATTCAAACCTGTTCCCCCGGTTTATGTCTATCCATTGTGCAACCGGGCCAATAGCATGGGTCGGATAACGGTTGCCTATATTATTCAAAAATCTCTCATGGGCCCTCCACAGTAACTTACCTTCACCGTCAATGGTAACATAGCGTACGTCATGCTGATATCCTGTCTCACAATGTGTTAACTCCCCAAACATCCCCTGGCGTACCATATTGAGCACCATCATAACATTTCTCATATAGGTATAATTCTCCATTAACATACAATGCTTCCCTGTTTTCTCAGCTGTCTCGACCAGTTCCCATGCCTCGTCATAACCATCACAGGCCGGCATCTCTGTAGCTCCGTATTTGCCGCCCTTCATTGCCGCAACCATAACCGGCGTATGCAAACTCCACGGAGTAGCTGTAAAGATTGCATCCAGGTTATTCAATTCAGCTACCCTTTTGTAATCTTCTTCACCAGTGAATCCTTGCGGTTTTGGTTGTCCGGCCTCTTCAACCAGCCGTTGTGCCCTTTCAACCTTTTCTGCTACTATGTCACATACAACAGGCACTTCAACACCTTCAAGGTTCAAGGCATTTTTGAGCATCCCCGTACCTCTGCTGCCCATTCCAACAAAACCAATACGTACAGGATGGTCAGATGAACAACCGGAAGCCAGACTTCCATAACTGCCGGCGGCTAAATACAATCCGGCACCGGCACCGGTTTTAATAAAATCTCTCCGGTTTAAACCTGAATTAACAGTTTCCATTTTTTTACATTTAGGTATTACAATACAACATGTTAAATTTATTGAAATGTACTACAATAAACAAATGTAAATAACACTTAATTGAAATACCTGACAACTTAACGCACTGCCTTCTCTAACTCACCAAGCCGCTTTTTTGTATTTGCATCATCCGGCCGCAGTTCAAGAGCTTTTTTATACCAGAACCTGGCTACATTATAATTCTTTTCGTTAAATGCCTTCTCTGCTTTCTCAAAATTTTGCTCAAATAATTGCCCTGATCTCCCTGCAAGACGCTCCTCTATCAGCCTGTTAATTTCTTCCAACTGATCTTTAGGATAACTATCATTATCCTTTACAGACAATGCCCTGTTATACCACCCCCTGGCCACTGCTAACTGATTTGCCCGGAACGTAGAATCACCCAGGTTTATAAATTCCTGATAATCACGATCCCGCTGACTTAAAAGTAATCCATTGACCAAACGGTTTATCTCACTTATTCTTTGAGGTGGATATGTCTCTTTCGGTTTTAAATCCCATGCCTGATAATACCATGCCCTGGAAATATTATATTGTTTATTTTCAAAAAAATTATCCGCTTTCAAAATATACTGATCATATAATTCATTAAGGCCTGCCTCATTTATCACAGAGTCCTCTGCTTGTTCCTGTTTTTGTTGTTCAAGCATCTTTCTTCTTTCTTCAAGGTCAGAAGCCGTCTGCTGTTCAGCTAATACCCTTGCCTCCTCCTGTTTTAATATCTCATCAATTTTACTTATCTGGCCCGCAGGATATTTTTCATCAGGTTTTAAAGACAATGCACTTTGATAACTATCTTTTGCCTCTGTATATGACTTTGCCCTGAACTGTCCGTCAGCAGCTAATAAAACTGACCGGTATGACTCATCAAGCTGTTGTTGTTTAATTAAACTGTCAACCACTGCCAATTGCTTACCGGGATATTCTTCCTCCGGTCTTATATTTAAGGCCTTCGTATAATTTTCCTTAGCCTGAGGAAAGTTTTTAATTTTTAGTTGCTGATCAGCTATAAAAATGGCATCCTTGTATAACTGTTCTAATCTTTCCCTTTCAAGTTTTGCCAACCTTTCCTCTTGTATTAATTTTTCAATCTCACTGATGCGTTCCTTTGGGTAGCTTTCGTCAGGCTTTATCTTAATTGCCGACTCATAGGCTATCCGGGAGTTGCTGTAATCCTGGATCGTGAACAGGCTGTCACCTTTGGCCACTGCACTCCTGTACTGACTGTCCTTTTCTGCCTGCAAGGCAGCCAACCTTGC
>CAZJGI010000152.1:0-6413 GCA_964545315.1 uncultured Prolixibacteraceae bacterium
TTGCCCCTCATAATCCTCTCGGGCCTGTATCACTCGCATGTGGAATACAGCTGGCAGCAAGCATACCTAATTTTTTATGCCAGGAACAGGTAACACTGGGAGAGGGGTATCTGAAAATACCTTTTAAGGTTGTTGATGGTCATATTCCAATACCGGAAACGCCGGGGCTGGGAATTGAGCTGGACGACGAAGCTCTTTCCGATAAATTGGGGCATGACTGGAAAAATTCTGAAACCTACCTGGATTCAGATGGTTCAGTTGTGGACTGGTGAAGCTCTCAGACGGGATAATTTAATATTAATCAATTAATTGTTGTTGAGGATAAAATGCCAGAATTTGTAAATAATATAATTGAATCAGGCAAAGCCTTTGGCAAGATATCAGAGATTATTTTGTATATCAGCATCAGGTGCCTGCTCATTAAGCCAAATAGTGGGTCAGGTTTATAAATTGTAGAAATTTTTAGCATTTTCGTAAAGGATCATATTCGCAATTTTTTTGGCTTCAGATTCTGAAAAATATCTGCTTGAAACTTTTTCAATAAGCACTTTGGAGATGATCTGCTTAGCAAAATATAAATGGCCGTATGTATTTTCAATGTTGCGAAAATCACCACCAAACCCCATAATCTTATTTACCGGCACTGTTTCCAGCCATTCATGGAGGTATCTTTCTGCATAAGAGGGGGAAATAATATACAGCCAGCACAAGTCAATATAAACATTGCTGAAATTTTTGGCTATAGTGGACAGTTCTCCGCCATAAGGATAGCTTCCATGGTACAGGACAAACCTAACTTCCGGATACTGCAGAAAAAGATTTACCAGGTGGGTAGGTTTCGAATTTTTAATAATATTGCCACTTCCTGTTTGAAGTCCCGTATGAATGATAACCGGCAAATTGTTTGATTTTGCATTTTGTATAACGCGATGCATCATGAAGTCCTGCAAAGGCTTCACATTTGCAAAGTCAAAGTCGACATTTTCATTCATAAGTTTATTAAATACCTCTTCAGCTATTTTTCTTTCCACATTTTCATAATGTAAAATTCTGCTGTATGCAAGTCCTGTTTTGACCCCTACTATCTTCTCACTGAGGTCAGTTGCAAATGATTTATCAAGAGCTGCCAGCAGATCATTCAAGGTCCGGATATCAATTTTCTGTCTTTTAGATAAATTATCTACATGATTTCTGCTGCGGATATTAACAAAATGATCGAAACGTATGGCATACCTGAATTTATCATCTCTGAAGCTCCGGTCATTTCCATCCTGAATAACCCACTCTATATTGGCTTTGTCAAGAACATCATAAAACCAGTTTTCGTTTTTATACGCCTCTTTTATTCTGTCTGACAGGGTGATTACAGATATATCGTCAAAAGAATCAATACCAAACAGATTGTGGGAAGCATACAAAGCATTCCTGCAATAGGCGGTATTAAAACTATTTTCCCAATAAGGTTTTATAATTTCCCATTTTTTTTCTGTTGAAAGAGAATCTTACATCATTATTTTGAATAAATCCTGGGGCAATCCCGAAGAGATGATGTCACTTTTTGAATAGTGTGCCAAAAGAAGAATGAAATCATAGCTAGTAGATTCATTTAATTTATTTTGAGGGATAAGGTGTTCATGAGTGTCAATTACTTTCAGATTTTCGATAAATGTTTTTATCCGGTTTTGATATCCCTCTTCCGGAGCAGGATGTATTTGTACCTGTGCATTGGTTAATGCAAAACATAAGAGTGTTAGATTTAAAAAAAATATTTTTTTTGCCATCTGATTTAAGTTTTTAAGGTGGTTGTTTTAAAAAATTTTAACTACGTGCATTTTCCTGGGCTTTTGTTGCATCTCTGATATGTTGCCCGAGGGTTCTGAGTTCAAATTCATCCAGGATATCTTTTACTTTTATTTCGGGTGCGAGGCTTTCAATGACTGCCCACTCCTCATCATGATAAAGGGTTATCTTCACCTTCGCGCCATATTTTTGACAGATTTCAGGGAATCTTTTTACATATGGCCAGATATGAAGAAAAGCCTTCTCCAGGTTTACCGGTGCACAAACCAGATTTGGCGTCCAAATACCCGTTTTCCCGATAACTTCTCCTGAAATATCACAGATTTTTGAGGTATGTTTATTTGTACTGGATACAATCACATACTGGTATTTACAGGCTTTGGCATTAACCATCCGTCCACCCGGGAACGCAGATGGAAAGAATACAATTTCTGCACCCTTGTCTTTTATAGCTGACCAGGTGTCTTCCCACTGAATATCAAAACATATCTGTACTCCAATTATTCCGAAATCGGTATGGAACACAGACGGATTCAGGATTCCGGGTTTAATACCTTCGGATATTTCACCTTCTGTAGGATGAGCCTTCCTGTATTCCCCGATTCTCACTCCTTTCCTGTCAAATACAACTGCAGAGTTATATGCATTGCCATTTTCAGATGTGTAAACCGGATTGATTAAATAACAGTTGTTTCTTTTACAAAATGCTGATGCTTTCTCCAGAGTATATGCCGATTCCTTAATTTTCTCTTTAAGATCATAATTTTTTGCAACTCCCCAGAATGGGTATGCTTCAGGCAGGCAAACTATATCGGGTTTATAAACCAATGCATCCTCAATTAGTTTAAAAACAATGTCAATCATTTCCCGGGATGTTTTTGCTTTTAAACCCATTTGGGATAAACTTGCTATCCATACTTCCCGGGGAAGTTTGTTTTCATTCGGACTTTTTTGTGAAAAATTAACGGGAACAGCAAAGGCCCCTGATGCAGACAGGCCGGCTGTTACTGCTGTTTTTTCCAGAAAATTACGACGGGAAATTTTGCGTTTCATTTAATTCTCAAATTTTAAGTATTAAACTCTGTTTTATTTGATACTTATTTCGGGGAAACTTTCAATTTAAAAGGATTCCCCTTATTGTCAGTTATTTTTTTCTGCTGACGCTAATTCTGCAAAACGTAAGAACAATGATTTTGCATTGGATAAGCAGGTTTCATCTGGACCATTAAGCCTGACAAGATTCCCCGACATACGCATGATCCCTTTTCCGGGATATTCTGATTCATTCCCGGTAATTACATATAACCGGCCACTTTTAGTGGCTGTATCTTTTGGCAATTCTGTTAATACATCAACTTTTCCGGGTATCAGTTCATCAAGCTTTTCCGCAAAATCATCAGAAATTATCTCCGGAGAATAAATAAAAACATCAGAGGCTGCCAGCGCTTCAACCAGTTCAGCAGGTTCTTCAATAAAACAATATGCATCAAGTTCCGGTGAGGGAAAATTCGCCTGTGATGCCAGCATGACAGATTTCCAACGCCATTCGTCGTCGAAATCACTTTCTGTAACTGAAAAAGCAAATCCACATGCACCATCAGCCCCTCCGCGCCTTGCTGCTGTAATTGCACGAAAAAACTGATTCGGTTTCAAATATGTTGGCCCCCCCGGTAAAAAAACTACCCTAGAAATACCTGAATTTTTCCAACGTCTAACCATGTATTCGATCTGGTCGTAATCAATGCCATAATAAAATGGCAAAACTGTCAGAGCATCTCCTAACTTAGATACTTCATTGAAAAACAGCTCATGATAATCAAAAGGATCTATATTGGCCACACTCGGGGCAGGCATATAAAACCAAATTTTACCTTCCGGATGATGTTCACGGATATTTTCCAATGTTTTTCGCCATTTATTTACAAAACAGCGGCTCCAGTATGTAACTTTTTCCTCTTGCGTTGCCTTACTCATCGGTTTACCGAATTCAGCCTCAAAATTCAGAGTTGCTTTTACAGGATACCAATAATAATGGTCTTCATCTTGTCCGTAAGCATCAGGCAACTCAGAAGGTCTCAGGTTAGCTGAAAAAAGTTGATCAAAAGAAGGCGGCCCTCCTGTATTATAACTGCCGGTTCCCGGTATAAACATTTCGATGCCAAGTTTATGGCCCCGCTCAATTATTTGTCTTACATCTTCAGGATTTCCCTGGGTAACTGCCAGGTTTCCTCCCCATTCTTTTAACAGGGCAAGATCATCTAATGCTTTTGGAAGGCCGGTTATGCGGTGTAATCCGCGAACTTTAGGTTTGTCAATATTCCTGATCACATCCTCAATTGTAACCCTTGTTTCAGTATTTACAGGGGCAGTTTTAACTTCCATAGGTATTAAATTGGTGAATTTCAGTACATCCAGTCTTTTTGTTGAAATAAACCTGGCTGGTGTAATTTTATCCGGTGGAGTGTCGATTATCCGCAGATTATAACTAAAGATCAAAGAATCACCAGGTTCTAATGTTACAGAAATATTATTAACGGATACATTCCAGGCATTGAATTCCTGATCTAACTGATAAGTCAATTCACAGCTTTCATTGATATTAAATTCAAAACCTTTTTGCATTCCTGAAGAAAATGCAAAAAATGCTTCTGCTTTACCACTAACCGGTGCGTTGATATCACTATAATCTTTAGAAGAGCTGGCTCCAAAAATATCCCAGTTGAAATCCTGTGAATATGATACCGTAACTACAACATCGTTAATCGGTTTTTCTGTTGTATTGATAGCTTTTATAAAAACCGGGATATCACAACTTCCTCTCTCAATAATAAAAAGATGCTCCATCAAAATTGGTGATTCACTACCTTGATTGGTCACTTTCAATACATCAGAATTTTTAATTTCGGAAAGCTCAAAACCTTGTTCTATTCTATTGTTATTCAGTGAACTGTGACTAAATTTCTGATTACCACAGCGGAAAGGATATACTTTTTGGTTGTTATCCAATTTAAGGCTAACAGAACTTTGATGAGTTAGTTCAGCAGGATCATCGAAAATGGATACAAAACTGCGTATAGGCCAATAAGGTAAGCGGTAATCACCTAATGGCCTGCCTTCCATAATGGCATGTCTTATAGTATATTCGCCATTGCTGATATTAATTACTCCATAATCAGGACGTCCCCAATCCCCTGATTTCCCTGTTGAATATGGCAGGTGCCACCATGTAGCACGATACGACTCTATTTTGTTTATACCAAAAGATTGCTCATCATTTTTATAATTACAAAATGGTAATAATACTATGCCTGTCAGGCATAAGAGGGAGAAAATTTTTTTTTGAAAATTCTGCTTAAGGTCACTAAACTTATACTTCATCACTTAATATTAAATATTTTACTTGAATTTTAAAGCTGACTTATTGACCAGTTCCTATATCTACTTTACTAATTACTCTATGTTAGAAAATAAGTAAATAGATACTTTTAATAGCTTATCAATTCCGTACGGCTAAAATTAAATAAAATATTAATTTTAATTATATTAAAATACTCTTTATTGGTTACCGGTATTTTGGTTTTTGAGAAATATAGCAGATCAGGAGATTACTGAGGGTATTAAATAAAAATTTAAGAAAAAAAATGAAACTATCTGATATTCAAATTAATATTTTTCAGCTGAGTATTTACTTGACAAAGATCCAAAAGAATTTTATGATCAGGTAATTGCCAATAATGTGTTTTGTGCGGAATGTGTAAGTCGATGACCCAAAGGGATTACAGTTATAGAATTAAATGTTTTTTTCCACGGACGTTGTAGCTCATTTTAAAGAAAGATACAGCTCAAAAAAGATTGATTATTGAGCTTAAAATCATTGAGTATTTTAATTCAGACATAATAACTGAAGTGCTAAAAAAATACGATTCGTTTACGGAGAGCGAACTGGATAGGCTGGTATTATTGCAAAAAGAATATCAAAAAAACATATCGGAACTGTCAGAAACTGAATATAAAAAGGAACTGGAAAGATTGGTGATTGATTTAAGCTGGAAATCATCACAAATAGAGGGAAATACTTATACACTCTTAGAAACTGAACGTCTATTAAGAGAAAAAGAAACAGCCTCAGGTAAAACAAAGGAAGAAGCTGTTATGCTTTTAAATCATAAGGACGCACTTGATTTCATAATAGAACATAATGATTATTTAAATCCATTAACTGTTTCAAAGTTTGAGGATATTCATAGCATTTTAACAAAGGAACTTGCTGTTAAAAGGAATTTAAGAAAGAGGAGAGTTGGTATCTCCGGAACCAATTACAAACCACTTGACAATGAATTTCAAATTATGGAAGCACTTAGGAATACTTGCGATGTGATAAACCAAAAAGAAATTATTTTTGAAAAAGCTTTACTAGCTCTAGTTTTGATTTCTTATATCCACCCATTTATGGATGGAAATAAAAGAACAGCAAGGATTGTAAGTAATGCAATTTTAATGAATTACAACTATTGTCCATTATCATTCAGAACCGTTAACTCAATTGATTACAAAAAAGCAATGTTGTTATTCTATGAGCAGAATAATATATCAAACTTCAAAGAGATTTTCAT
>CAZJGI010000153.1:0-2391 GCA_964545315.1 uncultured Prolixibacteraceae bacterium
TCATTGTCAATTTTCAGTGCAGGAAGTTCTCTGGCTCTACCACCGGTAGCGATGATGATATGGTCAGCGGAATAAACTGTCTTCTTGCCGTCTTTATCTTCAACTTCCACTTTCTTGCCTGGCTGAACTTTACCCCAGCCCAGCAATTGGTCGATTTTGTTCTTTTTAAACAGGAACTGAATACCTTTACTCATTCCTTCTGCGACCCCCCTGCTGCGTTTGATCATTGCCCGGAAATCAGGTTTTACTGTACCTTCAATGGTTACCCCGTAATCAGCACCATGAAGGGCATATTCATATGCCTGTGCACTCTTAAGTAATGATTTTGTAGGTATACATCCCCAGTTAAGACAAATACCGCCTAAACTCTCTTTTTCAATCACGGCTACTTTCATACCTAACTGTGCAGCCCTGATAGCAGTGACATAACCTCCGGGACCACTGCCAATAATTAATACATCATAATCCATATTTCTATTATTTAAGTTTAAATCAAAGGAAATTCAATATTCCACCAATAATCAAACAAATTTATCAAACTTTTTGTAATGAAAAGAATAGTAAAAGATATTATCAAATTTAGTTATTTTTTTTATCTTGCACTAAACATAATCTGTTATTGGACGTTATAAAATATTGGTGCTATAAATTTATCAATTACAATAAATGCATTAAATCATGAAAACACCTGTAAAAATTTCATTGATGACATTAATGGCAGTTTTTATGCTGCAGCCTGTTTACGGTCAAAGGCTATTAAATAAACTTAAGGAGAAAGTAGAAGAAAGAGTTGAGCGGAAGGTTGAGGAACGGGTAGACCGGAAAGTGGATGAGGAAGTAGATAAACAGCTCGACAAAGTTGAAGAATCCCTTGAACAAAATCAGACCTCTGCTCCTGATAAAGACAGCCCTGAAAAAGCCTCAGATGAACAGAGAGTGCAAAGGATGCTGAAAGGCCTGGGGGTATCAGGTGAACCTGTACCCACAGAAGAGAGTTATAATTATAACAACCTCATACAAATGCGTATCGAGTCATTTGACAAAAACGGTAAAATTGAGAACGAAGGTGAATTTGTCACTCACTTTAATCCTCAGACCCAAAGTATGGCTTATGAAGTTATTTCAGGAAATATGGGACAGCCCGGCCAGGGAATGTTTATTATAGATATAAAAAATGAAGCTATAATAATATTAAGTGAAGAGAATGGTGAAAAAGCAGGGCTGGTCTATGGAATCGGGGCATTCTTCGATGAGGCAGGCAAAGAATTGCAGGAGACCGGATTAGATGAAACACCTGAGAATTTTCTTACTAATCCCAATTTGACTAAAACAGGAAAAACAAAAACTATTGCCGGATATAAATGCGATGAGTATAAATACAGTGATGAAGAAACAGAATCATCTTTCTGGATTACAAACGATTTAAAACTGGATACCCGTGATTACTTCAACTCTATTTTTAAAACCAACCTTTATGCAAAAGGTTTTCCATGGGGTTATATGATGGAATCAACTTCAACTGATAAACAATCAGGTGAAAAATCATTTATGCAGGTTACAAGGGTGGATAATAACTCCGGAAAACGATTTTCTCTGTCTGAATATAAAATAACAAATCTGGGATCTTTCAAAATGCCTCAAAAGGAATAAAGAATACAATTACTTATCGCAAACCGGTTATATAAAGCTAAAATATGGCCGGTTTAATTTTTTATTTCACTCCTCTGACTTTCATTTTCAAGGTATAGACAGAAGTACGGGCAGTTATAAAGAGGATACTTCGCTTCTTTCCGCCAAAGCAGACATTGGAGGGGCTTTCAGGTATCTCAATCTCTTCAATAAGGTCGCCTTTGGGAGAATAAACCCATACCTTTTTATAAGTCAGATAAACATTACCCTTCCTGTCGATAGTCATTCCGTCTGATCCGTTAGGGGCAAAAAATGTTTTATTACTCAGTGACCCGTCGGGCATAATATCATATTTCCAGATCTTACGGTCGTTAATATCAGCCACATAAAGTATTTTACCGTCAGGTGTGCCTATTAATCCGTTTGGTTGAACAAAATCATCAACTACCCTTTTAACATTCCCTTTAGGGTCAAGATAATAAACACCTCGTGCATCCTGTAACTCTTTATGGTTCTCTTTCCAGTATTTTCTGTGGTAATACGGATCAGTGAAATATATACCCCCGTCAGGGGTTATCCATAAATCGTTAGGGCCGTTAAGGTGTCTTCCTTCGTAATTCTCATAAATCACCTCTATTTCCCCATCACTTTTATAAGTAACTAACTGATTATTCAAATCTGCACAGGCAATCAACCTGCCTTTATTGTCAAAGTATAAACCATTGGCCCTTCCTGTATTTTCAAGATACAATGAAATGCCTC
>CAZJGI010000153.1:2491-6381 GCA_964545315.1 uncultured Prolixibacteraceae bacterium
TCAAATCCTGCAGCTTCACATAGTATTATCGTCTCCCTTGTTTTTCTGGCAACTCCGCCTAGAGAACCCGCAGAGGGGCTTGGCCGTATATAAGCATTTTTTTCACCTGCCAGCTTTTCCATCCGGGTTTTATCGCCTAATATACTGCCTTTATTTCTTTCACTGCTTGGGTCGATAGCCAAAACAGCCAGTTTGCCGCCTCTTTTAGTCAGATAAATACCAAGAGTTTCAATGAAGGTGCTTTTACCAACACCCGGTACTCCAGTAATTCCGAGACGTACAGACTTTCCACTGTGTGGAAGGCACCCGGTTACAATTTCCCTGGCAATTAGGTGGTGAGCCTGTTTGGAACTTTCAACTAAAGTAATAGCCTGGCTGAGAATACTGATATTTCCTTCTATAATACCGGTAATATATTCTTCTGTAGGGAGTAATTTTCTTTTTTTCTGCATGAAACGCAATACCGACTGATCATCTGTATTTCCAGGATGTTCAACTCCCTTATTTACTCTCAGTAATTTAAATTCAGGGTTGTCTTCGATATTATTATTATGTTCCAATATTAAACTTCCACGTTACATGAAACTCTCAGGATATTTGTAGGTGTTTTTGGATCGTTTGTAATAACAGTTATTGACTTACTTTGCCGTCCTCTTTTCCCCCTTGAATCAAAAGTAACTTTTATGGGTGCAGTTTCACCAGGAGCAATTACATTTTTAGAAGGAGCAACGGCCGTACAGCCGCAGGAAGAACGTACATTTCTGATTATAAGATCAGATTTGCCCTCATTTGACAGCATAAAAGTATAATCCTTTTTTTCTCCCTGTTTCATATTTCCGAAATCAAAAGATTGGTCAGAAAATTTTGCTATCGGGGCATTAGCCATTTGCTCTGGTGTTAACTGGGAGAAATCCTCCTGAATTGTTGCACTGACACCCAATGATGCCCTGTAATCATTACTCCCGTTGAGGGAAAAATATATCCGGTGTGAAGCAAATCCATAAGTATTGGCTTCAGCAGCATTATATGTTACCAATAAATTACCTTTTCCCTTAGGTGGTATAGTCTCAGGTTCCACAACAGCTTTAATATGTTCCGGCACCCGGCGAAAACCTACCTTTATTGGCTCATCAGTATCATTGACCAGTTCCATTTCTTTAGTATTCGTCTCATTGATCTTCATATAAGAAAATGAAATATGATTGGTCATAGCCCTCAAAGATCCAATTGTCCGCGGATAAAGTTCTGCGAAGGTTTTTTCACGTTCCTGAACTTTGCCTGTAATTCTTAATACTGCTGTGCTATTACTGGCATTTGTTTTTACCATTACTGATTTGGAAAAAGCACCGGGACTGTTTTTGGGATCATAACTTACCTGTACTGTTCCCTTTCCTCCCGGTGGAACAGGTTCACGGGTCCATGAAGGAGTTGTGCAACCACAGGATGCTGTAACTGTATTTATGATCAATGGCTCTGATCCTTTGTTTGTAAATTCAAATGTCGCTGTCTGATTCCCGTCCAATTCCTTGAATGTGCCGAAATCATGCTCCAGTTTCTCAAACACTATCTGAGATTGTGCCATACTTACTAAAACCGGAAATGAAAATACTATTGTTAAAAACAGTTTCGTCAATCGTTTCATAATTAATATTTTTTTATCTTAGTTTGTCAAAAGGAATTACAAATTTAAGAATGGTTTGTCTGTTTTCCTGTTAATCATGTCTAATATTTTGTTAATAAAGTGTTAACGACGTCAGGAATGAAAAGTAAAACTTTAACATATATTATTCTGTTGGCGACTATTTCGATTGCCGGCGCTTTAGCCCTACAGGTATTTTTCCTGAAAAATTCGTACAGCTATTCAGAAAAACAGTTCAGGGAGAGCGTCAATGTTGCACTTAAAGAAGTTACATGGCAACTACTGGCAGCCAACGGAAATTTAGAAAAATTTGACAGCCTTGCACCGGCAGAAATGATCTCAGACAGATATTATATTATGAATGTTGATGCCTTGATAGACCAGGAACTGCTTAAATACCATCTTATTGAAGAGTTTAACAAACATCAGGTCTTTACGGATTTTGAATTTGCAATCTTCAATATAACGAGTGGGAATTTAGAACAGGAAACCTTAATAACGACAAAAGGTGAAGAGATGATTTCAACATACAGCTTCCCGGAGAGTGAAAATAAAAATGCCAACTATTTTGCTGTTCATTTTCCTGACCGTTCATCATATTTTTATACTAATATGAAAATATGGTACCTCTTCACCGGATTACTGCTAATGGTAGTACTTTTCTTTGGATATACCTTGTCAGTAATAATCAGGCAGCGTCAGCTATCTGAAATTCAAAAAAATTTTATTAACAACCTCACTCACGAACTAAAAACACCAATATCCTCCATTGCATTATCTGCAAAAGTTATTAATGACAGAGAAATACTTAAAACCCCGGAACGTCTCTTTGAATATGCCAGAATAATTATCGACCAGAATGAGCGGCTCTCTGCCAATGTTGAAAAAGTACTCAACCTTGCCTCTCTTGAAAAAAATAAACTTGACCTTAACCTTGAGAAAATCGGGCTAAATGAATTATTATTAAAAATAACAGAAGAATTCAAAAAATCAGACTCAGGCCGGAAATCAAAAGTTAATTTGACAACAGGGAGCAGCTCAATTTACATTATTGCCGACAAATTTCATTTAACCAATCTGATATTAAATATTCTCGAGAACAGTACTAAATATTGTGAGGTGACCCCTGAAATAACAACAGAAATAAGTACAGACAGAAAAAACTGCCTTATCCGGTTCATTGATAACGGTATAGGAATATCCAAAAAATACAGAAAAAAAATATTTAAAAAATTTTACAGAATACCGACGGGTAACGTGCATAATGTTAAGGGTTTTGGATTAGGGCTCGACTACGTCAAAAAAATTGTTGATGCACATCGCTGGTATATAGAAGTTGATAACAATCCATCAGGAGGCACCATATTTACATTGATAATTCCGTTAAAACGATGAATACGATAAAACTGTTACTGGTAGAAGATGACGATGCACTCAGGTATATTATAAAAGATAACCTGGAAAGAAATAATTATGATGTTGACACAGCAGAGAATGGGGAATCAGCCATCAGTCTGTTTGAAGAAAACACATATAACCTCATCGTCCTTGATGTAATGCTTCCTAAAATAGACGGATTTAAAGTGGCTGAACATATAAGAAAATACAATGAGCAGGTTCCCATTATTTTCCTTACTGCCAGGTCTATGACTGAAGATAAAATTACCGGGCTTACAATAGGCGGAGATGATTATATCTCAAAACCTTTCAGTCTGGAAGAACTTTTACTTAAAATTAAAATATTCTTAAAGAGGAGTAACAGCATTACCGGGGATGACACAGAACATGCAAAAATAATAAAAATAGGGAGGTTTATCTTTCTTCCGGAGCAGTTGACATTGTCAATTGACAGTAATACAAGGAAACTCACATTGAAAGAAACAGAATTGATAAAACTATTTTTGAAAAATAAGAATAAGGTATTAAGCAGAAAAGAGATATTGGAAACTATCTGGGGTTCAAACGACTATTTTTTAGGACGAAGCCTGGATGTCTTTATTTCCCGCCTAAGAAAATATTTTAAAGCAGATACAAATATTAAGATTGTTAACCTTCATGGCATAGGATTTCGTTTTTCATTAAAAAAATAAGTGATACTACTTGCAGAAATTAAAAAAACAGCTACTTTTGCAAACCGAAATTATTGACAGGCAATAAATAAAACAGAATGTAATGAAGAGGACATTTCAGCCATCCAACAGAAAGAGAAAAAATAAACATGGTTTCAGGGAAAGAATGTCAACAGCAAACG
>CAZJGI010000154.1:0-6346 GCA_964545315.1 uncultured Prolixibacteraceae bacterium
CTATTAACGTTTTACTGAGCCTGAATCCTTTTGAGTTTCCTATTTTAATAACTGCAATTTCCATATCGTAAAAATTTATATGTAATTACAAAGTTACTACAACTATTTGATTTCTGCAAGCATCTCTATTAACTTAATATTTCGCAATCAAATGCAGGCAGGTGGTACCGCAGTCCATAGAGTCAAGTTGTTTATAGTGACGGAATTTGGGCATGTTAATCTTTAAGTTTTACCAGCATCAACACCGGATTATCATTCTCATTAATGCTATTGGCCAACTTCTCCAGCTCTTTTTTCTTTTCGGGGTATTTCGGAGTGGCATTTTTAAAGGTCTCAGAAGAGACATGTGTTTTAAGAGCATAGGCATCAATCCAACTAATCACATTATCATCATAATTATTTATAAATTTGATATCAACTCCGGCATCAATGTCATTTAAGAAGCCATCTTTTTTTTCGATTAAATATTTATTTTCACTATTTAATGATCCAATAAATGAAAATCTTTTTTGAGCATAAGAAAATTCAAAATAAATCCAATCTTTCATAATTATGAGATTCTTATCCATTACAAAGTTTTCAAATACTACACCCATATCTTTTATATCCTTTATTTATATTGGATTTTACTTCCGGAGTGAATTTTTTTTCACCAAAATCGAAAACACAATATGGGCTAAATTTGTAATCCCTAAAATACAGAACTGTATCTGAGAATATTTCCTTCAGATATAGTTCCCGATCATAATTTGAAAAGCAACACTCACTTTCAAATATCACAGGATTAACAAGAGCCCGAAATTTGAATTTGTTAGGAATTTTTTTTATAACTGTTCCTTCATAATCAATTAAGTCAAAAGTATAACCCACTGTCCCATCAATATTCATATTATAACATAAAATATTTCCTTCAGTGCAATTGATATTTGAAACATATTGAGAACATTTGATTGATTTTATGAAATCACCTTTTAAGGAATGAATATTTATTTTATCTTTTGTCAAAACAAAAATCATTTGGGATATAACATCAACTGAAAAATCTTTGATAAATATAAATTCACCTGGCCCCCGGCCTTCCTTACCTATATACCCTAATAGTTTCCCATCCGAGGAATATTTTAGTAAACTGTTAAACGTACTAATATATATTTCATCAAATATTTTTATTTTCCAAATCCGATCTATTAATGCATCAGAATCTTTTTCTAATGGGATATAATGAATATTTTTAATTCCTAACTCTGATAACTTTATTTCTGAAAGATTATTGAAATCTTTAAAACTATAAACAGGAATCTGATCATCTTTAAATGATCTAGTGCAACATGCAAAGCAAAATAAAATAGAGAATATTATTACATTTTTTGTCATCACTACTTTTTATTTTTAAGGGAAAGGGGATTATCCCCTTTCCTTTAAATCTTTATTTCTTTTAAATTATCATTAACCAGAATACGGACCTTCTACACAAACGGCTTCACCATTATAATCAGGGCAATACGTTCCTAGCGCGTAAAAGCCTATATTTTATTAAATCATGTTTTGAGCCTTTCATTTTATGCGTACTCCTTCTTTTTGGATATTTTCGAAAAGCGGGGTTATTGAATGATTTAGTATCCAATCGCTCTTTGAATATATAAGAGGGGAAATTATTTCTCCTGTTTCTAGTTCCAATTCATAGAATTCATCCATATACTTAGTCTCAACGTTGAAAGGAATATTTTGACGATTTAACAAAATCAATAGATCCCAATCAGATAGTTTTTTTGCATCACCTCTTGCATGCGATCCATATAAATATATTTCGGAGTCAGGATCATTTTTGTTAACGATCCTGATGATATTTTGTAATATTTTGTAGTCCATATAAATTAGTTCACCTACGGCCGAAGGTGAAACAAATATCTATAAAGTATGTCTTTAAATTCCCGAATTGTAATAATTTTGGTTTTTTCTATGTTTATAATTTCCAGTAAATCCTTGTCTCCAGTGGCAAGATAGTCAGCTTTGCTATCAACTGCCAGATTCAATAAAAAATTGTCTTCGTAATCACGGCATAATTTTATTTGGGAAGTTACTTTTATTAAAATCCCAAAATTGTCAAAGGTGTGTAGCAGGTGTAATATACTTAGCTTTTAAGTTTGACGATCATGAGTACCGGGTTATCATTCTCATCAAGGCTATTAGCCAGTTTTTCCAGCTCTTTTTTCTTTCCCGGGTATTTAGGGTTAGAAAGCTTAAAAGCTTTACTGGAAATAAATTGTTTCAATTCAAATGCATTCACCCATCCAAGTAATAATGAATCACAAAATGTTCCTATAATATTGTATTTAAAATAAATTATTTATGCAAAAGAAAAAGGTCATTTCTGTTTTTCGTTTTTATTGATTACGCTTTTAAGATATTCTTCGGCAGTCATTACCGGTATTGCTGAATGTTTATAATCTTTTTCGTTCCTGGTGACCAACAAATTACAATCAGACTCCAAAGCACAATGATACTGTAATGCATCTTCAAAGTCATTGAAATCAGACAATAAGCCTTTTTCAATTATTCTGTCTGTTAAATCAGAACTCCGTGATATTATCTTAAACTTACGCAGTTTTTCTTTAACAGTCTCAGGATTCTCAAACTTTGAGAGCACATAAAATACTGTAGAATATGAAAGAGTAGAAACCACTAAAGTTACTATTCCTTTATCAGCAAGAGTAGCAATTTTTGCTATTGGGTCATAATAGGGTTCTCTTTCTCCAAGCAGGTCTAATATTATGTTAGTATCCAGGAATAATTTATGTTTCATTCTAAATTCTATTTATATTTTTTTGAAACATGGTCACCATATTCCTTTTTATAATCATAATCTGAGGGTATCTTTACGCCGGTTGACATACTTTTTACAAAGGGAGATATTTGTTTATCCTCTTTCATATCGGAAGAGTCATCGATTATAATTGACCTCAAATAGGACTCAATCATTCGTGAAAGACTTTTCCTGCGTGATGCAGCATATTTCTTTGCACTGTCTATCACATATTTATCTAATTTTAGAGTTAACTTTGTATCCATAATCCTAATCTTTATACGTACAAATATATAAATTATATCCGTACTTAACAAGAAACAAAGTTAGCTTTTTTTATTTTTATGCGGGCTATATGGATTGCCGTAATACTTTGCAATCATCATTAAACACGTTGGTCCGCAGTCCATGAAGTTAAGTTGATTATATTGAGGGAATTAGGGCATTATTCTTTCAGTTTTACCAGCATCAACACCGGATTATCGTTTTCATTAAGACTGTTGGCCAACTTCTCTAATTCTTTTTTCTTTTCGGGATATTTTGGTTTTGTTTCCTTAAATTCTTTACCTGAAACATATAATTTAAGATTGACCGGATGTATTAATGTCGTGATGTATTCCTGATCACCTTCTGAATAATATTCAAGCCTTTCTAAAGGCATACCCCCATCCAGATCATTGATTATGCAGGGAACAGTATTGGAAAGACTTCCTGGTCTTTTTTCATTTTTATATGCCAGGAATATTCTATTTGTTTTTTTTTCAATAAAAGCAATTGCCGCTTTTCTATAAAAAAAATCAAATACAAAAAAGTGATTAGTTTCAAAAACTCTGTTAAATTGGAATATTTGAGATAATTGAGAATTTAAATCTTCTAATGAACTATAAGTGAGTGGTTTTTTAGGCCAGCGAAAGTCTCCTTGGGCCAATAAATACCTCGGTACATAACTAAAATCAGAAAAAATAGAATAAAGAGTATCATTGAAATAGTTATAATAAAATATTGTATTGTTGAATTTATATGTCCCAACACCTCCTCCATTTGCATTGGTTTTAAAAGGTTTTATCGGATTTTCTTTTAGATTAACTACATTACCCATTGTATCAAGAAATACCCAACTATACCTGGCTCTTCCCAAACCTAATGAATTTGGTAAAAATAATAGTGAGCTAAAAAGCTCAATATCATCACCCCATCCAATTCCATCACCTACATTTTTTAATGATATATCCCGGATAAAAGTTCCGTTTTGAGAATAAGTTTTAATATTAAATTGGTCTAATACAAAAACATTTCCACTTCTTTCATCAACTGTAAAATGATGTCCATACTGAAATTCTCGTGGTCCCCTTCCCCTGCGACCAATCTGCTTTATGAATTTTCCTTCTCTGTCATATTTCAGAATGCCGATTTCCTTTGCCGAAACATAAATTGAGTTAGGCATTATTACATATTTGAAAGGGACTAAAGGCATACTATTATCCAATGGAATATATTTTATATCATCAGCAATGTCTGCTAAAGTGATATCGCTTTCAATAAATTCCGGCGGTGAAATTACATATAAACTATTATCAGGGGAATTACACGAAAAGACTATTATTAACAGGAATATTAAATAATTGGATTTCACAATAATACCTTATTAGTGTCAGTTTAACCCGGATATCTTTTTCAAATATACAACTAATATCATAGTTGCCAAACTAATTAATTAGTTATTTTATAAAAACTGAGAATAAACTTTGTCCAACACCAGGCAGCATAAAACAATTTCATAGTCTCCTTGATACTCAGTACCGATCATACAATCCTTATTGCTTTTTAAAGTTACTGCAAATACAAGCTGGTTCTAATGTTGCAGATAGTATAAAACAGTAATTTTATTTGTCATGTTATCATTTGAACTTTTCAATTTTTAAAACAGGATTGTCCCCGATATCTAATTTTGATGCTATCTCTTTCAGTTCTCCTTCAAGAAGCCCTCTTTTGTTTGCATTTACCAGGTTGATAGCCTGCATGAGCCTGTAACATTGATTTTTAGGTGTGTCTACTTTGTAAACTGTGAATTTTCTTTCTGAGTCTTCAAAGAACTCTCCTGAATCAATATCGAGAATAAAAATACGATATTTAGGTCTCCATTTCTTTCCTGATTTTGTGATCGTTAAAGCCTCTTTAATATCATAAGATGAAACGCATATCTTTAAAAACTGATCGGTTATCATTCCGACCGATGCTGCAGTAGGATGTTCGGCATAAACTGAAGGGATTTGTGTAAATAAAGGAATTAATGTTTTATTCTGTTTCAGCAAATAAACCGTATCCATGGATTTATTTGCTAAAATAAAATCATTCCCAAATTTACAATTATCAGGAATTCCAAAATGTCCAATCCCAAATGCGGGAGAATGTTCTTCTCCGAAATCTTTAACTCTGCCAGGGTTAACTTTCTTTTGTTTAATATTCAGACAACCTGTTATTTTACCATCATCTTTCGCAATATAAAAATATGGAATTGTTGGACTCCCGGAGCCATCTAAATCCTCATTAAAACCCAGCAAAATATCATCATTGAAATTATAAATCTCTGCAATATGTGTGTTTTTGGGTGTCTTGCAGCTACGCAGTAAAGTTCCATTTTCAGAAAAAACAAAAATTTTTTTGGATATACGATCAAGAATGAATAATTCACTTTTTTTTTCATCATATGCAACAGATGTTACAAACGTATACCCCAATCCCCCTTTCTGATTAAAAGAGGAGTGTATTTTGCCATCCTTATCGAAAATAAATACATCACCACGTATTTCATCAGAGAATACAAATTTTTCGTTGGAGGCATAGTTTAATTTACACCCGCCTCCCATTAAAATATCTTTAGAAGTTTCAAGAGGTATATATGTTACCTGGGTCTCGAAATCAAGTTTTTTTGAAGGATAGGATTTGGTTTTATCCAGAACAGGGAGTGGCTTTTTTCCCGGATAAGCAGACTGGGCAAAACAAGTTGATAAAAAAGCATAAAGGATAAAGCACGATAATAAAATGAATTGTTTCATACGTAAATATCTTATAATAAGCAGAGATATAAATATGCTTCATTTAAATTCGCTTGAAGCGAATTACTGCCAATGCTCCGCCATCTCAGTTACATACAAAGAAGTTACCGGGCGGATAATGATTTTTACTGATAATATCATTTTCTTTAAAATTAAAGTTTAAAAAGAATGATTCCAAATCATATTTATTAAACGGTATGATTTAGTTATTAAACGGTTATATACAGGCTTAAAAAGAAAAAATTCCGGGAAGGATTTCAATTTTATATCTGCTTTTTTAGCCATAATGAAAAAAACCTGTCGGTAACCCTCAATCCCTGATCTTCCATTAACATCCCTTTTCCTTTGAGAACGTCAATTGCAGATCTCACTGAACTGGCAGCGCCTAATTTGTACTTTTGAATAAACCGTTCTGAATAGGGTTTTTCCACCTTATCTTCTTTTGCAATAGCACGCATAAGTTGAAATTGAAGCTTTGTTAGCAATT
>CAZJGI010000155.1:0-6342 GCA_964545315.1 uncultured Prolixibacteraceae bacterium
CCGGAATGTCAATATCGGGCATGAGGGATACCGGCAGGCTGGTTGTGGTTGCCAGGCCTGTCAGCAGCAATGCCAGAAAAGACATTATTACTGCTATGGGGCGGTTTATTAAAAAATTGACCATAACTACTCTATCTCCACCTCCGACTCATGCGCCAGGTTCAAATTATCCGACACTATAACAGTATCTCCCGGATTAAGGGAGGCATCGGGTGCGGCCTTTACAGCGTACTGATCTTCATTTTCGTCCAATACCTCAATGTACGTCCAGTATGCAGTGCCGCTGGTATAACGAAACAGCACCTCACGGTTTTGACGCAAAACAACCGACTGCTTGGGAACAACCAACTGGTCAGGGACTGATTTTTTTATGCTCACCCTTACATTCATACCTTCAATATAACCACCGGGATTGACAAGTTCAGCTTTTACCTGTACAAGGCCGTTTTCGTCTATCCTAGGATTAATTTCAGTAACGGCACCTGCGGCAGGTTCAAGTCCGATGACAGGAGAGACCGTAACTTTTTGTCCTGTCTTAACTTCATGGACTTCTGTTTCCAGTAAGGGAAAATCAATAGTAAACCTGCTGTCATTAATAAGTGTACAAAATGGCTTTGACAGGTCAGCTTTTTCCCACGCTTTCTGTAAAACTCCCTCCACCTTACCTGAAAATGGAGCCTTCAGTGTAGCATTTTTCAACTGATAAACAGCTTCCTCATATTGAATTTCCACCTGGTTATAACCCGAACGGATATTTGCAATATTCATATGATCCGCGGGGATATCATCGTTAATGCTCTTGTACCCCATACTTAAGAGGGCATCCAGTCGGTCAATTTTAACCTTTTCAAGAGCTACCTCTGCTTTTTTAAGGTTGAAAAGATATTCATCTTTCTGAAGGCTGCATATCTCAGTTCCTGCCTCTACATAGCTGCCGTTTCTGACATTTACTTTTTCAATTGTACCTGAACTCCGGAAAAAAAGGCCGGCTTTCTCAATAGCTGACAATTTACCGTTACTAACTATCTCACGAAAAAATTCTATCCGCTCCAGAACAATGACCTGCACCCTGTTGGGTTCAGGGGCAAGTGGCTCATTACCGGCAGGTGTATCCTTTTCGCCCGGTTTGACAGAACAGCAGGTCAGGATCAATAAAAAAAAAGAATATATGAAGCACCTTATGAGCTGAAGAAAAAAAGATTTATTATTCATACTTTACAGTTTTACCGGTTTGTATTTTCAAATTTATGAAATATGCTTTAAGATTTGTTTGTGTTTAATGATTTTTATATCCTTAAATTCTTTCAGGTTTAAATTATTTCTGTCAAATCCATTATTGTTCCTCATCGAATCCCAAAAAAACCTGCTTCCCTGATTTATCCATGACAAATACGTTTTCTTCCCTTCCGCGGCTAAGGTTCCGCAACCAGAATATTGAATTCTCAGGAACCTTATGATACGTCAATAAAGTATCTGCTGCAGTTTGCATTCCCAGAGACCTCCAGTTTTTGTCCCAATAAAACAATTCATAACTGTCACCCGGGCGTATATGATTGTCATCATTTCTCGACTGAAATCTTATATGATTGATTATCCCTGGTTTATCAAGTTCCAATCCCAAAGTAAAATTAAATCCCCCGGTATAGGTCAGCGGGTCATCATCAAAGGCCCCGTTCTGCCATTTGAAAAAATTCATCGTATTTGACTTGATAATCTTCCCGGTAAGCTTTTGCGTATTTGAATCATAAAACTCAAGCAGGGAAAGAAATGAACTGTGATTATTAGCCCAAAACCGCACATATCGAAACGGCTTGCTGTTGATAACAGAAATGGTTTGGATATGGGTGCTGTTCAGATTAGTTATCCTGGCAAGCAACTGTGCATCGTTAAAGGAAGGATCGTTTGCACCCTGGAAAATCCCATATCTCAAACTATCCACCCAATGCTTTCGGGAAAAATCGGCACGGGGTGTCTTTAGGCCGGTTTTCCTAAGCAAAATAACAGAATCCAGAGTTCCCTCACCGGGCTCATAATAATGGATTGTCTTATCAGGTAATATAAAAAACGGATAATTGACCGGATAAAGATTACCTGAAGAATAATACGCAGGCAAGTACAAAACATTTATTCCAATTCCATCAAACAGAAACTTATCACCTTTTTGCTTTCCTTTAGCTATCCTATACCATACATCCCTTTGAAAAAGGCATAAAACAGGATCAACCCTGCCCGGGGGACCATTAAAGGCAATGTCAACTGCAACAGTGGTGACCGGTGCATATTCAGGAGTAACTTCAGTATACAAACAAATCTCTCCCCAGGTGTTTCTGTTGGCCGTATAGGTTTTTCTGAATACCTTTGCAATGCTTTCTCTTTTATAATCATCGATCAGATCCCCGGGGCAATAAACTTCATCTCCGTATCTGATCCTGAAAAAAGAATGACCCACAGTCCGGCTGTTTCCAAAAAGAGGTACAAAATCCTCACTGGCTGTTATGCCCAGTGCACGGAATATGCAGATAATATAATTTACCTCCTCGCTGCATAATCCTGTACGGCACTTTTCATACCGGGATGCTGTTAACGGAATGGGATAAAAATCCCTTATGGTAGCAAGTCCGGTGTAGTTAGAAGTTTCAAATATGCTGTCGGCCACTGATTTGAAAGGAACACCGGCCTGCAGTGAGTCGATTGCCCAATGAAACTTTTCAAAATATTTTCTTCTTATCTCCCGCTCCAGTGGTACATTATCATTTCGGTAAGGTAATATATAGTTGCAGAAAGTGTTGAACCCGGCCCTCTTTTCTTTCGGATGATTGTTCCATGCTTCAAATGCCAGATCAATATTCTCAATAAGAAATTGTGCATCAATTACCTCTATATCTCTCACGGTTTTCAGTTTGTCATGTGTGGGCAGTTTGGAGATCGAATCCAGCAAATATTCAAATAATAGTTTGCGCTGCTGAGGATCGTGAGGCGGGACTTTTGCGATAGAATCAAATGCTGCTTCAAATTTTGTTAATCCGCTCTGATAGGAATGATAAGGCATATTGCGTATAAGAAAACGTGCTGCTTTTAACTTCAGATGTTCTGCCGGATCAATGCTGTAATGATCGATAACTTTCTTAAGTTCTGCTTTATTGCTTCCTGCCTGATCGAGGGCAATTTGCAGGTTTCTTTTTTCTTCATTAACACAGGATAGTCTATTTAGAAGAAAAAATATTGTTATTATAAAAATAAAAGAGTAGTTATGTAAATTTTTACTCATTTTGATTGGACTGAATTCTATTGTTAACCATTTTACCTTTCCCTTGATTTAAATCTCTATATTACTTTTCAATAATCTTCTGCATTTCATCTTTAATCTCCTTTACGGCAGTCGATTCCACTTTTATTTCCTTCTTAAGTAATTCTGTTGCAATCTCTTTTGCTTTTTTCTTTTGTCCGGTTTCATCATACATTTTTGCCAGCAAGTATTTAGGATAGAACCGGACGGGGTTCATGTACCACGCATGCAAATATGCATCCTCAGCTTTTAGATTTTGCCCTGTCGCTTTGTAGCTGTCTCCCAAAGCAGTGTAAACAACTGTATTAGGAAAAAGATCCAAAGCTTCCTGTAATATCTTGATTGCTTTGTTATGTTTGCCAGCCATGGAAAGCGCTTTCCCGTAATTGGTGAGAAAATCCCCGTTTTGTTGTAATACAGGCAAGGCTTTTTCATATTCCTCAGTACTTTGATCATATGCACCCATATTGTATATGCTAAA
Organism: uncultured Prolixibacteraceae bacterium; assembly: GCA_964545315.1. GTDB lineage: Bacteria > Bacteroidota > Bacteroidia > Bacteroidales > Prolixibacteraceae > JAAYJR01. Next base: position 3,768 of record CAZJGI010000155.1, read on the forward strand.
AGCATATCTCCAGCTTTTCAGAGCCCCTGCCTGCGAATTAATAAATCCGATACCGTAAAATATTATTAGGACTGCTATAACTGTAAATATTACCTTTATAATATACTCCCTGATTATATCTGAATTAACGGCAGATTCAATATTTTTCGCATTCTTGTATATTATTTCGGATATAGAGTCAGCGGATCTTTCACTATCAGAACTGTAAATTTTCTTATTTGCTTTGAATAATGCAGAAGACTTATTCCTGAAAGGCAACTGAAATGAATGTATCCTTTGCATATTGCGGCTTAAATATGCAAGTGACAAAACCATAACTGTTTTTATAGGTAATATTTTTTCCGTATAAGAAAACATCGAAAAAATCACTATAGATATGAGGACAGCCTTAGAAATTGTAGTTAAATACTTATCTATTTCCTCATAATTGTTATTATATATATAGTAATTTATTTTTGAACTTTTTGAGCCTGGTGGTTGAAAAAGAGAGGTCATAAAAACCAACGCTAGTAAAAATCCACCGGCTAAACCATGCTCAGCTGTTTGATGAAGCAATTCATTGAATGCATAATTTGTGTCCCCTGCCACCATCGCTTCATCTGAATCCGGATTTTGCCGGAAATATTCAGCCTGGTAATCCATGTAATGTGCCTTAAAACCATTCATTCCGGTGCCTGTTACAGGATAGTCAGCAATCATTTTTGCTGTTACTTTCCAGATAAGAAGTCGCCCGTCAGCAGAATTTCTCTTCATTAAGTACAAACCTGTTAATCCAAATGACAATATTGCAACGGTAAAAATTATCAGAGAAAACTTTATCGCAAAAGACAGATTAAACCACTCTTTCAGATAGCCCCTGTATTTTACAATTAACAAGTAAGCGGACGCTCCCAAAACAGCCAGCCATGCCGCTCTTGACCGGGATGCTGGTAAAACCATTATGATGCTTATTAAAGCAACAATGACTAAATAATTAATGATTTCATTAATGAGATTTTGCTGGTGGCTTTTTCTTTCAACCTTCTTTATCTTTAATCCTGATTTATTTACCCAGGCGGTAACATTTTTCAATCCCCTGTTTAATACCCCGATAATTCCTGATAATGAAGGATTCTTATTTTTGCTGGCTATTTTAATTGAAAACAACCAAAATCCTAAAGCTGCAGTAAATAAAGATGCCAGGTATCCTGCATAAGGTCCGGGATTGAAAAAACTGCCGGTAAGTTTAAACAGGTTGTGGTGCGAGGTGTAGTAGCCCCATAACTGAAGGTTCCCATAAATAGCTTGCAGTATTCCGCCAGCTATTAATGCTAAGAATAACCACAGAAAATGCTCTTTTTTTATTATCCTGAGTATCATATATAAAACGGCAAGACCTGTAAATTCTGCATAGTTAAGGGAAAATGGCTCTTTTTGAATAATACTTTTTGTTATTATATAAGCAAACCATACAAAAAGTAATCCGTCCAATAAGCTGATATTGATTTTTTTTCGATACCCGGATAATATTAATAGCGTTACAAGCAGAAGTAAAATTATAATAAACCAAAAAAAATAAATTGATTTGCTGGTTTGGGTTCCGTTCATCAAAACTTTTATGTTTGCGGAAGGCAGAAAAAGATATAATGCACAAACGGTAGAGATAAGAATGAAACTTATCAGATTACTTATTTTGACCATCATTAATAATTACAGCTTCCATCGCAAGATTCTGATAATAACCATCCGCAACCTTTAGTCGTTACTGTACATCCAGATGAAATACAATCAACAAAACCCGAACAAAAATTATTTTCCATGTTACAATTACAACCTTCTGAATCTGTTGTAATAGCTGTACCCAAGGATTCCAGAATAGACAATTCATCTTCCATTTGCGATTGTTCTGTATAAAGCCGATATACCACAAATGAAATATATAGATCTGACCATCCAAGTTGATTTGTAGCATAATCTAGCCATTCACGGATAAAAAATAAACGTAATTCCAACTCCTTATCAGTTTTTTCGTTTAGAAAATAATCCACATCAATATGATTAATTAATTTTTGAATATGATCAACCTCATCTTTGTTAAAAGATTCATTTAAAATAAGGTGATTCAACTTGTCTATCCAGACATTTCTTTTTTTCTCTGCATCCCAACTGGTAAAAATTGCCCTTTGAAGTGGAAGTTCAAAAGTCACTAATTCAAAAATACTAATCTGAGACAAGGCTGACTGATTATCAACAACAAATTCATTGATAACAGGATCACATGAAAATTGCAGTTCGGATTGCTGACATGAATAAATAAATATTGAAATTAATACGATCCAGATGATTTTTTTCATAGGTATGATTTTGGGTTAAATATATAAAAAATATTTTATATCATTATTAAGTAATGTAAAATATTTTAACTAATTTAAAATAAGGTAAAAAAAAATGAAATTTTTTGATATCATTCTCTTATGTAACTTATTTTTTCAAGCCGCTTCAAGAAGAGCGATTTTCTTTTGTTTATACTTTTGTTGATAGTCCTCCAAAGCTTTAGGGTTAAAAGCTTCTTTGTTGGCAACCATCTTGTAATAGA
>CAZJGI010000156.1:0-2915 GCA_964545315.1 uncultured Prolixibacteraceae bacterium
GCTGAATTAACCACCAAGCCGCTAAGCAGGATGAACGATGCAAATCCGCCCTGGTCGAAATTAAACCCGAACAGGTAAAAGGTCAGAAAAACCCCGATAAATGAGATTGGTATCAGGCTGATCACTGCCAGCGGCTTCAATAACGATTCAAAGAGAACGGATGTTATGAAGTAAATAATTATGATAATGAGGAGCAAAAGCCAGTATTGTGTTTTGTCTTTTGTATACCAGTAGTAAAATGATTCAGGTTTCAGAGTTTTATATCCCAGCGGCAGTACTTCATTCATCTCATCAATTGCCCTTTCCTGAACCATCTGTGCCAGAGGCCCCGGCCCGATAAAATTATAATTTAAATATAACTGGTAAACCTGGTCTTTCTTATAAATGGACTTTCCGGTCAGCCGTTTTTCTATCTCACCTCCCATCGACAGCTTTTTCAAGCCTTTTTGTGTATGAACAGGCAAATTATAAAAATCCCATTTATTATACTCCCGGCTTTGATCAGAGAGTAAAACCACAGGCTGCAGCTCAGCCTTATTATAAAATGCCGGCAAATTACGATCATATAGCTGTGTAAAAAGCGAACCTGTATAATCGAAATAATTCACCCCCTGGGCAACAAGCAGGCTTTTATCAACCTGAAGGTTATATTCATATCTGGACGCCGAGAACCAACCCCGTGAACTTGTTATTTCAGGTTTTTCAACCCGGGGGTTTTCAAGCAGCTTCTTCTCCAGTATCTCAGCATACCTGTATAGCTGGTCAAAATTATAACCTGTAAGAAGAATATGGCTGCTTCTGTAATCGGTATTAAGTGAATTGGAAAAACCCTTACCCACACCATGAACAGACCAGTCCATGCCACCTAATGAATTGGCTTTGGATTCTACTTCGTTTTTAAGTAAAAAAGGAAACGCTGACTGCTCTGCTTTAGCAGTAAAATGAATTGTTATTGATGAGCTGTTATAACCACTTATCCTTGTTTCAAACTGCTCCACCTCGCTGAACTGACTGATATACTGCTCCATTTTACGTATCGCCTCGTTCAACTGGTGAACAGTGCACCCTTCGGGCATACTTCCACGTATATACAGAGTAGTTTTCCCCGGATCAGAATAAAAACTTCCTTCATATACATGCTCATTGAAAAGTCTAAGGGAGCCTCCGGCTATTTTTCCCAGCAAAGGTTTTATATCGCTTGTAAACTTTTCACTGCCAAGAGTTTTATTATATATTGTTTTAAATTTCCCTTCTCCCTCCAGTTTATCGGGCAGCATCCATACCGGCAGGCCGAAGCCTAAAACGGCCAGGACAAAGAATGCCCATCTGTATCTTTTCTCAAAACTTATGAATCTTTGATAATATCTGGTTAGCAGGACTACCCTCTTTCGTCTTTTTAATCCGGCCGGCCCTGGTTTCCTGTGATATAGAGTATCCATCAGTGCCGGTACCAGAAACAGCGAAACCACAAGCGATACAGAAAGATTGATCAGCATGACCCATGTGAAATCAACCAAAAGGACTTTCTGGGTATCCTTCAGAAAGAAAACCACCGAGAGTGCCCCCAGGGTGGTAAGGGTAGCAGCGAGCAGGGCTATGAACACCCTGAGCCCCTTTTGCTTTTGCAGGTGGGTGACCATTATTATGCTGTTGTCGATAATTATTCCGAAGCTAACCGTTATCCCGGCGAGCGAATACATATGTATCTCAACCTTGAACAGGTAATAAAAGCCACAGGCAATGAGAAGGTTGGCAATCAGGGCTATAAAGAGGATACCTAGTATACGAAACGAACGGCTGACAACAAGAACGAATAACAGCAGGATAAGCAAAGAAAAAAAGGTCCTGAGCCCAATCCTGGTCAGTTCATCTTTAATAAATGTAGTGCTGTCCCTTGCGACCTGTATATAATACCCGCCGGGTAGCTGTGACCTGATATGTTGCAGCTGATCCCTGATCTTACCCGATAATTTTAACTGGTTCTCCCCGGGGACGGAATATATAACAAGATTTACTGCATTCTTGCCGTTTATCCTGTAGTAGGAATCCGGCGGTTTCTCCCTCAATTTAATAGTTGCAATATCACCCAGTGTAATGATCCTTCCGCTTTTATTGGATACGGGCAGGCTTATCCAATTTTCAGGTGGGATGTATTTTTCTGATGCCATTACAGGAACAGTTGAACCTGGGCCGTCACGCTGATTACCCAGAAATTCTGTCATTCCCATCCTGCTAATTACTGCACTTATTTCTGAGGGGGAAACAGAATTGATCTTTAAAAGCTGAGGATCAAAGGTAATCTCCCACTGATGCGGGGTGATACCGAAAAGAGTAATGTCGCCAATCCCTTTTGTCTTTAATAATTCAGGTATCACAAACTGATTTGCGGTTTTACCTATTTCGTGGGTAGTGGTTGATGAATTAATTGTAAGAGTCATAAAAGAAGAGCGGGATTCATCAGATTCCACGTTAGTTGTAATTTCAGGATAACTCATCTGATCCGGGAGACTGCTTCGAAGCTGGCGTATCAACATGGAAACTTCATACCTCTTCTGGTTCAGGTCAGCTGTTTTGTCAAAATTCAGAGTAACCACCCCGCTCCCAACCGAAGAGGTTGATTCAACAGATTGCACCTGCGAAATTTTACCAAGAACACCTTCTATTTTGGATGTCTCCTCTTCAATTACTTTTGGCGAGGCATTTGGCCAGGTGTACCTTACTGACAGTCCGGGTAAAGTATTATCGGGCTGGAAACGAACATCCAGCAGCGGCACAAAAGCCACCCCAATGACCATCAGCGCCAGAAACACAACGATCACGGAGAAGGGGGAAAAATTATTACTTTCGTTATTCATACTTTGTTTTTAGGTTTCTGGGGTTCCTTTAGTTCCTGGGGTTCCTTTGGTTCCTTTAGT
>CAZJGI010000156.1:3015-4886 GCA_964545315.1 uncultured Prolixibacteraceae bacterium
TGCAACCATCACCTCCTCTCCTTCTTAAACAAATAATACAGCAGTGGTATGAAAAACAAACTAACAAAAGTTCCGGTGACCATACCACCTATAACAGCCAGTCCGAGGGGCTTTTGCAATTCTGCCCCCATTCCTTTCTGAAACAGAAAAGGCAACAGCGCCAGTATCGTTGTAAGGCTTGTCATAATAATCGGCTTCAAACGCCGGTGCCCTCCTTCAAAAATTGAGTGTAACAATGAATAGCCACTGTCCTTTAATTTATTTATAGTATCTACCTTTAAAATAGAATCATTTATCACAACTCCGGCCATAACAATAATACCAATTGCCGACATAATATTTATTCCTGAACCAAATAGTTTCAATAACAAAAACACACCGAACATATTCAAAGGCACTTCAAACAACACAATAAGAGGCAGCACAAACGATTCAAACTGGGCAGCCAGGATGAAATACAGCAGCAGCAGGCTTATAAGTACAATCAGCAACAGTTCATTCAACATATCCCTGTTTGAAAGTATCGACCCCCCGAATTGAACATCAAAACCCTCATGACTGTCTGAAATCTCCCTTAACCTGGAAGCCAGGCCCTGGAATTCATTTGGATCAGCAGCCAGCATAACAGGGAAATACTCCCCCTCTTTCCCGGCAACTATCGCCTTTAAGCCAACTCCCTGGCTCACCTTCACCAGTCCCGAAAGCGGGATCTGCCCGCTGTTACTGTTTTGAACCGTCACGTGCTGTATAATATCAAATACCGACCGGTAGTTGTTACCGATGCTGACCGGAACATACATGTTGTTGTCGTTTATTGTAAATACAGTATTGGTATTGAAGGCGCTTTTTATCTCACGCAGAAGGTCATTATGGTCAACATTATATAAAAGCAACCTTTCCGGATCTGTTTCTAAATGGACAATCTGACGGGTAATAAGTTTCGACTGCACCCTGTCACCAAATTCATTTTCGTTGGCTTTTTGCAGTGATGCCAGCTCATCCAAAAAACTGCTGCCACCGGGATTATAATGCATAAACCGGGCAACCAATGGCGCTTCGGGCTTGCCAAAAGCCAGGTTGAAAAGGTTTTCAGACTCGGAAAAGCTGTATTCCGCCTCCGGGTATCTGCTTCTAATCCGCAGTTCAAGCTCACTAATAAGCTTCTCTAAAGCATCGGGGCTATCAGCCTTTAAAAATAACCTGCTTTCAGAGATTCCGGCCTCTTCGGTACTGTTAAGCATGTACTGCTGCCGTCCTGATTCTTCTATTACATAAACCGGCCTTGTCTCCAAATCCTGAAGGAGTGTATAGGTCCTTCCCATGTTCTCGTCAAGGGTTACCGGTTCATTCCAGTCTATTTCAAGTACTGCATCATCATGACTGACTTCGGGGAACTGAGTAACCGGAAGCCAAAACCAAAATATTACAGCCAGTATAAGCATCAATAAAACAACTACAACAAAAAAATACCCCCTGCGCAATACGAATTTAAGCCCCGATTCATACCAGTAATAGTACAAAGGCTTTTTTTGGTCAATAACAGAATCCTTGCTGGTGCCCTTGTAAAAGAGCCTGTATAGCGTTGGCAACAATGTTACGGACACAATAAGCGACACTCCCAGTCCGATGGACACAGCTATGGCCTGGTCGAAAAAGAGGGCGCCTGCCATGCCTTTCATAAATATTAACGGTATAAAAACTGCACAAGTTGTTAACACTGAAGTTATCAGCGGCCTGATGACCTCATTGGTGCCGTTGGCGCAGGCTGCGTTGAGGTGTTGAAGGAGGGAGGGGTTCCGAGGGGTTTCTGGGGTTCCAGGGGTTCCTTTGGTTCCTTTGGTTCCAATTGTTCCTGTTGTTCCAGGGGTTCC
>CAZJGI010000156.1:4986-6284 GCA_964545315.1 uncultured Prolixibacteraceae bacterium
GTTCCGGTGGGTTCAGGGGTTGTTGGGGGTTTGGGGGTTTGGAATTTTCGCTGGCGGTGTTGGGTAATATTATCGATTACTATTATTGAGTTGTCTATCATCATTCCCACTCCGAGTACCAGGCCTGACAAAGAGATAATATTAATTGACAGTCCTGACAGATAAAAAAAGAGTAAAGAGATAATAAGCGCTACCGGTATACTTATTCCAATCAGCCAGGGCGCCCTGCGCTCTCCAAGAAACATAAACATAGATAAAAACGCCAGCAGTCCGCCAACCAAAAGACTCTGCCACAGGTTTTCCATTGAATACTCAAGCAGCCTTGTCTGGTCTCTTGTAACTGAGAATTCCAATTCCGGGTAATCTTCCCTGAACCGGGAAACCATATACTCCAATTCATTTTTAAGGTCAGCCATCCGGGCATCCGACTGCTTTATGACTGCCATGCTCACAGCATTTTTTGAATTGAACCGGACATTGCCCTGCGGAAGTTGAGGTTGCAGTATTACTTCGGCCAACTCTTTAAGCTTTACTACCTTACCCCCGATATTAACCGGAATATTTTCAATATCAGACACATCCCGCAGGCGTGTATTAAAACGAATATTATACTGATATTGTCCGTCACGGATAAGCAGGTTCCCCAGATCAACGTTGTTCTCGCGTAATACCTGCTCTAACTGAGAGATAGAAAAAGAGCCGCTTTGAATATATGCACTGCGGGGAATGAGCCTTATCTCCGGATAATGAAGGCCGCTCATATCGACCAGGGCAACCTCGGGCAATTGTTCGAGCCGCTTACGTACAACCTGGCTTGTGAAACTGCTTAAACTAAGAAGTTTCTCCGGTTCATCTTCCGCCGGCAGGCCGGTCACTTTACCTCTAAGTCCAGAAATGTTATCATCGTCAGGAGTAATATCTGGTATACCGGATCCCTTTTGTGTTACCAAAAGGTAAAATACAGGTATATCGGCTGCACTTGCCCTTATTACTTCAGGTCGCCGCATATCGCGGGGAAGAAAATTCATAGCTTTGTCAACCTTCTCATTTACTTCAACCGAGGCAAGGCCGACAGGTGTCCCGTGCCTGAAACGCAACTCAACCCAGGCTGTCCCGTCGCGGGTTTCACTTTTCAATACATCTACATTATTCACCTCTTTCAACACATTGCGTAAAGGTTTTACAACAGTGTTTTCCAACTGACGGGCAGGCATTTCTCCTGAGGAGATGCGAATGGAGACAACCGGAATGTCAATATCGGGCATGAGGGATACCGGCAGGCTGGTTGTGGTTGCCAG
>CAZJGI010000157.1:0-6271 GCA_964545315.1 uncultured Prolixibacteraceae bacterium
CTGATATTCCACAGACAAGAATTTCTCAAATAATTAAAGGGAAGAGAAGAATAACTACAGATACAGCATTAAGATTAGCATATTATTTTGGAACAACTGCAAAATTCTGGCTTGGTTTACAAAATGATTATGATATTGAGGAAGAGCAAAAGAGTAAAAAAGAAATTTTAATAAGAATAAAGAAAAACGCCCCACAACCTGTGGTATGGGAAAAAGATTATTGAATCCGTCTCAGGACGGATTTAAGTTTATTGATTACTAAAATTTGCCGCTCCCGGATTTTCTCTTATCATCTTCAGCGCTTCTTTTACAAAAATATCACCGGTGAATTCACCCAGTGAGGTGCGGCTGATGTAGTTGTATCGCCTGAAGCTGTTGAAATCTTCCTTTATCATTATGTACCCGAAGGCATCGTTGGTGAGGCCAAACAGAAATTGCAACAAATATTCCTGAAATTATACCGATTCGTTTCATCCTTTAAAATTTTATAATTTCGGGTTGTGATAATTGTTTAATCAAAAGGATTAAAAGTTTCCCCGACTGCAGGGGGGGAAACTTTTAATTTGTAATTTTTTATTGTCCCGGATGTTGCCGGGATTAATCCTTGTCTTATTAATAAGGTTTTCCTGTTTCCTGCAATAGCCACATTTTCGACCAGGCGCTGTTGTTACTCTGATCGGTTCCAAGGTATTGGGTCGGCTCTAATCTGTTAATAGCAGCTTCAGCATTATCCGGATTTTTTGCTATTTCATTGTCATAATGATAGTACCATCGGAGGGGCAGTACCGGTCTTGCCGCCTGAGGGCCGGTAGTAAGGGCAGGCAGGCCTGTTCTCCTCCAGTCGAACCATGCTTCATGGGCTGTTGTCCAGTTGGCTATCCATTTTTGTTCCATAATACTCTCCAATCCGTTATAAGGATTATCTGCAATATAATCGTCAAAATAATCTCCTACACCCCAGACATTAAATGATTCTTTTATCCCCTCAGCATAGTATCCGGCCGGGTCTCCGGCAATCCATCCCCGCATTGCTGCCTCAGCAAGGATCAGATTTACTTCAGCGGCAGACATCAGCCTCATCAGCACCATTGGGTCTGAAGTTTTTCTGTACCGTTCATTCAAATGGGAAGCATGAGGATTTTTTGTTCCCTGGGCAGGGTTAGCAATGTTCATATTAAAAATTTGTACTCTCGAATGTGAAATTGTAACCCCTGCGTATTCAGGATGGAAATCAACCTCCATGGAGTTAGTAGTTTCAAAATCATCGACAACATCCTGTGATACCTCCCTCTTGCCATCCACAATACGGTCTATTTCTGTTCCTTCAACCAACACCAGCGGTATTTCGATTTTATCAGCCCATACTGTGAGCCGGGGATCATTGAGATCTCTAAGGGCATCTACGAGTGTTTTACCCATTTTTACCCTCATATAAGAGCCTGCAGGATCAATATCATAAACAGTATTTAGCGGATTTGAATCGCTGCTTGATTTTCCCGGAAAACCGAGAGTAGCATCATCGGCGGCATCGGTTATTAAAGGATATTTTGATGGATCACCGGTAATTTTTTGAATTCCCTGTTCTGCAATTCCCTGCTCTTTTATCTGTAACCTCATGTAATATCTAAGCGCCAGTGAGTTGGCAAATTTTCTCCATTTAGCGGGATTACCCCCATACAATACATCTTGTTTTGGCACGATATTATCGTACGATGCTGCGTTTTTCGATAACAAGGTATTAGCAGTATCCAGGTCAGCAAGTATCCCAAGATATATATCTTTTTGCAGATCGAAAACAGGTTTGAAATAGTCCGGCCCCGATTCTGCTTTTAAAGCCTCTTTGTAAGGCGCGTCGCCCCAAATATCAGTGATCAACCCAAACAAATAAGCTCTTATAATCCGGGCTACGCCTTCATGGAACTCGTATCCCGATCTAACGGCTTTATTAAAAAATTCCTCGTTGTTCATTAAGATGCTGTAGTAACCATTCCAGCTATGAGATAAGTTATTCCAGTCGTAATTATTGTATCCGCCAAACCACCCGGTTTGCTGAGTATGCTGCATGACCCCTGAAAATGTGCCAAAACCGATATTATAGACGGTTTGTCCCAAACTCGTTATAGTTGTTGGCATCAAAAAATTAAGATCAGCAACTGCCGGATCCACACCATTTGGATTTATGTTCAACTCATCGAAATCTTTACATGAGAAAACAAAACTAACGAGTAAGGATAATGCGATGATAAAGTTGTTTTTAATTTTATTCATGACATTAATTTTTATCGGTTAAAAAGAAAAGCTTAATTTAAATCCCACCGGTATAACCCATGGTTCGGCATTAAAGCGTTCTACTCCTTGTTTAAATCTGCCGCTGCTGTCAGATTGATATGCCCTTTCAGGATCTATTCCCATTCCTGCGCTTTTAGCCCAAATCATTATATTCCTGCTGTAAACTGAAATATTTAAATCCTGCACTCCAATCAGTTTAGAGAATTTTTGGGGGGCTCTATAGTTCAATGCTATCTCCCTTAACTTGACATAATCGGCATCGAATAGGTTAGCTTCCCCTATATCCCAGGGATAACTCATTACGTAAGGCCTGAATTCAGTTCCCTCGTTACCGAGGCTTTCCTTCTCCAGTATAAAGTTCCCCTGGTCGTCGTAATGGCCATAAACGCCCGGGGCAAATACTCCGTCGTATGAGCCTATACCAGTATAAAAATCAGTGTAAAACCCCCCGAAATCTTGTGTGGGACCTCCAATTGGCCGGGGATTATCAGAGAAGATAAGCCAGTCGGCATTAGCCACAACCCAGTCACGCAATGCCTGCCCGGGCATACCATTTGTCCCTGCCGGGGGCGCTATTAATTGATTCAGCCAGGTGTTGGAGACCACACCCTCTGTTAAATATCTCCATGTTTGAGATACGTATTGCCCTCCCGACCGCCAGTCGAATGTCATACTCAGACTGAAATTTTTATAGGAAAAGGAGGTTTGCAGTCCCATGATAAAATCGGGGTTATAGTTTCCTACTTTTGTATATTCCTCAGAGGCCTGCCATTCAGCGTCTTCATCACCTGTTGGTAACAAAGGGTATCCGTAGTATAATGAATTTTTATCAGTCACACGTAAAATTTTACGGGTATAAAGATTTCCTATCAATCCATCCTGGTCAAGGTCTTCGTTTTTTGCATAAGCTATATTTTTTACCCTTGCTTCGTTCCAGAACTCGACAAAATCAACACCTTCTGCAAGTTCAAGCAGATGAGTTTTGTTTTGTGTAAAATTGAAATTCAGGTCCCATGTCCAGTTAGTGGTTTTTACCGGTGTGATGCCAAGCATCCATTCCCACCCCCTGCTTCTCAGCAATCCTGCATTAACCTTAATGCTTCCGAAGCCTGTTGATCCTGCCAGCGGAACACCCAGAATCTGGTTGCGGTTATCTTCGCGGTAATAAGTGCCTTCAAACCTCAGCCGGTTGTTGAAAGCTCTGATATCTGTACCGATTTCATACGAAGTGGCTTCTTCGGGAAGGAGGTTGGGATTTAACAGTCCACCCGGCTTGCCCAGCCTGATAGCATCTCCCCACTGACCGGCATCATAATATGTTACATATAAACTATACGGCGAAGTATCATTACCCACCTGCGCAATTCCGCCTCTGATTTTTAGCAAGTCTACTTTATCTCCAATGTTAATCATGTTACTTATTATGAAGCTAAGCGATGCCGAGGGGTAGAAATAAGAACGGTTTTCGGCAGGCAGAGTGCTGGACCAGTCGTTACGGGCAGTCAGGTCGGCGTAGATCATATCATTCCATCCCAAATTAGCCATTGCATATACACTGTTGATAGCCCTTTCGTATCTCGAGTTGGAATAATTAAGTGCAGTATTCTCAATATTTCTAACCGTATACAAGTAAGGGATTATCAGTCCGGAACCCGGTTTAGAGGAATTACTTACGCTCGATCCATTAGAGTACAGGAGATTGCCGCCGGCAGATAATGTGGTCACAAGTTCACCCCAACTATTATTATAAGTTGCAAGAATATCGGCATTACGCTCCATCCCCTTACTGTTTACAAGACCATAAGCTCCGTTGTTGGGTTCTTCTGAATACCCGGGATCGATTTTTGTTTCGCGTATTTCATCTGTTCTGTTCAATGCATATCTCCCCATAATATTCAGTTGCGGTGTAATCTCCCAGGTGGCTGAAACGTTGCCTATCAACCTGTTTCGTTCAAAACTGTTGCTTATTCCGTAAGCAAGGAAGTACGGATTTTCATATCCCTCCCCTATAGTCAGCACCTGTGTTCCCCCAAGTTTGTAATCTTTCAGTTTACGAATATCGACATTTGGAGGTGTCCATGCTGCCCATTGTAAAGGGTTTGATCCCCGTTCCTGTGTTGCAGGCCGGTTATCCGCCCAATTTTGGGCATAATTAATATCGGCATTGACCGTAAAATTTTGCCGTACCTTTGAATTAGCTGAAAGTGTAATATTATTTCTGTTAAGGTCTGAATTAGGCACCAGTCCCTCGTTTGTCATATTTGAAATGCCAAGCCTGTAATTAACTCTTTCCCCGGTGCTTGAAACTGCAACGGTGTTGGTGGTGGTAAATGCATTGCGATTGATAAAATTCTTATAGTTATCAGGATATGATATTAATTCAGTAGGGACAGGCACCCCGTTGGCATCAAGAGGTGCAAAGGGTTGTACCTGCCAGTATCCTTTATCCAGTTCAGGGCCGGCCCCGGCAGCTTCTGTAGGACTGAACGGAGGAAGAATGCCACTTGCGAAATCAGAAGGAGTATAGCTTCTGGCCCCAAAGCCGAAGCGGGTTTGAACATCCAGATATTCGGCCGGTATGTCGAACACAGTGTTTGAGACTATTTCTATTTTCATGCCTTTTTTGGCATCAGCCTTTTTGGTAGTGATCAGTACAACGCCGTTTCCTGCACGGGTGCCATACAGTGCTGCTGCACTTGGCCCTTTAAGTATTGATACACTCTCGATACTCTCCGGATCGATATCTGAAATAGCATTTCCATAGTCTACCCGGTTATCCGATCCAAATCCACCAACATTATTAACTGTGCTGGTTATTGGCACTCCGTCAACCACGAAGAGGGGCTGGTTATCGGTGCTCATTGAGGTTGCCCCCCTGATAACCATGCTCACTGTTGAACCGGCACCTCCGGTTGAATTGATCGTTACCCCTGTAACTTTTCCAGCCATTGATGTCAATACATTTTCGTGAACAACCTTTGATAACTCTTCAGAAGCAACTTTACCTACAGAATATCCCAGCGACTTTTCTTCACGCCTTATTCCAAGAGCTGTAACAACAACCTCTTCCAGCGCTTCAATGCTCTCTTCCATAACAACGTCTATAACATTTCTGCCCTGAACAGCTATTTCCTGTGTCTTAAATCCTACAAAAGAAAATACCAGAGTGGCATCCGGCGGAGCATCAATGGTGTATACTCCTTCAGAATTGGTTATGGTTCCTAAGTTTGTTCCTCGTATAATAATGCTTAATCCGGGAAGCGGGGTATTATCAGTTGCTGATATTACAGTTCCCGTTATCCTGATATTTGCCTGATCAGCCGGTATCTGTTTTGCCATAGCGGTACTATTGATATTAATTAAACCAATAACCACAAAAACGATGCAAAGCAGAAATTTAATATTTTTTTTGAATATGTATTTGATTTCCATGTCGATAGTTTTAACTGGTTTAATTTACTGCAACGAATGTAAGTATCAGGGCAGTTGTACTGAGGGCAATCAGAGGATTCTGACTTATTATAGCATCAGGACTCAGGGTCAGAAACATCACCAGCCTCATTGAATTATCAGTTATTTCCTGAACAATGACTTTTTTGTGAAAATCCCTTACGCCAATAAATTCTGTTGAGCCCGGAAAATCGATAGTCATTACGCCCGGATAGGTTACAATTGGTATTCCCGGAGGCTGGACTCCGGTGGCAAAGTCGGGTATAGTGGGAATAGAAAAATCCTCATTTTCCTTAAATACAAAAGTTGCATTGTCATCCGGAGTATGAGTAGTCAGAGCGAAAACATCCTGACCGAAAACGGCTTCCCCTCCGGTTTTAGTTATAGAAGCCAATCCGAACTGCTGTAAAACCATTGCGTACACGATCCCTCCAAAAGAAGAGCCATCGGTGGTATTATGTTTGTAACTGCCATCGTGATAAAAAGTAAATTCGTCATTATAAGCTTCTTTAAGTCCAATATACACATCAAA
>CAZJGI010000158.1:0-4233 GCA_964545315.1 uncultured Prolixibacteraceae bacterium
TAATGGGAGGTACTACCGTATGCACTATAATGGATAAATGGGGCAATATGGTTGCTGCTTCACCCAGCGGATGGGGCAGCAAAGCTGGGGCAGGCGGAAGTACAGGAGTTACCCATGGTACAAGGCTAAAAAGTTTAAATACACTTAAAGGACACCCTAATTGTATTGAACCCGGGAAACGTCCAAGGGTTACCCTATCTCCCACTATTGTATTAAAAAATGGCAAACCTTTTCTGGCCATGAGCTTTGAAGGAGGCGATACCCAGGATCAAAATGCAATCAACATGTTTCTTGCTATAGCTGAATTCGGTATAAGTCCGTATGATGCAGTTACGATACCACGGTTTAATACAAATCTGTTTCAAGGGTCTTTTAATCCATCACCTGACAGGAATGATGCACTCCCTGAAAAACGTACTCTTTCAATAAGGGAAGGATTAAGCATTGAAGATTGGCTAGTTTTACGAAAGTTAGGGCATGTGCTTAACCTCGATCAGAATAAAGTAAATATAGGCCATCCGGCAATAGTATATTTTGACCAAAAGAAAAAGATGGCATTTGGAGCTACAGATCCTTCAACAGCCCGCTTTACCGGTGCAATTAAGTAATTTTAAGTAACAAGAACATTAATAAAAAAATATGAAACGAACATCCTGATTAATAGGGATAAAGGAGCATAATTAAAGCATATGCAAGTTCTCCCCTCTGAAATAGGGACAGACTATATGGTACATATAATTACTATTAATCTTAATCTTATAAAACGGGCATAAGTGAAAATCATCCATGAGAATGATTTAAATCCTTCCGAGTTAAATATTATACATTTGAAAACAATTAATTTAATCTTATGAAAAATGATTTAAATATTTCCGCATCCGGCATTGACAGAAGAAAGTTTATCAAAATTGCAGGTATAGGCTCCTCTGCCCTGACCTTGTCATCTACCTTTTCCTTTGCCGGAGGTGACCAGATAAATAACAGAAAAATAAGAATAGGTATTGTTGGAGGTGGATTTGGAACCAGTTTTTATTTTCATGAACATCCTAATTGTATTGTAGAAGCTGTTAGTGATCTGCGCCAGGATAGAAGGGAACGCCTCATGCAGGTTTATAAGTGTTCAAAAAGTTATGATTCTCTGGAAAAACTATTAACCGATCCTAAAATCGAAGCTGTTTTCCTGGCAACTCCTGTACCCCAGCATGCAAAGCACACAATAGAATCTTTGAAAGCCGGGAAGCATGTACTTTGCGCTGTGCCGGTGGCAATGAACCTGGAGGAGTGTGAAGATATTCTGGAAACGGTAAAAAGTACAGGTCTCACCTATATGATGGCAGAAACCAGTGTTTTCAGGCAAAATACGATCCAGGCCAGAATTTGGTATAAAGAAGGATTGTTCGGCAATATCTTCAGCGCAGAAGCAGAATACTATCATCCTGGAATTTCTAATATTTGGTTTGATGAGAACAGAAAACCTACCTGGAGGCAAGGACAACCACCTATGCACTATCCAACGCATGCCACATCTTTCCTAATTAGTGTTACGGGAGAAAGATGCACCAGTGTTAGTTGTATAGGTTGGGGTGATAACGATTTTCTGCTTGCTGATAATGTCTACAACAATCCTTTCTGGAACCAAACTGCCCTTTTCAATACTACACGCGGTACTGCGTTCCGTGTTCAGATTTTCCGTAAAGGTGCATTAATGGGGACAGAACGAGGTGAATGGCATGGCGATAAAATGAGTTTTTATTCTACAGACCAGAACGGGATGGGTGAAATTGTTGTAAAAGCATCTGAAAGAACCGGAAAAGATGAAGGCGGATTTACCATTCAGGAACCGATTAAAGAAAAATTTGAATCCCCTCTTTTCTGGGATACAGAAATGTTGCCCAAACCATTGAGGCACAACAGCGGTCATGGCGGGTCACACACTTTCCTTACACATGAATTTATTGATGCACTCGCTAATGAGCGAAAACCTGTAATTGACATTTATGAGGCTATCGCTTTTACCGCACCCGGAATCGTTGCACATCAGTCGTCGCTGAAAAACGGAGAATGTATGAAAATCCCGCAATTCGATTAATTCGGATAAATGAATGACTATTAAAATATCGGGGCAATAAATTTTTTATCATGATTCTAAAAACATTAAATTCACTTTTGGGCACAAAATGGTTCCCAATATCATTCAGGTTAATAACATTAGCAGCTTTTGCAGGATTAGTTATAATAGGTTTTTCTTCCCCAACAGATAATCCTGTCTTTGTAAATCAATTAAGCAGGACAAATTTAACTACAAGTTTCGTCTGGAGATTATGGTGGCCTATGATAGTCCTTTCAGCAATATTCCTGGGCAGAGTCTGGTGTATGATCTGTCCGGTGGAAATGGTGACTACATTTTTTGCTAAAATAGGATTAAAAAGGAAAAGACCCAAATGGATGCTTTCAGGTTGGGGTATTACAATATTCTACTTCCTGGTACTTACAATAGGAATTACTGTCTTTGAGGTAGACATGAATCCCAAATATACCTCTTATTATTTACTGGCAATAATGGCTGTTTCTATTTTATCAGGCCTGATTTTTGAAAAGAATACATTTTGTCGCTATGTCTGTCCGGTTGGTTATTTACTTGGCATTTTTTCCAAAATGGCAGTTTGGGGCTGGAGAGTAAAAAGCAAAACTGTCTGCCGATCTTGTCCCGATAAGTCTTGCATAAAAAAAGACTACACATACAATTTTACCGAAAAAAGTTGTGGGGTTGATTTATATCCTCCAAATATTGACAATAATAATTATTGTTTATTGTGCGGAGGGTGTATGAAAACCTGTAAAAATTATAATTCAAATGATAATCCTGAACGCCCAAATCCCGGCCTTGTAAAAATCGGATTTGGTCAGGATTTGATGCAATTAAAACCTGTGCAAATTGCCGAATGGTTTTTCTTATTCTTTCTTACAGGTTCAATGATATTTGAAATGACTCATTTCCAAATTGCATATGGAGTAAAATTTTCTTTCATATCTAACAATATCTCATCATTGTTAAATCTTAATGAAGGACTCCTAAAAGATCTGATTGAAATTATTTATTTATACATCATTCTTCCATCAATATTATGGCTAATCCCCTATTTTATGTTCATATTATTTCTTAAACGAATTTCCCTGATATCCTACTTAAAAAATATTACAAATATTTTTCTGCCTGTAATTGCTTCATTCTTTGTCGGTCTTGTTATCATGGAAGTAATAACTAAAGTCCCCTTTTATAAATATATAGTAAAAGACCCCAAAGGTGTTGAAACAATCAAGGCGATATTGTTTAGACAAATCGAAATACCTCAGTTGCCAGGCTGGACTGAACTTGTCTTTAGTATTATTTTAATTGTAATCCTTATCATTGGTATTATTTTCAGCTTTAAAGTAACCAGGAAGCTGGCACAAAAATTAAATTTGGAACATAACAAAAAAATAATTTTGGCAGCACCTATACTATTTATTGTGATATTATATATTAATGCACTACTTTATCAATTATTTTAATACTACAGGTTTCTAATCATGTTTATCAACTCCCGAATCCCTATGAATTATTTATAATTTAACCACATTATTTTTGTTTATAATGTTAAAGCAGGGTTCAAATAAAATTTTTTTTGCAGCGATATCAAAAATTCTAATAATATTTATTGTCGGCTGTGAAACAAATGATTACAATAGTTTTAAAGTTCTTGAAAGGGAGCCTGATATTGATCCGGACTATTCAGGTGTAACAATACCAAATAATATAGCTCCGATGAATTTTACAATTCAGGATAAGGGTAAACAGTATCTTGTTAAGGCTATATCAGAAAATGGAAGAGAGTTATCAATAAAATCTTCAAATGGGACTATTCGTTTTAAATTAAAATACTGGAGAAGTTTACTTGAAAATAGTGTTGGAGGAAAAATTAAATTTGATGTTTATACAAAAAATCCGGATGGTACGGTACATAAATTCAGTCCGTTTTTTATGTATGTGGCTAACGATTCAATAGACCCTTATGTATGTTACAGATTACTCTATCCAGGATTTGACGCCGGGGGAAAAATGCAAATAGTGCAAAGATCACTGGAAAATTTTTATGAATCATCTGTTATTGAAAATCAATTGCTTGATAATAATTGTATTAATTGTCATTCCTTCAAACAAAACAGCCCTGATCAATTTCTGTTTCATGTCCG
>CAZJGI010000158.1:4333-6255 GCA_964545315.1 uncultured Prolixibacteraceae bacterium
TTTCCATGCTGGTCACCGGATGGAGACTATCTCTATTATTGCAGAACAGAACGACCCAAATCAAATTTTAATTATGAAAATATAAAGTATGATTTAGTCAGGAGTCCTTTTAACCAGGCTTCAGGTAAATTTGGACATAGTGAAGTTATTTTTGAAGCCTCCAAAATAAAAAAAAGTGCGTCTGTTCCAAGTATATCCCCAAATGGTCAATACCTTATATTTGCTTTAAATGATTATGGAACATCTTCGATTTGGCATAAAGATGCAGACCTGTATCTTTTGAATTTATCGACAAATAATGTTAATAAGTTAAGTATAAATAGTTCTGAATCAGAAAGCTATCAATCATGGTCTTCCAACAGTAAATGGATCATCTTTAGTAGTAAACGAAGAGATGGATTAACTGCAAGACCTTATATTGCCTTTTTTGGATCCCCCAAAAAGATTGGTAAACCGTTTATTTTGCCGCAAAAAAATCCCCAAGTTTACGACAAGATGATTGAAACATTTAATTTACCGGAACTGGTTACTAATCAAATAAATATTAGGCCAAGGGATTTTGCGCGCGCCTCACAAAATATTTCTGTTGAGGCAAATTGGGTTGAAAACAATAATAATTAAATTAAATATCATCTGATTGAAAGATACTGTAAAAATAACAAAGCCACTTCAGAGCAAGATGAGTATTAAGATGATATCTGAAAAACTTAGGTTATCAGTAATATTTAAGATAGTTACTTTTTTAATTTCTGCATTCTATTTTTTATTTTTCGGAAGGGGCTTATTATTTTATCAGGAAAATGAATCGCTTTTTATTTTCTCATTTGAATATTTAAAAAAATATTTATCGCAACCAGGTGGTCTGCTGGTTTATATAAGTAATTTCTTAACTCAGGGATATTATTTTAGTATCCCGGGGGCCCTCATTATTTCGTCCTTGCCTGTAATCCTTATTTCACTATTAATGAATCGTATGAGATTTTTTTCAAAAAACAACTCATTATTATTGTTTTGCTCAGTCATTACAGGATGCTGGCTTTTGATTTCACAAACATTCTATGACCATTTCATTTACCATAGCCTGGGTCTGTTGTCGGGCTTAGTATGGATTAACATCATTATTAATCTTAAAAAACAATATCAATTGTTTTTCTTTCTGACTTTATTTCCTGTAATGTATTATGTAACCGGATCTTTTTCACTAATTTACATAGGATCGTATATTACTTTTCTGATTAAAAACAATTCAAAAACCCATATTATATCAGGTATTATTCTGATTTTAATTGTTTGTTTCACAACGTTCGTTCTATTCAAAGAATTCATTTTTTATAAAACTGAAGTTCAACTTTTATCATTTCCATTACCTGCATTAACGCTTTCAGCTTTTTCAATTACGTTTTATTCGCTTTGCTCTTTTATTATCCTAATGCCTTTAATCAAAAAAATCCTGGATATTAATTTTTTTTATAAAGCAAAAATGTTAATACAGTCTTATGTGTCAGTATTTATAATATTTCTGGTTACATTTTTTTTACTAATCATAAAATATGACCATGGGCAGGCAGAAATGATGAAAATTGAAAAGATGATCTATAACCAACAATGGGATTCTGTTATCAAACAGATTGAAAAATTTCCATCAAAAAACCTTGTTATACAGTATTATTATAATTTAGCTTTGTCAGAAAAAGGAATATTATGTGACAGATTATTTTTCTCCTATCAGGATTTTAGAGGAAATTCACTTTCATTACCTCATACTTCTGAATATATCAATCGATCCTATTACTTTTATTATTGCATTGGCCTTACAAAAGGAGCCAATTATCTGGCTTTTGAATCGATGGTAATGAACGGATACCACCCGGAAAATTTAAAGATGTTAATTAAAACTGAAATAATTAATGGGAATTTCAAAA
>CAZJGI010000159.1:0-6110 GCA_964545315.1 uncultured Prolixibacteraceae bacterium
CAGACTGTAAATCTGTTGGCAAAGCCTTCGTAGGTTCGAATCCTGCTCTCCCCACAACCAAAAGCTCCTCACCGAAAGGTGAGGGGCTTTTAAAATTTATGAAAGAATTGAAGCTTGCTTCAAATTCTGAAATAAATTTTAAAAGCCAACCTTTTGAGCGCAGCGAGAAAGGAGCTTTTGGTTGAATGCCCCCCCATTCAGGATCACGCAGTAATTCTGCTCTCTATGTTTCAAATATCATGAAAGCTCTCAATTTGAGCGCAGCGAGAAAGGAGCTTTTGGTTGAATGCCCCCCCATTCAGGATCACGCAGTAATTCTGCTCTCTATGCCATTTATTATATATTATTGATAATAAATTTATTACAGCTTTTATAAACACATTTTTTAATAAAAGTTGACAATAGCAAAGTGATTGTGTTAAAAAGGTATCATTTTCCGACTTAAAAATTTTAAGTCAAATCTCACTAGATTAAAATGCACCTGGAAAAGGAATGGAACTGATTACAGGTCATATAACATTCTGAGTGCTTTTTTGACTACCTTTTCGGCTGAGCCTATTTCAAAATTAGAAGTTGTGATCTCGTATCCGCCCTCTTTGTATAGTTCAGCGGGTGGAAGATAGCCGCTGGAGCCGTTGCAGTGGGTGATGATGAATGTGTTTTCAAACGGGGAACCCTCCTTGATGGCCATTCCTATTTCGGTCAGCATTTCGACATTAAAGCCTATGAATGCAACTTTGTCGCCTATTTTGGCAGCAGTGATATTCAAAGGGATAGTAGTGTTTTCAAGTTCTTTTGAGTATCTTGGATCTTCAGGACCGCGTTTTTTTCTGTTAAGATGCATTGTTTCAAATGCAGTTGAGATTTCACCACCGGGAGTAAGATTATCTATTTTTCTGAATACGGTAACTACCTCTTCACCCAGCAGAGTTCCAAGAAGTACGGGTTCCGGTATCCATCCCTGTTCGTAATTAAACCTGGGTAAAACTCTGTACCACGGATCGATGTTTCCTGATGCGCCTGCAAAGACAGGGGAGACAACTTCTTCACCAAGGATCTTTTCGACAAATTGTGCAGAGATACCCAAAACATCACCGCTAATCAGCATATTACCTGGTCCGAGGGATGTTGCGTGAGTTGCATAGTCAAAAATTGCCCCTGAGGGTGTGCCGTCAGTACCGGCTATCTTCATGACAAGAACCTCTTTGTCGGTTGGACCGTAAGGATTTCTCCCCAGGCTGATCGATCCGTCAGGATTCATCTCCCTCCTGTTTGAACCTACGGGCGAGTAACCCTTTCCTGTGCCTGTGGTGACAGGTTTGAGGTCATCGATTGCTTTTTCAATCAGCGCAATTAGTTTTGTCTGCAGCTCCTGTGTATATTTAATGTTATTTGGGTCGCCGCTTTCAGGATCGAGTGAAAGGATGGGGGAGCTGTGTGAGTGGATCGCAGATAGAAAAAGATCTGACTCCTGCAAATTGAACTTTTGAAGTATATTCTTCTGAAATTCCAGGAAAGCTTCCCTTCCGTATGATCCTATATCCGTAGATACAAGTACTACTTTTTTACCATTGTTTTCAAAGACAACCACCCGGGCTGAGAGGGGATCATGAACACCTTCCGAGTATGTTTTCCGGGAAGCGTATCCGTAAAGCCTGACCGGAACCTGAGGGGTTATTTCTGTTTTGGCAATACCTGCACGGAGTAATCCGCCTTTTACATTAGAAACTTTTTGCTGTGCCGAAATACAGAATGAAAGGAAAACGGAAATGACAATAATTAAGAGCTTTTTTGAGTTCATGGTAACCTCCCTGTTTATTAACAAGTTTAATAATGTTAAAAGTAATAAATAATTGTTTTAATATTTAATGGTATTCGAGTGTTTTTGTTTCTGTTGTTCTTGCAGTTCCTTTTGTTTCAGGTTACAGTTTTGATTTGCGTTGCCGTTGTTCTGCATTTCGATTTGTAATATTATACCATTTAGGGGCAACGTGTCTTAACAAAAGTAAGTTACCACCCGAAATCTGTCTTCAAGTTATATTAAACTGACATAAGGGATTCCTTTTTCCTGACGGATTTTAAAACGTTTGTCTGCTTTGTATTGTGCTCACGGTTTTGAGGATAACATTTGAAAATAATATCCAGTCCGCATGATCTGGAATTCAGATTGTCTGGCATATCTTTATAAGCCATTGTGATCACAGAGTTACGTACAGCTATATTTTTTGCAACGGAGTCTCTTTTTTTTGCTAAAAAATTTGTATAAAATACTATTTTGTATTTAATTTGTATATAACAATTCTGTTTAACCAAGAAAAATAAAGATGAAACAACTTATATGTCCTGTTTCCAATGAGCAGATTAATGAAAGGCTCACCCGGTTGAATGCATTCTTCACAGTATTGCTGGTAGCTTCCGGAATTATTTTTAACTCGGTAATATTCCTGGTAGTACTGCTGACCGATTTTTTTATCCGGGCGTTTACCCGGTCGAAACTGAGTCCGGTGAATTTTTTAAGTACCTCATTGTTGAGCCTGTTAAATTTGAGTAAAAAGCCTATTGACAAAGCGCCAAAAATTTTTGCTGCCCGGCTGGGATTCATTATGACACTTGCAATAGCTATATTTTCTTTAATGCAGTTTTATACTGCATCCCTAGTAGTGGCATGTATCCTTGTATTTTTTGCCATGCTCGAATTTACACTAGGTATTTGTGTAGGTTGTTATATCTACACCTACTTTATTTTTCCTCTGAATAAATAAAACAGGATGTCATTGGAAATAGCCTTCCTTTAGTTGATCCTGATTAAAATCTTAATCCGACACTCAAATCAATCCTGTTAAGACCTTCATAACTGCCTGCCTCCAGTTCAATGGTCTCTATTGTATTTCCGTCATCCCATTTGTAATTAAAAAGAGTTCCAGAGGTGTATGATAATTGAATACCTAATGAAATTTTATCTGCTATTTTGATATCATACCCTAAATCAAATGATAATCCTAAAGTGCTACCGGTCATTTTATATTTGTCGACCATCACTTTATCATTATTGTAGGCCATATAGCCAAGGGAGATACTTGATATCATGGCATTTGACTTTTTATGGTTTAAGAGCCGGGTAGAAAACGAGGGGCCTATATATGAAATATTAAGATCATCACTCATCACTCCGTAACGCCTTTCTCCTTCAGCATTTTCAATGTAAATGTTATCAAGTGAATTTGATGAGTGAAAAAGGGAATATTTGACTCCTGCACCCAATGTTTCAGAAAAGTAATATGTAATATCTCCACCAAAGGTGACACCCGATTTTAGTTTTTTTACATAATCCCTGAAATCGTTCGGCACATTATCTCCGATTTTGGCAGTCTGATAACCAAAACCACCATTAAGAGCTATACGTATTCGCTGATAATTGATGTTATTTTTTATTTTCTCCGGAGGTACTTCCGGGGTTTCAAAATATCCTTTTTGGAAAGATGCTACATCAGAAACAGGTAAAAGAGTATTTCTTATATCACCATTATGGCTGAAAGTGAAGTATATATAATCTTTTTTGACTTTTGTAATTACACAGTTTATTGAATCACCGGACCCGGTTACAATCAGGTCTTGTGAGAAAGAAATTAAAGTAAGAAACAGTCCGACAAGGAATAATAATAATTTTTTCATTGATTTTTGGCATTAAAAGCTTCGAATTCTGCTTTTCCTATTTTACTGTCAACTAATTCCAGAGTAGGTTGACCTACAAAAAATCCCATACCAATACCGCAACGTATATAATATACTTTACCATATTTAATATCCACAGGAATTTCAGCTTTTGCTTCTGTCTTTGCCCATATTGAATTCAGACCCTCCAGTTTAGTATGAACAGTGGTTTTAAAATTATTTTTTACCCGACATAGTACCGAATCACCGAGATGGAGGTCGTAATTCACCAAGGCACCTGCGCCGCTGTACCTGTAAACATTTATAATAGCATAATCAATGTCAAGTAACTCTTCTTCAGAATTATCTGCTATAAATGTCTGAGGGTCTTTTAATTTTAATATTGTGGCAGTGATACGGTGACAAGAGCTTCCCATGACTGTTGGAGGTTTGTGTTCAGTTATTTTCAGTGAATTTCCACCCGCTTTCCTCACTTCTTCCTTTGCTTTGTTGATCACGGTTTCATAATCGCAGTTTGTTGTGAATCCTGAATCACCAATTTTTATCTGCCCGAGTTCTTCTGATCCCTCAGGTACACTCTGGTCTATACCAATTACAACTACCTCCTGGTTATAATCCAGGGGTTCATAACTTTTATTAAGCTCGGTCATTACTTTAGGACTGCATGATCCTAAAACAAGTATAATCAACAGAATAGCTGAATGTTTAAGAGTTTTCATAATAATAATTAATATTTTAACGTATTTTTCGAAAATTTGAGTTGCAAATATAGATAAATAATGATTCTGTAATAATGAATTTTGGGATTCAGGTACTCTAACTTAAAATTTTCAAAACAGTTTGAATAAAAATAATTTGTAAACACCCAATTTTTAAGTTAATAATTAATTTATATATAATGACTATAGAACAAGATGATATAATGATTAGATCATTGAAATTGTTGATTTTAGCTTTATAAGGGCTTATAAAAAATTTCTTCTTTTATTTATATCTTTCATAGCGAATATACCTCACTTAGGCTTTTTTGATTTCGAAGAATATAAATGTCAGCAATTATTGCTGAAATAATTAGAAGAAAATCCTGGTAAACTCCAAATTGTAAAGCTGCCGATGTCCCAATTATAGCCCAAAGAGATGGAATTATAAGTAAGTATTTAGAGATTTTTTTTGAAGCAAGCATTAAAAATCCAAAGGTTGCAATAGTAGTAGGACAGGGTAATCCAAAAGATATTGTTTTTGAAATTGATCCTCCGGGAAAATAACTAATGAGCGGATAGACAATCAATCCAAATAAAATTAAAATAACAGCTAAGTATCCTTTTGCGCCCCTCAAATAACTGAATACTAATTTTTTTCGTATCAAGGTTTCCAATAAGAAGAAAATCCCTTGTAAAATAAAAAGAGCACCAAAAACAAATGCAGGTGGATTGATTGACGAAAAGAAGATTATATGGTAAACTGCCCCCATCCAAACCCAGAAAAGTCCCAACATACTTCCAATTAATGTATTCTTTTCAAATCGTGTAGATAATGTAATATACAGGATAAGTAATCCCAGTAACAGAATAATGATCTGAGCCGGGAAAACATTTGAATTATAAGTTTCAAATACAGAAAAGAATTGTTCTGTTGTAAAAGGTGTTTTCATTTTGGTTGATTTTTTGATTAAAGTGATGCTAAAATTAGCATCAATCTTTTAAATAAGGCTAATTTTTCCAATTTATTAAATGAGGAATCAATATTTTTGATCTGGAAATTATCAAAAACCAATTAAATCATTATAATTTTAAATTACAATATGAGACAGTACAAAAATCTTTTGATAAGCAGTATATTGTTCACATCATTGCTTATTATGTGGCCTCTGTTTATGGCAGTTTCACAACCTTCCGGAAGTGATGCAGAAAAATTTGAATGGATTTTGCAAAATCTAACCTTATTTAA
This sequence comes from uncultured Prolixibacteraceae bacterium, assembly GCA_964545315.1. GTDB lineage: Bacteria > Bacteroidota > Bacteroidia > Bacteroidales > Prolixibacteraceae > JAAYJR01. The sequence goes on from CAZJGI010000159.1 coordinate 5,620, forward strand.
AGTGCAGTTCTTTTTTGCTTTTCTGATAAGCCCGGCAATCATATATCTGATGATAAGCCAGCTGAAGGCTTATGGTATTCCGGAAAAGGATTTTTCAATACCGGCAATTATTTTCCTGGGCGGATACTGTGTATTAAGCAGTGTTTCATATGGAGCTCAATTTGCATATGTTCCATTTCTGTTAAAAAATAATTCAATCGGTATTGCCAGATTATTTTACTTCAATTCAACAGGTTCTTTTACCTATTTTCTGAATCAAATGGGTTATTTATTTTGGGCAGTCGGAGCATTGATCTTATTTTCAGGATTTATTTTCAAGGCGGCTAAATTAAAGGTAATTAGCATAATATATATGTTCTCGGCATTTTTATCTATTATTGCTTTCCTGGGCTTGATCCTCAATAATGACCTTTTGAATTCGTTGACCATACTTAGCGGGATTGTTTTATTGCCAGTTGGTATTATTTCAATTATTTGGAGTTTAAAACTGA
>CAZJGI010000160.1:0-2581 GCA_964545315.1 uncultured Prolixibacteraceae bacterium
ATTAAAGGATTCTTTCATATTTTTATAGAAAATAAAATGCACTGTTTATGAGCGGCACAAGTCTGGCATTAAAAATAGGAAGCCTGTTACTCGGATTGGGGACATTCTTTGTCATGTTCAAAAAGGTGAAAGGATTAAAAAGATATGGCTGGTCAAGCCTTTTTTATGTCCTCTTAGTTTCACTTTTAATATCAGCAACCTCACTCTTCCTTTTCTTTAAACCGGGTATGGGAGAAATGACTACAATAATATTTGCCCAGTTAATTATTATTTCCCTAGGCACCTTACATGTAATCCTGTCAAAAAAAATGCTTCCCTGGTATACGGAACACACCTTCGGAATGCAAATTGTTTTTATAATATGTATCCTTCTCTTTGGATATTTCTTTTTCAACATGGCATTTACTTTTTTAGTCATTCCGGATGTTAAAGTCGTTTGGTATATGTCGATGCTTTGGTTTCTGGTTCCGGTATTGTTAAATCAAACAGTTATTAAATTACTTGAAATGCCACCCAAAGAATTTATTAGCTGGACATATCCCGTGAATCTCACTATAGAGGACCCAACTGATGAAGAGATGGAAAATCCTGTTGTGATCAGTTTTGTGTTTAAAAAAAGAAATAACGACACAGAATCTACCACTTTCAGGGCAAAAGCACCTGAAGCAATGTCATTGGGAAGGTTATTCTATTTTTTTATTAATGACTATAACAGCAGGCACCCTGAAGGGCCGATCTCATTTACCGGGATTGAAAATGAACCCGACCGATGGATATTTTTCAAGATCAGAAGTAAATTATTAAATATCAGGTCGGCCTTGAATCCTGAAGATTCAATTTCAGGTTGTAAAATAAGAGAGAATGATGTAATAACCTGCGAAAGGATCGTTGCCGGAATCGCAAGTGACAGTGCCAAAAATATTGAAGTAACTGACTCTTTATAGGAATAAAAGTCATATTAATTTTTATCATATGAAACCACTTAACAGTAAAGAACGGAACAAAGCATTCCTTAAAGTTGTGGGATTATTTCTTATCAGCTTTATAATTGCCATTTTGGTAGGATTTACAACTATGAATACGGGCCGTCTGTCAGATAAACAATCTACCAGTGAGCTTCAGAAACTCAAAGACAATCTTAAATTCCAGGAAGAAATTTTTGCTCCAAATGTAAATGAAGCAACTATATTACTCGCAAAATTACCGAAATATAAAGAAGAAGGAGAAAATAAAGAGGTGTTAAATCAGGATATTGCAGCCCTGGTCAGCAAGACAAAAAATGAGATTGCAGAAGAGGAATCCTGGGAAACAGCCATGTATAAAAATGTGATGCAAACTTTATCTGATCTGCAACTAGCATATAATGACAAGCTTAATCTTATGGAAGACCTGGGGGAATCTGATGAGATGAGCAAAAAATTACAGGAATGTGTTAACGAGAGGAATCAACTTCAAAATCAGCTTAACATGCTACAGGCAGCCGGAGGCGGCGGTGGCGGTGGCGGCGGTGGTGCTGCAACAGCCCAGCTTGAGAAAGACCTTAAGGATGCACAGCAAAAATTAAGGCAATGCAATCTTGAAAACAGGGCACTGAAACAAGAGATTGAGAAAATGAGGGGAAGATAAACCTCAAAGGATTAACTACCTTAATAATTGTCTTCTTTTACTCAAAGTAACTAATTATAATAATAAATTATCTCCGGGACACTATTACAGTTGGATTTATTTAATTCAGCTTACCAAAAGGATCAGTTTTTATTATCAATGCTTTTTGCTTATTATTAACCTTTTGGATACCGGAAATCAGATACCCGCCGTCTGATGTCTGAGTAATACCTGTAATAAACTGATCACCAGGGAGGGTAACGTTTTGATACCTTACCAATACGTCTCCGGTTTTATCTATCCAATAAAGGGAGACATCGTAATCGAATCCATTAAACCTATGACTTGCAACAACATATCCCTCTTCTACTTTTATCATTACCGGATTATATGATAACATGTCCTCCTTCTTTATTGTACAGGGAAGTAAATTGGCACAGTCGGTAGGTCCTCCGTCTGCGGCAATAAGGGTAAAACTTATTTCATAAAAGTTACTGTTTTCAAGACTTTCCCTGGCTCTTAAAATAGCATAACCTCCCTGATAAGACTCTTCAATAGCGCATCCGACAACATTTGTTTCAGAACGTATCAAATGCATCTCACCATGCCCTTTCCTGTCGATTTTTCCGAAAAGGATCATCATTGGAGATTTTTCATTTTCCTGCCAGTAGCCTGTCAGGGCAAATCCACCATCCTGTGTAGCCACAATATCACTGGCAAGCTTTGTACCTACATATTTAAACGTTCGATCTATCAGAGGAATTATTCTGCCTGAATTATCAGTCTTTTGAAATATTATGTCTATCGGATATTTGTCATTCAATGTGTTTGCAATAATGCCAACCTCATCAGTCCGGCTTAAAGTAAGCTTGGGTGCAGCAAAACGGGTAAGATAGGTTTTGGTCAATTCGAAAATAATCTGATTATCCGCAGCTAATTTACTATCCAAACCCTGAAGCAGCAGCTTACCTGATCC
>CAZJGI010000160.1:2681-6107 GCA_964545315.1 uncultured Prolixibacteraceae bacterium
CTCTTTCCGGTTTTTGAGTTAATAGCCTCCAGGGTAATAATATATTTACCCGGAATAGTGTAATTATGACCAGGCATAACGTCAGTTGATTCATTATTTTCTGAATCATAATCACCAAAATTCCACTTATAGGAATCTGCATTTGCAGAAAGATTTTTAAAATCCACTTTTACAGGTACAAACTCCCCGGACAAAACAACATCAAATCCTGCCACGGGTGGCTCCAAAGGTTTCAAAACCGTCACCAGTTTCTCTATTTTACTTTTTGCACCGGACTCATTGTTCAAGGCTTCTAATATAATTTTATACTCACCCGGCTTTGCAAAGACATGTTCCGGATCTTTAATGGCAGATATATTCAGATTATCCGAAGAAGGGTCTCCAAAATTCCATGAAAAACTATTTGCATTGTCAGATTTATTCTTAAAAATAATCTTTGCAGGTGCCACTGCATTATTATTCTGAATTTCAAAGTCGGCAACCGGGCCAGGAAGCGGCGCGGATATAGTTATTAACTCTGAGACAGTATTTGTTACACCGGAGCTCTTATTGGCAACTTTTAGTTCCACCTTATATGTTCCGGCTTTGAAATAAGTATGAGTAGGATTCATGTCAGTTGATATGTTATCTCCTGAATCCGGATCACCAAAGTTCCATTCCCTGGAATCAGCATTGGAGGAAATATCTTTAAAAGTAACTACAGCCGGTGCAGTCAAATTTTTCTTATCAGCCTCAAATTTTGCAACAGGCCTTACTACAGAAGTTGAAGGTTCAATAATTATAACATAATCGGTAACAGTACTTTTATTAGTAAATCCTTTTCCCGAGGCAGTTAAGGTAACAGCATATTTACCGGGTTCCTTGTATGTGTGTGCAGGATTCTCACTTTTTGAGGAATTAGCGGCACCGGATCCCGGATCACCAAAATCCCAAAGATATTCATCTGCATTCACTGAATTATTTTGAAAAATAATAGTTGCGGGGCCAAGGACATTGTTGTTTTGTATTGAGAACATGGCTTCAGGAGGCTTAGGTAACTCCTGTACAGTTATAACTTCGGAATATACAACCGGTTTCTTTGCACCCCCGGCCCATGCTGATAGTTCAACCTTATAACTACCCGGTTTAGTATAGGTGTGGGCCGGATCTTTATCTTCAGACTTATTCTTATTCCCGGAATCAGGATCACCAAAATTCCATTCATGTTTTGTTGCATTAGCGGAAGTATTCTTAAATACTACAGTTGAAGGTGCTGTATCAGCCGATTTAGTATACACAAATCCTGCTTCAGCTACCTCCTGCTGTCCCACTGTCACTATCTTAACAATGGTATCAGACAATCCGCTGAAATTATTTTTTACAATCAGCTGCACATCAAATGTTCCTGATTGTTTATACTTATGATTGGGATTTTCCTTATCAGACGTATTCTTCTTCCCGGATGAAGGATCCCCGAAATTCCACTTGTAAACATCAACATTCACTGACTTACTTATAAATTCGACTTTTTTGCCTGGTAACTGATTATTGCCTTTTATATCAAAATCAGAAATTACAGGATCATGTTTTTTGATCTCAATGCTTTGATAATATGTATTCTCAAGATTTAGCTTAGTATTCCTTGCAATTAATGATATGGAATATATTCCGCCGGTTTTATAAATATGCTTTGGGTCTTTTTCAAAAGACAGATTTGCGGCACCTGATGAGGCATCACCGAAATTCCATTGATATTCATTTGCAAAGGTGGAATTATTTACAAAAGTAACCTCACAAGGGGCATAACCATTATTACTAAGTGACACAATTTGAAAAACAGCCCTGGGTTCATTTTCCTTATATGCAAATATGTCAACTGCTACATTTTCTATATTACCGTCGAAATCATCTTTATAATACCAAACAATAGCCTTTTCTTTTCCGGAAGAAATATTTGTACCAATATCCCCATATGCTGAAGATGCTTTAACCTGCTTACCCTCATAAGTAACCATCATTACTACAGTAAATGTTCCGGTACCCTCATCAGATGCTATATCATACGTAATTAATAATTTACCATCTTCTGAAACACTTTTGAAAATATTTTTGGCAAAGTTTTCTTGTGCTGATCCACTATTAGTGACAGACAGAAAAATTAACATTAATGCCACATATTTAATCATTATTCTCATTTGAATATAATTAAATTAAACATTTAAAATTCAATATATTATATATAAGGGTCTTAGCCCTTTAACACATTCACGGTTTTAACCGGTAAAAAAACGACCTTAAAAAATCAATAAATGGTTTCATTGAACCAAAATCAATATATATCTCCTCACGTTACAAAGATTCTGTATGGCAAAAGATTTACAGAATCTCTTTTTAAAGATGTTTTTAAATTTTCAGTAAGGTGCCATATATCATAGGAAGACAGGTCTGTACCTTCCTTTAACTTAAGATAGATATCCATAGTTCGCATCATCCCCTTACTGTTTGAATTAACAACTGAAACTCCTTTTTTTACTTCGACCGACTGCAGTTTCCCGTTAAAAATTTCAAAGCACAAAGCTCTTATATCCTCTTTAGTAACGATTCTGCCCTGTGATAATATTGATCTTCTGAGAGTATTCAGCATCTCTTCCCTTGTAAGCCTGTGCCTTCCACCAACTGTTTGTGCGAGAAGAGTAATGCTTTTATCATCAATATCAACTCCACGGTATACTGAAAGCTTTGATCCGGGTCTTATGCTATTGGCAGCATCTCCGGCAATAGTCCAGTACTGAACATTAATTTTCTCATATTCGGAGGCAGATTCTAATAAAATAGAAGGATTCAGATCATCAGAAACACCTGACTTGCCAACTCTTTGTTCCAGTCTGGTCGTAATCTGATCCAGCTGTTTTAACTCATATGAGATCAGATCAGTACCTTTGACAGCAAAGGCCGCTGCTTCGTCTCTCACCAGGTCAAGCAAGTGCTTTATTGATTGTCTGGCATCACTGGAATCAAAACGGGTTATACCTCCCTGTCTGATCATATAGCTGTTATCTGTGGTCACTTCTTGTCCTGCAGTCATTGGTTCATATAGAGTATCTTTAGAATCGGTTACCCTCTTCATGTCAAAGAAAAGATCATCAGTAATGACAGGAATCACATTCGTCCCTTTTATGATCGAATGAGCATACTCATTTAATTCCCTGTTTAATACAGGGAAACAGTTAAGACTGACAATGAGATCGTTAATATCCTCAGAAGATAATGGTTGAGCCAGTTCGATCTCAATCCACAAAAGTTCACTACTATTTAACAATTTACTTTCTTTAACATAATTGGCCGGAAAATATGGATCATTACCTGTAAAATCTTTTCGGCGATGACCACCATTATCCAAAGTCATAAATCTTTTATTGTAAAAATCGTTTATGAAACTGATAGTCT
>CAZJGI010000161.1:0-4720 GCA_964545315.1 uncultured Prolixibacteraceae bacterium
TGTAACCGGTATGATTAAAAATTACATGGGCTGATGCCAGGGTTGCATGCCCGCACAAATTTACTTCAGAGACTGGTGTAAACCAACGGATATGAAAATCATCATTCCCCGGAATAAAAAAGGCAGTCTCTGAGAGGTTATTTTCCATAGCGATATTTTGCATCAACTGGTCAGGAAGCCATTTCTCAAGAGGTATGATTGCTGCGGGATTACCGGTGAAAATTTCGTCAGTAAAGGCATCTACCTGATAAAGAGTATACATAGTGTAGTTATGTTATACGATATATATAATATTTAATTGAGAACTAATGTGCTAATATTAAAAACCCTGCAGGAATCATCAAATTTATTTTTGCCTGATAATTTAACTGATGATTGAAGTTTTCCGGGAAAAGCTATCTGAACACATCTTTTTAGATGCCGCCTTTAAGAATATCACATCTTGGCATTATCTTAATCAGGAATTTCAGTACTCTTTATAATTTTGCAGCCTTTCTGAATTATTTCTTTTCTAACTCTTTCATATTCTTCATCATTGATCGGACGGGTAGCATCCTCTATAAGTACCGCTGAAAATCCTTCGTTCAGTGCATCCTTTATTGAATAGTAGACACAAACATCTGCTGCCAGTCCGCAAAAATAGAGTGGATTGGCATTGCGGGCACGAAGAAATCCACCAAGTCCACTATCCTTCAGATGGTCGTTATCGTAAAATCCACTATAGCTGTCTATCGCCGGATCCATGGCATTCCTGAAAATTACTTCAACCTTTTTTGTATCAAGATCAGGGTGCAACTCTGCTCCCCATGTCTCCTGCACACAATGGTCCGGCCAAAGTATCTGTTCCGTTCCATGCCACTCAATCCTGTCCAGGGGTTTCTTATTTTTATGATTGGAAGCGAAACTGACATGATCTGCAGGATGCCAGTCCTGTGTGGCAACTACAAGATCAAATTTTTTCTGAATACGATTAATGATTGGAATTATCTGATCACCTTCAGGCACTTCCAATGTACCGCCTGGCACAAAATCATTTTGCAGATCTACTATAATAAGTGTTTTCATTTCTATTCCTTTTTATATTCTTTGATAATCTGATCTCTTACAATTTGTATCCGTTACTGATACCTGTTTTACAAACGTGCTAATTAACAAATCTTTTTTACTCTTGAAAAATATTCTTCCTTTTTTCTGCTCTCATAAATTTCTGCAAGAAACTACCTTTCCGGAATTCGCTTTCAGCCTTCCATAATAAGCTCTTGTTTCTGAGCCATCCTTAGTCAGAAATCCACAAATTTTCCATTCCCTGCCCTCATTCTCATAGAGTTTGACTTTTTAACAATCAACGTTTTAAAATTGAAAATGTTTAAATGCAGGATTTGTATTATACAAGGTTCCGGCACACGTATCAACCTGTAATTGTTGTCTTGTGGGAAAGAATTTCAGGTTAACTGAAGTTATTCCGTTCAACATCTGTGTAAATGCGTTTCTACTGTTCATAGCTTGCGACACAAGAACTTCTATAGTAAAAGCCAGGCTGAAAATAATCCAAACATGATGCTGTATAATATTGCTTCAAGCTGTATTGTCCAGAAAACTTTCTTTTTTAAATATTCTTTTTTTAAATATACCAGGCCCTCAATGGTATTGGAAAATGGGATAGCACTTGCAAAGTCAGAATAAATAAACATAAGGCCACTCATAAACAGGAACTTCATGCCAAATGACAGTTCACCCAAAAAGGGCAGGACCGGATAGAGAACCAACGACATTAAAATACCCCGAACCAATTGGGAGGGCAATAATAATTTTGCAACTCGGCTGCTCTCATTTTTATCCTCCATATTTCGGAAAAATGATTTATACAGGCGATCTTTCCCTTTATACATTCTTTTTGCAAGTCGCAAATCAATAATACCGGCAATGATGTAACAAATAAAATGAATAACAAAAAACAATAGACTGAATTTCAAGTAATAAATCATAATATTTCTTTTTACGTTTCAGCATTTAATAATTCTTTTATCACTTTTCTTACCATAAATTGTAAAGCTTTTCCTCTGTAAGAAAAATCATTAAATGTTCCAATAATATAAGATTGGGTTCCGGGATGATAAAACAAAAAAGCACCGGTAACTCCCACGCATCCCCAACAACTATATTTTTCAGGCATTATTATAGGAATTGTTTTCAATTTCCAGATTGAGTAACCATAATTGAATCCAACAGTTGGAAATCCCATATAAATATCGTCTTCGATCATTCTGTTCAATGTTGCCTTTTTTATAATTTTGTTATTAACCAGGGCTTTTATAAAAATCAAATATTCAGATAACGGGGCAATTACACTTCCTCCTGCATAATCTATCTGATGAATACCTTTAACAGAAAGCAGATCATAGCCCTTAATATATAATTTTGCCGGAGGATAAACAGATTCAATCTTTGGTTTTGAAAAGCCAAATACATATGCATTTTGCATATCCAGTGAATTAAAAATGAATTCATGCATAACCTCATGAAATGATTTCCTGGTTATACTTTCAATTATTAATCCTAACAAATAATAGTTTGTGTCCGTATAAAAATGTTTTTTACCGGGAACAGCAACAGGTTTTAAGTTCTTTTTACCCCAGATAACCGCCTCTGCCGGAGTAATTTTGAAGCCCTGATCATCAATCATTTTCTGCCATAATTGATAAAAAACATCATTTAATCCTGATGTTTGCATCAGCAAATGCCTTATCGTTATGTGATTTGAATAATCCTTTCCTCTGAAAAAATGCAGGCGGCTCATTAAATCACCGTCAAGGTATTTGCCAACAGGATCATCAAAATCCAGGTGTCCTCTCTCAAACAGAATACTGATAATAGTTGCTGTAAATAGCTTTCCGACACTGGCTAAATGATTCGGCTGATTAATGTCAGCCTGATAATTTCCTGTTTTTCCTTCAGCAATATTTAAGTGGATATTAAGCTTCTCTGAATGAACAAGCAAATAGGCATTTTTCACTTTTTTATCCTTTTGAACCTTTTCCCGGAATGAGAATTCAATTTTTGCCTTAATATCTGTTTTTTTCATAATCTTTTTTTTATTCGGAATTTTAAAAATAATTAATTACATATATAAAAGACTTATATTACAATCATTATTTTGTACTATGAAATAGTGCTGGTTTTAGAAATCAAAGTTACAGTTATACTACGGGCTGGAAATCGCACACAACTCCCGCCTGAAACCTGCACTAAACTAAGTCAATTTTAATGACGAAAAAACATCAGGTATTGATAGAATTAATGGTATAGATAAATAAATAAAACGAACATGAAAATTTTAATTATCAAATTTTAAACAGATGAATTATATAAATAAATATGAGTTGATTAAAGCTATATCAACAAATGAAGGAGAGTATCTTGACCATAAGCAATTGATTTCAACGGTTGACAGAAATCAAATTTTAAAGAAAATTAATAAAACAAATCCGGAACTAGTTAAATTTGATAAGTTCTATATTACTGAAGAACCTGTTGAGGAAAAAAATTGGATATTACTTAAAAGAAATGAGAAGAAAAAAATAATAAGACTTACCGAAAAAATTAAGAAATCATTGAATCTAGATAAAGTGATTAATAAATTGATTGAGTATAAGTCACTTTATCCAAATGTCCCGGCAATTTATAATTATTTAGGAATAGCATACGAGAGAACAAATCAAACAAAAAAGTACTACGATACTTTGATTGAAACTGTAGAAAAATTTCCAGACTATCTGTTTGGCAAAATATCACTTTCAGAGTATTATCTGAATACTGGCAAATACAAGAAAATTTCTAAGGTATTGGATAACAAATTTGAAATAACTCAACATTTTCCAATGAAGACGAATGTTTTTCACATTTCAGCAGTCAGGGGATTTTATTATGTCACAGGCAGATATTTCGTGCATTTAGGAAAAATAGAACGGGCTTATAAATCATATTTTTTACTAAGCGACCTTGATCCTGATCATCAAACTACAGCAATATTAGGGAAAGAAATAATGGCTCATGAATTTCATGAACTTAAAAAAACTTTTTACAGACAAAAGAGATGGTGATAATTTGAACTAAAAAACAGCCAATCAAACAAAAAAATCGCTGATGGAAAAAACAACATTTGAAATACCAAAAATGGACTGTCCTTCAGAAGAGAATTTAATCCGCCTGAAACTGGACGGCATTTCAGGTACAAAAAATTTGGATTTTGATATTCTGAACAGAAAACTGACTGTTTTTCACACCGGACAAATTGATCAAATCGAAAAATCAATTCTCGATCTGAATTTAGGTGGACAAAAACTTACTACTGAAAAACAGACCGAACAGAATTTACAGAAAACCTAAACCAGAAAAAATTACTTTGGACAGTTCTTTCTATCAACTTTGCTTTTTTCATAATCGAAATGATAACTGGTCTGATCTCCAAATCAATGGGACTGGTGGCGGACAGCCTGGATATGTTAGCCGATTCATTCGTATATGGAATTAGTATTTTTGCAGTTGGCGGTACACTGACAAGAAAAAAACGCATTGCCAAACTTGCCGGATATTTTCAGATAACACTTGCTGTTATCGGATTTGCGGAAGTGTTGAGAAGATTTTTGGGAACAGAAAAACTTCCTGACTTTACAACAATGATTTTTGTCTCGGTTTTGGCATTAATCGCCAACGGGATATG
>CAZJGI010000161.1:4820-5955 GCA_964545315.1 uncultured Prolixibacteraceae bacterium
AAATGAAACTAATGCAAACACCTTGGAAGATAAGCGGAATATGCGGTATTCTTTTTGTCGCTGTATCATTTATTGCTGCTGGAATTAATAAATTGCCTCCTGCATATAGTCAAGATATCTCAACTTTTATACCATGGTTTTTGGAATATGGGCGATGGTATCGATTTGGTCATTTTCTTGCAGGTTTGGCTTTTCTACTTTTTTATTTTCCATTTTTTGCCGGATTTTGTGAAATACTTAAAAAAGCTGAGGGAAAACCTGCTATTTGGACCAGAGTAACGTGGGCTGGTGCTATTATGTCCCCGGCAGCAGGCACCATAGCAGGTGCATTTATCATGGGAATAGCTTTATTAAATGGTAATACATCAGAAGAATTGTCTCAATTCTGTATGGCTTCAAATTTTTACTCTTATACAGTTTCGGGTGCTTATGGTGGCATTGCAATGATTGGGGCCGCTATTATTATTTTTAAAACGGGAGTTTTTAAACGTTGGTTAGGCTGGTCTGGTTTAGTAATTGGTCTTGCAGCAATTATAAGCGTTGGAACATTCATAGAGAATAACCCACAAGGATTATTTTCTACAGTAAACGGTATTGCATGGTTCACATATTTCCTCTGGATTGTGGTTCTGTCAGTTGAAATGATTAAAATGCCCAAAGTCATATAAAACATCAAAAGAGCAATTTTACATTTATCTGAATTGGATGTTAATAAAAAATAGCTGTACCTATTGATAGTAAATAAAGCAGGGGAAAAACGGGCAGCTCAAAATCGCATAGATAGCCGGTATGCTTTCTTCAATGCACTCCTCACGGTAAACCAGCTTGCAAATGTCTCAAAAACGTTACTCCTGCAAATAGGTGACTTCCTGTCCGACCGCTTCAGCCGGACGTCGCACCCTCTGGAAATATTTCATGCTGGACACTACTGATTAATCCCAAAAATTTAAAAGCAATTACCTGGTTGTTGACGCAATAATCAGGAATTTTGAAATTATCGGAGAGGAAAGCAAAAATTAACCGTTTTGCTCTTCTTTTTACGGGGCAGATTCTTCCAATGTGCATTATTTCATCTTTTTATCAGTTTTAAACTCCAAATAATTGAAATAATACCAACTGGCAATAAAACAATCCC
>CAZJGI010000162.1:0-5928 GCA_964545315.1 uncultured Prolixibacteraceae bacterium
AATAATACGTTCATTTTTTATTTTTTTGAAGCAAAACTTTTGATGGCTGTTTTTAAAAAGAAAAATATCCTAAAAACTTCGCAATATTACCTTAAAGCACAATCATTGTCATAACTTTTTCCTGTTGCGCTTTTTAATGGTAATTATTAACAAAGTAAAATTCGTAAAACAATTCCGGATAGGAGTTACAAAATTCTGAATAAGATTTACATCATTCACACATTTTCAAGGGTGTCACGTCTTTTGCTTTTGAGTCTTTTAAAATAGGTGGGTGTCATTCCGGTAATTTTCTTGAATTGATTTGACAGGTGCGAAACACTGCTGTAATTCATTTTGAATGCTATTTCCGAAATATTCAGCTCATCATAAACCAGTAGTTCTTTTACTCTTTCAATTCTATGTGTCAGGTAAAATTTTTCAATGTTAATGCCATTGACCTCGGAAAATAGATTAGCCAGATAGGTATAATCATAATTAAGTTTTTCGCTAAGGTAATCTGACAGGTTAACATTTATTTGTTCATCTTTATGATGAACCAGTTCAATAATGGTACTTTTTATTTTCTCTACCAGGATACTTTTTTTATCATCCATCAAGGCTAATCCTGCTTTTTTTAGGCTTATATTCAAATGTTCCAATTGTTCCGGTGAAATATCTTCAATAGTATCCACTTCCCCTATTTTTACATATACATAATGCAAGCCAAGTTTTTCAAGCTCAGCTTTCACTACCATCTGGCAGCGGATACACACCATATTTTTTATGAATAACTTCATGTAAAAAATTAAACAAGCTAAAAGTAGGCAATTAAATATACTCATTATTTGCTTCTTTTGGTTTATTATTGAATGTGAATTGTAGTTTTGCATTTTAATTTATAATTGCTACAAAATAGGATTAATTGATTTTTTGTATGAAAAAATGTAAGTAGAAACAAAAAATGTTATGCAACTAATTTAATAACAAAGCATTGAGAACTAAGTTGTGCCCTGAACAGGACTCGAACCCGGAACCTCATGATGACATTCGCTTTTTAATTTTATCCTTGTATATAAAGGAATTCATAGAAATTCAATATACATATTTCTCTTTAAAAAGCTCTTTAAATGAAAATAACGTGCTGATTTTCAGCACGTTATTTTATAGAAAGGCTCCCCAGGTAGGACTTGAACCTACGACCTACGGATTAACAGTCCGCCGCTCTAACCGACTGAGCTACTAGGGAATTTATTTGCTGTTGTCATCCTTTAACTAATCTCACTTGATACACCCTTGAGTGAGGCCTTTCTCCGTCCGGAATCATCCGGACGGATAGGTTTTCAATTGAAATGCTAAAGAATCCGATTATTTCAATGACCTAAATGGTTTTTTGAAAAACGATGCAAAAATAATACCTTTTCAATAAAGAAAAAATTTTTTGCTTAAAATATTATTACCATAGCAGGTTTAGTTAACCGTGAAATCAATTTATCATTAACCGGTAAATAAATTAAAATCCGGAAATTATTAATTTATTTTGTTTGACTATGTTTTTTTTATTTACTAAATTAGTAATTTTGAAGAGCAGAAGTTAATAAATACTAATATGATACATAATCGAAATATGAACAAAAGTTATAAAGTTTTGATTATGGGCAGAATAATTCAACTTATCGTAATCATAGCTCTTGGTGGAGTTCTTATGACATGCCAAACTGATGATTCAGGCGACGAACCCGGAGAACCAATTGAAATAACTTTTAAAATAACCGATCCCTCGGAAACAGGTGCCTCAGACGGATCTGTAAACACTGAGATAAAGGGTGGTGCACCACCATTTAGCTTTCTTTGGTCTAACGGTTCAAATGGTCAAAATGTGGAAGGATTGCCAGCCGGAATGTATACTTTGACTGTTACCGACAGCAAAAACCAAATTGCTGTTGACAGTGTGGAGCTTTTGGATGTAGTGATAGACGTTGACGGTAATACCTACAGTTTTAAGAAAATTGGAGAACAAGTTTGGATGAGACAGAACCTGCGGGTAACTCATGCGCCTGATTCAACTGATATTGATAGTTATGTATATAATAATGATACTGCCAATGCCTTAGTATTTGGCCGTTTGTATAAATGGAACGTTGCAATGAACGGTTCAAAAGAGGAGGGGGCCCGGGGGATCTGTCCGTGCGGTTGGCATATTCCTTCAGATGAAGAATTTAAAATTCTTGAAATGTATTTGGGTATGTCCCGCCAACAGGCCGATTTGGTGAATACCTGGAGAGGAACTCCGGTTGGAACAAGTCTAAAAACAGGAGGAGATTCAGGATATGATGCAAAGATGGCAGGCAGATTTTTATATGGCAGTTATGGATATTTAAATAGCTGGGAGTATATGTGGACTTCTTCAGAATATAACAATGATCAGGCATGGCGACGTTGTCTTTCTACAACAGATACAAGAGTGGGCAGATATTATACATTCGGTAAGGATGCCGGATTCTCTGTGAGATGTGTCAGGGATGATGAATCTTCAGAAAATTGATAATCATGAAAATAAATTCTTTTTGTAACTTTTTTATTTTGGTAATCTTTATACTGTTCTGTAATTGCAGTAAGCAGGATGAGACAGAGCCTGCAGGAGAGTTGATTTATCATTCCCTTGTTTCAGAAAAGGATACAATTGCTCCGGGAGAACAGACAAAAATAACTGCAACCGCTACCGGTACAAATCTTAGTTATTTTTGGAAAGCGGAGGGAGGAACAATAATTAACTCAGGATACCAGGTTAATTATACAGCAGGCCCTTGTGATCTGGGAAAAAATAAGATCACCTGTGAAATTAAAAGCAGTGGTAATCTTACGGAATCTAAAAGCTTATACATTGTAGTCTATGAATTTTAAAATATTGTTTTTTGTATGTAATATTTTTTTATTTCCGTTGATTCTAAGGGCTCAATGCCTTTCATCTGTCAATCCGGTGGGAGGGACCAATAACCTTCTTGTTCTGGAAAAAAATTCATTAAGGATAATTTCATTTTATAAATACGGACAAGGAAACAGGTATTTCGAAGGGAGGGAACCGTCAGATTTTGATTTGGTAAGTAAAGCTTATTACAATTATCTTTCAACAATAATAGGATATGGGTTGACACCTAAATTAACAATTGAGATGGAAACAGGTTATTTTTTTAATAAAACCCAGGATTATAATGTTGAACCCACCTACTCACTGACAGGCAGAGGATTGTCCAATGCTGTTCTTTTGGCAAAACACAGTATTTATACCGATAATATCAAAAGGTTATATATTACAGGTGCAGGTGGAGTAAAAATTCCTTTCTCACGTGAATATCAATGGTCTGATAATGTCAGGCTCCCTGAGGAAGTGCAGCCAACACTCGGGTCTTATGGTTTTGTTTTTAGTACCTCATTTGTCAAAGAAAATACTGCTTCCGGTATACGGTATTTTTTGACAAACAGGCTTGAAACAAACCGCCCTAACAGGTTAGACTATAAATTGGGTACATCCCTGTATAATTCGTTTTATATCTCCAAACATTTAATGTTCCCCTGGTTAAAAGGCGACTGGACTGCAATAATACAACTGCGTAATGAAATTCGTGCCTCTGATAAAACAGGAAATGAAAAAAAAGTCTCTACGGGAAGCACACTGTTTTTTGTAGCTCCGCAAATAAACTATGTGCTAAAGGAGGAATGGTATATATCAGGTATGCTCGATATACCTGTATACCAAAATTTTAATGGTATTCAACTGGGTGCAGGTACCGGTTTTACCATTATAGTATCGAAAACTTTTATGCTATAACGACATAGATGTTTTATTCATTTATCTGCAGGGATTCCCTGATGATTGACGCCAGGGTTTCAATCCATAACTTTCCGGAGTTTAAACTTTCAACCAATTGAAGTTTTTCGCCACCTCTTTCTTCAAAGAAATTTTTGTAATCTTCCCCTATCTCAATGAGTGTTTCAAGGCAATCGGTAACAAATGAAGGAGCTGCAACCAATATACGTTTATAACCTTTTTTTAATGACTCCTGCAGTATATCATCAGTGAAAGGAGTCATCCAGTTTTTTGAAAGTCGGGATTGAAATGCAACAGTATAATCTTCCTTACCCAGGTTCGTGTTTTTTGCCAGTAACCTGGATGTGGCATAACATGTTGCCCGGTAACAATAACTGCCGTGTACAGGTAAATATTTATCACATTGACAGGCATTGGGACTGATACCTGGATGGCATTTTTCAAGATGCCGGTCGGGCAAACCGTGATATGAAAATATTATGTGGTCATAAGAGGAGGGATTGTATTTGTTTATTTGGGCTCCAAGAGCTTTA
Organism: uncultured Prolixibacteraceae bacterium; assembly: GCA_964545315.1. Lineage (GTDB taxonomy): Bacteria > Bacteroidota > Bacteroidia > Bacteroidales > Prolixibacteraceae > JAAYJR01. The sequence goes on from CAZJGI010000162.1 coordinate 4,339, forward strand.
ATAAACAATGGGTGGTCGTAAAACTGATTTTTTATGATCATCTGAATATCCATTTTTCTTTTCCGCACTTCTTTTTTTACTGCTTCCACGGCTGTTTCCGAGGTTGACATCGCATACTGAGGAAATAAAGGCATGATAAAAAGCTTTTTATAACCTCCTGCTTCTATCTTTCTTAAAGCCTTCTTGTAACCCGGATTTCCATAGCGCATGGTTGCAAAAACTTTAAAAGTTTCTCCAAGTGACGCTTCGAGCTTCTCTGCCATATCTTCCGAATGAATGATCAGGGGAGAGCCTTTATCTGTCCATAGCCGTTTATAGAGTTGTGTTGACCTGAATATTCTGAAAGGGATAATTATAAAATTGACCAAGAAGGTTCTTAAAGGCCAGGGAAGGTCAATAACCCTCTTGTCGTTTAAAAATTGTGTCAGATACTTCCATACCTGCCATAGTTTTGGCTTATCCGGACTTCCCACATTAAGAAGTAAAACGGCTGTTTTTCCGGCTGTCATTTGTTGATAAGTTGATTAGCAATAGTTTTACCCTGCTTTATGCGGTCAGCAATGCCTATGCCATCCCTGATATTACCGGCCAGTATTAATCCGGGAAATTTGTTTTCCAGACTTGAGATCACTTCTAATTTTTCTGCAGATTCCATTCCATATTGTGGAATAGCATGTTTATATCTGAATACCTTCAGCAGGTCCGGATTGAAACCTTTCAAACTTAACATCTCATTAAGTTCTTCTTTGACCATATTCACAATTTCGTTGTCTGATGACTCAAACATTTCCGGTTTTCTTACTCCACCGAGGAAAACTGATAATAAGGCTCCGTCACGGGGTGCCCTGTTCCTAAGGAATGATGAAATGAATAAAACACCCAGGATCCTCCGGTTTTCAATATAAGGCACAAGCCCTCCGAAAGCCTTAAGGGAAATCCCGGTCCACTTATTGAATCCCACAGATACCTGAACCACCTTTGAGTATTCCATCTTATTGATAACCTTTAAATCTTTTTCAGGGATGAACGGGAATAGATTTCTCAATTCATATCCTCCGGTTGCTGAAATTACGTGAGTGAACTTTTGATTGTCATAATTTGAAATGAATTCTTCACTGCTGTGGGTAAAATGAAGTCCGGTGCATCCTTTCTGGATATTTTCTTCCCCGATATTTTTAACAAGTGCCTTTATTAGGTTACTTAGTCCTCCTTCAACAGAAAATATCTCTTTGGTTACTTTCTTTTCATTTTCATCTTTAGGTTGCATACCTTTTTTTACTGCACCTCCAATAAAACTGCCGTAATCCTGTTCTAACCGGTATAATTTCGGGAAGGCATATTGTGTTACCAGTTTAGCGGGATCACCAGAATAAATTCCAAGTATGAAGGGGTCTATTGCATAATTTAAAAAACTTCTGCCCATTCTCCTTATTACAAGCCCGGCCAGCGTTTCATCCGGATCGCTTCCTTTTTTCCGGAATGGTTCGGATAACAATCGCAGTTTATCGCCAAATGAGAACAGGGGAGTGGTAATCCCGGATATCAGTCCGGACGGCATAGGTTCCCACCGGTCTTTTTTCCATATCCACC
>CAZJGI010000163.1:0-5922 GCA_964545315.1 uncultured Prolixibacteraceae bacterium
CAAAAATTCTGAAACCATTGCCCTCCTGATTTTAAAAGCCTATATTATGAAGAATAAGGAGGTATAATATTTTTTGCTAAATTGGGGTTCTACAAATTTTTAACGCAAAACTTCTTCATACATGAGTGATTTAAGTCTTTTTAAACAATTTGTACCACAAGCTCCAAAACAATTTCAGGAGGGGGAATAATGCCGTTATTTATACCCGTGTATCATCGGCCGACCAGGAAGACAACATCAGTTTGGCATTGTTAAACTTCAATTGGAAGAGTTAATGTCCGTATTTTTTAAAACTCATATTGAAGAAGCAAAATTGCTGAAACAAAGGTTGAACGAATCAAAAAGGAAATTGGAGGCAATCGAAGACCGTTTTGTTACCGGAGAAATTGATCGCAGCCTTTACGATAAATTCAGGCCAAAATATGAAAAGGAATGTTTTGAAATAGAACAGGAACTTGGTAAAACAGGCGGATATAAATCGAACCTTGGAAAGGTAGTGAATTTCGCTGCAAAAATATGCCTGAACCCTTTGATATTATGGGATAAATCAGATTTGGAAGGCAAAAGGATATTTCAAAATCTGTTGTTTCCGGAAGGAATTATCTATAATCGTGAATTAGACTGTTATCGAATCCCCAGTGTAAATTCATTTTTTTTCTCCAATCCCGCAAATAGCAAAGGTTTTGAAGAAACGTAAAAATGGGGATTCCATCAAAGCTGATAAAATCCCCGCCTGGGTTGACCCGCCAGGGCTCGAACCTGGACTCTTCTGAACCAAAATCAGATGTGTTGCCAGTTACACCACGGGTCAATCATTCAATGCCTTTTTGTTAAAGACGGTGCAAAAATATAATTTTTTTCTTTCCTAAATGTATTAATGCTTTATAACTTTTTAGTAAAAAGTTTAATGCATTACTGTTTTCTACATAACTTACTTATAATTTTAAAACAGATTCCTAATCCCCATATAATCGTTTATCCTGATATTACTGGGATGATGTTAGTTTGGGACAGATTAATAATTTTTTTTATTTTTCACGCAACCAAATTCAGATAAAATTGTCTTTTAATTATTTAATTAAATTACAATTGAATGAAAGCAAAAATGTTCTTATTATTAACCTTTGCATCTGTTTTAGCATTTGCTCAGGAAGAAGGGGATAAAAGTGAAATTCGTACACTCTCCGGTCAAAAAGGTTTGGGGTTTTATATTGCCGGTACTGTTGGGTATTCACAAATAGAAAGCAAAGATGCTATTATTATTGGCAGCCGTGCGGCATTGATTTTTAGCCATTCTACTGCCGTTGGGCTGGCTGGTTATGGATTTTTCAACAATCTTGGAGGATATCACTGGCCTGTTGGCACCGAAGCCTGGTATTCATTATCAGGTGGTTATGGTGGCGTTTTTATTGAGCCAATTATTGCCGGATCTAAACCTGTCCATGTTTCTTTTCCTGTTTTATTCGGAATGGGTGGAGCCGGCCTTGTAAGAGTTGTGGGAAACAGTACCTGGGAGGATCCTTTTGATATCAGTCTCCCCGAAAATGATATCTTTTTTATCATAGAACCGGCGGTGGATATGGAAGTAAATCTGGCAAAGTTTTTCCGTACAGCTCTAACATTAAGCTATCGTTTTACTTCAAATGTCGAGCTGACCGGGAAAAGCCCGGATGTTTTGAAGGGTTTGCACTTCGGACTTGTTTTTAAGTTGGGGAAATTCTAGATAAGATTTGTAGACAGGTGGCCGTCACATTAAATATATCGTTTTTCACAAATAGTGACTAACAGGTTCTTATTTAATACTCAATAGCAAAACAGGATGGCTTGATTTGTTCTGGATATTTTGTATTTCAAAGAATACAGCTTTAAGAGTAGCATGATCATCAAACAATACCGGTTTGTATTAAAAACTGTATATTTGGAATTCTTTATAAAATCTAATAATGCGACATTTTAGAATTGTCACGAATATAACCGGCTGGACGGTATTTATTGTTGCGTTGTGCACCTATTATTTTACTCTTGAACCCACTGCCAGTTGGTGGGATTGCAGTGAATTTATTATCAGTGCATATAAACTGGAGGTAGGGCATCCCCCCGGTGCTCCTTTACATATGATATTGGGCAGGTTTTTCGCTCTTTTTGCCGGTGATACTTCACAGGTGGCTTTTATGGTGAATCTTTTATCGGCATTTGCCAGTGCCGGGACTATCATATTACTTTACCGGTCTATTGTTCATCTTTCATTGAAATTATTTAGTGAAAAAGGATTAAAACTGTATGAGCAGATATTGATTGTTGGAGGCGGGCTTGTCGGATCTCTTGCGTTTGCTTTTACTGATTCTTTTTGGTTTTCTGCCGTTGAGGGAGAAGTATATGCCTTGTCTTCGTTCTTTACTGCTGCTGTTTTTTGGGCTATCCTTAAGTGGGAGAATGAGGCTGATGAAAAATATGCCAACAGATGGATTATTCTTATTGCATACCTGATAGGTTTGTCAACCGGAGTTCATCTTTTAAACCTTCTGGCCATACCTGCTATTGTTATGGTCTATTTCTTCAGAAAATATGAGTATTCACATAAAGGATTGTTGTTAAGTTTTTTGGTCTCCGGATTGATTATTGGCATAATTCAGTATATCATAATTCCGGGATTGCCGAATATTGCGTTTTTGTTCGACAGAATATTTGTGAATACTCTTGGACTTCCCTTTAATTCCGGCATTTTATTTTTAATTGCTCTTATTATAGTATCATCTTACTATGGCATTCGTTACACAAGATCAAAAAACCTGGTACTGTGGAATACAGTTTTAACCTCTTTTATTGTAATTCTTATCGGTTACTCTTCATTTGCCCTGATACTGATCAGGGCTGATGCCAATCCGCCAATGAATCAGAACCATCCTGATAATGCTTTTGCGTTGAAGCGATATTTGAACCGTGAGCAGTATGGGAACAGGCCTTTATTATACGGGCCTTATTATAATGCTCCCGCCCTTGGAGCTGTGGGTGAACGTAAATTATATAATAAAGCTGATGGAAAATATGTCGTTACCGGAATAACATCCGGGAAGACAATATATGAACCGCGGCTTCAAACTGTTTTCCCCCGTATGTACAGCGATCAGCCATCTCATATTGAAATTTATGAAGAGTGGGGAAGGGTTAGAGGCCAGCCCGTTAAGATAAGAGATGGGGGTGAATTGAAAACAGTGAATAAACCTGCATTTATTGAAAATCTCAGGTTCTTTATTACATATCAACTGGGACATATGTACTTTAGATATTTCATGTGGAATTTTGCAGGACGCCAGAATGATATACAGGGCCATGGCAGTTTTCTTCAGGGCAATTGGATCAGTGGCATAGATTTTATGGATGACTATCGCGTGGGACCGCGGGATAATATGCCTGAATGGATGAAGCATGATCCATCAGGAAATGCATATTATTTTTTACCCCTGCTGTTCGGATTGGCAGGAATGTTATATCAATACAGGAAAAGCAAAAAAGGAAAGGAAGGTTTTATTGTTATTATGACACTTTTCGTTTTTACCGGGATTGCAATCATAATATATCTTAATCAGACCCCCTTGCAGCCCAGGGAAAGAGATTATGCCTATACCGGTTCTTTCTATGCATTTGCTGTCTGGATAGGGATGGCAGTTCCTGCTTTATGGTCAGCAATTAAGAAAATGATACCCGGGACTGCAGGAGCCATTGTGACAGTAATCCTTTCGATAATTGCAGTTCCTCTGTTGTTATTTTTTGAAAACCTCGATGATCACAATCGCTCAGGTCGTTACATGACACGCGATTATGCGATAAATTACCTTGAATCATGTGCTCCGGATGCGATTTTATTTACATACGGAGATAATGACACTTTTCCTCTGTGGTATGTTCAGGAAGTTGAAGGTGTCAGGACTGATATTAAAGTGATCAATATCAGTTATCTGGCAATGGACTGGTATATATCCCAGCATCGAAGAGCATCCTACGGGGCAAAGCCTGTTCCGTTCTCATTTGAACAAGATCAATATTATACAGGAAATCGGGATGTGGTTGTTTTAACTGAGAGAATTGAAGATTCCATAGAGCTCAGTGATGCCATGGTATTTCTTGGTAGTGACGATAAACGGAGTAAGGTTAAAATGGAGGGAGGACAACTTATTGATTATCTGCCATCAAGGAATTTCCATATAACTGTTGATAAAAATAAAGTGCTGGAATCCGGTACTGTTCAGCCTGAAGATTCAGCATTAATTGCAGAGCGCGTAGAGTTTACTATCAAAAAAAATTATCTGGCTAAAAGTGAATGGGCAGTTCTTAATATTATAGCCGCCAATAATTGGGAAAGACCGGTTTATATAGATCACAGCCTCTTGCATACCGGTAATGTCTTTTTTACTGATTGGCTTCAGTTTGAAGGCCTAGCTTATCGTTTTATGCCTGTTAAAACTGAAAGAAAAGGATTATTCACCGGACATATTAATACAGATATATTATATGAAAGGGTGATGGATAAATTTGTATGGGGAAATGTGAATCATCCTGATGTTTATTTGGATGAATATAACAAGAGGGAGTTAAAGATCATTCAGGCACGTTATATTTTTTCACGGCTCGCCGAAGCTTTGATTGATGAGGGTGAAAAAACCAAAGCGACAGAGGTACTGGACAAAATGTTTGAACTGTTTCCTGATGAAAAAATGGCCCTCACCTATGATTCATTCCAGGCCACAGAGCAATATCTGAGGGCAGGGGAGGTAGACAGGGGCAGTGAAAAACTTATGCAGATGGCTAATAACAGCCTGGCAATGCTCAATTATTATATTACACTACCTGAATTTTTTGCAAGCCTGGTGCAGGAGGAACAGGAGAGAGAGATGGGAAACCTGCATAATATCCTGGTGTTAACACGAAGATACGGTTTGGAGGATATGAATAAAGAAATTGACGGGAAACTGCAAAAGTTAATTAACAGATTATCAAATGAATTAGATTCCTGATTCAATTATTTGCTTTTGTAACAGTGTGGCAAGTCTTTTCCCCCTTGCAACGATCCCTGCAGAAGGATCATGTTCCAACTCATATTCAATTAACGAAAGCAATTCATTTTTCAATCCCGGTTCTTTTTGAGAGATATTGTATAAAATCTGCAATGAGTTGACTTTCACTCCAACGGGTTCTAAGGCAGAGGTAAAACATTTCAGACAATATACTGTAAGAAAGGGAAAGTGTTTTTTTCTGATTTCGTGAAGGCTGATAAGTTTTAGGAACTGCCTTTTTTTTCCGGTATGTGTCTCTTTTTTCAATTGCTTTACTATTCTGTCCAAATAAGGGATTATCAATTCGGGGCAATTATCATTAATTTTATCGGCAACCCAGGCAGCTCGCCAGCTTTTTGTATCAATACTGTTAAGGGCTATGTTCATAAGAATATCAAATGTCGCCGGCTGTTTGGCTGTCTCCCGGATGATTAACCTGATATTTTCCCATGAAGCAAGGAGGTCTGTCAGTTCCTTTTCGTTCATATGATTATTATTATATTAATCAAAGAAGACATTTGGAAAGATATTCATCAGTCCGGTCAATATTGCAGCCCATCCTATAATGGATATGATCATATATAAAACCAGATGTGGTCTTTGTGAATAGTATTTTCCTGCCAGAAAAGCGCCAAGGGGAATAGTTAAAAAAAATGGTGTACAGATAATGACTCCCCAAAATCCGTATGTGTTTTTAAACTTTGCCAGGAAACGGTTTTTCCGGGAGAATATCTTTACTTTTTTCTTTTGCTTATTTTCCTTACAAGAGTTTTGGAATTGGTTATTTTTTAATGTTGAGAAGAGATGGCAAATATAAACTTTTAATGCATTAAATCCTTTTATGACAGGTTTGCTTAGATAATAGAAGAAC
>CAZJGI010000164.1:0-5847 GCA_964545315.1 uncultured Prolixibacteraceae bacterium
ACCGTTATTTTGCTTTGCGTCTGTCTGCCAGTTTTGTGATCTTTTCATCAATTATAATGCTGCTATTCCCGGCTATCGCAAGATGGTTTTTTAAGAATTACAGTGATAATGTCCTCCAATACATTTTTGTGCTGGTTTTGGTATTTCTGGGTGCTGTTTTATCGGAAATTGCAGGTATTGAGGGGATAATTGGGGCATTTTTGGCCGGGCTAGCCCTGAATAAGCTGATACCGCGTACTTCACCTCTTATGAACCGGATTGATTTTGTAGGAAATGCTATCTTCATACCTTTCTTTTTGCTTGGTGTCGGTATGTTGATCGACCACAGGGCTTTTATTAATGATATTGATACTTTGTTTGTTGCGGTTACAATGTCGGTGGTGGCTACTGTCGGGAAATTCATACCTGCATGGATCATTCAAAAAAGTTTCAGGTTTTCTGTTGACCAGCGAAGGCTGATATTCGGGCTCAGTAATGCCCAGGCCGCTGCAACTCTTGCTGCTGTGCTTGTAGGCTATAACGTCATTATCGGGGAAACTCCTGAAGGCGTCCCAATAAGATTGCTGGGAGAGGAAATACTTAACGGTACTATTATTATGATCCTTGTGACATGCACTATTGCATCGCTCCAAACTCAAAAAGGAGCCCAGAATATTGCACGTGACGAAAACAGGGATATCGAAGAAGAAAAGGGTGAGCCTGAAGAAAAAATTCTTATCCCGGTTAGTAATCCTGATACTGTCGATGAGCTGATCAACCTGAGTACATTGATCAAATCGAAAAAAAATAAAAAAGGGCTGTTTGCACTGACTATTGTAAATAATGATGTTCCTGAACCACACTCCCATAAACAGGCGAAAAAAATACTTGAAAAAGCAGCCATCGCAGCTTCATCTACCGATATTCACTTAACCCGGCTGCTCAGGTATGACGTTAATATTGTTAATGGTATTACCAGTGTCATAAGGGAACATAATATTACCGACCTTGTACTCGGACTTCATGTCAAGAAAGGAATATCTGAGTCGTTCCTCGGTAACCTTACGGATGGGATCCTGGAAAAAAGCAATGCTACCACACTGGTGTATAAGCCGGCACAACCTCTTTCCACGATTAAAAGATACTTTGTAGTGATGCCCGAAAATGCTGAAAAAGAGGTGGGATTCCCTTTCTGGCTTCTGAAAGTCTGGAATATTTCCAGAAATACAGGGGCTAAACTACTATTTTACGGTACTGAACAAACCCTGGAGATGATAAAAGATATTCACTCAAAACATCCTGTCGATGCTGAATTTAAAATCTTTGACGACTGGGATGATTTGCTTATCCTCTCAAGGGATATCAGACCAGATGATATGATTATAATTGTCCTGAGCAGAAAGGGTAAGATATCATACCATAACAATATGGCTAATGTGCCTAAATATTTGAATAAATATTTCCGGGATGCAAGTTATATCCTTATATACCCAATCCAAACCGGCGTTGGTCATGATAAAAAATTTGACCTCAACTACCCTTCTCTTCTGGAACCTATTGAAAAACTGGATGAAATTGGCAAAATCATAAAAAATATAATTCATCGCAAAAATCCAAATCCGGAACACTGAAATTTTACTTCAATCCTCCTAACATCTGTCTGGAGTTTTTCAGATGATTTGTTAATCCTTCCTGAAAAGCATAATTCTGTATTATATAAAATTAATTCCCGTTTTCGAGCTTATTAATCTCCAGAGTTACTTTGTAATCTTTTGGTTTGATAACTCTGGTGGAAACCGGATAGGGAGAAACATCTATTAATTCAAACGAATATAATCCCACAGTATCTTTAAGGTTATCATAAGTACTTAATTCAATTATCCCGGATTGCGGGGATTTAACTTCGATTTTGACCACAGCTTCTCCCTGCCATATACATACAACATCACTAGGACATCTCGAATCATTTATAACGGCAATTTCAAATTTCAAGTCATTATCATTAGATTGATAATCCCTGTTAATTTGATAATCTTTTTCTGAGCCTAACATAAAAGTCTCCGGAAAAATTTCTTTATTACAACCATAAACCACAAATCCTAAGGTCACCAGTATTAATAATAAAGTTTTCATATGGAATTTTATAATTATTCTATGCATAGATGTAAAATGTCACAAATAAGTTGCGCAAAAAAAAATTTTCACTACATTACTTTACCTCTAAATACTATCGAAAAACTCTTCAATATCCCGGATGAATCTTTCAGTTCTTTCTTCTATCTGGTCCGTCAACTTATCAAGATCACTGAAATCAGGATTATCCACCAAATCACACTCAGCTATCGAATCCTGTCCTTTTATTGTTGACGGGATCCGGTATTTATCCCATTTCTTTTCTTTTACTAACTTCCATTATTTCAACTGGCTCTCTTTGTTATAACCGGAAAGCCATGCCTCAAAACGCATATTATTATGTATCAGAACAATGGCTATTTTAAGACCTTTGTTTTTTAATTTTCAAGTTGGTGTGTATATCCGCATTCAAAACAAAATGAACGATGTATACATAAAGTGGAGCCGCATTGGGGACAAGTTCTTCTTTCAGTTTCGAATGCCAGAAACTGGTTAATCCCTTTCTCTTTTATCATGGCCAGATTGTCGAAAAAACTGGTTTTGTATCTCGTACTGTATCTTTTGTCAAGCTGTTTTAGTCTTTGACAGGGATATTTCGGACACTCATAGCAGAACTTCGACTCTGTCTCTTTGAGTAGATTACAGTTAATTATTATACACTTCCTGCAGTACTGTGGTTTTGTGCTTTCAAAAATCCTGCATCCGGGACAATGATTTTTTGACCTCATATATCCCAGGCATGATCCGCAATTCATTCCGCATGGGGCAATCATCTCTTTTGTAAACACGATAGCCGTGTCAAATTTCTTATTGACAAATGAGTTATTCATTATTTGGTACCTTTATTTATTAGGTATTCTATTTCTTTGAAATTAAGTGAGATGCTCCGGAAAGGTATCTTTAAGGTAAAATTACAACAAAGTGCTGAAAAATAAAGTATCTTTTAGACAAATAAGGAATTGAGATCAATGAATCCTTTACAACGCCGGAATTAACCATAGGCATTTATGAAATGGTTATCAAAAACATTATCAGAATTAATTCCAATTATAAAAAGTATCTCTTAATTTTATGAAGAATTTGACCGATTAGTTTTGAAGTCAGGCACTGATTATTAAATGAAGTGAAAGTACCTACCATGAGAATTTATATACCTGGAGAAACCACCTTTGACATAATCTTTAAAAACAACAAGCCCATTGAAGCAAAAGTTGGCGGTTCTCAGCTGAACACTGCTATTTCGCTGGGGCGGATGCATTTACCAGTATCTTTTATTTCACAATTTGGAAGTGATGTTGTTGGAGATATTTGTTCATCATTTATCAAAGAAAACGGGATTGATGATTCATTTATAAAAAGAAACAAGGGAACGACGAGAGTGGCATTGGCATTTCTGAATGAAAACAATGATGCTACCTATAACTTTTTTAAAGCTGAGAATTCCAGCCCATATATTTTCCCTGATGTGAAAGAAAATGATATCATTTTGTTTGGTTCCTCTTTTGCTATGCGTTCTGATATCCGGGACGAGTTGTCAGATTTTTTAAGAGATGCCAAAGCCAAAAATGCCATAATTGTCTATGATCCAAATATCAGAGGAAATATTTCAAACGACCGGAAAAAATTGAAGACCGTTATTGAAAATATTCAGTTAGCCACTATTGTAAAAGGTTCTGATGATGATTTTATTAACATATTTGGTTATACTAATTCGGATGAAGTATGGGATGAGATCAGCAAATCAGATGTAAAATGTTTGTTTTATACAGCCAATAAAAATGGCGTAAAAGTTCATTGGGGGAAAAGAAGTATATTTGTTGCAACACCAGTAATTCAACCAGTAAGTACAATTGGTGCCGGTGACAATTTTAATGCCGGATTAATATTCTCTATTTATTCGAAAGGAATTGAATTGAAGAAATTACCACTTTTAGCAGATGAAGACTGGGGCCAAATTGCAAAAGTTGCAACCCGTTTTGCACAAGAGGTCTGTCTGAGTTATGAAAATTATATATCCACCCGTTTTGCAGAAGAACTATACCGGGGAAAAAAAGAAACCTAAACTATTCATTTTTATTTATTTTAGTCAAACCATAGCGGTAATTAATAATAGCTTTTAAACAAATGAACAAAACCGAACAGTTTCATTATCTTCAGGAGAAAGGGCCTTTAAGGGACAAAGTTTTGTTCCGCCCGATTTTGATGTACTTTGCTGCTAATTTTATTGGAAAGACTTATGGTGAATTTGCTTCTGATTACAAAGTCCTTGCAGAAGCCAATCTTCGTTGTATGGATGAATTCGGGCTTGATATGCTGGGTTTGATATCCGATCCCTACCGGGAGACCAGTGCTTTTGGGGCAAAAATCAAATTTATACCCGACGGGGTTCCGAGATGCCTTAATTATGTAGTGCAAAGTATTGATGATGTTAAAGACTTAAAAAATCCGGATATCTATAAGTGCGAGCGGACTCTTGACCGTATTAAGGCAGGTGAACTGCTTTCAAAAAAGATGCAGGGGACTATCCCCATAATAGGCTGGATTGAAGGTCCGCTTGCAGAAGCCTGCGATCTGACAGGGGTGGAAAATATGATGATCCGCCTGATGACAGATCCTGATTTTTCAAACATGTTGATGGATAAATGCATGAAAACTGCAAAAGATTTTGCAAAAGCCCAAATAGAGGCAGGATGCGAAATAATTGGCATGGGTGATGCAGTTTGTTCCCAGATTGATGGCGATACTTATAATCAATATGTTAAAAACCGCCATAAGGAACTTATCAGTTATATCCACGAGAATGGCGGAAAAGTAAAACTTCATATTTGTGGTAATACAACACATCTTATCCCCTATTACAATGATCTGAATATTGATATTCTTGATCTCGACTGGCAGGTTGATATTGATTATGCACGGGCCATCTTAGGAGAGAATATCATTCTGGGAGGCAATATAAATCCGGTTCTGGTTCAGGACAAAACACGTGATGAAGTTTTTCAACTTTCCGGGAATTTAGTGGAAAAATACAGGCATGACCGTTATCTGTTGTCAGCCGGTTGTGAAATAACCGTATTAACCCCGCCCGAAAATCTGAAGGCAATGTATGAAGCTGCTTCGTTTAATGCTGTTTAATTTTTTTTATTTTTACTGCATAAGCTCTCTGAGGATTTTTAATAAGCAGCATATCTATTTCTTCCTGACTAAAACCATTTCCCTTTAATGCGGGAAGCAGGTATTCAAAAATATCTGTATAATCCCGGTAATTCCCGCCATTGTCTTGTCCCACATTATACCACCCTGAATCATGGGAAATTAATATTTTGTGCAGTAACTTTTCCTTTTTCAGTTTTGTTAAAATCTCAACGTACCAATCAATACTTCCAGGTCCTGCTGTTTTGTTGTTATTAACATTATCAATTGAGATCCAGCAACCTTGCTTCGCAGCTTTAATATAACCATTAAAAGTGCCATTCTGTGCATGCGTCCAGACAAAAGCCTCAGGTGCAATACCTTCATCTTTCAAAATTTCTAATTGAGCAAATGCAGGGCCGTCGTTGCCTGTATGTGAGACGATAGTCAATCCGGTGGCTTTATGTGCAATTGCTGCTGCTTTAATGATTTTTGTATGAATTGGTGATAATATTTCATTCCTTTCAACTCCAATTTTTATAAAGCCCGGAAAGATATCTGTTCCATCAATACCATTGTTAAATTCATCAATCCAAATCCGGG
>CAZJGI010000165.1:0-5756 GCA_964545315.1 uncultured Prolixibacteraceae bacterium
TCAGAAATATACCGGAAAGTGTATATACAATTGTCATCCCTGCAATAAAATAACCCATATCTCTGTGGAGGGTCCTTAATAAACTTCTTAACTTCATTTCAGTATAAAATTTTTAACGAAATTAAGAATTTTCAGAAACAACAACATAACAGCAACCTTCAATATAAAAATCCGAAAAGCCATAACGGGATTTCATTCTTGTAACCTGATTCAATACCATCGAGCGCAAGGAATGCATTTTTAAGGCCGGCTATTTGTTTTTTTGTTTTATTCTTTCCACCAACTTCAAAAGTATATTTCCGGTCCACCAAAAAGTCTCCCTTTTCAGTATAATTTAAGGGATATACCTGGCTCACCTGATTATAAAAAAAAGTTTCTCGCAGTGTTCCGGTATCAGTTTCCTTACCTGAAAAGCTCACCATCTGGTTCGGATGGTTAAAGTAGATCTTTTCAGGTTTGGTTAAAACACTGATTCCCTTTTTTGCACTAAACAGCATTCCAATAACCTGGGCTTCATTAAGTAAGTGAAGATAGTTTTTCAGTGTGTTGCGGCTTATCCCGGTGCGTTCACTCAGCTTTTGTATGTTTGGTTTAAATGGCACGCTTGTGCTGATAATATATAGCAATTGCTTAATTTTGTTAATCTTGGAATAACTTATTTCTGCAACTGATGGCAAATCAGTTTCCAGTGTAAGCATTATGGTTTCCCTAAGTTTTTGTTGATAGGTATCTGGATTTTCCAGAAAGAAAGGGTAATATCCACTGGTAAGATACTCATTGAATTTTTTAAGTGGTTTCAACTCCTTCCATATCATCCGGGTAAGTTCGCGATGATCAGATAAAATTTGTTCAAAGGTTAAAACAGGATATGATTTTTTTTCTGTCAGGTTAATATATTCCCTTAACGACAAGCCTTGCAGTGAATGGACAACAGCCCGCCTGGAAAGATCAGCATTTGCCTGCCTTATTTTAAGAATGCTTGATCCTGTGAATACTATTTTTAGATCTTTGTAACGATCGTAAGCATTTTTTATTTCCAGACTCCAGTTGGGATATTTATGGACTTCATCAACCAGGATATCTGTGCCTCCGTTCTTTACGAAATCATCAATGAAGTCGATCAGACGGATTTCTGTAAAAAAGATATCGTCGAGGGAGATATATATTGCCTTTTTATTTTTAAGACAGGTTTTGAGGTATTGCAGCAGCAAGGTTGTCTTTCCAACACCCCTGCATCCCTTTATACCTATAAGCCGGTCTGGTGTATCAATAAGCCGGATTTGATCCCGGATAAAATCAACAGGTACCTCTTCTTTAAATTTTTCAGATAATAAAAATAGCTCTTTCATAATAACTGGTTATTTGATTAACCAAAGATACAACAAATCGATTAATGCATTAACCAAAATACAAAAATTTTGATCAGTTTATTGATCGAATTTAAAATTAAAAGAGAAGTGTCAAATTTTATTTACTCCAGGCTAATGCATTCAATAAGTCTGATGAATTAAATATCTCATTATAATTGTTTTTTTTAACGATATAAGAAGGAACTCATCATTTAAAAAGATCCTCCTGTGTGAACGATAGCACATGACTTGTTTCACATTTTATCAAAACTAAATCTGATAATTTTTATATATCACCCATAAAAATATCCGATAATTTTAGCAATGGACCCATAAAAATATCCGGTATTTTATATATTTGTATAAAAATCGAAGAAATATGATTCCCAGGAAACTATTTGACAAGCTACTGGCACACCTTGAAAAAAAAGAGTTTAGCATACTTACAGGTGCCAGGCAAACGGGTAAATCCACACTGTTAAGGCAGATTGAAACACATTGCAGTGAACACGGGATTCCCGTTGTTTTTCTAAACCTGGAGAACAAATCAATCGTTTCTGTTCTTAATGAAAGTCCATTAAATGTCCTCGGATATTTACCAAAAATCAATAAAAGAACTATTGTTCTTGTTGATGAAGTACAATACCTTGATGATCCCTCCAATTTTTTAAAACTTTTATACGACGAAGATGTTGATAAAATAAAAATTGTAGCATCGGGAAGCAGCGCATTTTATTTAGACAGCCGTTTCAGGGATTCTCTGGCCGGCAGAAAGAGGATTTTTCAGCTTTTCACCTGCTCTTTCGATGAATATTTGGAACTATCGGGGAAACCAGAACTGCTCCGGGAAAAAAACAGGTTGTCAGAAAATCCCAATAGTAAGAGCAGCAAAATAGATTATCTGCGTGTTGAATGGGAAAATTACCTGCTTTTTGGAGGTTACCCGGCCGTAATTACCGAGTTAAACACCGATGAAAAAATAGCACGGTTAAGTGAACTGAGGGATTCGTTTCTAAAAAGAGATATTTTGGAGTCGGGCGTTTCCAATGATAAAGCATTTTACTCACTGATGAGAATTATGGCTTCCCAAACCGGCAACTTAGTCAATGTAAATGAATTGGCGACTACATTGCGCATTCAGAACAGCACTGTATCCAATTATCTTGATGTTATGCAGAAATGTTTTCACATTGCTTTGATCAGGCCATTTTTTAAAAATTTACGGAAAGAGCTGGTAAAAATGCCCAAGGTTTATTTTATGGATACGGGAATGCGAAACTGCCTGTTGGAAAATTTTCAATCACCCAACATCCGGGCTGATAAAGGAGAGATTTGGGAGAATATGGTTTTCAGGCAATTGATTGAGAAGTACAATTCAGATTCAATCTATTATTGGCGAACCACATCAGGGCAGGAAGTGGATTTTGTTTTGCCGGGCATTGCAAACCCCAAAGCCCTAGAAGCCAAATTCGATAAGGCTTTGATCAAAAAAAGCAAATACCGTAAATTTAAAGAAACTTACCCAGATATACCACTGGAGTATGTTTGGATGGCACCTTTTAATGAAGATTTTTTCAGACTCGGAATTAACTGTTAAAATATATCGGGTGTCCTTTTAAATAGTCAAAAATTCGGGGGAGTGAAGATTTTTTGTAAATTTGCATTAATAGTAATTCATTATGAAGTCAATTACAATTAACATATATAATGACGTCCTTGCTGATAAAGTTATAGGATTGTTAGAGGTGTTAAAAAGCGAAGGGCTGGAAATAGTTGATAAGGAAGATTTTGAGGATCTGAAACTTTTAAAAGAGACAAGAAAAGAAAACTCAGTTCCTTTTGAAGATTATTTGAAAAATGAATATTAAGATTCGCAAGTCAGCCATAAAAGACTTAAAACAATTAACTAACCAGCAAAAGCAGAAAATTCATAAAAAAATATTGGAATTAAAAGAATTTCCTCAAATTTCGAATGTAAAAAAGCTTACTCAATATGAGCCAGCTTATCGGTTGCGTATAGGAAATTACAGGGTATTATTCGATGTGGATGACAATACTATTATTATTGGCCGGGTTTTACAAAGGAAGGATAGTTATAAAAATAAAAGATAATAATAGTTCATGACATTTTTGGTTTCTAATTCTCTTTTGAAAAGATACCTGCTACAATATAAACCATTGTAATGCCATTCTTCTTACAATTTGTAAAAATATATTGTTATACTGAAACTGATATCGGTTAATTTATGACATTTGTGCACCATTTTGTTTTGGATGGATTTGTTGTAAAAATAAGAATTTCAAATCTACAGGTTAATATATTTTCGAATTATGTGTGCGTAGCTGGTTCCGGTCGTAATCTTTGGATTACCGGGGCCGTTCAATGAAATAATATAGCGGTTATTAAAATACCGATATATTTCCAATATCATGTCCGTATTTATGATAATCGATCTTTGAACCCGAAGAAAATTATCCGGTAATTTATTCTCTACCTGGTGAAGTTTCAGTTCTGAAAGATACTCCTTCCCTGATTTTGTAAATATTGAAACATATCCTTCCCCCGACTTGCAATATACTATTTCGGAAAAACGAACCAATAATATTTTCTGACCTGATTTTATAGGTAATGCAGTAACTGTCCTTGATCCTTTTTGCCTTTCAAAAATGGCAATAAGTGCTTCAATGTCTATTTTTGGGGAAGGGCCATTTAGATTTTTTATCTTCTCAATTGCAAGGTCGAACCTGTTCTGTTCAATAGGTTTAACCAGATAATCGAGTGAGTTTTCTTTAAATGCTTCCAGTGCAAACTGATCATAAGCAGTTGTGAATACCACGATAGGTTGAATCTTTATCTTTGAAAGAAGTTCAAAGCCATTGAAGTCAGGCAATTGAATATCCAAAAAAATAATATCCGGTTTATTATCATTAATTAAACCAAGGGCTTCTGTCCCTGTTTTTGCTTCACCAATTACCTCAATTTGGCCGGTGTGTTTTTTTAATAAGTTTCTAATCATTAACCTTGCGGGAAATTCATCGTCAATAATTATTGCCTTGAAATTATTATACATGATTTAAAGTTCTATTGTTATTTCAATGGCTTTTGCCGGAGAATTAACGAAAGAAATTTCATATCTGCCAGGGCAAAACAGATCGAGTTTATCATAGACACTTTTCAGTCCGTAGCCTGGTTTTATCTCTTCGTCGTATGGCTTGCCCTTATCTTTTACAGAAATTGCCAGTATATTGTCAATTTTTTGGATGTCAACATTAATATTAATCGTATAATCTTTTGTATCCTGTCCGTGTTTTACTGAGTTTTCAACCAAAGGCTGTAAAAGGAGCCGGGGTATTTTTATATCAAGTGTATCACTTGCTGCTGAAACGGAATATTGCAGCCTCTCCTCAAACCTGATTTTTTCAATTTCCAGGTAAGTATTTATCATTTCAATTTCTTCTTTTACAGATATGATATTATGGGCATCCCGATTTACGCTGTACTTAAAATATCGTGACAGTGAAAGTGCCATTTTTTTTGTTTTTTCTCCATCAAGAGTTGCCAGTCCGGCTATTGAATTTAAAGAATTATAAAGGAAATGAGGATTTACTTTGGCATGCAGCACTTCATATTGTGATTTTATAATTTGTTCTCTGAGTTCTAAGGTTTCTATTTTTGCCTGATTTTCTTTCATTTGCTGTAATTTGAATATGTAACGAAAAACTAAATCAAGACTTGTTGCTATTATTGCTAATATAAAATTCCAGATAGTATCGAATAAAAAATTATCTTCCCATCCATGTCTGATATAAACAGCGAGTTCAGTAAAGTAAAAGTAAAAACATATAGATACTAATATTGGTCTAAGCACTTTATGTTTATTCTCAGCCTTTTTTAAAAAATAATAGTATGTCAGGGTATATACCAGGAAAACAGTGCTAAGCTGAATTATATTAGCAAGATAATAAAAAAGATCATTAGATCGGACAGAGATACTGCGGTAGGGAAATTGTAAAAAGAAAAATGTACTTCTGAATACAATTAAAGCGATAAGTATAATCAAACTGGATTTTAATATTGAAAAATTCAGTTTTGTAAGTTTGTATAAACTCCAGTGATAAAATAACAGGAAAGCAATTATAGAAAAGACCAGGTTGCTTAGTCTTCCTCCTAAAACCATATTCATCCAGACATTTTTTGTTATTTCAATTATTTCCTGCATGATTGTCAAATTTAAATTAAAAATCAAATAGCTGTGTTATATATCTGATTTAAAGTTACGATGCACTTAGAATCAGTACAAATGATTTTCTTTAAAACTGAAAAAATGGGCCGTAAACCTGTAAGATAAAGGTTTAAGATGATTTACAAAGGTTTTTACAGGGGCCGAAATCCATTAATAAAATTTA
>CAZJGI010000166.1:0-5634 GCA_964545315.1 uncultured Prolixibacteraceae bacterium
TCATCCACAACAACTGATATAGCAGGATTTGCAATTCTGACGGGAGTTATTGCTGATCTGGCCAGTATCCCTTACTTTATAAGCGCGGGCAGGAATAAAAGGAAAGCCGCCTCATTTTCGATGGGTTATCAGAATATTTATTTGAGATGTGATAACTCATATCGTATAAAAACCACGCCGTCTCTGGTTATTAATTTTAATTTTTAATGATATGATCAAGCTTTTAACACTTTCAATAGTCGTTATCATATTCCTGGGCTGTGGCGATTTAGTGGATGATCCTTCAGAAAAATTTCCACAATGCGTTGGAATAACAGAAAGTTTTGATCCTTATCATATTGTCAAACCTTATGCTGTTCATATTACCGGCGACACAATGTTTTATAGTCAGTTTATTTTTACTGAATTTAAAAATTACAGCTTTCTTCTTTTTATACCAGTTCCGGCTAAAGGATATTGGACTATGCACATAAAGTTTACCAATGGCACAAAGACAATATACCAGGAATGCTATTGCTATTATTCTTCTGAAATAAATAACTGGTATGCCTGGACAGGGGGAGCAGACAATAATGACCAATATATAACTTGGGATTTTTACTTTGAAACTTTCGACTGCTCAAAATTATCAGGATCCTGCATGGCTATCCGGCCTGAAAGTCAGGATACTCTTAAATGCAGATTCGAAGGAAACCGATAGTGAGTTATGCAGATATTCAAACTTTTTGAATAATCTTCATCAAATCAGTCCTGATCTTTAAACGATATAAAATAGCAGTTAACCTGTTCTTTGCATTAGCCATAAAGTTATGCCCCAGTACTTTCTGAGTCAAAAATAACAGAGTTTTAAGCAATGATTTATTTTTATAAGCTTTATAAACATTGTAGTGGAAACTGTCAAATTGCTTCTGTATCTGGCGACGGCTGAACTCCGGCAAATCCAATACTGCATGCTGCCTTTCATCATTGAAATTTAGTTTATCAGGCAATAAACCTTGTTCCTTTGCAAAATCATACAACTTTGTTCCTTTATAAGGAAAAAAAATTGATGTCGCATGCCAGTCGGGTTGTATCTGCTGATTCAATCGCAGTGTGTCTTTAAAATCATTTAAAGTTTCTGAGGGTATACCGATAAGATTGAATATCCCCACCTTTATACCATGCTCCCGGGCACTTTCAACAGCTTTCAAAACTGTTGCATTTGAGTATTGCCTGTTTAATACCTCTTTTCGTATCCTTTCATTACCCGATTCCAAACCAATAATTACCGATTCAAAATTGGCCTTCTTTAGATTAGTGAAGATCAGATCAAAATCTAAATTGTCATATATCCTTAAATTGGCACTGAACGAGAGCTTTTTTTCAAGTCCCTCGTTAAAAAGATAAATCTGATCACAAAGAGCTGTTAACCAATCTATGTTGGCACCTAAAGTCTCTATTTCCAGAAAATACTCCGTAATTGCAGGAAATTTTGATAACAGATATCTCATCTCCGCAATAATATTTTCAACAGACCGCATCCTCACGTATTTACCTGAAGCCACCTCTCTTATCCTGTGATTACAACAATATGTGCAGTTATAAGGGCATCCCCTGCCCAGCAAGATAGTCAACCTGGTGTTTTTATCAAATATTAAAGGTTGCCACAAATCCCGTTCAACAAATGGCAGCGAATCTAAATCCTGAATAAATTCTCTTGTTTTATTCCTGATAACCTTTCCGTTTTGTTTTAACCACAGATTCCTCACAGATGAAATATCAGCTCCCTTCTCCAACCTGTCAGCAAGTTCCAACATAGCATCTTCACCTTCACCAATACATAAAGAATCAAAAATATCAAGATAAGATTCTTCCGGTGAGATTGTTGCATGAACTCCTCCCAAAATTGAAAAAACATTAAATCTGTCTTTTATATATTGTGCGATCTCTTTTATGAATTCAAACTCAGAATAAACTGAAGAGAAACAGACTACTCCATATTGAGCGGATTTAAACTTATTATCTGTTAATGTGAAGTTTCGTTTTTTATACTTCCTGTCAAGTACCAGGAGATCAGTCTGATGCCCGGCCTTCTTAAGCACGGAAGACAACTGGGCTATGCCCATCTGAATATCCTCCTGGCCTTTTAAAGGCTTTTCTATGATCAGTGATTTCTGTACCGTATAAATAAATAATATCTTCATTACTCCGTCTGATTTTTTGATTCAGCGCTATACAACAAAAGTTTCACATCAGAAATATTCATCTCAATACGATTTTGATTCCATATATAAGAGCTAAAATACAAAACTGAATCATTAACAAGCTGTTTATCAATTTTTACATGTTCCTGAAACATAGATTCTCCCTTATCTGTCCCGAAATTTTTCCATAAAATATTATCCCCCTCCGGGTTAGTAATTGAATATACGACCGACAAATTTTCACTTGATAGTGTTTTGTATTTAAAACTTATATCAAAACGCAATTCTGCATCAGGTATTATAATATCTCTCTTAGTAAGGCTATAGTATTCAGAATCTATAGTTATAGTGTCACTGCTCTCGTATGAATATAAATTCAACCGGTTTAACTCTTTTAAGTATCTGTCATTTGAAATTATTTTATCATTCAGACAGGTATATAAATTGACCGTCTTAAAAGTATTCAGTTCGTGCCTTAGTGATGATTTCTGTGACTTATTTCTGATCCTTTTAATGGCAAAGTCTGAATCAACCTTATACAGAACATCATCAGACAAAAAGTATCCATCTGAATAATAATCGATTATTTCCCTGTTATCATTCATGAAAGCAATACGTTTAGGGCAGGGATTATCTCCGGGAATAAGATTGTCGCCGAGCGAAGTACTTACAGTCGGAAGAACCTCCAGATAATCCTTTAAAAAGGAAATTAAAGTGCCGTAAATATCCAAATGACTTACAACATTATTGAAGGTTTTATATTTATGCAGCTTATCCGAAAAAATGATCAATGGAACATGATATCTTTTTAATGAATTGGCAATCGGTATCTCTGTCATGGGATGATCTCCGGTAATAATAAAAATCGTATTTTCATATTCTTTCAGGCTTCTGTATTTATCGAAAAAATTCTTCAGTGCGTCATCAACAAATAATACTGACTTCCAATATTTACTATAAGGGACAAAGAAGTCCTCTCTACCTTCAGGTATCACGCTTTTTAATTTGGAAGAATAGTACTCCTCATCATCGATCATAAAAGGGGAATGGCTGGTTCCGGTAAAATATATATCCAGCCGTCTTGATCTAACTAATGTATCAATTACCTCAAAAGATTGATTAAACATATCCTTATCATTATACCCCCAAAAAAAATTGTCATCGCCAACTATGATCTTTGAATACTTTTGAGAGTATCTGCTATTGTCAAAAATCAGGTCAATATCGTTATAATCAAAGAATCTTGACTTTTGATGAAACCATCTGGCCTGGCCATAAAAAAAAGAAGAATGATAATTATTCGAGTTTAAAAAAGAGACCAGCGACAGATGCCGTGGTAACTTTTCCAGCAATGTGAACCCTTTTTGTCCGTAAGGCAAACCGCCCAACACAGAAGGAACAACAGCAAAAGAACGTTCGCCCACCGTAAGACATTTATCCCAGTAAAGGCTTGAATCTTTCAAGGAATTCAGGAAAGGCATGAAAAGTGCCCCCTCGTAATCATGGATAAAATCATCGTTTAAACCCTCAACAATCAAAATTACAATGTTTGGCGGACAATCAAATTTTTCAAAATATTGTCCCAAAGAATTATTTAATTCAGGTTTGTATAATAACGGATATTCACTGTCAATAAATTCCTTAGAGGGGTATAAATCTCTGAAAGATTCAAGATAATCGAAGCTGTATGCATCTCTCTTTTCAGTTTCGTTAAAAAATTTAAATGATTCAGTAAAGAAAAAAACTGTCTTATTTTGAGAATATTTATTTAATGAACCATTAAAGAAAATGTGTAATAAGATATAAAGAGGGAGGGAGAATATTATTATTATCAATAAACCTTTTTTGATCTTTATATTCAGAGAATACTTAACAACGAAGTTAACTGTAATAATAATAAAGGATATTATAAATGCCAGCAGTAGCAAATTTGCGGGCATATTTGTATCAGAAGTCTTTAAAGTATATAGTATTTCTTTTACTGAATATTGGTACAGAAAAATGTCAAGGGGAATTAACTGATACAGAAAGTATTTAAGAATGACAAAATGAATTGTGCATAAAACGCCTGCAATTAATATAAATAAGAGTTTTATAATTTTTTTATTATAGGGCTCTGTAAAAAAATACACAGGGAAGAAAACAACAAATAAGGCCCCGGCAAACAAAATATCACATGCCAGTCCTATCAGTTCTGAAAATAATGTTAATGAGTCAAGTCCGTAATTATAAGCTATCATTGAAGTTTCAACAATCCTCATTAACACCGCAATAAGAAAACCTGCAAGTATCAGGTTTGCATAGTCAAAAATCCTATCATTTTTTATGATTCTTGTTAAAAACTGCCTCATATTTTTCTGCTTAATGCTTTTAATTTATCCATTTTTGAAGAAACAGATAAAAAGTTAAATTAAGCAAAAAATTACAAATCTCTCTCTATCATATATAGAATGATCTTATAAATGAATTCTTTTTCTTTTGAATCAGGTAACGGCCCATAAACTGAAAAAAACTCTTTCAGTGCTGCTCCGGCCAATTGCTTGGCAGATTTAATGGCATAATCGAAGCAGTTATATTTATACATCAGGTTATAAACCCATTTGACATCTGAATATATCCTGTCGGCACGGCGTGTCTCAAGGAACTTTATCAGCCGGATATGTTCATCATCATTGCAGCTCCTGAAAAGATAAATAAGCATTAATGTTCTTTTCCCTTCCCATATATCGCCTCCAATCTCCTTACCATAGTTGGATTCTTCGCCAAGCAGGTTCAACAGGTCATCCTGTATCTGGAAAGAAGAACCCATAAAGTAGCCGAACCTGTTAAACCGATCAAGGTCAAATTCACCCTGGGTTGCAATAAGGCAGCCAATACGGCACGGATGAATGGTAGTATACCAGCATGTTTTCTTTAAAATCATTTTCAGGTAATCGCCATCCTCCAGATCACAGATATTTTCCTGCACCCAGCCAAGCTCCATTGCCTGGCCTTCAACACATTGCGTTACCATGTGTTCGATCTCCTGAAAAACGGACCATGTTAAAACAGGTCCTAGTTTAGGCAAGTTACTCATCAGGGGTCGCAGGCTTAAAACATTCATTGCATCACCGACATTTATGGCAATGCCATGCCCGTATTTTTTATTTAAGGTCTCCCCTCCTCTTCTGAACTCAGACTCATCCTCAACATCGTCGTGGATCAGAAAAGCATTGTGAAACAACTCTATGGCCACGGCAGAGTTCAGGGCAACCTCCTCAGTGCCGCCAAACGCCTTACATGTAGACATGCATAGACCCGGCCTGAATCCTTTCCCCGGCCGTGAGGGATAATCAGATACAAGATCATATAAAAATCTGCGTGGTTCCCTTTTGGGCAAATAATTATGCAGTGTGTTGAGGGTAATTTGATTGTATCTTTTAAGCTCCCCGATTACAAACTGATGATTGTT
>CAZJGI010000167.1:0-5598 GCA_964545315.1 uncultured Prolixibacteraceae bacterium
TAAAAGAGTTGTTTGCTTTTCCGGTGATGGCTCATTTTTAATGAATATGCAGGAGCTGGCTACTATTGCTGAACAGAAAACTTATATTGCTATAATCCTGTTTAATAATGGTTATTTGGGATTGGTACGTCAGCAACAGGAATTGTTTTTCGAGAAAAAATATATAGGGACACAATTTAAAGTAGCTGTAGATTTTGCAGGAATTGCAAGAAGTTTTGGCATAACTGCATTTGACCTGGAAAAATCCCACGATCCCGTCGGTGACCTTCAAATGGCCTTGTCTCTTAGTGAACCTGTATTAATCAATGTACCTATAAATTATTCGGAAAATGTATTTCCAATGGTTCCTCCGGGATCAGCGAATAAAATAATGATCGATGCGCAAAACTAAAATAAATCAAAATGGAAAATTCAAATTATACAGTGATAGAGCTTCTTGTTAATAACCATCCTGGAGTGATGTCTCATATTACCGGTTTGTTTTCACGAAGGGGATATAACCTGGATGGCATATTGTGCGGAAGTATTGGTGAGGGGAAAACAAGTATTATGTATTTGCTTGTCAAGAAAAATGATGTTTTTCAACAGATCATCAACCAGCTTGAAAAATTGTACGATGTTATTGAAATTTATGAAAGGCCGGAGTATAATATTTCAGTGTTTTTTAGGATTGATAAGCTTCTCGAAGGAAAAGATTTTTAGTAATTCAGATGAAAGAGAAAAAAACAAGAAGGAGGTAGTGATCTTGATTTTAGACCGTCGGTTGAAACAGACGGCAAAGGATAAGGCACAGCTTAGGGCAACCAGTGTTAAAACCGACGGCAAAGGATAAAGTTCTTATCAAGGCAGTCAATTGGTTCATGGCCTTATCCTTTGCCGTTCACTTCAGTGAACGGTTGAAAAAACAAATAAATCATTTATAAATTTCCTTATCTTTATTGTAAAAAAAATTATTATGACTTCAATAAAAAACAGGCGTGACTTTCTCAGAACTATTGCCACAGCTACTGCCATTCCTGCATTAGGTATCTCTGCAATTACAACAAAAGCAGTTAATTTATCTGACCCTTTGCCATATAAATTCAAGCTAAGCCTGAATGCATATTCATTTAACTCTTTGTTTAAGAGTGGAAAAATAGATTTATTCGGCCTCCTGGATTTTTGTGCTGAATGCGACTTTGACGGTGTTAATTCCGTGGGTTACTATACACCCGGTACTCCTGCAGCTCCTTCTGATGATTTCGTATACCGGCTTAAACGAAAAGCATTCGACCTGGGGATAAATTTTAGTGGGACAGGTGTACTTACCGATTTTGCTAACCCTGATCCTGATGCGAGAAAAACAGATATTAATAATGTTAAGCAATGGATTGTTACCGCTGTGAAAATGGGAATCCCACTTATTCATCTTTTTGCAGGCAATAATAAGCACCAGGGTTTTTCCCGGGAGGAAGTGTTGGAATGGATGGTTAAAGATATCAGGGAATGTTGTGAATATGGAAGGCAGCATGGAATAATTGTTGCTTTGCAAAATCATAATGATTTTATAAAAACCGCCGAAGATGTTAATCAAATATTTAAAATGGTAGATTCTGATTGGTTAGGCCTTAATCTGGATATAGGAAGCTACCGGCAGGGTGATCCTTATGTTGAGATAGAAAAAAATATTAAATATGCCGTAACATGGCAAATTAAAGAGAAAGTATGGATACAGGGAAAAGAAGCGCCAACAGATTTTGTTAAACTTTTCAGAATAATAAAAAAATCAGGTTATCGTGGCTTTCTGCCTTTGGAAACTTTAGGAGCGGGTGATCCATATCAAAAGGTGCCCATATTACTCGAAAATGTAAGGAATGCACTGAAAAAAAGTTGATCCGGTATATTAAAACAATATTTCTAATTTTCATTTAACAGAGGTGAAGGATTCTAATTAAATGATTTCTTAATGATTTATTCTCTTCCCAAATCTTTTTGTAAAAAATAAAAGTATTATTTTTATTTTTGATCAAAAGTTCATATAATTAACAAATTTAATATATGAGATTCTTTTCATTTATGTATTTTGCAATAATTGAATTTAAAAGATATGGCATTAGTGAAACTTGAAAATGTTTGTAAGGATTATCTTATGGGAGAGGTCATAGTCCGGGCCTTGAAAGATGTCGAACTGGAAATCGCCGGGCAAACTTTCGTTTCTTTCGTAGGGCCCTCCGGAAGCGGAAAGACTACCTTATTAAATCTTATTGGTTGTCTTGATAAACCCACGTTGGGTGAAATTTCTGTTAATAATACAGTTTTAAATCACTTTTCCAGTAAAGAAGCTGCTATGTTCAGAGGAAAGCACCTGGGATTTATTTTTCAAAATTTTAATTTGTTGTCGGTGCTTACAGCTTATGAGAATGTTGAATATCCGCTGATCATGGTGCAAAATATTCCTGCAAAGGAACGCAGCGAAAAGGTTTTAAATTACCTGGATGCTGTGGGTATGGCTGATCAGAAAGATAAGTATCCGGGACAGCTTTCGGGTGGACAAAAACAGAGAGTTGCGGTAGCAAGGGCACTTGTTACTCATCCTAAATTGGTACTTGCTGATGAACCTACGGCAAATCTGGATCATGTTTCGGCTTTCAAAGTGATTGAGCTGATGAGAAAAATGCAATTTGAACTAAAAACTACTTTTATATTTTCTACTCATGATCCCAAAATTGTTAAGGAGGCAGGTATAGTATATTCATTAGAGGATGGAAAGATTGTTGATCAACACATTAATTAGAACTACCGATGAAAAATATTTTGAAGATAGCTTTAAGAAATTTGCTGAGATATAAACGGCGGACATTGATGACATCATTGCTCATTATTATAGGAGTGGTAATGGTAATAGTTTTTTCCGGTGTTTCTGATTCATTCAAGAGTATGATGATTGGCTCAATAACCGATTCTATGCTTGGTCATTTGCAAGTTCATAAGAAGGGTTATGTCAGCTCAATAGAGAATATGCCTTTACATCTTAATATCAATGGACAGGGGATAGGTAATTTGGAAACATTGTTTGAAGAAAATGCTGAAATGATTGAAGCGCATTCATACCGCATCAAGTTCAGTGCAATGTTAAGTAACTATGAGGAGACAACCAATATTCGTCTTACAGGGGTCTACCCGGAGATGGAGAATGCAGCATGCCCTCGCTTGATGGAGAGGATTATAGAACAGGTACCTGACCCTGATAAATTTATTGAGCCGGGAAAAATAATCATACCGGAAAATATTTCCAGGGGCCTGAAACTAAAACCAGGTGATGAAGTTGTATTGGTCGCCAGTAATAGAGATGGATCAGTAAACGGGATAAGCCTGCAAGTTTCGCACACAATGGAAGGTCTTGTTGGCCCTACAGGACGTGACGGATTTATTCATATCGACGATGCTAAAGTATTGCTTAGGATTGAAGGTAATGAGATCAATGAGGTGGCAATAAGATTAAAAAATCCTGACAGACTCAATTCGGCTTATAATATTTTAAGTGAGAAGTTAGCCCGGTTTAAAAATAAGCAGGATCAGCCTGCTTTTGAGTTACATACATGGGCTGACCTGTCGCCATTTTCCACTATAGCTACTATTGTCGATTTGTTGATAATCACTGTTAAGATAGTCCTTATTGCTATTGTACTGGTAAGTATCCTGAATGTTATGATGATGTCAGTTTATGAACGCGTTAGTGAGATCGGTACTATCTCCGCTATTGGAACACTTCCTTCAAAAGTGTTATGGCTCTTCCTGGCAGAAGGATTTTCTCTTGGAATTTTAAGTACGTTCATAGGAAATATTGTTGGTGTTCTTGCATTACTCATAATCAATATTGCCAAAATCAATTTTTCATTTGGCAGGATGAAAGGTATCATTCTTGAAACATCAATTTCCTCTTCGGAGTTGATATCTGTATCATTAATAGTGATAATTATTGCTGGTCTTTCAAGCCTTTATCCTGCATTGAAAGCATCCAGGATGCAGCCGGTAGATGCATTGAGGCATGTATGAAAAAAGGTAAGTGGGGGGGGGAAAGGGTTGGCATTCTAATCCGTCGGTTAAAACCGACGGCAAAGGATAAGGCACAGATCAGGGCAACCGGTGTTAAAACCGACGGCAAAGGATAAAGTTCTAATCAAGGCAGGAAATTGGTTCAGGGCCTTATCCTTTGCCGTTCACTTCAGTGAACGGATGATAAAATTGAATTACAAATTTTTATTCATATTAAAATGAAACCATATATAGTTACTTTAACCACATTCCTTTTATTAAGTATTTTAGCCTGTCGGGTTCAGCAGGGCTTTTCAAGTGAATCAGAAAACACTGATATTGGTGAAAAAGTGACAGGGAAAATCGCTGTGGCAGCTAACAGTGATAATGAAAATTCCGAAATAAGCAACATTGCCGGAAGAGCTGAATGGTTCCTGATTTTCGATGAAAAAGGAAATTTCAGTAAAGCAATCAAAAATCCTGCTTTAAACCGTGGGGGAGGTGCAAGCTCTGAAGTGGTTAACCTGCTTGTCAGGGAATCCTGCAAAATTTTTATTGCCGGACAATTTGGTTTTAAAATGGAAGCGCAACTAAAAGCAAATAATATCGATTATTATATAAAGCAGGGTTCGGCAAAAAATGTAGTCCAAAAATTTTAAATAATAAATTTTAATCATATGAATAACACCATCCTTATAGGCATATTTCTTATGTTAGTGGCCTTAGTATCGAATGGACAAAGTGATAATAATGATGACCTCGCTTTACAGATACTCCGGAAGGTAGATGCAAATCTTACACCTGAGTCATTCGAATCATACCGTAAGTTGATAAACGAAGAGCCTGACGGCAGTAAGAAAGAGTTTATATTCTTCACCGTCAAAAAGGGACAAGACAAGATGGCTATGTTGTATATATCCCCTGCAAGTGAAAAGGGAAGGGCAACCCTCAGACTTGGCGATAATATGTGGTTATATATTCCGAATGTCGGAAGGCCAATCCGTATTACCAGCATGCAATCTGTGGTAGGAGGAGTTTTTAATAATTCAGATATTATGAGGCTCGATTATTCAGTAGAGTATAATCCATCAATACTTGAACAAAACCAAAATGAATATATTCTGGACCTTAAGGCAAAGACAAGGACTGTTGCTTATGACAAATTAAAAATGTGGGTTGATAAAAATAATACTATGGTGACTAAAGTTGAATGTTATGCAGCTTCGGGTAAACTGATAAAGACTTTAGAATTCAAAGAGATAAAAAATTTTGGCGATGGTATTATGAGGCCTGCTGTTATTGAGACAAGCAGTCCCCTTTATAAGGGATATCGCTCCATAATGATATATTCCGGTATGAAAGCACGGAAACTGCCGGACGAAGTGTTTACGTTCGAATTTTTATCTCGACTTGAAGAATTAAGATGATGCACTCCAATAAAATTTATCTGTTACTGTTTTTTATTTTTTCTTTTTATGCCGGATTAACTCAGGAATATGATTTTGATATTCCTGAACCGAATCCCAAAGGAATACAATTCAATGGTAATCTGGATACTAAATGGGGATTGTTACAAACCAGAAA
>CAZJGI010000168.1:0-5519 GCA_964545315.1 uncultured Prolixibacteraceae bacterium
CGCAACCTGTGAGTTGCAAACAAAAGCAACTAAAAGCATCCCCACTAAAAGGGGTAAAAATTTATTTTTCATAAGTTTTTTAATACTTGAAACGATGCCACATATCAAAAAATTATTCATCTGGTGTCAAAAAAACTTATTTCAAAAACGCATCTTTAAGCGGCGTCCCGGTTGTCCACTCATTTAACTGAAAACCAAAGAGCCAGGCCACGGTTGGAGCAAGGTCGTAAGTAAAAGACGGGTGCTCAATTTTGAATCCCTTTTTCACACCCTTCCCTGAAATAATCAGCGGAACAATCATTTTATCGGGCGTGCATCCGCCGTGACCATTCTCAAACCCACCATGATCGGACAAAATAAAAATCACCGTTTCCACTAACATACCGGCTTTGCGCAGCGTTTCGATAAAAACCCCGACCCGGCTGTCGGCCTTTTCAATTGACTTTACATATTCTTCCGAACGGTAACCGCTACTGTGACCAGCCCAATCAACATTGTCAAACTGAACAAACAGGAAGTCGGAATGATTTTCTGCAAGGAAACTGCATGCTTTTTGGGTCGCTTCATCTCCCGAGTCGCAGGGAATACTTACATTGCAAACATCCCTTTCGATAAAGTTCCCGAAATCCTTCCAATGTTAAACCGCCCTAATCACTTCTTTGGGACAATTCCTGCGGATTTCGCCGAAAATGGTGGGAAAATATCATGTTCGCCTTTAAAAACCGGTTCGAGGATTTTATTGTCAACGCGCCAACTGTTTCTCCCGATCCCGTGTTCACGGCAGATCTCTGACACCGAAACACCACTTTCCTTTGAAGCAATAATCTTGATGATTTGCGCTTCGCTTAATTGACATCTTTTCATCACCCTAAATTTAAACTTTTTCTACATTTTTAACTGTAGCTGTTTTTAGAGAAGATTACAGTAGGCTTAAAAATAACCCAGATTTATGCAAATGTTATTGTGAAGTAGATTTTAGAACATATGATGAAACGAAGAACAAAGTTATACAATGGACAGGAAATTGATTCAAATTGAATAACAGTGAAACCTTAAAGTTTGGGATAAAATAGTCAAAAAGAATGTCAATTTTTTTAGAAACTATAATGTGGCATTTATTCTCAGAAATTTAAAAACCTGAGTTTTTAAACAAACTTTTGCAACAAAT
Source organism: uncultured Prolixibacteraceae bacterium (assembly GCA_964545315.1). Classification (GTDB taxonomy): domain Bacteria; phylum Bacteroidota; class Bacteroidia; order Bacteroidales; family Prolixibacteraceae; genus JAAYJR01. The sequence continues at coordinate 1,169 of CAZJGI010000168.1, forward strand.
GGGCGATTTGCTGGAACAATTTAACAGATGATAAATAGAGGTAATTATGGTTGGGAAAAAAGAAAGGGTTATACATAGTATCGCTTTAATCGTCTGTTTATTAATCGTTTCCTGTAATAACAGGAATCAGAAAATATTCCAAAAATGATAAGTTCTAAATATAAATTAGATATTGTGTGTGTTTTTGTGTGTATAAAATAAAAGAGTTACAAATTTTATTATTGCAACTCTCTCATTTCCAGTGGAGCATATCGGAATCGAACCGATGACCTCTTGACTGCCAGTCAAACGCTCTAGCCAACTGAGCTAATGCCCCTATTGAGGGTGCAAATATAAAAAATTTTAGTCTGAAAGCAGGTGCAGTTTCAAAAAATAGCAGTCACTCTTAAAAATCTCATAAACAAATTTCACGCATCAACAAGCATAAAGAAGTAACCTGCAACCCAAATTTAATTTACCTGATAATTAAAACTCTTCTGAATTAACAACAAAATGCTCAAACTTCAGGTTAATATTGAAAAAATCGATTTACTTTTAAGTTATTAATTCAATAGGCTCTATTAAAAAAATAGGTTTAATTAATCACTATTTATACAGCAAGGAGGTTTTAAAATGAATTTTAGAAAAATTGAAATCATAGTATTCATAATGTTCACCATCATTTTTGTCAGCTGTACAGATATTAATGATAGTGTTGATGTGAAAGTAGGTGTGGCAGCAAAAGAGTTTTCACTTAATAAAAACATTCAAAAAGAGGGCAGATTAGGAGCAACTGCAATGGTTATTGAAGGAGAAGGCACTAAGTTATGCATTGTTTCATGTGATGTGATCGGAATTAATAAAGATCAAATTGATGAAGTTGGCAAAAAAATTGAAAATGAATTAGATATTCCATTTGATAACATTTTAGTTACTTCCACACATACACATCACGGACCTTCAACCGATGATCCCGACTTCATTAAAATATTAAAAGATGCAATATTTATGGCAGTGTCTGAAGCTGTTCAAAAACTAAATTCCGCAGAGGAATCTGAGATGTATTTCTGGCTCGGACAGGAGGCTACTGTGGGACAAAACAGCCGCTTACTGCTTTCAGACAGCACTATCTACTGGTTCGGGCGAAAAAGTGATGCAATAAGGCCGACAGGCTCTTTTGACCCGGAGCTTCCGGTCATTGCTTTTATGAATGATGATAAAGAACTGGAAGGAGTATTATTTAATCATTCCACCCACACCATTGGCGCCCGCAAAAGTGGAGTTTTATCTCCTGCTTTCTATGGACTGGCAGCACAAGAACTTGAGGATGAGCATGGCGGAAAATTTATTTTTCTTCTGGGGGCTCATGGTTCTACCCATGATTTCACTTTAACCACAGATGAAAAAACTTTCAGGATCAGGGAAGCAGTCACTGAAGCTTTAGAAAAAGTACAAAAGAGGGATATAAGTAAACTTGTATCTGTTAAAGAGGAGTTTGAATATAAAGTGAGGGAATTTGATGACGAAAAGGAGGAGGAGGCAATTGCATATTACTGCAGAACAAGACTGGGCAACCTTTCTGAGGAAGATAGATGGACTGACTCTGACTGGGATCCAGATCCCGAGGCAACTCTGACCGGTTTCAGGAAAAGAAGAAAAGAGCTTGAGCCGCATCAGGGTGAATCCAGAAAAACCTGGCTTCAGGTTATGGTGATAGGCGACATAGCTTTTGTAGGAATTCCCGGTGAGCTGTTTAATGATTTGGGTTTAGACATCAAAAGGCGTTCACCTTACAGATATACCTATATAATTGATCTTGCCAATGATGCAATTGGCTATATTCCTGACAAAAAAGGTTTCGAACTTGGCGGTTATCAGTTGTGGTCAAACTGGGTAAGCCACCTTCCGAAAGGTACAGGTGAAATCCTGGCAGACAGGGCGGTGCAACTACTTAATGAAACTTATAGCGGGCATACCAATTAAGACAGGGACAAAAGGATATGAATAAATCCAATTGCGACACCTTGTTGCCGGGATCCCGTTTAAAAACAGTATACATGACATGAAACCACGTGGCGAACAGTGGGAAAATGAAGTGACCCGGATTTAAAAACAATATCTGTGATACGAAACTGACAATAAATAACCTAACACTAAGTCACACCAATATTTTAATCAATACTCTGTCGTTATATATGGCATCCTTTCGAAGGTCATGCCATCTCCTGTAACCCGCGGATCCCCGGTAGTTTTCAATTCATTAAACAATTCCCTGTTAAGTTCCTCTTTAATATCAGCATAATTTGGATCATCTGCCAGGTTATCAATTTGAAAAGGATCGTTACTTATATCATAAAGTTCCTCTTTCGGCCTTTTACCAAAAGCAAACTGGTAATAAACCTGATTTCCGGGAAGGTTGCGGTTCAGAATAATCCATGCTTTAGCCGGACTGGCATCCATATCGGCAAAAGCTGCAAAGGTGTTGTTAGCCAACTCATCAAAATCCGGTCCATCATTATCAGTCACCTGTCCCGGACTGCCCATTGGCCAGCGGCCGGGTTCAAAATTAACTATATAGAGAAAATCTTTTGTCCGGATTGCCCTTTGGGGATATGGAAGATTCCCCTCACGGGCCTTTCCCACATGTCTTTCCCGGCCTGTAACAGCAAAATTTCTTTCAGGGTCAACAAGTCCGTTTTTATCGCTCCTAAAAACATTCAACAAGCTTCTTCCGGTCATTATTTCAGGTATGTCCACACCTCCTGTCTCCAGGAATGTAGGAGCCAGGTCCATCAAAACCACAAAATCGTCAACTACCCTTCCCGGATTGATTACAGAAGGCCAGCGTGCCATCAATGACACATTTGTCCCAAAATCATACAGATTACATTTTCCGTTTGTAAATCCGGGGATACCATGGTCGCCGCTTACCACCAATAATGTATTATCCAGTTCTCCGTTTTCTTCAAGCATTTCGAGCAATACACCAACGCTTGCATCAAACGCCATAGCTTCGCCAAGATAATCGGCAAAATCTTCACGCACCGTATCCACATCAGGCAGGAACGGGGGTATTAAACCCTGTAAATCATCCGGATCGATACCCCACAATTTTTTACCTGAACCCATGATCCATTTCCGGTGGGTATTTGTAGGCCCAAACCAGTAACAAAATGGCTTTCCCTCCTCATTGGAATCTAAAAAAGCCTGGAAATTCCCTCTCACCTCATCAAACAAAACCTTTTTAGCTTCTTCAACTGTTTTCCCCGATTCGACCATTTGGGTGACATTCTGGCTGAACTGGTTAAATTTGGTGCCGGCCTGATGATAACGGGTTCTCTCTCCCCCGTAACCTGCATTAATTGGTTTTCCCGGACTCCAGACTTTATATGTGAAACCAATGTGATAGCCATTCTTCTCCAGTAAAAGCGGGAAAGTCGGAATCAGGGTATCCCAAACAGCCCCCTGTAGAATAGCACCTCTTCCGGTGCGGTAAAAATACTGGCCTGATAAAATTGAACTCCGGCAGGGAGTACATGAAGGAGAATTTACATAAGCATTATTAAAAAGAATTCCCTCTCTCGCAACACGGTCAATATTTGGGGTTTTTATAAGTTTTTGCCATCCGGGGCTCCCTTCAGCTTCTGCATAACAACCGGCATACTTACCCCAGTCATCAGCAAAAGCGAAAAGAATATTTGGCCTTTCAGGTATTGTCTGTCCCGATTTTTCACAGCAGGTGAATAATACGGCTGTTAAAATTATAAGTGATAAATTTTTGAGAAATGCTCTCCGGATGAAGTCTGGTTTATACATTTTATTTTTTTTGATATAAAATTAATGATAATAGGTCAAATCTGATCTTATTAACTAAATATTTTAGTGGCTGATTACCTTTTTAGACCACTATTTCTTATGATATCCAACATTCAACAGAATAAAGTTTAAACCAAATGAAACGTTTATGCTTGAACTGTTGGCGATCAGGGATTCAACATTTTCTGAAGAAAGAAACATTTCCACACCTTTAATCCTACAAACCATTCCTGCTCCAAAATTTCCAATTTTGTTATTTTTACAAGAAGTAGAAAAGCTTAAATGCAGGTTGGGGGCAAGTTTATATATTGTCCCCAATGTATAACGGTAATCTGTATAACAGGAATATATACCTGCTCTGAAAAGACCCAATAATTCAAAATGACGGCTTATGGTCCGGGATAAACCAAAAAGAATTCGGGGAGTTATTCGTGTCCTAAAAGGATCTGTGCGGTCCAGAACAGGCTCAAAGACATTTTTAATGCTGTCAATCACTGTATTAATTGATTCATTCAGGTCAAAATAACCTTCACTGTTTGGCGAAAGGTCGAAGCCG
>CAZJGI010000169.1:0-5387 GCA_964545315.1 uncultured Prolixibacteraceae bacterium
GTATGTGCATATGAACAGGCAGCACACCCGTTTACTTCAGTAACTGCCAATTGTAATCTCTCAATGAAATCCTTACCAATCAGCTTCTTTCTTTTATTTTTAATCATTTTTGATACAGCATCAGGTATCAGCGTAAATGCATTATACATCTCCCAGGGGCTGAATTTCCGTTTGTACTCAGTCCTTGAAATAATATGGTTCGGTAATGTAATATCCTTTATCATTTTCTGGAATAAATAAAAGTTAAATTAAATGACAAAAATACAGATTTTGTCATTTAATAACATAACTCTGATAATCTTATCGTCTCAAAGGAACTATAAGGTTATATTTCTTGATAACCAGAACTATTTCAAATATATATCTTTAATGCAATATAACATCTCTTCCAACATCTTACTCTGTTCAGTGAGCAGTGAAAGGTCATCCGATCAAAAGGTGTAAAGCCGATATGACCATATAGAAATACAATTTTCATGTCTGCATAACCAAAGAAATAATAATAGGCTCAAAATGATAAAACTATGAGAATGATAGATGTTATGATTACAGTTTTTCTAAATATCATTTAACCGGTTATTTAACATTCTCGAAAATTGCTATAATATGGAACACCTGATCTTTTTCCACATTTCCCACTCTTCGAAATAATCAGGCGCTGGCTTAGTGCCATGAGGATCAGTATTCCACCTATCCTACGGAGTTGTATCCTATCGAATTTTGTCTAAAACATCCTTTAACCATGGAACTGCTACTTCTGATTTGAAGTAATGGTTAGGTGCATCAACATTAACATATCTAAAATATTCTTCCATATCCAATCCTTCCGGGATAAACTCATAAGCAAGTCTCGAAGAGGGATCACTGTATTTTGGATAATAATAAATTGCAATGTTATCTTTCGCATCCATAATATTGTAAGCCTCTTTTATCAAGTCCAGGTCGGTTTGAGCACCACCCTCTGTAAGTATTAATGGCCGGGGAGCTATACTTGCAATAATATCAGGAAGATCAAACCATCTCCATAGTCCCGGGACACAATGACCGAGCCAATTGGCACCGGGTCTGAGTCCTCTTTCAGTTGGTTTTGTAACTACGGTTGTCCTTGTAATAGTTCTACACAAAAAATCATTGACCACTACTGCCTTTATATCGGGATTTAACACAGCAAGTGCTATGACCGGTTCCGTTCCCAAAGAATGACCACTTAAGGCGATCCGTTTATTATCTATAAGATCACGACTCCTCATCCATTTCAAAATCTGATGACCCTGGAAGGCTGACAACCCTAAATAGCTCCATCCCATATCTATCAAATACCTCGAAAACGAATTCCTTTCATAACCGGGAGCCAGACCATATTTCTCAAGATCAGACGCTTCACCTACTCCAGGATTATCAACTGCAACAGCAACAATTCCCTGCTGCGCATAAAACATTGCCATTCTGTTCTTATCATCATGCCTTTCTACAGCATATTTTGGATTAAGTTCCTCCTCTCCTGCCAGATTCTCTTTAGTCCTGTTTGAACCTGGGAAACACAAGACAGCAGCTCCGGGATTATTTGATGAAATGTCATCCGGTATTAACATTAAAATCGGAACGATACTTCCGGGTTGGGGATATATCTCCCACTTTTCTACTGTATATCCATTTCGCTTTGAACTTTCCAAAAGCTTCGGTTGTGGTTGTGGCGGAACTTCAGGAAACTGCATCAATTCTTCCATCTTAACCCTTACCTTATTTTGCCATATCTTAAATTCCTCAGCAGAACATTGAGGATTAAAAGCTAACTGAACCGGTGCGTTTCTGATTAGGTGCTGTACAAATCCGCGGGAGCTGACATATCGACCATCCAGACGGTCTGTGCCAATAACTTTATATTGTTCCGGATCTATAGTAGTTTGAGCTATTAATAATGCAGCACATAATAAATTAAAAAATGTAAGTAAACTTCTTATAACCATGATTTCAAATTATTTCTAATAGTTCTTCTAACATAATTTCTCTCTAATCATTTTGATATACCTGTTTAATATGCCAAATTTTTCAATTTGCTTATTAATTTTAATGTGATACGGCCTTCAGTCCGACAAGTGATACAATTAAAGTTGTTAAAAAAAATAGTCTCAAAAAGTTAGTAGGTTCTTTGAATACGAAGATCCCAACAAGAACAGTTCCAACTGCTCCTATTGATTGATAATATTTTTGATGAATTGATATAATTGTTCGTAGGCCCTGAAATGTCCCAGATCATTAAAGTGGGTTCCATCTATAGTCGCTTCATTATCAGTTCCTATAAGGTTTTCGCTATCTATATAGTACAAATTTTTATAGATTTCAGATGATGATTTATAAACATCCATTAATGCTCTGTTTTGCTCCCGAATAAAACTCAAGGTGCCATGATTTGATTGAACATCCTTTTTAAAATATGCATAATCCCGTATTATACTTTCAACGAAGACAACCGGAACAGCATCATTTACAGAACGTATATATTCTACAAGTTCGGGTAAGTTTTTTCTAATTATTTCAGCAGAGGAGTTTGGGGTGCAATCTAATAAAATTACTGATGGATTTGCTGCCATGAAATACTTGGCAACTTCTTTTTCAAACCTACCGTTCCCACTAAAACCCAGATTGATAACTTCCTTATTTAAAGCTCTTTGGAGCAAGGCAGGATAAGTCAATCCGGGTCTTGAAGCAGAAGCTCCCTGTGTAATGCTTGTGCCATAAAAAATTACTGGATTCTTGGTATCAATAATTTGCCTGGCAGGTTTTCTGATAAAAGCATCCCGGTCTATCCCAATTTCTAACGAATCAACTCCATCATACAATGGAAGATTTAATAGATACTCCCTGCTTTCATTTTCCATTCCTTCTATTATAGTCGCTACATTACTGACAGAGTTCTGCGGTCTGGCCACTCCCGCAAATTGCCATTTATTATTTCTATAGGCATACAAATCAAAACCTTTTGAAGCAATCGGTGTCATATTTGATGCATTTGTATTTTTCTTCAAAATCCATCGTAATTTTAATGATGTTGTATTGGAAGTAAACCGAATAGCAATGCCTGCAGAATTTTTACTTAAATTCCACACAGGTTGTCTAACCTTATTCCTGGCATCTTCAGGGAGTCTCGAATAAATCTCCGTGTCGGGGATCTGTCCAATTATATCAAAATTTGAAGCAGGGTAATAAATTATTTGGGGAGATGTTTCTTTTAAACTAACCTCTCCTGTTTCAACCCTTTTACCATAAGATTGTTTTTGTTGGAACATGGGATAGGACTTATTTGGAAAAAGTAACATCCCACAAATGAAGATAATGTTTAAAGCAACTGATCTTCTTGTTAATACTGTATATTTCATCATTATTTATTAATTATTAATTACTTCCTCTGCCTTTTATGCTTGCTGTTAAAATCATTGCAATTCTACAAAAATCAGAGGAGGAACGGAAGTAAAAAATTAAAATATAAGTAAAAAGTAATTTAAGGACATTCTTATTAATATTCTGATCAATATATTTAATTTTTTTTGACTCCTAACTGATAATATTATTCTATTCATTGAATAGTCTGATTCCTGAAAAAAATTCTGTATCCCCCCTTTTACTAAAGATTTATAGAATTCATATCTGTGATTTTCGATTAAAATCTCCCTTCAGTTTTTTCAACAATTTCTCAAATATCATTGACATTGATCGAAAAAATCCCTGTAGTACCTGCTACTTTTTCAACTTCCTCTATAGTTAGCAGTGCTTTCGGCCTTACCGCAAACGCCTTTAGTTGTACAACCAATATTTTTAAGTGTCTCCTGACATTGATAACAAAACATACTCTTCTCCTTTTTATAAATTTATAAATAACAATTATTATTTAATGAATGTCATTCTTTGCCAATTATTTTGAATAACGGTTAAAGACCCAGTAAAATGGTTGAAAATAAAAATTTTTGGTGTTAAAATATTGTTTGAGACATGAAATATATCCAAAAAGTGATAGTTCCGAACAGGTGGTAGCAACACATCAAACCAATAGTCCAAATGAATGTTGAAAGAAGAAACCCGAACCTATATGTAAAATCCATGTCTTTTATTTTGGTATCCAAACCGAAACTGAACCTGCCAGGCAATGGAATTCCCCCCAACCTTCGCTGTTGGTTACAACATGATCGTTAATATGCTCCGTTATATCGATATAAGAAGTGTTGGGATACGATGTTTGCATATTTTTTTGGCCACTCTCTCCATTACTTAATAATACAGCAACACCTCCCCTATGCTTTTCATTTCCCGTACGAGTCCAACCAATACAATTTGGATGATCAAAATAATCATACTGATCACCAAAGGCATAGTTTTTCCTGACTTCAAGAAATTTATCAATCAACCATCGATGACTTGGCATATCAATTTCGTATTCTTTACCATCTTTACCCATGTCTTTATAATTGGCACTATAGTAATCGGCTGAGAATATACATGGATAGCCATCTCTTCGTAATAAAATAATTGCATATGCTAAAGGTTTAAACCATGATTCTACCACAGACTCCAATGATTGTAATGGCTGCGTGTCGTGATTACTTACAAGGGTAACAGCCAGACCTGGAATTTCTTGTATAAGTGTGTTATTAAATATTTTTTGCAGATCGTAATCCCTTCCTTTTTTACTGGCTTCTGCAAAATTGTAATGAAGAACAGAATCAAATAGCATCATACCGCCATCAGTTATTTCAATAAAATGTTTCAAAGCATCAATGTGGGTTGACCAATATTCTCCAACTGCAAAAAGATTGCGACTGCTATGTTTCCTCAAATGATTAAGCCATTCAATAAAAAATGATGGCTTAACATGTTTCACTGCATCGATCGAATCGAAAACCATCAATTCCTGTTGTTTCGATATACCACTCTCCCCAATAAAAAAGCTCTTTCCTGACATCTGGATTATTAATGTCTAAATCACAACCCATTAGAAAATCGAAATTCCCTTTCTCCCGATCAACGTTTTCATCAAAGGTTTTTCCTTCAAAAAGGTATATAGTATCTTTGTTTTCTTCCAGGGCATTATGGTCAGCCGAACTAAAATGCCACCAATGCCATTCAAGTTCAGAGTATTTCTTGTCACGGCCGGGAAAAACAAAGTTGGTCCATGCTTTTATGGTAGACATTTCTCCCGAGGGTTCATTACGATTTTGAGGGTTATAAGGTGTTGCTTTAAATTCTTCAGGGTGGTCAGCACCCATTTTATGATTAAATACTATATCAGCATATACATGAATATTTTCTTTTTGGGCTGCCTTAATTGCTTTTAAATATTCAGACCGGGTACCATATTTTGTGCGAACTGAACCCTTTTGGTCAAATTCTCCCAG
>CAZJGI010000170.1:0-5377 GCA_964545315.1 uncultured Prolixibacteraceae bacterium
AACTGATTCATAACACCCCCAAAGTAACAGGTCTTTTAACCGGGATTTTAGGAATAGGAGCATATTTTCTTAAACGGTTGCAGAATCCTTTATCCACAAAGAAAAACAATACAACCTCAGCCAAAAAACAAACTCTGGAGCATATTCTTGATATGTTGGATAAAAGAACACAAGAGATTGATAAACTAATCAAAGAACCAATTTCGAGGCATACTTCCAAAGTACCAGCACATTTACCAGAACCCACAAACGATATGATCTTTGACATTACCTGAGATTACCCTGCACTTTTGTGGTTTCTAGCAGAAGTCCATAAGCAGATTATTTTTAACTATAAACAGGGAAAACTATTACCCCGGCTGATTGAAACACTTTCCAGGGATTATAACCTCCCGGGGTTACACAGTAACAGGTTACTGTTGGCCTTAGCCTTGTCTAAGCTGCAACAAAATACAAACTACGAACGAGAAACAACAAATAAAAATCACTTATATATTGATACCATAATTTCCAATTTACTTAATGCTATACTTTCAGTTCATGATGATGAAAGATCAAAAAAAACTAATTAATACCATCTATTATATCTATCAAACTAAAGGACAATCAGATACAATAGAATTTATTTTCAAATGGTACAATACAACCGGGGCAGAGCGTAAAATATTTTATAAAAAAGATCTTCCTGACGGATTTGATATCGCCGGACAGATTAAAAAGACAAACAAAAAGCTGTTTGAAAAATATAAAATTCCCGGTACCCCTACAATATTTATTAATGGCAATAAAAAACCGGCCCAATACGAATTAAAAGATATTGAATATTTTTTAGATGAAATTAATGATTTAACCAGGGAAAGTGTTTTCGCTACTAGCGGAAAAAGGCAGGAAGCCCAAGCTAATCAAAAGCCACTTCCTGCCAGCCACTTCCCTCAACAAAGAAAGGAGGTGATGTGACAAAGATAAAAATTTAATCAAAAGGGATTACGTATTCCTGTCTTTGTATAGAAGACAAAATTTTGTGTTAAGAAGATTTTTTGTGTAATTAAAAATTATTGTTAGATGAAAACTATTAAAAAGTTTAAGATTAATACTGAAAAAGTATTAAAGAATGAAGAGTTGGTGAATTTAAGAGGAGGAGATTATGAAGATTGCTTTTGGTGTAATGTTATTTATATAGAGGGTTTTGAACAAGGAGGTTGGTGTTGTGGTCCATCAAGTGCTCAAGAATGTGAAGCTCAGATTTGGGATCCTAATTCTATGCTCTCTGTTGCTTGCGAATAACTAAAACTAAGGAGGCATCCTTCAAGTTATAAGAATGTCTCCTTTCAGTGTGTCAGGCATGGGTGATAACTAGGTGGTGAAAGTTCCCTATGGGGGTTTGAAGTCGCCAATCATTAGCTAAGGGCAAGGATTTTCATTGCGAGGTGGAATTTGAAGGAAGGCGAATACAAGGAAAGGCTTTGGTATACAGTCGGCAGTTTTATCCTTAGTACCACTATAACCACGGAAAGATTAAGAGAGGCAGGATATGTTTTTCTATCAGATGATTACCGAAAGGTTAGAGTTGTAAATTAAAGAACCGTCTTGTATCGAACGGTATGGCACGGTGGTGTGAGAGGACAGATAGGAGAATAATCCCTATCTTCCTACTCGATTAATTATCATGATATAATATGACACTAAATTTTTACATGATTCTAAATATTAAATCTCAAATTAAACCTATAAGCAATGATCAAAAACTCTAATATAAATTATTGTTTAATACTGATTTTCTTTTTTTTCAGTTGCATTAATAAACATCAGAAACCTTTAAACATTATTGACATTGAAGCAAACTTGTCGAATTACAAAGAAGTTAAGCTTAGTCAAATAATTAATGATGTAACTTATATTCCCTTGCAATCAGATACAAGTTGCATATTAGGATATATTTTGAGTATTGATTTTAATAATGAAAATATATTGCTAACGGATAAAAATAAATGCTTGGAATTCAGTCCATATGGAACCTTTATTAAACAAATCGGGAAGCGGGGGAAGGGTCCTAAGGAATATTTATATGCATTTAAGGTCAATTCATTTGATGAACATATTTTTATCTCGGATCATAATCGTATTTTAGTATATGATAAATCAGGGAAATATATAACGTCAATAAAATCATCCTTTACAAGTCCCGTAAATTTTAACCCAAACTGGATCCCACTATCAGATAGCTTATTAATTTGTCATCTACGAAATGTTATGGGGGATCAAGAAAATAAAGCCATTGTTATAAATCTTCAATCTGATACAATTGAAGTATTTCAGAATTTTCAAAAGTTCAAACGGGAAAAACTATCTTCTAGATCTGATGATTCAAGGGCTCAATTTTATTATTTCAGCAATGAATTATCTTATAAAGAATTATTTAATGATACTCTCTTTAGAATAGAAAATTTCACAAAAATGAATCCTGCATTCATTTTTAATCTTGGCAAATATGGTTTCCCAAATGAATACAGAGGTTTACCTGCGAAAGAATACATAGAAAGTCTTTCAGCTTATATCTGGCTTTACAAAATTTACGAAACAAAAAGTTTATTCATTATGGAACTCTCACTATTAGATCATTATAATTTAAGCACACAAAAAATGTACAATATAAAAGGAACGATTAGATATGGTCAAGCTCCTGTTTTGGCTATTTATGAAAAGAAAACAGGTGAGACTTATTTTATTAATCCTTCAACCATTGATGATAAAGTGAATCCAAATGGAATTGAAAATGATTTTGACGGAGGAATGAATTTTTTCCCGGATACGCAAATTAACGATTCTACTTTGCTAATGCTTATTCAACCTTATGAACTAAAAAGTTTTTTAAAATTGGAAGATGTAAAAAATTATGCTCCCAAATACCCGGAAAAGAAAAAAGAACTTGAAAAATTGGCCAATAGACTGGATGAGAATGACAACCCGGTACTAATGCTAGTGAAATTGAAAGAATGATTGATAAATTATAATTAAAATGAAACACCCACGATATTCTCTAATGGCTATAAAAAACCTTTTCAATATGAATTAAATGATATTGAATACTATTTCGATAAGATTAATAATTTAACCCGGGAAAGTGTTTTCGCTACAAGCAGAAAGAGGCAGGAAGCCCGAGCTAATCAAGAGCCGCTTCCTGCCCGCCACTTCCCTCAACAAAGAAAGGAGGTGATAAGGCAAAGATAAAATAAATCCGCGAAGGTTGCCAACCTTAACGAAGCGGTGTTAACCCGGAACCACATGTCAATGTGGAAAAGTTGCATAATAGTAATTAACAATCAAAAAAGTATTGATTATGAAAAAGTTAAAAAAATTATTAATCAATCCTGAAAAGGTGATAAAGAATGAAGAGTTGGTGAATTTGAGAGGGGGAGAATATGGTCCTACGGCTTGCTGTTTATGCAAAGATGGTAATACACAATTGGGATACATTGCTGGTGTTACTGAATATCTTTGTGATTATGAATGCGGGAATTTTTATCAATCCAATACTGTTCATGGTTTTTGGGTTTGTTAAATATGGATAGTTTATTTTATTCATATCATAATTAATTTAATTGTGATAGATTTAAGTCTCCGTCGTTTTACGGCGATTAAACAAGCAATTCCTTGGTTATATCTCGTTGCTCTATGACGGGGCGTTTCATTATTGGTAAACTATCAGATTAAATTAAAACATAAATATTGGCAAGAAGAAGGCAGGGAGCCATACCAATTTGTGCTCAGTTGCTTCCTGCCTGCCCTTTCCTGTATTAAACAAATTAGGTGAATCGGTAACAATAAAAATTTTAACCATAGAGGAATTAAAAATTCCCGCCTTTAAAAGGCAAAACAATATAAATTAAAAATCAAATAAGAATGATTAATTGATGAATTTGAAAGGTATATATTGTAATTGGGGCAAGGGATGCTGGTGGTACTTGAGTGACTTGACCATTGTTGGGTCAAATGCTTCAGAATGTTTCATTGACTGTATGATTGTTACTGGCTCTCCAGGGCGCTGATGGCGCACCTAATAATTGTATAACACCGAACTCATAATTATGAGTTTAGCATTATTTTTATACTAACAATAACCATTTAATATACACGATTGAATGATAAATATGATTTTAAGAACTTTTAATTAAATCCTTAAAGAGATGAAAAAGCTTATTTGTTGCATATTTATGTTACAGTTAATATCATGCAAAGAGAAGATGGAAATGAATGACCTATTTTTTATTGATCTCAAAAAATTTGAACCTGGTAATATTTCTTTATCAGATATCGGAGATGAAATTGAATATATTCCCCTTGAAAATCAATTTTCTATTGGGTTTATTTATACCTATAAAATAACAGATAATTTCATTTATGCTACCATTAAAGATGTTGGCGTTGTGAAGTTTTCAAAAAATGGGAAATTGAATAGAAAGTATGGTAAAATAGGAAGAGGCCCGGGAGAGTATGTGTTTTGTTTGGGATTTGCCGTTGATGAAAGGACAGGAATTGTATATGTGATGGATCATAAAATGAATGATATTGAAGTGTATAACAACAATGGGGATCATGTTCGAAATATAAAATTACCAGTGGATGATGCTGGATTTCAGCTTGATGCTATCGAATTCTTCAGCTCTTCATTATTCATGGCACAATCTATTAATATGGGACGTGGTGACCATGATTGGGTGATATTAGATACGCTTGGAAACATAATCACCAAAAAGGCTAATCCCTATCCTGAGTTTAAAGGCCGGCTGGGAGGTATGACGACACTATCTGAATTTAATGGCAATATCCTGTACTGGGATAATTTTAAGGACACAGTTTTTCATGTTTACCCAGACTTTACTTACTCTCCTGTGTGTGTATTATCAAAAGGAGAACATAAATTTCCGATGACAACAGAAGGATATAACCCAATAGATGTGTTTTTCAAGAATATTTCAGGATATATGCTTCTTCAAATTTTGCTTGAAACCAGACAATTCTTCATACTTAAATATGAGTTAAACAAAACAATGAATTTGACTCTCATTAATAAAAAAAGTGGTGTATCCACTACGATTAAGCTGACTGATACTGAAAATGGAATTGATAATGATCTTGATAACGGATTGTCTTTTCTGCCTGAAAAGTATTTTGAGATAGAAAATGAAAATTATTTAGCATCATTAATTCATCCCTATAACCTTAAAGCCCATATTATATCAGAAGAATATAAAAGCTCCACCCCAAAATGCCCCGAAAAGAAAAAAGAGCTGGAACGGCTGGCCAACAGCCTGGATGAAAATGATAACCCGGTTCTGATGCTTGTAAAGCTGAAAAAATAAAGACTAATATTTTTAAC
>CAZJGI010000171.1:0-5354 GCA_964545315.1 uncultured Prolixibacteraceae bacterium
CCCTCTTTTAGAGGGTTGTATTATTAAAGCCACCTCCTCTGGAGGTGGTGGTTTAGTTTTAAGAAATCGTTGACAGTTTTTACATAATCGCAGAATACATTGTTCTTCATCAGGAGATAATAACGCTCAAGAGAGAAACAGGAACATTCAATTGGAACCACTTAACCTAAAATATTATCCAATTTACATCAAATAAAAATGATCCACAATTTAAAATAGAACTATAATTACTTAATCTTTATAATTTATATAATGACCACTCCCTTTCGAGAGTGGTCATATTAGCTTATAAACCAGTGGTATCTATTCTCCCCAATTGCCTGACATAATCCATGGACAAACTTTAAACATCCTGGCCCCTGTCAAAAAATGAATCTGTGTAGCTCATTTTATTAGCCACTGTGAGCTGGTTATAAAGTTTTCACAAGTAAAGGCTCCCGGAATCACTTCATTTTAATACTTCTCAACAGGTTTCTTTGCAAAGGCCTTGATCTCGTCAAGCTTGCCACTGGATTTGTCGATTATCATAATAGTGGATTTTATAGTTTGACATTGGATTTTAGGTATCAGGAAATAGTTTACAGATTGCAGGTTTATATTGATACCAGCTGAGCAACTTGTGAAGACCGGGAATTAAATCAATTAGTGGTCAACACGTAAAAAATCATTAAAAGCACACTATTTTTTTAAAATTATCCTTAACTTACTTTAGATTTCAAATCCGAGAAATTTTTTGGTCATCTTCAACTATTTAATGGTCAATGAGATGAAGACGCTGATAAACCTTTCGTGTCTTAAAAATCCCAATTCATTTTCAATAGTGATTTTATCAATTTTTAAATAAAAGGTCAATGAAAAAAATTGTCTTTACATTAAATCTTTGCCTGCTTGCCATGATAATGATGGCACAGGTTCCTGCCGGATTCAGCTACCAGGCAGTAGTACGCAACAGTTCAGGTGAAATTATTGCCAATAAAACTGTAAAATTCCAACTTACTATACTCATGGATAGTGAGTCCGGAACAGTTGTTTATAAAGAGACCCACTCAGTACCCACAAATAATTTCGGACTTGCCAATATTAAAGTGGGTATGGGTACCAAAGTAAGCGGAACATTTGATCCGGCAGTATGGGGAAACAACAATCACTATTTGAAAGTTGAACTTGACCCCGATAACGGGACAACCTTTTCCCTTTTGGGCACCACACAATTATTGGCTGTTCCTTATGCTTTTCACGCTAAAACGGTTGAAGAAGACACATGGGGTAGTCAGGTTGTTGAAACTGATGTCACGCTCAGTGGCAATGGATTGACCTCATCACCTTTGAAGATTGCCCAACAGGGAGCAAATGTCGGTCAGGTTCTAAAATGGAGTGGATCAAACTGGCTTCCCGGGGATGCCTCAGTCGGAACAACAAGTCTGTGGCAGCAAAATGGCAGTGACATTTATTTCAACACCGGCAATGCAGGCATAGGTAATCAGAATCCTTCATATAAATTGGATGTAACAGGCAGCGGGCATTTAACGGAACAACTTGGAATAGGAATGAATCCCTGGAGTGAAGCTCAACTGTCTGTTATGGGACAATATGCCAATACAGCCTATTTTATAAATAACGGCTCTTTACGTACTGCCAATGGATTAAGCGGTGAAGCTGTTGGTGATGGAGGTGATAATCGTATAGGAGTAATTGGTTATGCACAAAATGGAATGTAAAATATAGGTGTGAAAGGACATACTTCATCAAATGGTGATAATAACTTTGGAATATATGGAAGAGCCGATTCCGGTAACAATAATTATGCTGTCTATGTAGAGGTAGAGGAAGGAACATCAAATTGGGCAGGATATTTCCTCGGAAATGGTTTTTTTTCCGGAAATCTGGGAATTGGTGCCGAGCCTCCGTCAGCAAAACTGGATGTCGACGGACAGATAAAAATAAGAGGAGGTTCCCCCGGAGAGGGCAAAGTTCTTATTTCTGATGCCACAGGGCTGGCTTCCTGGCAAACACTGACAGGCGGGGGATTAACTCTTCCATTTAGCGGAGGTTCATCTTGTGAGGAATGTGAGGTTTTCTACATACTTAATACGGAAAGGGGTACTGCAATTAAGGGTGATTCATATTTGGGTGATGGCATAGTTGGAGTGACCAGGGGGACAGGCAGCTATAAAGGAGTATTGGGTTACGCAACTAATTCTTCCGGGGTAAGCAGAGGAGTCATGGGTAAAACCGATTCACCAACCGGATATTCCGGTTATTTTGAAGGTGGCAGATTTTATGTCAGCGGAAATGTCGGAATAGGAAACACCAGTCCTGCCAATGCCCTGTCAGTTAACGGACAGGCAGACATTTCAGGCGGGCTTGTTGTTGGTGGCACTACACTGGCAGGGAGACTGTTAGTTGCAAATGCGGATGGTGCAGGCAACAGCTTTAAAGTAGGATCTACTGCTGGTGATAATGCCAATTTATATTTCCTGACAGATGGACTGATCTTTGACTGTTATCGATCTTCAGACGGCAGGCGGCAGCCTATCCTGCTTCAACCCAACGGAGGCAGAGTGGCAATCGGAACAAAGACTCCCACCGAGGCGCTTGATGTAAACGGCAACGCACGTTTCAGATCAATCGGATCAGGAACATCTGCCGGTGCAGTACACCGTACATCTGACGGCACACTAACCACTTCCACTTCAGACATCAGGCTTAAAGAGAATATTGAAACTCTTGAAACCTGTCTTGAAAAGGTATTGCGACTACGTGGAGTGTCTTTCACCTGGAAGAGCGACCCGGATATGGAAACAAGAATAGGATTTATTGCCCAGGAATTTGAAAAAGTTATTCCCGAATTGGTATTCACAAACGAAGTGGATGGATATAAAGGTATAAACTATGCAGAGGTGACTGCAATTCTGACAGAGGCAATTAAAGAGCTGAAAGTTGAAAATGACCGGCTGAAAGCTGAAAATGAAAAACTAAAGATAAAAGATTTACAGGTAGAAAGCCGTTTGGACAGGCTTGAACAACTTGTCGGAGAAAGTGCTTATAAATAGTATCAGTACCTTATAGGATTATAAACAAAATGATTAAACAATAATTTTAAATTTGGCAAGACGCTGATTCCTCATCACCAGAAAGATGGGCAGAAACTACAAAATCTTACAGGGAATATTTTTGGGATGAGTTAATAGGCAGAATGCCTGCACCATCGCAACCATTCAATCCGCATTCACGTCTGACATATGAAACACCAAAATGGAAGGGTTACTGGGTTAAGTTAGATGTATGGCCGGGAATAATAGCAGGGGGAATACTTTTGATACCAAAGGATATTAAATATGGGGAACGCAGGCCGGTTGTTGTATTTCAGGCTGGATTGGGAAGCCTTCCCGAACCATTGATTGATCCGGATATTAAATCTGAATATTATTCTTTTGGTTCTAAATTGGCGGACCAGGGGTATGTTGTATTTGCACCCCAACCTCCATATGGGTTTTTAATAGAGGAACAACCACGCTGTAATAAGAGTTTTCGATTAATTCAGCGAATGGCCAATCCGTTGAAAAAGTCACTGTTTTCGGTAATAACAGGCCAGCATGATCAAACACTCTGGTGGTTAAAACAATTACCATTCGTGGATGGAGAGCATATTGGTTTTTATGGTTTGTCATATGGGGGGAAAACTGCGATGAGGGTACCGCCCGTTTTGAACTATTATTCATTTGTTATCTGTTCCGGAGATTTTAATGAATGGATTTGGAAGACTACTTCAAATGCGACGACTACTTCTTATATGTTAAACTGTGAATATGAAATTTTTGAATTTAACCTTGCCAACACCTTTAATTATGCCGAAATGACAGGCTTGATTGCACCACGCCCGTTTATGGTCGAACGGGGTCATTTGGATGGATGTGCCCCCGATGAATGGGTTGCCTATGAATATGCCAAAGTACAAAGGTTGTATGACCTCATGGGTATAGGAGACCGCACAACTATCGAATATTTTAACGGGCCGCATGAGATTCATGGTGTCGGAACTCTGGAATTCCTCATAAATATTTGAAACCTTAAAATAAAGGGTTTTTTGGAACGAATTCTTAATAACTATTTTCATTCTATCATTTTGGACAATTGCTTTACATTTGGAGGTAGTTTGCCATTGGATTGTAGAATATCAATTGCATGTTCAAGTTCAGACAGATTAAAACCTCTTTTTTTGCAACGTTTAACATCCTTCTTAAACTTGTTGGTAAACCGGATACGATACATTATGAAAGACATTTATTGATGAGGTCTTTTGCACTATCTGCCTCATAAATACGGCCATGCTTTACATCTTCCAGCGCCTCATCCAGCCCTTTATTTTTAGAAACTTCGGACAATGAAACCACTTCGTTTAACGATTTCAGCAAGGCCACCAGCTTTTTACCGGCCTTAGTTTTTTCATTAATTGTAATTGTATATGTTGCCATAGCTAAAAATCTTTAATACAAAAATAGCAAACACGGTGTAAATAACATCGGAAAGGGAGAGGAAAAATTTAAAATTTGTATTTTTAGTTACCTCCTATCAATCAAATTGCTCTGTATTATTTGATCTATCTTAGTTGGAGGAATGATAGTCTGCATATCCAACATATGGCTGGCAGTTTCAAGTTCAGAGCGTCGGTAACAGAATTTTGCTCTCTGCCGGTTCCCTGATGTATAACCAACAATCCAGCATTAACGTCTACATGTTTTAACTCGTTTTTCACCGTACATTTTATGAGCTTGCTTTTCAGAAATTTGTTCCTCATATAAACCCAATTTTGACAAAGTATTTATTACTCCAATCTTAATAGAATTGGCAATAATTTTCTCCAAAACATTGTTATCCATAAATCAGAATCCTTGTTTTCTGAAACAATTAATCTTGAATACATTAGCACAAACCGGGACAAACCGAAATGGGAAAAGACCATTGAAATTATCAGGAATAGGTTCCGATATAAAAGACCAATCAGTATTATTTAATAAGGTCAAGCGGAAGATGGTGACACAGAAAGTTGTGAGGGAATTAATTATAATCGCTCAGAAAAAAGGTGATAAAGAAATGGAGAAGTCATTATGGAACACTTACTATTGCTTAAATGAAATTATCGTGTCAGACCATAAACTTTATGGTAGTTATTGCAAGAATCGGATTTGCACCACTTGTAACAGTATTAGAAAGGCTGAAATAATTAATAAATATTTGCCTGTTATCGAAACCTGGGCAAATCCTCAGTTGGTCACTTTGACTGCCAGGTCTTGTTATGCCAAAAACCTAAATTCACGAATGAAGGCTATGAAAAGGGCATTTAAAAGGATTTT
>CAZJGI010000172.1:0-5351 GCA_964545315.1 uncultured Prolixibacteraceae bacterium
CCATCAAACGTCCTGTCAGTGCAAAATGTCCAAAGTGATTAGTGCCTGTCTGGCCTTCAAGCCCTTCTTTTGTGAGGAAATAAGGAGTTGCCATAATTCCTGAATTGTTAAGCAGCACATCCAGACGGTTATATTTTTGTTTGAAATTTTCAGATAAGCGGTTAACAGAGTCAAAATCTTCCAGGTCAAGCTGCATTATATCAATATTCCCATTCACTCCGCTGATACTGTTTCTTGCATCCTTTCCTCTTTTCAAAGAGCGGCATGCAAGAATTACGTTAGCGCCATTCCTTGCAAAGGCTTTTACAGATTCGTATCCCAGTCCGCTGTTGCCTCCGGTGACGATAATCACTTTACCGGTTAAGTCCTGAATATTGTCTGTTGTCCACTTATTAGTCATAACTTGTTTTACATATAAATATCATGCAAACATAATAAATCATATTTATTGAACTATGTTTCGTAGATTTGTGATGATAAAATTACATACTATGAAACTATTTGTCATAATATTCCTGGCAGCCCTCGTCGCGGGGTGCTCACAGGGTTCAAAAAAAGGTGAAAAAATGGAAGTAAAGAGTGAGATACAAAAAAAAGTTGAAGAGTTTGCCACATTTAAACTCACCACTGATCTTTCGGTTCTTACGGATAAAGAGAAACAGATGCTGCCCCTGTTACTTGAGGCTGCAAAAATTATGGACGATATATACTGGGTGCAGGCTTATGGGGATAAAGAAAAACTTTTATCGGCAGATATGGATCAGTACACGAAGAGATTTGCTGAGATCAACTACGGTCCCTGGGAGCGTCTTAATAATAATGAGCCTTTTATAGAGGGTCAGGGACCCAAGCCCGCCGGAGCCAATTTTTATCCTCATGACATAACCAAAGCTGAGTTTGAAGCCTGGGAGGATGATTCCAAGGCCAGCCTCTATACTATGATTCGGAGAGATGATAATGGAAAGCTTAAATCGATACCTTATCATGAGTTCTTCAATGAGCAAATTACCAAAGCATCTGCACTTGTCAGGGAAGCCTCTCATCTCGCAGAAGATCCCGGGCTGAAAAATTACCTGGAGAAAAGGTCTGAAGCGCTGCTTACAGATGAGTATTACGAGAGTGATGTCGCCTGGATGGATATGAAAAATAATACTATTGAATTCATCATCGGCCCTATAGAGAATTATGAAGATCAGTTATATGGCTATAAGACAGCTTATGAGTCATTTATACTTATCAAAGATAAGGAGTGGAGCTCCAGGCTGGAGCGATATGCTGCATTGCTGCCCGGGCTCCAGAAAGCATTGCCATGTTCCCCTGAATATAAAAATGAAACGCCGGGAGTTGAGTCAGACATGAATGTTTATGATGCGATATACTATGCAGGTGACTGTAATGCAGGAAGTAAAACAATCGCTATTAACCTGCCTAATGACGAAAAGGTGAGGGAGGCAAAAGGGAGCAGAAAGCTTCAGCTGAAAAATTCAATGCAGGCAAAATTTGAGAAGATACTTATTCCTATTACTGATCTGTTGATAGCTGAAGAGCAGCGTAAACATGTTAAGTTTGATGCCTTTTTTGAGAATACTATGTTTCATGAGGTGTCACACGGGCTGGGACTTGGAAATACTGTTGATAAGAGTTTGACAGTCAGGGAGGCATTGAAGGATGCTTATACATCTGTTGAGGAGAGTAAGGCTGATATCATTGGTCTGTGGTGTGTTTATCATCTGAATGAGATGGGTGAGCTGGGTGAAAAGGATATGATGGATAATTTCGTAACCTTCATGGCTGGTATCTTCCGGTCGGTTAGGTTCGGGGCTGCCAGTGCGCATGGAAAGGCTAATATGATCAGGTTCTATTATTTTAATGAAATGGGTGCCTTTGAGAGGGATGCTGCTTCCGGTAATTATAAAGTGAATTTTGAAAAGATGAAAGCGGCTATGCTCGGATTGTCAGAGATGGTTTTGAAGATACAGGGTGATGGCGATTATGAAGCAGCCAGGAAGCTGATCGAAGAAAAGGGTTTTATAAGAGAGGAGTTGCAGAAGGACCTGGACAGAATAGAAGCAGCTGGGATACCAAGGGATATTGTATTCGGGCAGGGAGAATTCTGATTAATAATATTTGATAATTTTTTTATTAATGCAGCCCAAAAGTTCAATGCCTTATCCTTTGCCGTTCACTTCAGTGAACGGATGAGGGATAGTACAAAAAAATCATTAACTTTATATTAACAATATATATATATGATTTTATATATTTTTGCTCTATGAATATGATAAGGAATATATTAATTTATATACTCGCTGCTATTTTACTGGTTTCTACCGCCGGAATCGTGGTGTACCATTCTTATTGTACATGTACTGGCAGTGACCATTACTCTCTATATGTAACTCCTGAAACATGCACTGAGACTTATCATATTCATCATAAACATAATAATGAAGGCGAAGAGGAGGCTGTGACAGCAGTTGAATGTCATGAGTGTAATGCTCACACCGATATGTGCGGATGCGACCGTCCGGTAATTAAACTCTATAAACTCGATGACCGTCTTTTAAATGATAACATCCGCATTGAAAAGGTGCAGCCTGTTTTGGTGAAAATTATATACGGACTGGTACCTCTGGTTTTTGATTTTTACCGGGATATTACTTCTAAAGTAATTACATTATGTGAATCACCACCTGGTATATACAGATCACTGGATTTTCTTATTATTATTCAACAGCTCAAAATACCTTTTTCATTAATAGGGATAAGGCACTGATGTGGCTGTGGGTGTCAGAGGCTATCTCTGTCCGTCGGTTAAAACCGACGGCAAAGGATAATTCTCCGATCAAGGCAAGCAATGTGTTCATTGAATTATCATGGCAGATAATTGGTAAAGAGCAATAGTAATGTAATCCATAAGTTCATTGCCTTATCCTTTGCCGTTCGTTTCAACGAACGGTTTCAGATTAAGGATACGGCTCCTATCAAAGCAGTTAGTGTTTCAGGGCCTTATCCTTTGCCGTTCACTTCAGTGAACGGATTAATGATCAGATTTTAAATTCAAACAATTTACATTATAACCTATTTTCGCATGAAACATTTCACAATTTTATTAATAATACTTCTCCCGTTACTCTCTTTTGCACAGGTTTTGGAGGGAACAGTCTTTGGTGACTCAGACCATGGCCCTGAACCTCTGCCGGGTGTCAATATTTACTGGCAGGGCACAAACAGAGGTGTAGCCTCGATGGATGACGGGACTTTTAAGATAAGAAAAGAGCAAAAAGACCATATACTTATATTCAGTTTTGTTGGTTACGAGCAGAAGGAGATACATGTGCATGAGCTTACTCCAATAGAGATCACTCTTAACCCTAATCTTGAGTTAGGTGAGGTAGAGGTCGTCCATAAAAACCGTGGCACTTATCTTTCAAAAATAGATCCAATGCATACAGAACATATTCACGGTGCTGAGCTTCATAAAGCAGCCTGTTGTAATCTTGCTGAAAGTTTTGAAACCAATCCGTCGGTTGATGTCGACTACAGCGATGCTGTTACAGGGGCTAAACAGATCAGATTGCTGGGACTGGAGGGGACTTACTCAATGTTGCAGCTTGAGAATATGCCCAATCTGAGGGGACTGGCTACCAACTACGGACTCACTTATATTCCCGGGCCATGGATGGAGTCGATTCAGGTATCGAAGGGAGCTGCCTCGGTATTGAATGGTTATGAATCTATTTCGGGGCAGATCAATGCTGAATATAAAAAGCCTGATACGCAGGAGAAGCTCTTCCTGAATACTTATTCAGGAACCAGTGGAAGACTGGAGTTTAACGGTAATGGGAATATCCGTGTCCATAAGGATATGCTCACAACCGGAATTTTTCTGCATGCCTCTGACCTGTCGAAGCGTAATGATGATAATGGTGACGGGTTTCTTGATGAACCCCTGGCACGACAGGTGCAGTTTATGAACAGGTGGAAGTATAATAATCATAACGGGTTCATGGCACAAGCTGGTTTCTCCATTCTTGATGAGAGCCGGTTGGGAGGCCAGACTGAATTTGAAAAGGACATGGTGCCTTTGGTGACTAACCCTTACGGGATAAATATTGAAACCAACAGGTTAGAGGGTTTTTTTAAGACCGGCTGGGTATCCGGAAACCAGATGACAGCTCTTGCATGGCTTTCTAACTTTTCGCACCATGAAGCGAACTCTTTTTACGGTATCAACAGATATGATGCCAGGGAGTCACGTTTTTACGGAAGTGCAGTGCTGACAAAAAGTTTTGATGAACATAGTGTTCATTCGTTAAATACCGGTTTCAGCATTATCTACGACAGTTTTGATGAGACTCTTTATAATTCCAATGGCAGTCATACCGAAAAAGTACCCGGGTTGTTTGCTGAGTACACTTATAAACCGGGTCATAACCTTGTGTTGATGGCAGGTTTGAGGAGCGATTTTCATAATCTTTTTGGCACATTTCTTACTCCACGTATGCATTTCAGATATAATCCCAATGAGCACCTAACCTTAAGGGTAAGTGCAGGGAAAGGATACCGGACTGCCAATGTATTGTCGGAAAATACATACCTCCTTGCAGCGTCAAGACCTTTGCAGTGGGAAGATGAGGTATTTTTTGAGGAGGCATGGAACTACGGTGTGGCCCTTATTCAGAACTATACACTCTGGAACCGTGAGCTTCAGATAAATGCCGAGTACTTCCGTACAGATTTTCTCTCTCAGCTTGTCGTTGACCGTGAGACATCGGCAGATCATATTATCCTCTCTGCCCTAAACGGCAAGTCATTTGCCAACAGCATACAGGTCGATCTGCGTTATGAACCTGTGGAGAGGCTTGATGTGCTGCTGGCGTACCGTCATAATGACGTGCGGCAGACTATCGGGGGAGAGTTACGCGAAAAACCGCTTACAAGCAGGTATAAGGGCCTGATAACCCTTAACTATACCACTAATGAAAAAAAGTGGATGTTCGACTATACAGTACAATTTAACGGAGGAGGGCGAATGCCCCGGTATCCTATGGAGAATATAGAAGCTGCTAACCTGGCTCCGGACTATTTTGAATTTTCTCCGTTTACTTTGATGAATGCCCAGGTGACTAAATATTTTAAAAACTGGAGTGTATATGCAGGAGCTGAAAACCTTGCTGATTTCAGGCAGAAAAATCCTGTTGAAGGAGCTGATGATCCTTTCGGGGAAAATTTCGATGCTACCAATGTTTGGGGCCCCGTGATGGGAAGGAGAATCTATCTGGGATTGAGGTTTAATCTGAATTATAAGTAGATACAAAAAAAAAGGATGGGTCAACACCCATCCCTTT
>CAZJGI010000173.1:0-5350 GCA_964545315.1 uncultured Prolixibacteraceae bacterium
GTTAATGTTATGGTTGCCATGACAAATTTTGTGGATATGGTAAAGACCGCCATCGCAGAAAAGGCAGATATTATTATAGCAGGAGCCGGTCTTCCTCTTGACCTGCCTTCCTTTTTAAAAAAAGACAGCATAACAAAACTTATCCCTATTGTTTCTTCAGCCAGGGCAACCAAAATTATCTGTGAAAAGTGGAAAGCAAATTACGATTATCTGCCCGATGCTGTTATTGTTGAAGGCCCAAAAGCGGGTGGCCATCTGGGATTTAAAGAGGAAGAGATCACTGATAATAATTATACCCTCGAAAAACTAGTTCCGGAAATTAGTAATGTATTGAAAGTTTTTAAAGAAAAATTCAATAAATCTATTCCGCTAATTGCAGCGGGAGGCATATATACGGGTAAGGATATTAAAAACATTATGAAACTTGGAGCAGACGGCGTTCAGATGGGTACCAGGTTTGTAACCACCCACGAGTGTGATGCATCACCACGCTTTAAACAAGCTTATATCAATGCAGTTGAAAAAGATATTGAGATAATTAAAAGCCCTGTTGGCATGCCGGGAAGAGCCATTTTTTCAAATTTCATCCAAAAAGTAAAAGAGGGAAAAAAACAACCACTTAAATGTCCTTTCCATTGCATCAAAACTTGCGACAGCTCTAAAAGCCCCTACTGCATTATTGTTGCACTTGTAAATGCCCTGAAGGGAAATTTCGAGAACGGCTTTGCTTTTGCAGGCACCAATGCATTCAGAGCAACTAAAATATCCTCAGTAAAAGAGATATTCCAATCTTTAAAAAGAGAATACAGGGGCTAACTAAAAAAATTATTTTAGAACAGTATACTGATTTTTTTATGCAATGGCAGCTGCAAATTTCAAAATATATGGAATTCAGCCTTCCTGCTTTTTGAAGTATTCTACCTTCCCTGTTAAAGCTATATCTCTGACTTTATCAACCAGGTTATTCCTTTGGTCCTCTGACATTTTACTAAATGAACGGGCAATTTCTATCTTTTCCCTCATCATTTCTGCTGTCTCACTTCCCGTGATCAATACAGAAACAGGCAATGACCACACAAAATGCATTGCTTCTTCTATGGACATATAATTAGGGATAACCGGATCATCTGTTGTCCACCGGGCTTGTTCCTTTTTAGCAAAAAACCTTCCGTCGGCAAGCGACTTAATTGACATTATCCCAAGGTTCCTGTCTAAAGCTTTAGGAATTACATTTTCGGCAAAACTAAAGTAAGCCTGGTCAAGCACATTCACCGGCATCAATACTCCGTCGAAGATATCATTTTCACTGGTACGGTCAAGCATATGAGCATGTGCAAACGGATTCTGATGGCCGGTAAACCCGATATATTTAATTTTACCCTGCTCTTTAGCCTTTATCATAAAATCAAGAACCCCATTCTGAATCCGGTCGTCCACATCCTGAGGCGTTCTGATTGAATGAACCTGATACAGGTCTATCTGATCGACCTTTAGCCTTCTCAGGGACCCTTCCAGGTGTTCCTGAACTGTTTTTGCATCCGGGCCGGTTGTCTTAGACATCAGGAAGATTAGGTCGCGGTACTTAGGAGTCAGATATTTGCCATAACGTTCTTCACTAATGCCTTTTGAATAGCTCTCTGCTGTATCAAAAAAGCGGACGCCACCTTCCAGTGCGGCCTCAATCACTTCCTGTGCATCTTTTTCGGTAGTCCAGCCAACATGGAACCCGCCTGTTCCAAGCATTGTTACATATTCACCTGTCCTGCCAAACTTGCGGCGTGGCAATACCTCTCCCAGTCTGTCAGTTTCGGTTTTACCACCCAGTCCGGCACATCCTGCCGACAAGCCGGCAGTAACTGCTGCCAACGATTTTAGAAATGTCCTTCTATCTGCTTTCATTTTTTAAATTTTTAATTTCGGCGCATCATATTTATGCAAACCTGATTATCAGTATTTATATTTCCATTTTCAAAATCAGTTAAATTTTGAATTGTTGTCTGTGCGATCTGTGTCAGTACCCTGTCAGTAAAATAGGCCTGATGAGCTGTTATCAAAACATTAGGAAATGTCATCAGGCGGGAAATTTTATCATCAAGAATAACTATTTCCGATAAATCTTTGAAAAAAAGTTTCTCTTCCTGTTCGTACACATCTATTCCAAGATATCCTATTCGTCCCTCTTTCAGAGCATCTATCACAGCGTCAGTATCAATAAGTTTACCCCTGCTGGTATTGATCAGCATAACACCCCGTTTCATAAACTCCATGGAATTTTTATTAATCAGCCGGTTTGTAGCCGGAGTAAGAGGGCAATGCAGAGATATTATATCTGATCTTTTAAAGACCTCTTCAAGGGATAAATATTGTACAACATCATCTATTAATGATTCATCAGGATAGTTATCGAAGGCCACCACATTACAGCCAAATCCTTTCATTATTCGTGCAAATGAAGCGCCTATCCTGCCGGTTCCTATCACCCCGACAGTTTTACCCCGGAGTTCGAAACCGGTAAGCCTTTCGATTGAAAAATTCCCTTCACGCACACGGTTATAAGCTTTATGTGTTTTTCTGTTAAGGGTAAGGATAAGGGAGACAGCATGCTCTGCCACTGTATCAGGTGAATAACCTGCTACCCTTAAAACTTTTATATTACTGCTGCAGGCACTTTCTATATCGACATTATTAAATCCGGTACATCGGAGTGCAATCAATTTTATATTTAGTTTTACCAATCCCTCTATAACCTCATTTGTAAGTGCATCATTAACAAAAACACAAACAGCATCAAAACCTTCTGCAAGTTTAATAGTTCTTGGTTTAAGGGAAGTTTCATAATAAACCAGTTCATGTTTATTTTCATTATTAGCCTTATTCAGATACTCAATATCGTAAGGCCTTGTGCTGAAAACTGCAACTTTCATGATGTACAATTATTTATATGATTGATTAAAATGGTATGGCTTAAATTCCGTAAAACATTTCATTTTAGTTGTATAACAATTGATGAGATGTATTGTTAAAAAAATCAGACAATTTTTGTAATTCCGGAAATGAGTCTATTCTTTAAAAGTAAAATTATTACTAAAACCTTCATATTTAGATAAAAACTAAAAACCAATTTAATAAATTTTTATGATTTTTCAAAAAAGGGGTACGGAATGTCTTTCTCATACCAGACAAAAAGTTATAACAATAAAGAATTATGGTACATTCCAACTTTTTATTATTTTTGCGGGGAAATTGTCCTGTGGTGTAACTGGCAACACGTCTGACTCTGGATCAGAAGAGTCCAGGTTCGAGCCCTGGCAGGACAACGAAAGCCGCTTCAGGGCGGTTTTTTTATTTCTGCCAGGACAAGAAGTGACTGAACGGAGTGAAAGAATCCCGATGAGCATAGCGATATCGGGAAGCCCTGGCAGGACAACTAAAAGTCAATGGTTATAAATTTTTTTATGACTCATTTTTTTATGCGCCAACTTTTACGCCAGCTTATGGGGTGAGGTTCGTTGAAATTAAAAAAAATAAGCTATTCAATGTTTCAATTTGTTAGATAGACTGGCAGTCAAAATGTCATCGGTTCGATTCCGAGATGCTCCACGAAATTAGAATCAAAGAGTTACAAAGATTTGTATTGAAAGAATTTCACTTTTTTGATATCCGAACAATAAGAATGGGCAATTATAAAATGAAAGTATATGTATATTTCAAAAGAATAGTTCTGCCCGTTGAGTGGGGCAGTGCAGGGATTAATCTCGTCCGGTTGGTATTTAATCCTTCATCATAAACAATATAGAGGTCATTCCCATCGCGTGGATTGTAACGAAACCGGATATTCCCGATTACCTGGTCGATGGCGGTATTGTATTGCACAAATGCCGACAGTGAGGTTTTGGTAGTCAGCGTCATCAATCCGTTCAGACGTAGAATATGATTGGTGAAATCCATCGAACGTTCCGGAAAATTTACCACGTCGATCTCGTAATAGAGGCCAACATCGAAGTCGGTACCGATTTTCAGGTTAGGAATCGTGTAAAATGACCATTTCCAGCCGTCGAAAAAATCACCCATATTGGTAAACAATGAGTATGAAAAGGCTTTGGTTACAGAAGATTCATACCAACCGCTGAAATTAACGAATGAATATTCACCCTTTGGAACATTGGCCTGGTCGTTTCCCAGAGTCATTGCTGCGGGCAGGTTTTCAAGATACCATTCTGCTGTGAAATACCATGAGTCCCCTTTTTTAGCGTTAAAATCCCATTGCAAAGCGGCACAGGTTGTTTCATGGTCGTCTGAAACAGTGTTCCACCATCTGTGGGTAGCAAGTGAAATTTTATGATGCCTCAGGGATGACTCTTTTCCCGGTAACCAGCCATATTGAAAGATAGCCTCCGGCCCGTGGTAATTATCTTTTACTTCAAACCCGATTCCCGGATTAAAGTTTTTTCCCGACCAGCCATAGATGAAATCATAGGCGAATCCTGTTTCCTTCCGACGGTGCCATCTGAAAACAGAGCGTGACTGGGGGGCAGCAAACACTTTATTAACTAAGTCGTTCTCAAAAGTCTGAGCCCATTTTACAGTAAGGTAGTTATCACCGGTCACACGTAATATTCCATCCAGACCATAAGCCATATTGTAAGACCCATCGGTTCCCAGACGGCTGGTGATAATGCCTCCAAGGTAAGAGTATGGATTAAACACCTTTCTTTTTGCCCTGAATACCCCGAAATTTTCCGATGGATTTTTTTCAAACTTTTCGGTCTGCATATTCAAAAATCCCACATCCCATTCTCCCACCCTTCCTGTCAGGCGCGCTCCTCCATAAATACGTACCGGACTGCCTTTGTACAATCCAATACGACGGCTGTAAAACAGACATTCTTAATTGGTGAAATACCTGTATTATGATATTCTTTATATGTTCTTCCTTGTTATTTTTTTTTGTATACAGATTTAAGTTTTTTCCAGTTCATTTAAGGATTATACCAAACTATTGGTGAAGACCACCATCACTGGTTTGTAAGCTGAAAAATAACCACTATCGAAAGGGGGTGTTTATTTAGTTTTCGAAAAAATATAAAGAATCATAAGCAAGAAAAAATATCATGCGACTTTTTATGATTACCGGTAAAGGAATTGAATTATTCCAATAAAATTGATTCAAGTAATAGTTTATTGAATAAAATATTAGAAATAGTTATTTCACTGAAAGACTGTAAATTTAGTAATCCCATCCTTCAACTAATCTTAAAAACCTGAGAAACTATTATAATTTTCTCTCCTCGAATCTTGCGAAATAACGTTTCCTGGCTTTCCCCGGATCAGCACCAATTGCTATAAAAAT
>CAZJGI010000174.1:0-5318 GCA_964545315.1 uncultured Prolixibacteraceae bacterium
TCAGGGTTTCCTGTCGAGTACACGTCGAACTTTTGGGAATTGATTATTTCTTCAGCGGCGCTTGCCGATTCCCTGAGTATAGCTTCATGGTCGCCCAGGCCGTGGTATTTTCTGAATGTACCTTCGTAGAGGCATGCTTCAGCTTTGAACATAAGTGCGGCATATTTAGTCAGCCGCCCTGCAGCAGATTCAGCAGGCAGGTTTGTTGCAGCATAGTTCATGTCCTCGAGCATTTTTGCAAATATCACTTTCCTGTCCTCCCTTGGGGCGAGGAGTTCTTCGGAGTCCACCTGCAGGTCTTTGTCGAACCACGGGACATCTCCGAATTGGGCAATTTTGTCAAAATAAAAGTAAGCCCTGAAGAATCGTATTTCACCTTCACCAGCTCTTTTTTCCGGGCTGTCTGCCATCTCCCCTATCCTGGCAAGGGCATAATTGCAGCGGCGTATCGGCAGCCAGTCGCCTTTTGCCCAACCGCCACCGGTTGCAGGAAGTGTGTATTCGTCCCACAAATAAGCCGGACGGGTAGCAACAACCTGGTTATCCGACATATCGTCAACCCTGAAACTGTAATCAAGCGGTTTTAGAGAAGTGTAAAACTGGTTGGCATACATCTGCAAATCACCGGCTGTTTTGAAGAAGTCAGCATCGCTGACCGAAGATAGCGGGTATTTTTCCAGATAATCATCATTACAAGCGCTGAATGCAAATAATGATATCAGTATTATTATCAAATAATTTTTCATAAATATTAATTTTTTTTGCATTAGAAATAAATATTGGCACCAACAGAGAAAGTCCTGTTTATGGAGTTTTGGTATGCAGCGGTCATTTCCGGGTCAATCAGTTTCTTTTGGTTATAAATACCGCTGACCTCCCAGACGTTGTTCCCTGACAGATATACCCTTATCTTGTTTATCTTTGCCCTTTGGGTCAATTCTGAAGGCAGGGTATAACCAAGGGTCAACTCTTTCAGCCTGCAGTAGGCAGTATTTTGCAGAAACCTTGTCTGTACGGATGTAACATCTGTACCACCTGTTATGATAGGATGCGGGAAGAATGCATCTGTATTTTCGGGTGTCCAGTAGTCCAGGATAGCAGCACTGTGGGCCCTCCACTCGTCATTCCATGAACCGATCCAGTAAGAAGTATTGACCCAGTAATCACGTTTTGCGATACCCTGGAAGAAAACGCCGAGGTCGAAGTTTTTCCATGAGACATCGGTGTTCAGGCCGAAGCTGTAGCGTGGCTGGTCATTTCCGATAATAGACATGTCGCCGTGGTCATCAAGAGTTTGTTTGCCCCTTGTTATTTTGCCGTCGTCGTTAAGGTCTTTGAAAAGCAGGTCGCCTGCATAGCGTGTACGGCCTGAGATGTTTTTCTGGTCGATAGACCTTGCTTCCTCGTCTGTCTGTGCAATACGGTCTGTTGTAAGCCCCCATATTTCACCCACTTTTTTACCGATATACCAGTCGGAGATGATCCCGGTCGGGTTGCTGTAGTCAGTGATAGTTGCAACATAGTCAGAGAGCAGGAGTTTTACTCCCCAGTTAATTTCCCTTCCTGCCTGTCTCCAGTCCACTGTCAGGTCCCAGCCAACTGTTTTCAGGTCGGCAGCATTTGTATTTGGTTCTGCTACTGCTAAAACAGCAGGTTTTGTTTCGGACTTTGTAAGCATGTCTTTGGTATCCCTGCGGTAGACGTCTGCTGTGATGTTCAGCCTGTTGTCAAACATTGCGATGTCAACGCCAATATCCTGCTGGGTAACAGTTTCCCAGGTAAGCGTCGGGCTTACAAGCCCGGGTGCATACAATGTCATTGGAAGGGAACCGTCGATCAGATAAGCAACCTGTCCTGAGCTGTAAGTTGCCAGGTAGGGATATGTGCCCGGTACTGCCTGGTTGCCCAGGCTTCCGTATGACCCCCTGAGTTTGAACATGTCGAATGTGTTTTTCATGAATCCCAGGAATGGTTCCTGTTCAAGGCGCCATCCGACTGATATTGACGGGAAGAAAGCAAAGCGGTTGTCTTTCGGGAATTTTGAACTTCCGTCATAGCGGCCGTTGAATTCCAACAGGTACTTGTCGGCATAAACATAGTTTAAACGTGTGAAAGCGCCCCTGATGGCAAATTCAGATGCACCGTCGTTTGTTACCCTTTCACCGTAAGCAAGGCTCATGTAAGGCATTGATTCAACGATCAGCTTATCACGTTTTGCATTGAAGTACTGGTAATGCTGGTTTTCCTGGTTGAATCCGACCATGAATTTAATGTTATGAAGACCCCAGGTGTTTTCGTATGTACCATACGCATTGAATGTATAGTACCTTGTGTTATAGAAATATTTTGTCACCTGGCTTGGGTTGGTGTAAGGGAAGTACCCTGATACCGAGCCGTCGACAAAATACATTTCAAGCCTTTTCCAGTAACTCAGTTCGTTCTGGTTTACAATATTGTTTGAATAGTCAACATTTACAACCACGTTTTTGACCGGTTTCAGCACACCGTTTATGGTCATCCAGATATCGTTTATGTCCCTTTTACGGTGCCCTGCCTCTTTGAAGAACTGTACTGCATTTGGCACAGAACCGTTGCTGAAGTATTTACCATTTGGGGTATAGACCGGGAAGTTTGCCCACTGGTGCCACTGGAAGGCGCCGGTATATTCGTCATGATGTCCGGCAGAGTTGTTTGGGGGGAACAGCTTGTGGTTGTTATTGACGGCGATCTGTGTTCCCACCCTTGCCCAGCTGGTGATATCCCAGTTGAGGTTTGCCATGACATTGTAGCGTTCATAAAATTCGTTGAAAATTTTGTTAATGCCTTCTTCATTATAATATGAGATAGAGGCGTAGTAATCAAGGTTTTCAGTACCACCGGATATTGTTGCCGAGTACTGCTGCTGCGGATAGAAGTCCCTTTGAAGCAGTTCTGACCAGTTTGTGTTACCTGTAGGCCACCAGAAGTTTGGGTTGGTTGGGTTCGGGATTGCCGCAGGATTGTTTTCCGGGTCTTCGACATAAGCCAGGATAGCGGGCAGCCTTACTTCATCGAAATGAGAGTACGGACGGCCGTTTGTCCTCATGGAAGCCCTGTTCATATAGTCAGCACGCTGCAAAACATCAAAAGTTTCAAATTTTACGGTAGGCGTGTTCATCCCGTAGTTTGCAGAGATCTGGACTTCAGGTTTTACACTTTTTTTACCTGATTTGGTAGTGATAAGGATAACGCCGTAAGCGGCACGCGCACCGTAAATAGCGGCTGATGCAGCATCTTTCAGTACAGAAACACTTTCAATGTCCTGCGGGTTAAGGCGGTTGATGTTCATCGGGACGCCATTGACCAGTATCAGCGGGTCACCGCCGTTGATCGATTCATAACCGCGGATATTGAAAGAAGCGCCGGCACCGATTGTACCTGTGGTCTGGGTGATGTTCAGGTTAGAGATTGTACCCTGCAACCCCTGTCCGATATTGGTTATCGGGCGGCTCTCAAGTACTTCGGCAGTTACCTGGGAAACGGCACCTGTAAGGTTTACCTTCTTTTGGGTACCATAACCGATGGCCACTACCTCTTCAATGCCGATAGTTTCCTCTTCCATTGTAACGTTAATGGTTGTCTGGTTACCAACCACAACTTCCTGTGACCTCATACCGACAAAAGAGAATACAAGGGTGGCATTTGCAGGCAGGCTGGTAAATGAATATTCACCGTTGCTGTCAGTGATCGTACCCTGTGTTGTGCCTTTAACCACAACGGTAACACCCGGTAGCGGCAGTCCGGCAGTATCAGTGATCTTACCCCTTACAGCACCCTGCTGCACCCCGATGTTGCCGTGCCCGAACACCCCTGTCTCGCCAAACTGGTTTGAAAGGACTATCTGACGGTCGAAAAGGAAATATTTAATATTCTTTCCTTCCAAAAGGATGTCCAGGACTTCACTGATGTTTTTCTGCTCTGCACTGATGTCAACTTTCTGGTCAACATCAATCAGGTCTTTGTTGTAAAGGAAGAAAAACTCTGATTCGTCCTCTATGGCCCCCAAAACTGTTTCCAGTTTGGCAGCTTTAAAGTTTAAAGTGAGTTTGGTCGACTGTGAATAGGAATCAACAGCGTATGCCTGAATGATCCCGGCAAGTAGAAATACCACAGTCAAACCTGCCATGTTAAGCAGCCTTAACATAGTATGGCTCCTTATTTGAAAACCATACATAAAAATCAATTTTCGTAACTTTTTCATAAAATTTCACATTTTTAAATTTTTAAAAATTGTAAACAGTTCTCTCTGCAATTTTCACGGGGAAGTGTTTGACCAGCTTCCCCTGTTCATATATATAATTGATCATATCTTTATTTTTTGAGTGTTAAAAAGATTTCTTTTTTCTGATATACGCCATTTTTATCCATGCTCCTTTTTTTTATCTCATAGTTTACCGGTGTTGTCAGGGCGATCAGCCTGAACAGCTCTTCAACCGGTTCATCCCTGAATGTTGCCTTGAACCTGTATCTTCTTAAAACCTTGTCCTGGATTACAATTTTGACATTATACCATTTTTCTATCCTGTGTGCTGCCTGTTCGAGAGTTTCATTGTCAAGCATTAAATAACCCTCTTTCCAGGAAGTATATAATTCGGTTTCCACTTTTCTTACGCTGTATTTGTGTACATCAGACATATATGTAAGCTTTTCCATGGGCATTAAAGTCCTGTCCAGGTCGGAGGTTTTACCTTTAACCTGTATTTTTCCCGATGCCAGCACTACTTCTGTAAAGTCCTGATCGTGATATGCAGAAACATTAAACCGGGTCCCGTGGACTTCGACATTCAGGTCATTGACACTAACTGTAAAGAGGGAGTTTTTTTGCATTACATCAAAGTATGCCTCTCCTGAGAGTTCGATATTTCTTAATTTATTGAAGGGGGGCACATATTTTATTTTTGAACCGCTGTTGAGCCACCCTTTGGAACCGTCGGGAAGCATAAATTCAGTCCTTGCACCATCGGGTGAGTTGATCTCTACCCATCCTGTTTCGTATGGAGCATTGTCTTTTGAAATAAAGAAGTACAATAAAGAAGCGGCAATCAGCGGGATTAAAAGTATTGCCGCTGCCTGCCTGTATATTTTCCATATCCTGATAAGGGGGGTTTTACCAAAATTTATATCCTGGTCAGTAAGTATTTTGGGTTCAATGCGATTGTATATATGCTGATGTGCCTGGACTGAAGGATCGTTTTCTTTTAAGAGTTCTGCCCATTGTTCTGACAGGCAATTATCCAATATATCCCTGCTGTCCGGATTATTAAAAAAACTTTTTACTA
>CAZJGI010000175.1:0-5263 GCA_964545315.1 uncultured Prolixibacteraceae bacterium
AATAAAACAATCACACATTCACACATTCAAACATCTCCCCCATCTGCTCCTTCGTTGGATAATTAACCAAAATCCCTTTCCTTGCACCATGGTAAACAAACATGCTTCCTGCTGCAACAGCCGATGCATGTCCGCCTTCAACTGCTGCTTTAAAGTCGCTGTATTCGCCGGCACCGCCTAGCGCAACTACAGGTATGGTGACTGCTTTTGATATTTGGTTCAGAAGAGCTATGTCATACCCGGTCATTTTCCCGTCATGTTCTATCGACTGTACGATCAGTTCCCCTGCTCCCGCTTCCTGCATCAGGGTTGCATAAGATACCGGATCATACGATACCGGCTTCCTGCCATTCCGGATATATACTTTCGGAATGCCCCACAGGTTTTTCTTAACATCCATGCAGACAACTATTGTTGACGAGCCGAATGTGTCGGCAGCTTTCCTGATGAATTCAGGGTCAAGAGCTGCTTTTGTATTTATAATTACTTTTTCAGCCCCTGCCGACAATATCTGTCTAATATCATCAATATCTGAGATCCCTCCCCCGGCGCCAAAAGGCATATTGGCCTCCTCAGCCACCTTTTTTAAAAAGTCGACTGAAATAGTGCGTTTCTCTTTACCTGCCATGATATCAAGGAAAACCAGTTCGTCAGCTTTCAGGTCATTGAAGATGCGCACAGCATTTATAGGATCGCCTATGTAGCGGTGATTTTTAAACTGCACTGACTTGACCAGGCCTTTGCCTTTTAGGAGCAGGACAGGTATTACACGGGGACGGAACATAATTAAATCTTAACAAAATTTTTCAGCAACTCTTCTCCGGCATCATGGCTTTTTTCCGGATGAAATTGGAGGCCGAAGATATTTTCTTTTTGAATGCCGCTGACAAAAGGATATTCATATTGTGTTCTGCACAGAATATCCGATTGGTTATTACAAATTATATGGTATGAATGTACGAAATAGAAACCGTTTTGCAAATCCAATCCTTCGAAAAGGGTATCAGTTTTTGCAGGCTGAATGTTATTCCACCCGATATGAGGAATTTTGTACTTTAATGTATCCCTGATTCTGAACCTGACCACCTTTGCATCGAACCATCCCAATCCTTCAGCATCACCTTCCTCACTGTGACAGGCCATTAGTTGCATTCCAAGACAGATACCCAGTATAGGCTTCTTAGAAATCAGCACCTCTTCGTTGAGGACATCCCATAATCCACGGCACTTAAGCTCCTGAACAGCACAGGCAAAATGTCCAACTCCGGGTAGGATAATTTTATCAGCATTGCATATTTCCTCCGGATCATTAGTTATTACAGAAGCAGTATCTATCCGGTCAAGCTTTCTTTTAACAGAACCAAGATTACCCATGCCGTAGTTGATGATGGCTATCATATCTAATTCATTATTACCTTTTCCTTCACGCGGATCGATAATTTGTTACTTCTTTGTTTCAATTACGAAATTTTACAATTCATTGATAAAATCTTCGAAATGTAAAATTTTACTGGTACTGGCAGGAGTAAATACCAAGTGTTCAAAATCTTTTGATTTGTGTTTTATATCTATTTTTTTCAGAACTTCTAACAAAATTGATTTTAAAGAACTTAAATTGCTGATGCCACATTGTTTCTCTAAAATATTATAATCAGGAGGTGTTTGTGCGAGTAAAAACATAACATCATAAAAATCTCTTCCCTTTTGCCGTGATAATAATGCTGATATTTTCATAGAGCAAAGTACATCATCGGCCGGGACGGGAAATTTAAAGTACATGCCACAACCTTTTATTGTACTCATTAATGTTGGATATTCAATTTTTTGATCCTGGCTTTCTATTTTAATCAGGAACCTTTCTTCTCTGTAACCCGAAAGTCCCAATTCAAAAAGCAGTTCCGGGAAATAAATATTTCTTCTGAATGCTTTTAGTTTGTCATTTGCTTTGTCACCAGCTTGTGCATTAAGTCCATTTTGCCTTAAAAATTCAATGATTCTGTCAGTCATCTTCATGAACTCTTCTTTACGTAAGTTTTTACAATCAAAGTCAATATCTTCTGAAAATCGATCTATTCCCATTCTTAACCGGAGGCTTGTTCCTCCAATAAAAACAATTTTCCGTATAAAAGGGGTTGTTGTCAGAAAGTCGAGAATCAATAATTGCAGATATTCTTTGATAAGTAATTTCTGATGATTATTATTTGACCACAGATAGGCCGGGAAAAATTTTTTTATTTGATCGGGATTCAGCATGATCTTAAGATATTTTATAAACCCGCAGCAACATATTTACCCTATTATTTAATGCGGCACTGTCGATCTTCTGTAAATAACTATCAATTATCTGCTTATTGATCAATTCATGGAGCAACTCATCATTCAATCGTAATTCGGTTAATTCATCAGGATTATCATAGAATTTGTATAAATAAAGCAAGTCTATGATTGCTTTTTCAGGTGTTGCAACTAATACACTTTTATCTTTAGAAAACGGAAGTTGTTTATACCCGAAGAACAACTTTGTTTTAACATTTTTGTAAGAAAAATAGCCTGTCGGATTATTGAATTGTTTTGTTTTTAATGTAGACACGCTTGTTGTTTGAGTCACAGATTCGGGTATAAGTCCATGAAACGCGAGTGCAGTATGCAAACTGATATATGAGGGCATATACATTCTATTGGCTACATAAAAGTTGATATTAGGCTTATCCAGTTGTTCAGGAAAGAGGTAAAATCCATTTTTTAATTTTACAAGATAGCCTTTTTTTACCCAACGTCCCAAATTGTTTTTATCGAAATTCGGCAGCCATGCATAAACCTGATTTGAGGTGAAACAAATTTGATCGTAGAATTCTTTTTTAAATTGAATATAGTTCATTTGTTTCCTTTTTTATGTAAAAATAAGGAAAAAAAGAAATATTTTCTATAGATCAATGAGAATATTAATTATTTACTTTATAGGTAAATGTATTTTGAATATGCTCTGTTAGAATTTTTTGTTACAAAGAGTTTCACGTAGTAAATTTTTTGTTGTGTTCATTTGTGTTTATCCGGAGCAAAACAGTGAACCTTTTATATTGATGACTGATCATACAGAACAGAACTGTGAAAGGCAGTTATATCATTTTTCTGTAAACCCCGATAATTTTCTCAGCAATAATTTTGTTATTCAGGTGACGAATTTTCTCACATCCTTTTGTTCTTTTTCCGAATACCAGGGCTTGCTTGATCTTTTCTGCCACATCAGCAGG
Source organism: uncultured Prolixibacteraceae bacterium (assembly GCA_964545315.1). Taxonomy (GTDB): domain Bacteria; phylum Bacteroidota; class Bacteroidia; order Bacteroidales; family Prolixibacteraceae; genus JAAYJR01. The sequence goes on from CAZJGI010000175.1 coordinate 3,252, forward strand.
GTCAAAACTAGTAAGGTAACAACCGGGAGTATCCTTTATGACATCAGCTATATCACCCACATCTGTAGCCACTATCGGACAATTACAGGCCATAGCTTCCTTGATTACATTGGGGGAGCCTTCACTCAGGGAAGTTAGAATAAGTAAGTCAGCTGCGTTATAATAATACGGCAGTTCTTCGAATGTTTTTCCGGAGACAAGGTGTAAACGGATTGAATCATTTTCTATTAGTTGTATAGCTGCTTTTGCCAGCGAAAGGTTTTTTACCTCAGAATCAGGATCCTGGGCAACAAAGATTATATTTTTTTTGTCAGGGTCAAAGCCGGTTTTAATCAATGCATTTTCTTTCTTAATTTCCCTGAAATTTTTAAAATCAATCCCATTTGGTATGATCACTGAACGGGGAAATTTTTTCTGAATCTCAGGGCTTTTTACAATAGTCGCACTCCACAAGTAACTATAAAAAAACCAGGTAGCCAGCCTGACTATCCAGTTCTGTTGTAACACATCAGAGCCCATCAGTGAGCAGACCACCGGTTTACGTGTAGCAAGCCGTGCAAGAAATCCGGAAAAGCTGTAGTGGGAATGGATCAGGTCGTACCGGGTTTGGTTTAACAATTTTTTTAACTCTTTCAGGCTTTTTGCATATCCTTTAATTCCTCCGCTTCTAATTGCAAATGAATCCACCTCAACACCGGCCTGTACCAAAGATGCCCGCTGAAAGTCAATGACACTGTTGGAAAGATCCCTGCCGTAGCCACGATATAGAAAAAGGATTTTCATAAACAGTAAAAAGGAATTTGTATCTGTATTAGAGTAATGTATTTATTACAGGCCTATATTTTCCAGATAGAGCATTTTCAATTTCTTTTTCAAATGAAAAATCTATCTGCATTTTGCCAACCCTTTTTTGTATGTTGGAAACCAGAAGATTTTTTTCTTCATCAGATAAAGGTTGAACCACTAAACGAATAACAATTCTGTCCTTTTCATTTTGTATTACCTGGAATTTTCGCAGGTCTTTTTTTGATGCTATTTCACTATCAAAAAACAGATGCCAAAAATAGGCCCAATGTAAAAATTCTCCGTTGACACCAGTTATATAGTCGCAGGTACGGCCCAATACTTGTTTTATCAACGGGCTTTTCCTGCCGCAACTACAGGATTTGTTATTTAAGAGTATTTGGTCGCTATTGTGATAACGAATTAATGGCATTGCAAAATTGTCCAGGTCAGTAGCTATGACCTCATTGTTTTCGTTAATTTCTATGATGACTCTTTCTTCGGTTATATGCATCCCTTCATGTTTATCACATTCAAATGCAACTCCTCCAATTTCGCCAAAGCCATATTGGTCGAAAATTTCAGCATAAAATACCTCTTTGAACAATTTTCTGTGTTCCTCAGTTAAAGGTTCTGCTGTGGTTGTTATGGATTTAATGTCAAATCTAAGGCCTTCATTTTTTAATCTCTGGGCAAGAGAAAAAAGAAACTGACTATAACTGCGTATAATTTTTATTTTGCCTGTTTTTAGAACTGAAATAATAGCCTGAATATTTTTTTCTGAAGTATCATAAGGACTAAAAGCAATCCGCTTTCTCATTGAGTTGTAAACGGCATCTTTCAACTTTTCAATAAAGTGATTGCCTATTACGTGACCTCCCATTAGGATTAATGCTTTGTCCTCTGCATCATAATGCATCCAGTCTTCAAAACGTTTATAGGCAGCCCAAGTTGAGCTTCTTGTATTTGCATCATTACGGTTAAAAAGAATATTGCCTGTTGTTCCACCTGTCTGTTTAGTTTTTACTCCTTTTATTTTTGAAATATTATCAGGCGTAAATTGTTCATACTTCTCCTTTATGATCTCCTTAGTAATTACAGGAAAAACTTTTATGTCATTAATCGATTTAATATGAGTTGGAAAGATGTTGTTTTCCTGCATAAACCTGCGATAAAAAGGGACATTTTTATAACAGTGTTCTATTAATTTTTTTAATTTTTTCAGTTGG
>CAZJGI010000176.1:0-5246 GCA_964545315.1 uncultured Prolixibacteraceae bacterium
GAAAGTGATATTTCACCCTCTTTACCTGTAAATCCATAGACAGCTTTTGTAGAGGGTGAATCTATCCAGCCAATCATTTTATTCAGGTTTCTGTAAAGTTCTTTTGTGTCTGAGAGTACCTCACCTGTTCCGGCATCCACAACAGCATCATCCGGATCTGCTACAATGTCACCTTTTGTTTCCATACCCGGAAGTACTATTTCGACACGATGTTTTTCTGCAGTAAGCTCCAACGCTTTTATCCCTGGTGCTTCAGCAATATCAACAGCTTTTACGGAGACAGTTTTTTCTGCCTGTTTTACATCCCCTCTTCTTAAAATAAGAGCTGCATGATAGAAAAGCCCAAATTTAGCAGGGTCATTGAATGTATCAAAAACGCCTCCTCTGTGATAGCCGTTACCAATAGCTCCTCCTGTAATAGGTTTTCCGATCATATCCACATCTTCATCCTGTGAATAGCGATAAGTATGAATTGTAAGTCCATCCCATCCCTGCAGGGCAGATACAGCGGCCATTAACAGGCTGCTTTCAGCCCTCCATTCATTAGGCCAGGGGTTATCCCATTCTGAGATAAAAAATGGTTTGTTCCCAACATGGCTGAAAGCAAATGAAGGTATCATATTTTTAAGACTGCCGGTCATAGGCTGGTTCCCAAAAACACCCTTTCCGTTTTTCCAGTGCGTTCCGCCCCGCCAGTATTCATGACTGTCAATATAATCAGTGCAAAGCTGAGATGTAAGATGCGCCCATCTCCTGCTCCAGTCACCATGTAAATTACTCCCTGTTACCGGTATCTTAACACCTGACTCCCGAAGGTGCGAATACATTTCAGTATTGTAATTTTTAGTTATCTCCATGTAGAAAGGCAGTATTTTGTCATCTGCTTTATCAAATACTATTTTTTCATCACCAGGTTTTATACCCTGCCTTGCAGCCCACTCCCGGTATGTCTTCTCCAAATCCGACCTGTACGGCTCCACAGTCGGGCTCCATGTATAAAAATCATTTTCATTTGTTATATCAACCAGGGCAATAGCCGGATCATCCTTATATGCTAATTTGGTATAGGGATTAATATGTGTCCACATATTATAATTATACTGTTTTTGAAGTTCAATCAGCTTTCTGTCATAATTACTGTATGGTTTAGCTGCATCACGGATATTGTCAGGTTCTTCAATTCCGTCTCCCTTTTTAAATCGCCTGTAAGTCAACAAATCCATATAAACATATATCCCCTCTTTCTTGAGGCAGTATATCAGATAATCAAGCTTGTCAACACTCTCAGGGTCAAAACTTTTTGTATCAGGAAGATTTTTGCCTTTAGAAAACTGAAAAATATTGGGAGTAGACCATTCAGCATCCATCTGATGAAACCTCACTATATTGATTCCCACTTTTGCAAGCCTTTTGGCTACTTTTTCACTATGTTCATGGGAAGGAAATATTTGAGATCCGTTAAAATTGGTACCCCAGAATTTTGCTTCTGTCCCGTCTTCAAAAACAAACTTCTCACCATCAACCTGTAAAAAACCATGTTTCCCTGCAGGTTTTTCATTTTCATAGATGAAGGACAGGTCTACAGGCATATCATCCCATGGTAGTGTATAAGGAATTGTCTTTCTTACAGTATCGGCCTCAGCTGGAAAATCACTTCCGGAGGCTGAAATAATTAAAGGTAATTGGAAAATAACACCTATCAACAGGACTTTTAAAAATATTTTCCGAAAAATAATTCCCACATTTCTGACTCTATTCTTTTTCTCTAAATAAGATTCAAATAAACTACTTGTTACCATAAAATTCTTTTTATATTAAATTTACAAAATATCAATGACTTAATTTAAAGGAATGGTTTTTTACTTACTTATACCAAAAGATTCTGCAGTCAGCAAAGCCAGGTCCTTTTCCATTTGTTCCACAATCTTCTGATAAGCCTCATCATTATAAAGGTTATTCATTTCATAAGGATCATTAGCCAGGTCATAAAGTTCATTTTTACCCTGGTGTCTTATCCAGTGTATATATTTATAACGTTCATTTCGTATAGCTTTATAGTCAGTATCAATTAACCACGGGAAGGGATTTTCAAAACTGTAATATTCAATCAGGAATGATTTACGCCACTCTTCTGTTTTTCCTGTAAGTAAGGGAAGGAACGACCTGCCCTGGATATATGGATTAATGTTTACTCCTGCCAAATCCAGAATTGTTGGTGCATAGTCAATTGAAAGAACAAAATCTTTATTGTGAATATTACTCTTCATTAAGGGTGGGAACATGACCAATAACGGGGTTTTTACAGATTCCTCATAAGCCAGTCTTCGTTCCAGGCTTAACCCGTGTTCACCGAAAAAATATCCGTTATCACTTGTGAACAGGATAAATGTATTTTGAAGAATGCCCTGTTCTTCCAGCTCTTTCAAAATTCTTCCAAGGCTCTCATCTACTGACAGTATCATTTCCGATCTTTTCTGTATTGTTTCCTGTGATGTAAAATGGTCCAGTTTTTTATCTCCAAACTGTTCTCTTATTGCAGGGCTGTTTTTCAGAGCCAGTAAATATCCTGTAACAGTAGAAGTATTCACCTGGCCGTATGAGTTTATTGCATTTTTCCGTTTTTCAAACAATGACTTCTCATAAGCACCACGGTGCCTTGGTGCAGGTGTATACTCCGAGCCATATTCCAAATCAAGTGATCCGTCGTCAAGTTGTTTCGAGTCGGGATGAACAGCTTTATGTCCGAGATAAAGAAAAAACGGCTTGTCCCTTTTCTTCCGAAGATAATCAATGCAACGGTCTGTTAATATATCAGTGATATAACCTTCCACCTTATTCCTCTTGCCGTTCTCATAGAGTACCGGATCAATTATCCTGCCTTGTCCCGGAAATGAGATCCAATAATCATAGCCCGGCCTGGGGGTATCATCATTACCCATATGCCATTTCCCAATATGTGCTGTTTCATATCCCGCCTTCTGCAATTCAGCAGGAAATAATTTCAGGTTATGACTTGCCAGGTCACGTGCAACATTATCTGTTATACCATGTCTTGAGGGATATTGTCCTGTTAGTATACTTGCCCTGTTAGGCGAGCACAGCGGACATACATGGTATGCATTCTCAAACATGACCCCTTCTTTTGCCAATCTGTCAATATTAGGTGTCTCAAGATAGGGATGACCTGCATAAGAAAATTCATCCCATCTCAGATCATCCACCACTATCATCACTATATTGGGTATGTTAAAACTATTTTCAGTGACACTTTCTAATTTATTTACCTGTTGATTTTGGCATGAAAAGAATATAAAAAAAAGTAAAAACGTACATTTTTGAAGTAAAGAAGAAAAGCGATAATTAATTAAAGGTTTATACATCAGTCTATTTAAATGCATTAATTATAAAGTTATTACAAGCGAATATTAAAATGATTATTTCCACAAAGACTCAATCAGCTTAAGGGTTTTTTCCACCAGTTGCTGACCCCCTTCAGAACCAACCATGTTACTTCCTGCTATTGCTGAGTATCCTCCTCCTGCTTCTGCCCTGGCAGTTGGCAGGTAAGTCCCGGGGCCGTCAGCAAGCTGAACTAACATAGTTAAGACGGCATCACTTCTTGATTTTATCCTCACCCCGTAATCCAGAAATAGCTCAAACTGATTAGTGGCCAATGCTACGTCTCCAAGACGCATTACATGTATACGTGTTTTGTAATGAGGATTTTCCTCCCGGGTATTATATCTGTCTATAATACCGTTATGCCAGGAAGCCCAATTAGGATGCTTTGCAGCAAGAATCTCAGCTTGTTCCTTTTCTTCCCTGGTTACTTTTCGGGCAGACAGGTTCAATTCTTCGACCTGATGGGAAAACACTATCTCACTCTGAATATCATTTTGTACATAAGGATAAACCTGGTCAACGGCATCTGCTATTCTAAGTGCAATCTCCTGTCTTCGGGAAATTCCTTTTCTTTTCATCATTTCTGTTTCGGCTTTTGTCCGCCACAAAAGGTGGGGAGAGAGATCGCCTGACGGCGCTATTTGAGGAAGGATGAACAGGCCGGGTCCATATCTTTCACGTAATTCTTCCCTGACCTCATGCCAGTAGTCGGCCGATAGTTGTTTAATTCCTTCAGTCTCCTGTGCAGGGCAGGCTATATTCATCATTATACCGGTAAGCTTTTTATTCTCATCCCAGAAAAACAACATTTCAAGCCCATGGTCTTCATAACCTTCAATATGTGAGAATAACTCATTTTTAGTCTTACCGTACATGACTGCTGTACCGGTAGCCTGGTGACTTGGTACAGGTTCAAAATAGACAGCCCTTCTGTTGTGCCCAACTACAGCCTGTCCGAGGCCCCAGCTCATTCCGGCTGGTTTCCGGTTATTCCAGGCTTCCACAACTGCAGCAGCAATACGTTCTGCAGCAAACTGAACATACTCACTTACCTGCATAACACCTTCCGGAATATTGTATCTCCCCTCAGTCAGTTGTACTGCGGTATGGGTATGTGTAGCATTTAATAACAATTTATTCAGGTCGATGCCCGGAAGTTTCGTTTTTAGAATTTCCTTAACTGACTCAGTCAGGCCACCTCTTATTGCTCCCAGGTCACATGATACCATTATTGCAGTCTCTATGCTCCTGTTGCCATCCCTGGTCTCCAAAACAAGGGCTGTGCATGTTATTGGGTCCAAAACATCAGTTGTTACCCGCATGTTAAAACCACCACCCAGGGCAAATGGTTTATCAGGGGTAATACTTTTCGATGACCATCCTGCATAAAGCTTCCCGGGAAGAAGCCCGGATGCCTGGCAATAAGCAATATTATTAACAAGGGTCAGGCATAAAATTAAATACAAAGCTGTAAATCTGTTTTTTTTCTTTGGCATTTGATTATTCCTTTCTATTCATTTAAATTTTTTATATTTCGTTAACCGTTCACTTCAGTGAACGGCAAAGGATAAGGCATTGAACTAATTTACTGCCCTTTAAAATGCATTTAACCAGATTGCTGCCATAATCAGTACTTTATCCTTTGCCGTCGGTTTTAACCGACGGATATGAAGCCATACAAAAAAACACTACTTCCTTACTTGCAATACCTCTAATCCGTTCACTGAAGTGAACGGCAAAGGATAAGGCATTGAACTAATTTACTGCCCTTTAAAATGCATTTAACCAGTTTGCTGCCATGATCAGCACCTTATCCTTTGCCGTCGGTTTTAACCGACGGGTAT
>CAZJGI010000177.1:0-1074 GCA_964545315.1 uncultured Prolixibacteraceae bacterium
GAGGAAGATATCCTCAGATCGTATTTTAAGTCAAAAAATGTTGCCAAAGAATTTGAAGAGTATATCGAATTCTTCAATAGTATCGGTGATCTGTCAATTATACATCACGATAATTTTGAAGATGAAATAATGGATCATATCCTTGAGTATGAGACTAACGAAAAGATCGGATACCGCCGGTTATATTTCACGATAGCAGGAATTGCCGCCTCCCTGTTAATAATTATCGGAGGCATAATGTTAAGACAGCAGCAGCCATATAAGGATACATTTGACAACCCTGAAGTTGCATATGTCTATGCTAAAAAGACTTTGGCTTATGTGTCAGAGAAATACAATTCAGGGATTGAGGAATTATCCCATTTTGAAAAATTACAAAATGCTGTTGATCCTCTGAATCAAGGGCTGAAAACTGTGAGCAGATATTATGATGAAAAGTAGCCACCAGGCGATATAAAATAAAACATTGAAAAGGATAAATCAAAAAGCAAAAAAGTCATGAAAAAAATAATCTTGATAATAACAATCATTCTGCCCCTGGCAGTTATGGGACAGAAGAGCGCGGTTGACAAACTGTTTGAAAAGTATGCCAACAAAGAGGGATTTACTACCGTTAATATCTCCGGTAAATTGCTTGGCCTTGCCAGTCAGGCAGATACAATAAATAAAGCTACTAATGACATACTTTCAAAGCTGACAGGGATACGTATCCTTAAAGTTGAAGATAAAGAAATTGCAGGCAACCTGGACTTCTTTGATGAATTAAATAAAGAAGGATTTTTCAAAAATAAGGAATATGAAGTGCTTATGGAAGTGACACAGAAAGATGAAGTGGTGCGTTTTTTAGCTAAGAATAATGGTAAAGGAAAGTTTTCAGATCTTATACTGGTCGTGGGAGGTGATGACAATACTCTGATTAGTATAAGTGGCGCCTTCAATCCGCAAGATATTGGGAAAATATCACAGGAGCTGGATATAGACTTTTAGGGGATGGCAACGAGCGCAATGCTGTTTTTCACGCAAAGGGCGCAATAATATGATTTTCACGCAACGAGCGCAATGATATCTTTTTCA
>CAZJGI010000177.1:1174-5083 GCA_964545315.1 uncultured Prolixibacteraceae bacterium
GCAAAGGGCGCAATAATATGATTTTCACGCAACGAGCGCAATGATATCTTTTTCACGCAACGAGCGCAACGTTGTTGATTGCACGCAAAGAGCGCAACGTTGTTGGTTGCACGCAACGAGCGCAACGTTGTTAGCTTCTCGCAAAAAGCACAACGTTGTTGGCTTCATAGGAGGGGGGTAACGTGAAAATTTCTTTGTTTGCAATTTCCAAAGGGATTAATATGCTTCCAGCAACGCCTTCCATTTTTCTCCCCTGTTGAATCCATTGATCCACCTTCCCGGGTCTGGGGGCACTGCGCCATACATTCCGCTTTTGGTACCTTCATATATACTATGGTACAATTGATCATATTCAGCATCAAAAAGTTCAATTTTCTTTTCCAGCCAAATAATCTTTTCCCTTGCAGCTGTTTTTGCGTCAGCAGCAGACATACTTTTCAGATATGAAACAAATTGGTCATAACCGCTACCTTTAAGGCCTGAAATTTCCACAGCCAGCCATGCAAGGTTTGCTCTTGAATGGATCAGCTTCCATCTCCATAAATCTTTAACCTCTATGGGCAGTGACTGCTCAATACTGTCGACCCTGCTTTTCAGGTTTAACTCCGGTTGTACTTTCAAAGGCTGACAGCGCCCCCAACTGGCATAGATATCTGTCCATTCAGATTCCATATCAAATAATATATCTGAAATTTTGTTCTGCTGTGTACTGTTAACATCAAAATACCATCGGGTGTACTCTTTTAATATCTTTTCTGACTGATACCCGCCCCACTGGTGTTGCAGGAACAATATCTTATTGATATCATCAAATATACCTTCGGAATATGCCAATCCCCCTGTAATCCAGTTAGACTTCATTCCATTGAACATAGAATCAAGCCTTGCCGGGAATGGATTTGCCCCAAAGCCTGACCAGCCGCCTATCATTGTAATATCCAAAAAAGCAGTTACTTCGTATTGATCTCCAATCCCTGACCACCGGTTCCAGGAATGACGGTCATCTTTTTGTATCCCGCTTATCCAAACGGCATCAGAGGTTTTTAAATAATCTTTGACCCGGAGCACTTCATCAATGCCGTTACGGACGCCAAAATGCCAGTCAGCCAGGTAAATTTTACTCTCCGGAAAATATTCTTTTATTGTTTTAGCGTGTTGTTCCCCGACATATCTTACTCCGGTCTCCACCCATGGAAGGCATAATTTACAACTGCATCCGCCCCTGTCGTAGAAAAAGAGCGAGAAAGCATCTGCTGAGATACCGGCATTTCGAAGATCCCCGTATAGCTCCCTGTAATTATCATCCATGATCTTCATCGATTCCCCGGCATGTGCCCTGGGGCATAATAATCCTTCCGGCGGGTTACCCTTTACTGCTCTGATCTCATCATTAACCTGGCCAAGGTATGCACTGTTTAAAGATTCTATAAAACCAACGCTCATGCCAATGTCACTGGCTGCTTTTGCCATTTGCTTTATCCTGGCCCACTTTTCGCTGCTGTCAGAATCCTTATCGAAAGGCCCGTATTGGTACATGGGCATATCAAACCACAGCCATATCATATTAGCGCCCCAAAGGCCCTGTTCTTTGATCAATGCGTCAAGTTTATTAATATCAGGGATATCTTCATACCAGTTATTTGTGTGCATACAAGGATATATGCCTCTTGAATTATCCACGGGATACTCAGTTGTGTTTAAAGGGCCTGCCTTCATGCACCCGCCTAAATATTCCGCTTCTCTCAGTAATTTCCCTGAACCATATAATACTCCTAAAACATCAGCACCTGCTATTATTGCGAAATTCAGGGAGCGATACTTTGTTGTTCTCAGGTGAAATCCTTCCTGTTTAGCAGAAAAGCCCGTTCCAACAGTTTCCATTACCTCTTTTAACAAGTGATTACTCGTGGGTGTCCCGGGAATTATAATTGCGGAATATCCTGAATTGGTAATTTCAAACTGCCCTTCATCCACTATCGGGACTATGATCCCGGTTTTCTCTTCAATCTTTTGCTGAAGGAGCAGGATTATATTTAACTCCTGCTCAGAAGCATTACTACCCTTAACAATTACTGCCTTATCTGATTGGTCTACAACTACTTCAGTAGAAGAATGGTTGCAGGAAAACAGGACTGTGCAAAAGATCAGGATATAAAATAAATGGTATACACTCATTTTATGGTTATAATAAATTCTTTTTGAACAAACAGGCTTGATCATTTTATTTATTTTCAGACAATTAAAGTGATACAGATAAAAAACACCTTTAGTATCTTCTAAAAGTACAATTTTTGTTTAATAATTGGGTGCCCTGTTTCCTGTTAATCGTCTTTTTCGAAAATATTTCAATAAATATCGAAACGGCATTATTCGTTAATTAGTTGAATATCAACCCTCTTAAATCTACCTCCAGAAAATTTTCTTTGTACATGCTAAACATTTTCTTGTCAATCAGTACTGAGTTTTTTGAAGATGTAAATTCAGCAATAACATAATTATCGACATCCAGAACGACAGTCAGGTCTTCATTGGCAATAAACTTATAATGACTTGAATTTGTATAATGGATGAAGATACTGTCCCGGTCAATCTCAGTAAAAGGATTAAAATCCTTATCCAGGACAAGGACTTTCTGATTTTCTGTTAACAGATAACTATATGACGGTACAATTCCCGGAACAGGCTCATATTTATTATCGGTAGTTTTAATGTAAGTCTGGTATCCTAAGAACAATAAAAGTTCACCATACTTTTTTGTATCGACATCTTTTTCATAGATTTTATTACCGTCATCCAGGGAATACTTTTCTAACCTGTTTTTAAATGCTAAGATTAAAGTATCATTTTTTGTCCACAGACTTTGAACAGGATCTTTCTTTACATTAATAATATTAAAATATTTGTTTTCGCCTGTATTCTTATCAAATGCAGCAATAAAAGGAGTTCCCTGAGGAACCTGGCGATACCCCATGAATGCGTATCCGAAGTTGACCAGGAAGAGTGTACTGTCTTCAATGAATATACGGGATTTTGCGGTTTCCTGAGGAGGGAGTGCAAATGACCATTGTTCACTTCCATCTTGTTGATTCAACTTAAAGAGTTTTTCCCTGGAAGCACAATAAATATTCAGAGAGTCAATAATCAGATTAGACTTAACGTCCCTGAGTACTGACAAACCTATTGATGCCTTCTGAATACCCATATCTGTACGGTAATCCCAACCCGAGCCATTTTTAAGATTTATTGTATGCAGCCCGTTAGCAGCTAATAACAGTATTGAATCATTAAAATAATATAAGTACTGCCAACCATAATCATTATCAATTTCCCGATCCCAGATTACAGAACCGTCAGCCAGATTTATACCCTCCAGTAAATTAGTGGGCCCGGACATATTGCTGTATTTATACCCAAGAGCAATGTTGTGTATGGGATTGGCCAGATATATTTGATTTTTAACCTTCCACAATTTTTCTCCGGTATCATAGTCGAGATAAAAACTCTTGTTTTGATCGGTCTGGATCATATGGTTATCATATTGCTCAAAAGAACTAATCTGGTAAAGGGCGGTTTTTGACCACTTAATATTTTTTTTCACAAGGTCATAGACAATAATATCTCCTTTGTTGTCCAGCCACTTTTCATTGTTACTTACACCGCGAATCTGGAATGTTGCACATTTACCGATTGTATCAATGTAGGCTTTAAATATCCTGTCAGGCAGGATATATTGTATTCCAATGATTGAATCTTCGGTGATGTAATTTCTTCCGACAGATCTTTTATTGTATTGAATAGATATTTCAGATTGTTGTGAAAAAGCATTTAGTGCCAGAAAAGATATACATCCTAAAATAATAAGGCGGCGTTTCATATTATTAAGATTAATGATTTTCCAAGTTATCATAT
>CAZJGI010000178.1:0-940 GCA_964545315.1 uncultured Prolixibacteraceae bacterium
GTATATTTTGTATGATATTCCCTTTGTTTATTGTATGGTTGTGGGATTTGATGAATGGTTAAAGGGCACGTTCCTCCTATGCTAAAGCTTCGGAGGACGAAGCACACTCTTAAACATTCCGGTTTCTTCAATAATTACCGGATATCCTTCAATATTTTCAGGAATTTGATTTTTTAACTTTTTTGTCAGTTTTGATACAAAAACTTCTATGCAGGGAGTATCTTCAAAAAGGCCCTGCCCTGTTCCTACTACACCGGGAATTTCAAGTAGTTTGTCAGTGTACTCTTTTAGTATATCTTCAATTGATCTTTTCTGCATTATTTTAAATTATTTCCCCGGATAGAATTAATCGTTACGACACAGCCCCGGTAAAGGCTGTGTCGTAATAAAACTTAGATTGTTCAGAAATAAACAGTGACTATATTTGAACATACATAACCATTTTCTTCACATACCTGGTAAGAATAAGAACCTCCCCCTCCTGCACCGGTATCGATATATGAGCCCGAATTAGCAGTGTTTACCAGCAGTATGCCATCACGCAATATGTTAATTTTGTCACCAACAGCCCCGCTCCATGTAAGATTTACTGTATACTTCCCCTTTTGTTTATAACCGGTCGCGGAAAGTATTATATTACCGGAAGACGAGGGTTCTGAAACTGTAACAGTTGTACTTTTTGAGTCGTTTGACGGATCATCATCTGCATCGAAATTATGACCGGCTGTAAGTGTGTGGGTACCTGCACTTGAAGTGCCTGTGTCCCAGTTATAGGTAAATGTTTTTGATTCACCGGCAGTCAGTCCCCCGCTGACAGTTTGGGTGCCAATGTTTATGTTATCCGTTTCATCGTCCAATAATACCTGAATATCATTACTTATATTAATATTACCTGTATTCGTTACATTAACAACAATATCTGCAGTGTTGCCCTGAACCA
>CAZJGI010000178.1:950-4970 GCA_964545315.1 uncultured Prolixibacteraceae bacterium
ATTAATTCGCTTCCGTTGCGAAGTAATTCAATTTGAACCACATCACCCGGGGCAACTAAAGAAGTAACAGCGATGTCAGTAAAATCAACAGTTCCGTTACCGCCATCATCTATAGTAACTCCGAAACGCGACAGGACATTGCCTATCGGATTGGCTATGGTGCGTGTTGTGCTTCCCGCAAATAATAATCCTACAGGATTCTTATTGCTGTCGTTTGTAACAATTAATGACCCCGAATCACCGCCACTACTGAAAGTTCCGGGTGAAACAGCAATTTGATTCACAAACCTTGCCCATTTAATGCAGGTTGATCCGTTTGAAACATAACATACCTGCACAGTAACATTCACTTCCGCAACCGTACCTGTTGTATGCCGGGTGGTACGTCCGTATTTCTGGACCGGCTGTCCTATGAAAGCTGCAACCGGCAATGTGCCGGGAGCTCCGTAAGAATCTCCGGCAGGTGTCGAAAATGAGAGAGTTTCTGTCGAGCATAATGCGATGGCAGCATCCATCAGGTTGTTTTTAGAATAAATTATAGGCTCAAAATCATACAAAGTTCCAATGGCATCTGCAGGATTTATACCTCCATCGTACGGTCCGGGCTGGAGTACGTTGTCACCAATGGAAGCATTATTGCTGTTGGCGAAAATATGGTTATTACTCAGGGCGTAAACATTTCCTTTGCTGTCCTTAACACGGCAGCCAATGGTGCCGGCGGTAATATCAGGGTGACCGGTTGAAACGCCTATGGGCACGGGGCGGAGAAATCGTGTCCGTGGGTCTGCATAAACCTTAAACATGCCTGTAACCCTGGAAACCACAGGGGTATTTTCAACAGACACAGGTAATGCAGTAGGTCTTTTACCTCTGCCCACTGTCTCAATTGTTACATCTGGCCGGTGTTCTACTGCTGAAAGGGTGTAAACGACGATGACAGGATTGCCGTTGTCATCTTTTCCGGTGCCGGTGCCAACTACTTCAGGATTTCTGAACAAAGCATCGGTAATTCGATTCTGGAGCTCCATTACCGGTTGAACCTTTTGGATGGCAATGCTCATTCCGGGGAGTTGGCCCCAAGGTTCAACAGAAGAATTGAAAGGTTCATTGCAGGTGTGGAAGAAAAAAACTAAAAGAACAAGGGAAAGGAGTTTGATAAGTGGTTTTTTCATTTTCTTTAAATAAAATTAATACTGATTTAATGGCATTTTAGAGCTAACCTGGAATTGATCATAATATTTTGGATTTCCGGCGCCCGGAGCAAATTTATTAAAAAAATTTAGTTTTTATCTTCTGTTATTCAGTTTTTTACAATAATCATATTGTTTACTTGTATTAAGCATAATTATAACTGAAGCCATCTGTTTTTGTGATCAGTGTTATAAATAATGATCCCCGGTTCTTTCATTTTAAAGTTTTCGATTTTTTCAAGGATATTTTTCAGATCTTTTTTTTCTGTATATCTTTTTCGTACTACTATTACTGAGGCATCAATAATTTCATTTAAAGACAGAATATCAGTAACTGAACCTAACGGAGAACTATCTGCAACGATAACATCATATTTATCTTTCAACATTTTTATCAACTCAAATATTTTAATATTAAGAAGCATTTCGGCCGGATTGGGGGGAACGAGGCCTGCCGGTATTACATCCAACATAGGGTGATTGGTTTGATATATTATCTCTTCAAATGTGGCTTCTCCGTTAAGATAATCAACAATCCCCGTATCAGATTTAATATCAAATTCTTCTCTAATTTTCGGGTCACGAAGATTCAGGTCGAGAACAACAACTCTTTTGGGTATAAGGGCAAATGAGGAAGCAATATTGATAACATTAAAGGTCTTACCCTCCCTGGGGGAAACAGACAAAAAAGCTATAAAGGGATGTTCTTTCTCTTTGGTCATAAGATTTAGCCTGCCTCTGATGTCCCGGAACTGGTCACTGCCTGGAGAACGGGGATTATCAAGTACCAGCGTTTGGCTGCCCGGTTGAGTCTGATCATGTAATACACTTCCTATTACAGGATAACTGGCAATAACTTCGATATCATCCTCCGACAATATCTTGTCATTAAAAAAATCAAGAGTAAAAATAATAATGAAAGGGATTATTAATCCAAGCATAAAAGCCATAGCATATATCTTTTTTGGCTTTGGTTGTACAAGTGCACTATTCTTTGGGTCCTCTATCACCTGGCTGTCGGGGACGCTTGATGCCATTGCAATCTGTGCTTCAGATAATTTCTGCAGAAGGAAGGTATAGGTTTCGCTGTCAATATTATATTTTCTTTCAAAATTGACAAAATTTCTTTCTGTGGAAGGCAGACGCCTGATCCTGTAATTATAAGTGTTAATACGTTCGTTAAGTATCTCAATCTCGGTTTCCGATTGCCTGATAATATTTTCAATGCTTTCGAGCAATGATCTCTTTACGTTTTCAATCTGCGTGTTTAACTTAACAATTGTTGGATGTTGTGAACCTTGCCGTATTGACGTTTTACTTGATTTTTCCGTGATCAGTTCATTTAACTGGTTAATAAAGTTATTAAGTAAAGGATCTTCAATTCCCATTGATGAGGGTGCAATTACTGTTTCAAGTTCCTGGTTGCCTTTAATATATTCCTGAAGATATTTATAGTATTTATTTTGTGTTTCACGGCTGACAAGTTCTTTATCCAGAGCGCTCAACTCTTCCAGTAATTGCTGTGATTGCACTGAAATATCTATCATCTTGTTTGAACTCTGAAAAGTCTCAAGCCTGTTAGCAGAAATACTCAGGGAATCTGAAATATTTTCCAGTTGAGCATTAATAAATTGGATTGTGCGGCTGAAATTCTCATTTTTCCTGTCCAGATTGTCAATTTGATAGACTTCTGTAAGCTTATTTAAAAAATCTATGCCTTTGGTAACATTAAAGTCCTTGACTGCCAGATGCAAAATGGATGAATAATCATCCGGCAATGAAATAAATAGCAATGACCTGTATTTGTTAACGAGTGATTCATGTGAATGAAACCTGAACTTGTATCTGTGTGGAGTATCCGGGTTAAAATTTTCATTGAGCAAAACAGAAAAGGAGAGATCATTCAAATTCAGATTTTTACCTGACATTATTTGCTTCTCATACGAAATATCAGGAATCTTTCTGACAATCCGGCCTTCCCGGTAATCATAAACCTTTGCATTTTCTCCGGTAATTTTGACCGTCATTTTTTTGTCCGGTTCTATAGTCAGATAAAAGTCTGTTTCAACAACCTGGGGTATCTTTTCATCCAAAATAATGCGGAAGGGTGCATCTTTGTATATTTCCGTTTCTTTAACTCTTCCCACACTGTAATAACTAACCTTAAAATCCAACTCCTCAAGCGCTTTGGAAATTATAGAAGTTGAACCAAGTATAACAATCTGATTGTAAATATTTTCCCGGTTATTCATAAATTGTATACCCTCAAACTTACCTTCTCCGCCACCATATAAAGCAGTCAGGGGTGAATTTGACTTGTCTTCACTAATAAGCAGTGTAGACCGGATTTCGTAGATTGGCGTTGTATAAAGGTTATAAATAAAGGCCAGCCCAATTGCAAGAATTACTGCAGTTAAAAACCAGTGCCAGTTTATTAAGCCCTTACGAATGATTTTTTCCACATCAGGTGCATTATTGCCTGCAGGTCTGTTAAAATTATAACTTCCGGTATTTATGGTTGATCCAGTCATTATTTAAACAAATTAAGAATTAGTAATCCGATTGAAATTACTGAAGCGGTAATGCTTATCGGGGAAGCATAAGGCATATTTTTAGCGCCGTACACTTTTGTTTTGTGTTCCACATAGAGTATATCGTGAGGCAGTATATAAAAATAAGGAGAGCTTATTATCATCGGATTGGTAAGGTCGAGTTCCTCAACATGCCTGCCGGCAGACAATTCCCTTATCAGTTTAACATTCTGCCGGTTACCGTAATCTGTAATGTCACCGGCCAGGCCGAGTGTCTCAAAAATGTTCATCCTGCTTTT
>CAZJGI010000179.1:0-4943 GCA_964545315.1 uncultured Prolixibacteraceae bacterium
TGCAGCTCATCCATCTGAATTTCAAAGGTATTGTCTTCAACACTCAGGTAGGAGTCGAGCTTACGGGACATCTCAGAAAGTTTTAGTTTTGTAATTGAAGGATTATTTTGAGCCTTTTCGCAACTCTCCTTTAAAGTTAAGATCAGCCGGTTCTTTTCCTCATTATCCCTGGCCTTTTTGGCTAATTCAATAGTCTTGTTTTTCAACTGCTGTTTTAGCTGGTCATACTCTGCCTGTAACCGTTCCTGTTCCAATTGAAGAATTTCCTGTTTGTGTTTTTCGGCCTGTTTGCGTAAAGCGTTTTGTTCTTTGAGTAACATTTTATGCTTTTGTTTTTTCAGGGATTTGTTATGTCTCGCACGTATAAAATAAATTGTTGATAAAATCAGCAGCAAATAAAAAAGATAAGCGTACCAGGTGCGATACCAGGGTGGGGTGATATTAAAAGGAAAGTGTTTCTCGCCGATCATCTCTCCCTGAACAGATGCTCGGACACGGATTTCGTGTCCGCCGGGTGATAAACCCATAAAATCGAATGTATTCTCAAGCATCCATGCACTCCACTCTGTTTCATCATTCAATCTGAATTGATAAAGAACATTTTTTTGATTTGGAACTATACATTCTATACTAAGATTGTTGAAATAGAATGGAACTTTTGCGCCGGGATAAATCAGTTGCATCTCCTGATTTTTAAAAGCTTCAATTTTCCTGAGTGCCAAAGTGCGTGTTTTTTGTTCAACCACATCATTATGTTTGAGATATTTGAGCGCAAAACCATTAAATACAGGATAATACTCGTAGTCGGGATTCAAAAAAACCGATTTGTAGATACCTGGCAAAACACCCTCCAATTTGGGAGCAACCTTCAATTGAGGTATCTTTCTGAATTCTTTATCTGAGTCACTATAAGAATATTGAAATTTATACGTCAAAACATCCACTCCACTGTCATTTTTTAGCAGAAAAGCATCATTCCCTTCAAAATTTTCTTCCGGGAAAATTAATCTTTCTTCAGGATATAATTCATTGTTTAAAACTGCTCTTATTATACCAAAGTTGGGAATGTTCACCCAAAGAATGTTGTCTTTTTCAGGAATGAGTTGATTGCAAGAACCCAAAATGAGTTCCATTTTTTTCATAAAAGTCCATCTGTAGCCTTCTTTCTGAAAGATGGAGATGCCGTTGTAGTTGCCGGTAAGCAAGTAGTTTTTATATGGTACAATTACCCAAACTCCTTCCTGGTCGCCTAATTTTTCCACCCTGTTTTCATTCACGATAAATAATCCTTTATCATGACCCATAAACACTTTATTGTCAATATTTTCCAGTGTCCACACCTGACCTTCGGTTTCAGGTATTATCTGAGCCCTGAAAAATTCCAGATTGTTATTTAATCCTTCCCATTTTGAATGGTAAAGTCCCTGGTTTGTTCCAAGATAAAATTCGTCATCTTTCAGCAAGGCGGTGTAGCCTGTACCAAAATCACCCCTGTAATCAAAAAAATAGGTAAAATTATGTTCCAGGTCTAGCAAAGAAACACCATAATCCATTCCAAGCCATAGTTGTCCGGCCTGACTGTAATGCAATGATAATACGGTATTGCTGGGTAACCCTTTGTGTTTATTGATGTGATGTAGAATTTTACCTTCTGAATCAGCAACATACAGTCCTTTTAGAACAGTGCCAAACGCAACATGGGTTTTTCCAATCTGCTCAAAACTGAAAACTTTGGCAATTTTAAGATTTTCGGATAGCGCATTTTCCAACCTGCTTAATTTGCCTGAAACAAACTGATACAATCCGCTGTCACGTGTGACGGCTATTAGTCCGTTTGCATTCTCATAAATTCCTGTAATCTCTAATTTTGTGTTTTCCGGATATTCAAACACTTTCCTAAGCGAAAAATTGTCAAAAACAAATAAGCCCTGTTTTTCGTCGGCAAAGTATACGGAATCATTTAACCGGAAATTGCCGGTGAATTTTACAGGAGCAGCTATTTTTACCAATTGCCGGTTTTTGTATAAATAAATATTTTGGGAGGAAACAAAGCAAATATCCCCGTTCAGTTGATGGATATCCCAGAATTCTTCGCTAACCTCGTGTAAATCCTGGTTAAACGGATACAAAGAACTGTAATCGAAACCCTGGAACCTGTTTTTTTTCCAAACTCCAAAATCAAGATCAGAACCGGTGTAAATAAGTGAATCACAAACAACATGCACTGACCGGGTAAAACCCTTACTGCCGGTAAAACTGTTCCAGTTTTTTCCGTCGTATTCCAGCAAGCCTTCATCGGCAGCCATATAAACTATGCCATTAGGTGAAGTCTTTATATCCCAAATCTTACCTTTGTTTTGATATTGAAGTGGTGTGAAATTCTCGATTAATGGCACACCTTTTTCAGGAATTATTTGAGCTAATGCAGTCAATGCGCTGCTTAAAAAAAGGATAAGGTATGCTGTAGGTTTTTTCATTTTATTGTATTAAATGAATAAAACACTATGCAAGATAAACAAAAAAGCCACCACTTCAATAACAATTTATTGAAGTTAACCCATTATTTCTTTTTGAAACCATGCATTTAGCTGTTCAATTAATGTACTCCCCTGCAATTCTCTTTTAAATAAACGCTTAATCTGTCAACTTCATGGGCTCCGGAAGGAATTTCATCTAATTCCAAACCGGGATAGGATTGCATATCTTTCCATTTTTGAATTGTAGCACTAAAAAACTGAGAGGTATTTGAATCAGCCTCATAAACAATTAACTCATATTGTTCCCCTTTATCACCACCGAATCTGGTGATAACCTGCCATTCGCCTTTTCTTTTATAAGAAGTGTTGGTATGGTCAGATTGAGGATAATATCTATTGTCCTCTGGTTTTAAAATAACCCATATATCTTTGTCGTGAGATTCAGGATAAACTCCGGATGTTAAGATCCTGCATTCGACAGAATCATTATCAACCGGGTATAGAACCTGAACACTTTTTACAGGATACTCAATTTGTTTTTTGTTCCCTGCTACCGGCTGTTCAATTTGACCCGGCAGGTTCGCACCCCCATAAGCATAAGCACCATAGAATATTAACAGGACACCAAAAACTCCCATCGGAAGTTTTATTCTAATATCCACTAAATTTAATGATCGGCCTCTAATTTTTATGCTGTCAACAATTGCAATAAGAATGAGTATTGCACCAATGATTATTATTATTACTTCTGAAGACATTTTATTATAATTTTAAATGAATAATTAGTATTTATTGTATATAGTTCAGATAATCAAATATCATCATTTATTCTCGAAATAAGTTTTTGATTGCCAGTTTAGGTGTTCTGTCAATATAAAATAATCCCCAGTGTTTCTCTGGTTCCATAGGTTCAGGCGAGCCTTTCCACGATTCATCGAAAGCTTCGAAGAAAAAGGTGAGTATGTTTTCTTTCTGAACCCACTCCATCAGTTTTTCATAATAGATTTTCTGATATTCTTCATTTACATTTTCGGGATCAATTCCCTGCCCGTTAGAGTTGGTTGCCCATCCTGCTTCGGTAATTATGACAGGTTTCTCCGGATACTTACGGGCAACTGAGTAGTAGTTTTCTTTAGAATAATCCAAAGCTTCGTCAATATGTTTGTATTCCCAAACGGGATAGGTATGTATGGATATGAAATCCACTTCATTGGCAAGATTCTCCAATTTATATAACCAAGGTACATAATTTTCGCATGAAGTAACAGGTTGCTTTGCATTTCTTTTCACTTGTTTTACGTAATCAAGCACCTTTCTTTCAGCTACATAGTGGTCGGTCCATTCCACGCAGGCTTCATTCCCCACCGACAGGGAAAAGATCACATCGGGGTATCGGCCGGCCAGTTTAATTAATTGGGCAATTTTCTTCCGGTTGTTGACGCAATTATGAAACAACACTTCTTCCGGCCAGGTACCTCCTCCCCAGGGGCAATTGAAATTGTTCATTTCAGCATTGATGAATACACCTTGCATGACCTTAAAATCCAGTTTTTCATTTCGGATGACTTTCAGAACAGTTTCAGCGTGCCGGTCGCAGTCGTAAAGGCGAAGGTATTTCCAGTGTTTATGCAGTAAAAGCAAATCTTCCTTAACTTCGTCATAGGTTGGAAAAATTCCACCCGGATACTGACCATCCCTGAAACCTGAATAGCATAATGCTTTCCCCGGAGTAATATTTAAGGTTTTGAATATGTTCATTTTAGAATTTCAGCTTTTCATTTTTGTCCCAGATTCCCCAGTAGGCACCTACTTCACCTTCTGCACCAACCTTCCACGATTCATCGAAAGAGGAAAAGTAGAAAACCTCAATATTTTCGTCTATCGCCCAAAGCTGGGTGTTAACGAAATATTTCAGTGCATTAATGTGAGAGGGAACTGCATTTCCTAATGATTCACCTTTACTTGGCCATCCCGTTTCAGTAATAATCACTCTTTTCCCCTTTCCTGCTGCAACAGCCTGCTGATACATTTGTTGTATATGCTGTGAGGAATATTTATAATCAGTACCTTCCCAGAACGGATAGCAATTGCATAAAATCACATCGCAAAGTTCTGTTATTTCGGGATGTTGAACAAATTCGTAGTAAGCGTCAACGTAGCCAACCGGAATACCCGGAATCTCTTTTTTTACATGCCTGATAACATCAAGAAGTTCATTTTTAGGCAAATCGTTCCGGTAAAGCACTTCGTTTCCAACAGCGGCAATGTCAACAAATCCCTCTTTTGCTAATTGAATCAGATTTTCAATTTCCTGTTGGTTTTTATCCTCATCGGTTCCCAGCCAGGCACCAACAAGGGTTTTAATACCCAACTCTTTTGCAATTTGGGGAATCTGTTCATTGCCTTCTATGCACGAGAATGAGCGTACCCATTGTGTATAAGGTTTTAGCAGTTGCATCCGGCGCC
>CAZJGI010000180.1:0-4932 GCA_964545315.1 uncultured Prolixibacteraceae bacterium
AATAAACCTTATCTTTGTAAAAATAAACAAGAGAATATGATAGGTCGGTTTTTTTATCTTCCGGGAACAAAAAAATTTAATATCACTCCCAGGTTTTATGACCCTGACAAGGAGGAACGTGAAGACAGAGAGCGCAGGATCAGGGAAGAGTTAGGTATTGTAGACGAAAAGAAGGATGATTTAAAAGATTATCGTCCAAATATAAAAGGTCGTTTCAGGATGGCTCAGGAAGGTTTTACAAAATCATCAGAAGATGCCAGACGGGCTTCAAACAGACGGCTTATTATACTTATCGTAATTCTGACGCTTATTATGTACCTGTTTTTTTATTCTGATTTTACTTTTTAGTGAGTGATATTATTCAATTATTACCTGATTCGGTGGCAAACCAAATCGCTGCCGGTGAAGTTATCCAGCGTCCTGCATCAGTTGTAAAAGAGCTGGTGGAAAATGCTTTGGATGCGGGTGCTAATGAGATAACCATTCATATTAAAGATGCCGGCAGGACTTTTATTAAAATTACAGATAATGGTTGCGGAATGTCCCCTACCGATGCCAGAATGGCATTTGAACGACATGCAACTTCAAAGATAACTGCTGCCAATGACCTTTTCTCTATCCGTACTATGGGTTTCAGAGGGGAAGCCCTTGCATCGGTTGCAGCAATTGCTGATGTGGAATTGCGGACAAAACGGGCAGAGGATGAAGTAGGAACTTTTTTGCATATAATTGGTTCAGACGTAAAATTGCAAGAACCTGCAGCTTGTGCAAACGGGACAACAATAACTGTGAAAAATCTTTTTTTTAATGTACCTGCACGCAGGAAATTCCTTAAAGGAAATACTACTGAACTTAAACACATAATAAATGAAATTCAGAGGGTAGCATTACCTAACCCTGATATACGGTTTCTGTTCTATCACAATTATTCCCTCTTAT
Organism: uncultured Prolixibacteraceae bacterium; assembly: GCA_964545315.1. Classification (GTDB taxonomy): domain Bacteria; phylum Bacteroidota; class Bacteroidia; order Bacteroidales; family Prolixibacteraceae; genus JAAYJR01. Next base: position 940 of record CAZJGI010000180.1, read on the forward strand.
ATGACCTTGGAAAGAGTAATTACCGCCGCAGGATCGCTGATATTTTTGGAAGGAATATCAATCAAAGCCTTGTGCCGGTGGGAGAGCAGACCAGCCTTGTAAATATTACCGGTTTTACAGGCCAACCCAGGTATGCAAGAAAAACTATGGGAGAACAGTTTTTCTTTGTTAATAAGCGATACATGAGGCATCCGTATTTCCATAAGGCTGTCACGCAGGCATATGAAAAGTTAATACCTGCCGATACTTTCCCCTCTTATTTTTTATTTTTGGATATTGACCCCTCCTCAATTGATGTAAATGTACATCCTACAAAAACGGAAATTAAATTTGAAAATGATTCGGCGATCTGGCAAATAATAAATGCTGCAATCAGGGAATCACTGGGTAAACACAATATAGTGCCTTCTATTGATTTTGACCAGAACGGAAGCATTGAAATACCGGTTAAGGGAAAAGACACAAAGGATATAACATTTCCGGGAATCAGGATTAATCCTGACTATAATCCATTTGATAAAGAGCAAAATTCCGGCCGATGGCAACCTGAATATTCCCGGGGTGACTCTGATAACCTCAGGCACTGGGAAGATCTTTATCATGCACAGGCCGGCTCCATAAATAATAACGACCAAACTAAAATAACTTTTGGTAAGGAGGAACAGGATGAAAATGCTGCAGGAACAAAATATTCCGGTAAAAAGATTTTGCAAATAAAACAGAAATATATACTTACCCCGGTAAAATCGGGAGTTATGTTAATTGACCAGAAACGCGCTCACGAACGCATACTTTATGAGAGATTTCTGGATATACTAAAGAGTGATTCAGTTACAAGCCAACAGCAGCTTTTTCCACAGACAATTGAACTTGATGCAGGTGATTGTATCCTGATGAAAAGCATTCTGGATGATCTGACAGCTTTAGGTTTTGATATTCGTGAATTCGGGAATAATACATTTGTGATAAACGGTACCCCCGGGATGCTTGATGTGGCTTCACCTCAACTTATCGTGGAGAAACTGCTTGAAGAATATAAGAACTCACCGGTAGATGCTCATACTAAAGCCAGGGATCAAATAGCACAATCACTGGCAAGAGCTTCAGCCATCGATTATGGTACAGACCTGGAAAAAGAGGAAGCAGATCACCTGATAGATAAACTCTTTGCCTGTGAAACACCCAATTATTCCCCGGATGGTAAAAAAGTACTCACTATTATTCCACTGGAAGATATAGATAAGCTTTTTGTAAAATGACATAATGTCGTTATATTGATTTTTTTTTAAAATGGCCTGGCTTTTGACTCAATTGAAACAAAATATTAAATTATGAACTACCGTCCGGTGATGAATACGATTCCTCCGGTTGTAAAAAACCTGATAATTATTAATGTCCTTATGCTTTTAGCTACCTGGGTGTTGCAAAGCAGAGGAATTGATCTGGTGGAAATATTCGGAATGCATTATCCCGCGTCTGAGAAATTCAGGCTTCACCAGATTGTTACACACATGTTTATGCATGGCGGATTAGCCCACCTTTTTTTCAATATGTTCGCCCTTTATATGTTTGGCAGGGTATTGGAAAGTGTCTGGGGCAGCCGCAGATTTTTAATATATTATTTTGTTACAGGACTTGGAGCTGTGGCATTACATACATTTGTGAGCTACCTGGAGATTTCCTCTGTTCAAAATGTTATTGAAGCTTTCAGAAATACACCATCACCCGAAATTCTTGATCAGTTTGTGGGCAGACATCTGCCCAATTCATCTGCAGAGGTGAGGAATTTTATAAATAACTGGTATGATAATCCCACAAATCCTGCCTTAGCTTCCGAGGGATTAAGAATGATGGAACAGATATATACCCTGAAAATTGATATTCCGACAGTCGGTGCATCAGGAGCTGTTTTTGGCGTGCTCCTGGCATTTGGTGTATTGTTCCCTAATACTATGCTTATGCTGCTCTTCCCTCCAATACCAATAAAAGCAAAATATTTTGTTATAGGATACGGATTACTCGAATTATACCTGGGATTTACCCAACCCGGTAGTAATGTTGCTCATTTTGCACATCTGGGTGGCATGATATTTGGTTTTATTTTGATCAAATACTGGAATAAACACACAAAATATTTTTATTAGATGGATATTTGGGCTGACATAAAACGGACATTTATTCAGGGATCTGTTTTAACCAGGCTTATTTATATTAACCTGGGCGTTTTCTTGCTGGTAAAACTTTCAGGGGTTTTGTTTTTCCTGATAAACCAGCCCTCTCACCTGATAGAATGGCTGGCTGTACCATCTGATCTTAATACTATTATCCACCGGCCCTGGACTCCGGTTTCATATATGTTCTTACATGAAGGATTCTTACATTTAATTTTTAATATTCTTGGCCTTTATTGGTTCGGAAAACTTTTTCTTTACCATTTTGAAGGTGATAAATTATTAAGTGTTTATTTATTGGGCGGCCTTACCGGGGCGTTGTTTTATGTCGTTGCTTTTAATATCTTTCCTGCATTCGATTCTGTTAATGCACTATTACTTGGAGCATCAGCATCTGTTTTCGCTGTCCTGGTGGCTGTGGCTGTTTATGACCCCCGACGCGAAATTCACCTCTTTTTTATTGGCAGTTTTCAATTGAAATATGTTGCTGCTTTTTATGTGCTTCTCTCAATAATAGGAATTTCAGCTTCCAACCCCGGAGGTAACCTCGCCCACCTGGGAGGAGCTGCCTGGGGATGGTTCTATATTGTACAATTAGGGAAAGGAAAAGACTATGGGGCCGCATTAGTTAAACTTATTGATAAAACAGGAGACTGGATCAGGGAATTCATAAAACCTAAAAGCAAAGTCAGGGTCTCATTTAAAAATCCACCAAAGGACGATTATGAGTATAACCGGCAAAAAAATTTGTACCAGGAAGAGATCAACCGGATACTTGATAAAATAGCCAAATCGGGATACGAAAGCCTGACGAAGAAAGATAAGGAGATGTTGTTTAAGCAGAAGGGGAAGGAGTAGGAAGTCGCAGTTTACAGTCGCAGTGAGCAGTTGCGTTTTGCAGGAATAACAATCAAGCAGTAAATATTAGCCACAAGCTACAAGCTGACGATCCCTGGAACCTGGAACCTGGAACCTGGAACCTGAAACCTGGAACCTGGAACCTGAAACCCTCAAACACTGAAACATTCACCCATTCTCTCATTCACACATTCAATCATTCCCTCATTCACCCATTCTCTCATTCACCCATTCACCCATTCACCCATTCACCCATTTCTCTCATTCTCCGCATGTGCCTGGTATATACTTGCATTGAGCTCAAATCCGATAAGAAGGATCAACGACATTATGTACATTAAAAATAAAACTATAAGTAATGTTCCAATTGAGCCGTAGAGTTTATTATACTGACTGAAATTATTTATATAATAGGTAAAACCTGCAATTGCAATTATACTGAGAATAGTTGCCAGTGAACCCCCTGCAGAAATAAATCTCCACTTTGTCTTTTTGGCAGGGGCCATATAGTAAAGAAAAGAATAAGCAAAGAAGAAAAGCATGATTATAACGATCCATTTACCGAAGGTCAGGAAGAATAAAGAAAAACTATCCCTGATAATATCCTGTTCTTTCAGATAGCCGATTGCAATCTGACCCCCGGTAAGAAGGGCTACTGCTAAAGTCAGCAATACAGACAGAATGATAAGAAGAAGTATCGCAGCCAGCCGCTGGCTTAGCCATGAACGTCGTTCAATACTATGTATGGTGGCATCGAAGGCACTCATCATGGAGGCAATTCCATTGGTGGAAAAGATCAGCGCCATTAAAAATCCCAAAGACAGTAATCCGCCCCTTGGTTGCATAATAATATCCGAAACGGTATCTTCTACCGTTAAAAAGGTACTTTCCGGCAGTAGTTCCTGAATAAGTTGGAAAAGTTCATTCTGAAAATTATCAATCGGAATATATGGAATAAGGGTGA
>CAZJGI010000181.1:0-4758 GCA_964545315.1 uncultured Prolixibacteraceae bacterium
GATATTTTTTACGAAATTTACGCAATTTTTCTCACAAATCAAAATATATATTTATTATCATAAATGATTATATTTTAATGATATATAAATGACGTAATTTCCGTAACGCTTTTAACGTAATATTTCGCAATCAAATGCAGGCAGGTGGTACCGCAGTCCATAGAGTCAAGTTGTTTATAGTGACGGAATTTGGGCATTGTTAATCTTTAAGTTTTACCAGCATCAACACCGGATTATCATTTTCATTAAGACTGTTGGCCAGTTTTTCGAGCTCTTTTTTCTTTTCGGGGTATTTGGGGGTGGAGCTTTTGAAAGTATCAGAGAATATATGTTCCTTCAGTATATATGCATAAATCCACATTGCAAAAGTTGAGTCGTTAACTCTTTCCCTTGGGTAAAAATTTAATCCATTATCAAAATCATTATAAAACCCTGTGTTTAGAAAGTGATTTTTTTCTTGAATTGGAAGGGAAAAAACTACTTCTCCTGAATTTTTATCAAAAACCCCAAGAACACTATTAGTATAATATTCACTAATAGTGCCGTATTTTTCAACTGGTTTTTGTCTTTTAGCCGGCGAATGTTTTCCAAAATTACAATCAAAGAATAGATAGTGTTTTGAATTAAAGATATTTTTGATAAAGATATAATTTTCAATGTTCTCTATCATTTCAAATGGTCCAAGTTTCCTCTCCTCAATAGGTTGCGAGTACTTTCCAAGATTAAAATAATAAACAAGTTCTAATTGCATCTCGTCATTTATTATGAACAAAGTATCATTTATCATTTCCTTAAAGTAGATTTGTCCGTTGAATCTATAGATGCTGGCATAATTGTCATATGAGTTAATATTAAGAGTTTCTCGGCTAAAACGAATATTATTTTTAAATAGCTTTATTGTTTTTCCATTACTATCAAATATTATTCCCTTGTACTTTTCTTGGCCTGTAATGTTTGGAATCTGCCCGAAGAAAAGGGAATCATTGTACAATGTCCAACATTTTATAGTGATATTTCCATAATTTATTTCCGGATCAAACTTTCGAATGAAATTTCCTTTTAAATTATATTCCATAATTGATTTAAAATCTTGCAAAAATATTCTATTATTGCTACCAAGCCTGATATTGCCAAGTGAGCTGTACTCATTAGGCCCATTACCTTTAATACCAATTTTGGAGATAAAACTACCAGCTTGATTGTAGAGAACACATTGATTTAAATCCCTAACGGCAATCATATTGTTGTTAAAATTTAGTTGATATATCTGTCCTAAAGAAATAGGAACAGAATCCAAGAGAATATAAGTAACATCACAAAAAAAATCACTTATTTTTAATTTTTTAAAATTATTTACATTCGTGGCAATATTTATTTCGAGTGGCTTAGTTGAATTTTCTTTATCAAATGAGCAATCCAAACTAAACAAAAGGGAAAGACAAATAATTATTTTATACTGATTTTTCATTCTCAGTGTATTATTTAGAAATGCGAATCAACCATTCTCAAGTTGATTCGCTTTTTGAATTTTAACTACAAGTATCTCCACATGCAACGGCTTGGAGATCAGGATAAATTGCTATTAAAGCATCCCACTCATCTTGCCCTTCTTCAAGACATACAATTCCTAACTCCGACCAACCACACCCCTGACAAGGTATTATTGAACAACACCTCTCAACAAAACCAAGACCACAATTTTCGCCATATCCTCCTCGTAAATTCACCAACTCCTCATTATTGATTACTTTTTCAGGATTAATTTTAAATTTACCGAGTGTTTTCATAATTAATTCTTTTTTAATTGAATGGAAAATTTAATAATGTTTTGTCTTCTTTACAAAGACAGGAATACGTAATCCCTATTGATTAAATTTTTATCTTTGTCAAATCACCTCCTTTCTTTGTTGAGGGAAGTGGCCGGCAGGAAGCGGCTTTTTATTGGTATCAGCTTCCTGCCATTTTCTGCTTGTATCGAAAACACTTTCACAAGTTAAATTATTTAACTCATCTGTATAGTACTCAATATCACTTATATTATATTGTTTTGGAAATTTATAACCATTAACAAATATTGTAGGGGTACCTGGTACTTTTCGATTTTTAATTTTCAGGTTTGCTTCAAATAAGATGTAGTATTGAAATTGTCAGTCAATTTTACTGACTCAGGATTAATGATTAATCTTTCAGTTTTACCAGCATCAATAACGGATTATCATTTTCATCCAAACTATTGGCAAGCTTTTCCAGTTCTTTTTTCTTTTCCGGATATTTAGGAGTGGAGTTTTTAAAGGCATTGGAGGCGACTTGCGTTTTAAGTTCAAAAGGACTGATTTCACCAATTAAAAACTCTTCATTTTTGTTATTACAGTAATATGATAATGGAATTAATGGCAAGCCTGAATCAAAATTATTAATTATACCTGGACCATTCACGAAATTCCAATCTTCTGTAACGTTAACATTATAAAATTGATTTTCTGATTTCACATAAATACCTGTATAACTTTTATAATCATAAATGTAAGCAATAAACAGATAGTGTTTGCTAAAGAAAATTACGCGTGGGAAAAAATATTCATCGTAAACAGCTTTTATCTTTTTTTTCGGGAAACGAAAATCGCCTTGCGCAAATAAAAAAGCCGGTTCATATTTATCTTCTTTTATTTCAAAAATCGTATCATTTATTTGGTTCCAATAATAAAAAGTATTGTTGAAGGCCTCTTGTTTATTTCCACAACAATAATTATAAGAAGGAAATTTTTCGATCGAATTGAATTTCTCGGATAGGATATTTCCAAGGGTATCCCAAACCACCCAGTCGTATTTACCATACCCTTGGTTAATCCCTTCAAACAAAAATAAATTATTGTTTGAAAAAATAATTTCACTAAAAAAGCTTTGGCCTTCAGTTTTTAAGTTGGTTATCCCTAAAAATTTAGCTCTGTATGAATACTTCAACAATCTGTTTTTGGTTAATTCTAAAACATACACTATTTCATTTTTTTTATCTAAAGTAAATTTGGTGGCCGATCTATATTCCCCAGGTCCCCTTCCCCGCTTACCTATTTGCCTTCTATAATTACCATTCAAATCATAAACGAGAAGGCCTTCATTTATCGGTGTAATAAAAATCAGGCTATCGGTCAATTCGATACTTACGAGGCCTCCAAATAATATTTCATTACTTAATGGAATATAATCTATTTCAGTGGCAATTTCGGAAATGAAAATCGTTCTATTTACAATATATCCCGGATCGATTATTGGAATTTCATGATTCTTCGAAGAACAGGAACCCAGTAAAAAAATTAAGACCGTAAGTAAGAGATTTTTTTTCATTTAGTTTTTCTATTATCTGTAAAATAATATAATATTTCCGTCGATGGAGTTAAAGTATATTCCCCCAAAAATCCTTTATCTCCTGCTTCATAAAAATTTATACATACATGTTTAACACTTCTCTCAATGTTTCAGCTTTGCCAACATCAGCACAGGATTATCATTTTCTTTAAGGCTGTTAGCCAATTGTTCCAATTCTTTTTTCTTTTCCGGATATTTTGGGGTGGAATTTTTAAAAGCTTCAGAGGCAACATGTGCTTTGAGTTCAAATGGATTGATGAGTGTTATAATATATTCATGATCATCAGTATAATAACTAAATGGGGAGTATCCATTTCGCATAAAATGTAACCCACAATCAAAATCATTTTCAATGCATGCGCCATAATTTTCAACGAATCCCTGATATTCATCTTTGGTTTTTTTATCGATCATTAATATTGATACTTTATCCCGAAATGCATATCTCAAAAAAACAAAATGATTTGTTTCAAACATAAATATTGGTCGGAAATAAGATTTAATTTCGTTTCGATTTCCTTTCTTCAAATCTATATTGTCGGGCCAACGAAAGTTACCTTGTGCAAACAAATATCCGGGCTTATAGGTAAAATCCGGATAAATTGTAAAAATCGTGTCGTTTAACCAATTGTAATAATATAATTTATCTCCTATGCTATATGTGCTGCCCCTTAATAAAAAACCGTGAGATTGTATATTGCTATATTTATATGACAATATGTTCCCTAAAGTGTCGGTTATAATCCAATTATATTTAAAAGTGTTTCCTTCGCCGTAGTGTGCTATAAACAATGAAGAATTAAAAAACATAATATCTTGAGGCAATCCATTAAAAAAATCCTTAGTAGAAAAGGATCTAATGAAACGACCATTTAATTGATATACTTTAATTGTATTTTTATCTACTAGATAAATATTCTTATTTTCTTCATCCATTGCGAATTTAAGTCCATATTGATACTCATTTGGCCCTCTACCCTTTTGGGCTATTACTTTTACAAATTTCCCGTTATTATCAAAATGTAATAATCCTGCATCTTTTATGCTTATAAATAGGCCATTCTTGTTAAATATAAAGGCATAATATATACCTATAGGGACTTGATTATCCAGGGGAATATAACTTACATCATCAGCTATCGTTGATAGGGTGAATTTATCATTTGAAAATTTTAAAGGATCAATTACAAAAACATCGCTCTTCTGTGATTTACAACTTATTATTATTTGAAAACAACATATAACGCTGAAAAGTAGATTTAAACTAAAAATTCTCTCCAAATTAACATAGTTTTTATTCATTTAACACATATATTTTATATGAAGTTATTTAAAGCAATACTTCGTTAAAAAATTAAGCGGCAATAGTGCCATAATATATAAGTTCATTGACAA
>CAZJGI010000182.1:0-4748 GCA_964545315.1 uncultured Prolixibacteraceae bacterium
ACTTTGAAATTTCTATGAGCCTCATAACTAAAATTTAAATAAATGATACTTGTTACTTTGTTAAGAACCTAAAATAAGTGAATTTTTTGTAATTATTTACCTTTGAATAATTTTTATATCAGGATGAGGAGAACCATATTAATTATAACGATATTTCTATTTTATTTTGCAGGATTTGGGCAGGACTCAATAAACAGAATTACTTCAAAATTTATTACAGAACCCATACACATTGATGGAATAATGGATGAACCTGTTTGGAGGGAAGCTGATATTGCAGGTAATCTCTGGCAGTTTTTTCCTGTTGATTCGGTAAGGGCAATACATCAGTCTGAGATCAGATTGTTAAACGATGAACATAACATTTATGCATTTATTCGCGCCAAAGTGCCGGATAATAAATTTGTAGTTTCCTCCCTGCGCCGTGATTTTGACGGATCCAGCAACGATAATGTAACTATCATGTTTGATACTTTCAGAGATGGTAATAATGCCTTTCTATTTGGCCTGACCCCGTATGGGGTGCAAAGGGAAGCATTTCTTTCTGAGGGAGGGGTGACGACCGAAGGATTTAACTCCACCTGGGATGTAAAATGGCAGGCCGAAAGTAAGATGTATGATGATCAGTATGTTGTGGAGCTGGCTCTTCCTTTTACGTCACTTAAATTTACAGATGGTGATACATTATGGCGGTTTCAGCTTTACCGGTTTGATTTCCAGACGAACGAGCAAAGTGCCTGGGTGCATATTCCACAAAATCAAAATTTATCTGCAATTGCCTTCATGGGCGATTTGGTGTTTGAGAAACCTTTGGGTAAATCACGAACTCCCGTTTCAATAATCCCTTATGTTAATGCGCTTTCATTAAAAGATTTTGCAGCAGACGGAATTAAGAATAAGTTTAAGTTTGGTGTGGATGCAAAAGTGGCTGTTGGCAACGGTATGAACCTGGATATAACCCTTAATCCTGATTTTTCAAATGTGGAGGTCGACGATATATTTACAAACCTTACCCGTTTTGAGATTTTACTTCCTGAAAAGCGACAATTTTTAATTGACAACAATGACCTCTTTGGAAGCTTTGGTTACAAGGTGGATGTCATCCCGTTTTTTTCCCGCAGGATAGGGTTGGGAAGGGACAATGCCGGCAATTTAATTGAAAACAGGATAATTGGAGGTGCCCGGCTCAGCGGGAAGATCAATGAGGACTGGAGACTGGGATTTCTTAACGTTCAGACCGAAGAAGACCCGGCTAACGGAATTGCCTCCAACAACAATATGATGTTTGTGCTACAGAAAAAGGTATTTTCCCGCTCCAATCTCGGAGTATTCATGATCAACAGGCAAACTTTCAAAGATTATGATTTTATAAGCAATAATGACAGGTATAACCGTGTGGGAGGGATCGAATATAACCTGGCCTCTGCAGATAATGTATGGACCGGTAAATTTTATTTACATAAGTCTTTCCAGCCGGGAGATACAAAGGGGAATTTTTCTTCCAGTGCATATCTGAAATATAACATCAGAAACTATCTTCTGGCGACAACTATTGTTTATATAGATCAGGATTTTCGTGCGGATCTCGGCTATCTGCCCCGTACAGGTATATTTAAAACAGGCAATAGCTTTAAGCGTAACTTCTATCCTGCTAACGGAGTTATTAATCGTCACAGCTTTGAACTTTTATCTGTTCTTTACTGGCGCCCCAACTATGATTTCAAAAAGACAGATCATGAATTAAGCGGGATATGGGATTTTGAGTTTAAGAACAAGTCAACTTTAAAATTGAAGTATGCCAATAATTATATCTTTCTTATGCAGGACTTTGATCCTACCCGGTTAAAGGATGGAGTGCCACTGCCGGGGCAAAATGGATTCTATTTTAACCAGATAACTTCCGGATACCAATCGAATAAGACAAACCTTCTGACATATAGTGCAGAGACTGCTTTTGGCGAATTTTACAATGGACATAGTTTTTCGGCCGGAGGTAATCTCTCATACAGAATGCAACCATGGGTATCGGTGGGGATGGCAGTTAAATATGACGGATTACGATTACCGGATCCCTATTCGGATGCCGATCTGTGGTTGATGAGCCCAAAACTGGAAGTTACCTTCAGCAAGTCACTTTTTTGGTCAACTTTAGTCCAATACAGCAACCAACGGGATAATCTGGGTATTAATTCACGCTTGCAATGGCGTTTTGCACCATTGTCTGACTTATATCTGGTATATAACGATAATTACTTCATTGATAACTTCGGCCCCAGGTTCAGATCCGTCAACCTGAAATTAACCTACTGGCTGAATATTTATCCTCCGAAGCTTTAGCGAAGGAGGATTTTTCCCATCTAAGATTTACCGCAGGTGAATCTTTCTCGTCAAACCTTTAGTAAAGAGGTTTTCCCTCCGAAGCTTTAGCGAAGGAGGAGGGATTCTACACAAATCCTTCAGCCAGGCGACAGGGCAGCACTCTCCATCGCCCGTTTTATTATGTTGTAGCGCAATATCACGAGAATAGATTCAGGGTCATTTATAATTCTTTTAAAGATATATTGAAATAAAAATAGGTTTATCTTACACCTGCTGTCTTTCTCAGGATCTAAATCATAATGCCCTGTTTCAGCATAATTCAGGATTGGACAAATTCCACAAAATGGTTTAAAGGCGCACGTTTGACATTGTAAAGCATGCGGTACAGAGGCTTCTGTTATTTCCCTGACTTTATCAGATTCTGATATCTCCCCAAACTTATTTGTTTTGACATTCCCTATAATTAAACTTTGCCGGCCTCTTGCTTCATCGCAACAAAAAATATTACCGTCTTTATCATACGCTATCTGGCCCCAAAATGCGCCACAGGGATTTCTGAAATCAGTAAATTGAGTATCTGTATCTGAAAATATTTTTTCGAGGGCACTATTCTTCGAACTTCAATTCATGTGTATCACGTTCTTTTCCGGTTTTCATTGTCAGCGGCCCGTACAATTCAGGCCGGCGTGCAGCTATCCATTCTCTTCCTGTGGAATGCTCAAGTAGCTCATAATCAAGGTCTGCCATAACCATATCATCATCAGCTTCTGTGGTTTCTGTAATAATACGGCCATAAGGATCAAGTATCATAGCATTACCTGTTCTTATCTCATCGTCATCCACTCCCACGCCATTTGCAAAAACGAGGAACATACCGTTATCATGAGCCCGGCTTGGCAGCCAGCGCATTAGCCAGCCTCGTCCTTTCTCTCCGGCAAACTCACGTTTGATGTCCACCGGATTTTTATGCCGGTTTTTCCACAGGTCAGCATCAATAATTCCCATTAAGTGAGGATTTGAAGTCCGGCAACCACCAGTCTGATGAGGGGCCAGAAGAACATCTGCTCCCATTAATGCAACTATCCTCCCGTTTTCATTGATATTGTTATCATAACATGTCAATACCCCAAACCGGAAACCATAAGGTGTATCGAAAACAGTAAATCCGGAGCCACTTTTTATCAGAGGATGAATGAAAGCCTGCAGTTTACGGTGGCTATAAGCTTGTCCATCGGGTAAAGCAACGATATAGCTATTATAATAATTTTCATTTTCACCAACCTCTACCAAGCCTGCACCTATGGTAATGTTATATTTTTTTGACAAGGCAATTAACCTTTTGGAACTATCACCATCAAAAATTGGTTCAGCCAGCTTTGCCAGTTCCTCAGCCCGAAGTTTACGGATGAACCAATATCCCGTGATACAACATTCAGGAAATACAATCAAATTAACTGACTGTTGTGCTGCTTTTTTAATGAACGATTCCATTTTTAGGAAGTTGGCGGCTTTATCTCCTGCCTTACTCTCCATTTGAACAGATGCAACCCGAAGAGGTTGCTTAGTAATGGCTTGTTTTTTGTTCATTTTGCTTTAAATATTTTTTTATATATGTACATATGATAACTCAGACTATGATTACCTGCCCTTTTCCCATTTTTCATACTCCTGCTTAATATCATCATTGCTAATAAAAGGTTTATATACTACCCTGACATTAAAGCCATACTCTTTTTTTTCCTCAGGATCAGGGATCAGATATTGATAATCCCAGGCCGGATTTAGTTTTCCGCCTCCGGTGGGAGATTGTGTAAATCTTATGATCTCTGAAGAATCAAAAAAGAATGCAATTACCATATTGTGGAATCTGCCATAATAGAATGACATTGAATAACGGTAACCGGAAAAATTTTTCGCCAATACAATTCTGAAATCAGGGGCAAAGAATGTCCGGAGATTGTCATCTGTTGCCATGTGGGTACTCTCTTTACCATGCAGATCAGAAAATGCTGATATCCATTCTTCTCCATTCTCATCTGAGGAAATTCCCCTGAAATAGATATTTTTGTCGGGTGGTGCATTAATGTAACTGGCCCAGAAAAATCCTGCATATCCATGTCTGAAATAGTTAATATCATGAATAATGAACCGGTATGAAATATCAATATAGTGAGGTGCAACAAGTTCAAATCCTGTTAGAGACTCAACTCCTGAAACAGGTGTTTCCTTTTGATGGATCATAACCCGGGTATCACTTATTTTGTATAATGTCATCGGATTAACACGAGGTTCAAAAAACTTCTCCAGGCTGTCCCCGCTGAAAATGTGTTCAAGGTTTAAACCGGCAAAAGAAGATACAAAGACTGAAGAAAATCCAGATGATCTTAATAATGATCTTGAAGATCAATATATGGAAGAAGATGCTGGTA
>CAZJGI010000183.1:0-4703 GCA_964545315.1 uncultured Prolixibacteraceae bacterium
TATTAGATCCCTTATCATTGCAGCCAGTCTGTTCAAAGCCTTATCCTTTGCCGTTCACTTCAGTGAACGGATAACATACCATTAACACCCACTCCCCTCGATCATAGAGCTATCTTTTGACGGATTACAAAACCTGAAAGGACTATTTTTTGATTTTAACAGAATAAATCCGGAATGATGTTGTTACATCGATTCTCAAATTTTAAATTTGTAATTTTTATAAAAAATACAAATTTGAGAACCCATTAATAAATATTGTACAAATTAAATAAAAGAATACAATGAGATATGTAAGCATATTTTTGACTTTGGTGGCTATATTTTTTGTTGGATGCAAGGACAACAAGACTGACAAGGAAAACAATATCGAAGAATCTTTGAAGAGTTGGCCTTTGCCTGTAAACGGAACAACGGGGACCCCACTGGGGGGAGTAGGCACCGGTGCGGTTAAATATTGTGCCTGGACCGGGATAATAAACGCATTTACTGATATGAGCCCGGCAGGTATGCAGCGTTACAACAAACATGTTACTCTTGGTGAAGATGCCCGTTTTCAGTTTTATTCCAGCCGGAAAGGAGAAAAAATTGTAAGAGATACTCTTAATGTTCCGCAGGTTGACGGATACTATGATGATGACGCTGTATTCCCTCTTCACCTTGCTAAATATGGAGTCATTAATGGTGTTGACGTAAGTATGACAGGCTTCTGCCCCTGGGATACGGATGATTTTGAGAAAATGTGCCTGCCATATGCATTTTACGAGTTTACCTTATCGAATCACTTAAACTCATCGGTTGATGTTGCCGTAGCTATGAACATTAACTTTGAGAACAATCCCGTTTTTATTGAGGGGAAAGGCCTTGCTGATAATAGCGGTCCTCATATGAAAGCAGTATATGTGAAAAGCGACTGTCCTGGATATATTATAACAGCCGGAAATGATGCCGGATTTTTTAATGATGGACAATGCAATAATGAAATAAGCAACTCAAAAAACAGGGTTGTTGTTAAAATGTCCCTTGGTGCAAAGGAAAAAAGGGTAGCTAAATTTGTGCTTTCCTGGTATAAAATTAATGATTACGGTAAATACTATTATGAGAATTTTTATCTGGATGCAGGTAGCGTTGCTGATGCGGGGCTGAATTATTTTGATGGATTTAAAAATAAAGCCATAGCATTCGTAGATGGCATGCGTAGTTCTAATGTACCGGCATGGATGACAAATTATCTGTTGAATACACTTTCCAACATGACCAACAATTCTGTATATGCCAAAGATGGACGTGCCTGCATGGCGGAAGGGGAATTTAATATTCTGGGAACCATTGATGAATACTGGCAGGCCAGGTCTGTACTTGGAAGTAACCTGATGCCTGAATTTACATGGAGAGAGATGGAATATTGGGCGAGAACACAGTTCCGGGGAACTTATGAAGGACAGATACATCACGACTTTGGCATAAACGGACATGGTGTAACTGATGAAGATCTTTGTGCCTGGGATGATCATGATCATGAAGATTACCGTTCACGGGATGATGTTGTTTCCTGGCCGGATACAAATGTTGGGTTTATCGTTGGGGTTTATGAAACTTTCATTGCGACTGATGACCATGAGAAACTAAGCCAGTTATGGCCTTACCTGAAAAAAACCGGACTAAGGTTAATTGCCCAGAAGGAAGCTTATGGGGACCCGGCAAATCCCTGGGCCTTTGAAACCAGTCATAATATGTATGATGCAGGGGGTTACTGCCAGACATACAGCACAGGGACAGCTATT
Organism: uncultured Prolixibacteraceae bacterium; assembly: GCA_964545315.1. Classification (GTDB taxonomy): domain Bacteria; phylum Bacteroidota; class Bacteroidia; order Bacteroidales; family Prolixibacteraceae; genus JAAYJR01. Next base: position 1,782 of record CAZJGI010000183.1, read on the forward strand.
CTTGCCTACCGGTGTATGACTCTTTTAGCAGGGTTCATGGACGATAAGGAAACACAAGAATTTTATGATAATGCCGAAACAGAAACTATCAAAGCATTTGAAAAGAAATATCTTGCTAAGGAATATAAATTTATAGATAAGCATTGTGAAGGAGCTCTCGCCGGCCCGTGGTTCTCGCAATGTTTAAAATTTGACCAGTTTGATACAGGGAAAGTGGACAAATATATTTATGACGTGCTGGAAAGATACTACAATCCGGTTCAGGACAGCATGGGATTTCCTGAGGGTACTTATAATGAATGGCCCCAACATCTTGTTGGCCATTTCGGTGGATACGCATTCCAACAGGGGAAAATTGATGAGGCAATTGCCCTGTGGAAAGATATGTATAACCGGGGGTATATTGACAGAAACAGGGTGTTTAATCTCCCGATCTCATTAAGGGGAAAAGCTTCTCCCAATTTTGCAGCAAAAAGTATTGATGGTTATTACCAATACACAAGCAGGCCTTCAACATGGAGGATTTATCAGGATATGATTGGCTATTTCAGGAATAAGCATACAGGAGAAATTTGGCTGGAACCAATTCTTCTTCCTGAAATGAACCATCAGTTGGAAGACGCATTTTTTATTTCGGCAGAAGGAAACGGAACGATAAGTTATTACGAAAAAGGAAAAGACTTTGCTGAACGCACGATAATACTCAAGCCGGATAATGAACTTAAAGTGACTTCCATCTACATAAAAGATCAGGCTGGTTCACCTGAAATTAAAGTCGATGATGTTCCTGTGTCATGGACAAGAACAGGGCCACCATGGAAACAGCGAATTAAAATTGATCTTAATGAAACAGTTGGCAAAGAAGGCCTTTGTATTGATATTGCAAATATATAAAGTAGGGTGGTTCTTCAGTTTATTATGATCTGTCCATATTCGGTCTGTAATAACATCCTTTCCGGTTATTGGAAAATACTCCATAAAACGGAAAGAAAAAATCATCTTAATGCCGGCATAAAAAATTCCTGGCTGATTATGGATTATGAGTAATCAGGTAGCTTAAAATACTCATGCTTTATAATTTATCTGGCCAAAATTGTTATATTTACTTATAAAAAAGATATTGAAGTTATCTTCTTCTTAACTAAAAATTTCTTTTCCATTTTAATGTTAATATTATATCCTGAAAAACAAGTGATTGGATAATTTTAATTTAATGATGGAAAATGAGGAATTCCAAAGAGACTGACAAACGACGGTGGTTTGAGATAACAGCTGTTCTTGCAACAGGTTTAATGAAATATGTTTTAATGGACTGGTTGAACTTACGTATGTTTTATATCGCGACTGCATGCATCTTTTGGTCGGTTTATATTTATAAAAGGTATAGAGGTAATAAATTCATTCTTCACCAATGGGGCTTTAGGAAATATCACTTTAAACAGGCCTTTCTTTTTCTTACACCATTTGCTTTTGTGATGATTGCCGCCATTATTTGGTATGGCAGTTCTAACGGTACAATTTTTTTTAACTGGCATATAATTCCCATTATTATATTTTATCCGGTATGGGGAATTATTCAGCAGTTTTTAATTGTGACACTTTTTGCAGGAAATTTGCAGGTAATTACATCGGTAAATTTCAGTAAATCTCAAATATTATTGTTGACCTCGATGGTTTTTGCATGGGTGCATTATCCCAGCCTGCCTTTAATGGTTTTTGCATTTTTTATGGAACTGGTTTTTTTAATTGCCTATTTTAAATGGAAAAACCTTTGGCCATTAGGTATATATCACGGTTTGGTGGCCAGTTTGCTTTTATTCTTCACGCTGGGCCGTGATTTGTGGAATGAATTATGGAAGGTATTTTAGATTTAAATATGGAAAAACCTTTTCAGGTCGGTTACTTTTTTCAACCGGTAATGAATATATAACAGAAGAATGGAGATAAACGCAATAGAAATCATAACGATCAGGCTCCATCCGAAATTAATTGAGTTGTTAAAATAAATAGAGATCATGCCTTCGGTATAAATGCAAAGCAGGCCGGAAGCAATCAAAGACCAGGCAATTATATTCAATCCTCTTTGTTTTGAATTCACTATCAAATAAATTAGTGCAATAAAAGTTACATACAAAGCCAACAAAAGAGGTAATCCCAATTTAATCTCCCAAGCTGTATCTCCTGCATAAATATCGAACAAGATAAAAAGACCGGTCACTGACAAGAAACTAAGGACTGTCATGAGAATAATTTTTTTGCGTAAAAATGTGTTCAAAGTAAAATTTATAAATAAAACCAGGCTAATAGCAGCCGGATATTTTGACCAGGTGATGACCCTGTTCACGATAAAATCGATTAGCAGTGTGATAATAATACCGGAAATAAGTATCAACCCGGATATTTGCCAAAATATTTTTCTTTTTTGAAATCCCGTTAGGCGCTGATAATCAGTCAACAGTTTCTCTTCCCGCAGTGCTCTCCCTGATTTTAAAGAATCCGTATTTTCCAGGGTTTTATCCAATAGACGTTCACCGCATAAAGAACAAAAATTGGCATTTTCTTCCAGTTCTACTCCACAATTCGGGCATTTGATCATAACTTTTTATTATTTTGTTTCTCTCTCAATTGTTATATTCCTGTCTCTTAGAAATTGCAGAAATTTTTCTTCAAATTCAAATGATTGTGTAATGTTTCCAAAACTTAATACTAATTTATCAACAAATCCGGCAGCACCGCAATTAATTTTTAACATTTTGTTTGGTGGGGGTGGGGTCATAATAAAATATTCAATCATCCTGGCGGTTTCAACCGGTAAATTTATTTCCCCCAAATTGGTAAATACCCCGCTATACTGGTTTGAGCCCAGTGAGTAATATTTCATTCGCAGGATTAAACTTTTCAGGAAGAGTGGTATTCCCCTGA
>CAZJGI010000184.1:0-4695 GCA_964545315.1 uncultured Prolixibacteraceae bacterium
GAAAAATTTCGTAGCGAGCGTTGCGAGAAAAAAATATTTTCCGGGATTTTTTCTTATATTGCTTTCTTAAAAAAACCAAAATTTTAATGAAGCACCTTATATCTGTTCCACCTAAATCAATTCCTTTTTTTCATTCTGTAACCGGCTTACTTTCTGATGACTGGTTTGTTGCTTCTGATCCGGCTGAAAGAAAGGTTGGCTCCGGCGGGGGTACAGCCCATTTGCTTTCTGAGCTATGGAAAGGGGAGGGGCATGACGATTTTAATGACTGGCTGACATCTGAGAAGAGAGTTATTATTCATGCAGGTGGCAAGAGCCGGCGCCTTCCTGCTTATGCCCCTGCAGGGAAAAGCCTTATTCCTGTCCCTGTGTTCAGGTGGTCACGCGGCCAGAACCTTGACCAACGGCTGATTGACCTTCAGGTGCAGCTTTTTGACAGGATAATTGATAATGCTCCGCCTAACCTGAATACCCTGGTGGCTAGTGGCGATACCCTGATCTTTGCCGGAGAGATGATCCCTGCCATTCCTGAGGCCGATGTCGTCTGCTTCGGATTATGGCTGGAGCCTGAGAAAGCAACTAAGCACGGGGTATTTTTTGCCCGCCGTGAATCACCTGATATGCTTGAGTTTATGTTGCAAAAACCTTCTATCGGCAATATAAGGGAGCTGGTGCATGACTACTACTTCCTGATGGATATAGGTATCTGGCTGCTGAGCCCTAAGGCTGTGGATGTTTTGATGCAAAAAAGTGGCTGGAAAGGCGATCGCTATGCAGAAGGTATTGCTAAGGATTATGATCTGTATAGTGAGTTTGGTCCTGCCCTGGGCAGAAATCCTGCAAAGATTGATAAAGAGGTAAATGGATTAAGCGTGGCACTGGTAAACCTTGAGGGTGGTGAGTTTTATCACATGGGTAACAGCGCAGAACTGGTGGAAACTAACCTGGCTGTCCAAAACAGAATTAACGACCAGCGGGAGATATGGCACAGAAAGATCAAACCCCATCCTTCTATATTTGTGCTTAATTCAAATATTTCCGTCACATGGAATATCTCTCACCGTAATATATGGATTGAAAATTCTCATATCCCTGCATCGTGGATGCTTCATGAGAATCATGTCATTACAGGCATTCAGGAAAACCTCTGGGTATTAACCCTGAACAGGGGAAATTGCCTTGACCTGGTGCCGCTGGATGATGATCAGTTAGCGATCAGAAATTATGGTTATACTGATGTTTTTAAAGGAAAATGGTCTGATCATTCTACATTTTTCATGGAGGAACCGTTGATGGAGTGGCTGAATAAGAGGGATTTGACAGGGTGCTTTGATAGCCTTACGAAGGACTTAGATATCCATTCTTTGCCTCTGTTCCCTGTGATCACAAAAAATAATATAGAGGAAGGTTTTATACAATGGCTTCTTGATGAGGCTCCTAAGAGTAACATTAAATACGCTCATCTGTGGCTTTCGTCGGAGAGGTTAAGTGCGGATGATATAAGTGTCCGTTGTGATATCTGTGAGGTGGAGGGACAAAGAAAGGCACTGAGGCTAAAAAATATACCTTTACTGGCGTGTAATTACAGGAGTTCAGTATTTTATCAGCTTGACCTAAATGGCCTTGCAGATGAATATATCGAAAATGACCTGCCTCTGCCAGAGGATCTTCCGTTAAATACAAAGGGTTGGATACCTGTTCATGATTATATGTTCCGGGCGGTGTACTTGCGAAAAAAAGGCTTGGCCAGCGGGGAGTATGAGAAAAGGGCTTTCCGTTGTTTGGAAAATATTTCCCTTGAGCCATTTCTTCAGGATAAAGTGTCTCCTTCTGTTAATCTGTTGCCTGATCAGATTGCCTGGGGCCGCAGTCCGGTGCGTTTTGACATTGCCGGTGGGTGGACTGACACTCCTCCTTATTGTATGCTGTATGGAGGCAAGGTTGTGAACCTCGGCGCTGAGCTTAATGGCCAGCCGCCTTTACATTGCTATATTAAGGCTGTTGAGAAGCCAGAGATTGTTTTAAGGTCTATTGATCTTGGCAGTGAGGAGGTTATCACTTCATTTGATGGGCTGAGGTCTTTTTCAAATATAGGGTCAGCTTTCTCTATTCCTAAAGCGGCCCTGGCGTTGACCGGATTTTTGCCGGAGTTTAATACCCGGGAATTCCCTACTTTGAGAAAGATGCTTGATCATCTGGGCTACGGATTGGAGATTGCTATTCTTGCTGCCGTCCCTAAAGGCTCAGGCTTAGGCACCAGTTCTGTCCTGGCAGCGACGGTGTTGGGAACCCTCTCCGAGGTTTGCTGCCTTAACTGGGATAAGATGGAGATAGGACGGCGTACGCTGGCACTGGAGCAGTTGCTGACTACGGGAGGCGGATGGCAGGATCAGTATGGGGGGTTGCTGGAGGGGATCAAGTTTCTGGAGACCGGGGCTGGTAATGATCAGACACCTGTGATTAAATGGCTGCCTGACTCCCTGTTCACTGACCTGCAGTATAAAAACAGATGGCTTTTATATTACACGGGTATTACCCGGGTGGCTAAGAGTATTCTTGGTGATATTGTCCGGGGTATGTTCCTCAACTCTTCACAACATATTGCAATTATTGAGGAGATCAGGCAGCATGCTTATGATACCTATGAGACGATGCTTAAAAAAGACTTCGAAGGATTAGGTGCTGCCATTGATAAAAGCTGGAAGCTGAACCAGAAGCTTGATGCAGGTACTAATACCCCTGAAATTCAAAAGATCATCGAAAGGATTAAACCGTGGCTGGTGGGCCAAAAGCTGCCGGGTGCTGGTGGGGGAGGGTTCATGCTGATGATGGCAAAAGATGAGGAGGCGGCAGTCAGGATAAAGAATGAACTTACGGCCAATCCCGGGAATCCACGTGCCAGGTTCCTCGATTTCTCAATCTCCAAAAGTGGATTCCAGGTTACTAAGAGTTGAGGTAAGAGCGGGGCACTGCGATACAGAGTATTTCACGCTGTAACAAAGAGTTATAGGTTGGATTTCAAAGGGAGGTTTCTCTACAAAAAATAAATAATATTTAAGATATAGAGAAGTATTATTTCAAATTTTTACCAAAGCAGCTATTATAAAAAATTAGAGTAGATGCCGATACAAAGGACTTGTAAGCAATTCAATAAATAACTGTTTTTATGAAGAGTCATTTTTATCATTTCGGTTTTTTCCATGTAGTTATGATTGCCATACTCATGACAGAGCTGTTTTTGAGTGGGTGCTCCGAAGAGGGGAAGTCGGAAAAAGGACAGGCAGTGATACAGGTGTCTACCATAGATGCATTAATGACAGGCGTTTATGACGGGACTACAACACTGAAAGACCTGTCACGGTTGGGCGATTTTGGGATCGGTACGTTCAATGCCCTTGATGGGGAGATGGCGTTGATTGAGGGTACTTTTTTTCAGGTAACGGGAAGTGGGGATGTAAACAAACCAGGCCCATCAATACAAACCCCATTTGCAACAGTCACCTTCTTCAACCCTGAGAATAAGTATCAGGTGGCAGGGCTATCATTTACCGGACTTAAATCTATGGCAGACAGCTTGATGAAAAGCCCCAACCTTTTTTATGCCTTACGGGTAGAGGGGACTTTTAACTCAGTAAAAACCAGGAGTGTGCCGTCACAAACAAAACCTTATCCCCCTCTTGTGGAGGTTACTGCTGATCAGCCTGAATTTGAAACAGATACCATAACGGGTACTCTTTCAGGATTTTATTGTCCTCCTTTTGTTAAGGGTGTTAATATGCCTGGTTACCATCTGCATTTTATCTCTGATGACCAGTCATTTGGCGGCCATGTTCTTGGTTTTGAGCTGGGGAATGGTATCCTGGAGATGGACCAGATTGACCGGTTCAGGCTTATACTTCCACTGGATGAAGGTTTTCTGGAGGCTGACCTGACTGACGACCTGTCTGAAGAGCTGGAGGATGTGGAAGGAGGCAGTTGATTTGTCACTTGCAGGACTGCAGGATCAGTTGGCTGGTGAATTTTGCCGGATATAACGGTATCCTGTCGGGATAAATGGACAGAAAGAAGTGGTAATATTATAAATTCCGGAACGTTTTTCAGCACTCATGTGATCCTGACAGAAAAGAGTTGTCAGCCAATTCTCACACCCGTGATGTCTTCGGATATTTCCCAAAGCCTCCTGGCATCCTCCGGGTTATATGAAGCCCTGCCGGATTTCACTTTAACCGGATATCCCCCTAACCACATATTCGGTCCGTAAAACTCCCCTCCTTTAACACTTTTATCAACTGATGCCCTGATCTGGGGCAATGCACCCATATCTTTTTTCTGTGATATCAATTTCCACGCCGGCCCTATCAGTTTAAACAAGTTAGTGTTCCGGAGATGACGGAAAAGCTTGGTGGAGGATACTCCGGGATGGGCAGCTACAGCCTTGCTGCCAATATCATTGTTTTCGAAGTATCGTTGAAGCTCATAGGTGAAAAGAAGGTTCATTAGTTTTGATCGTCCGTATGCCTTCATGGGAGAATACCCTTTACCATTTTCAAACAGCAGGTTGTCGAAGTCCATATTTCCAAACTTATGGGCTATACTGCTAACATTAATAACCCGGGAACCGGGCGTGTTTATAATCATGTCCATCAAACGTCCTGTCAGTGCAAAATGTCCAAAGTGATTAGTGCCTGTCTGGCC
>CAZJGI010000185.1:0-2979 GCA_964545315.1 uncultured Prolixibacteraceae bacterium
CGATTCTCATCAAGCCCCCTGATATTAATACCGGTAGCCCAAATTCCGTCACTTCCCATAGCAATCCCGGGTTCAGCCTTAAGTACATTAGATAATGTTAATGCCGAATTTTTTTTATAATCAAAAGCCCCTGCAACACTCATGGAGGCAGGTAACTTCCTGATCTTTCTGTCCATCCGGAGACTTGATACAACAACTTCCCCAATATTTATATTGGTGGTTGATACAGTGTCGGGATCATGATAGTTATTAACTGAATTTACATTCTGGGCATAAGAGCCTGATGTTAAAATGACTGATAATATAGCAGCCGGTAACCATAATTTATTCATTATCCTTATTTTTTAAAAGTACTGATTTAATTTGAATTCCTTTTAAACGGCCCAACTGGCCGGTGAGGGACCCAATCTCATCGGTAGTACCTTCAAGAACAAGAGATATGATGCTTAGTCCATTGCTGCGGGGTAACCCCTGGCGTCCTAAAATAATGTGGGAATGTTTTGAGATTATCTCATTCAATTGCTGAACGTTCTCAAAATTTTCGATTTGGATTATCGCTGTGCCTATTCTCTTTTCCATCAGAATACCCTCCGGATTAGGTTATTAATTATGTGAAAATTACCTTGATTTGCATGTGACCTCAAATCTCAGTATCATTAAGATTTTTATTTACAAGCTGCAAAAATATTAATTTTTCAATATGAAAAGGACAGGAAAAACCTCAAATGTTGTAAAACATTAACAAAAGATAATTGTCGGATAGCAATAAATTTTTATTAAAAAAGGCGCGAAGTGTCCTTTAAAGGCAGATTCATTTTTTAAATGATAAATATCCTGATTTAATATAATTGATCGGGCAAATTGAATAATTTTGTAAAAAGCTTTAATACAATGCCAAGGGTATTTCTCTTTTTTATTTCAATTATTTTCCTTACAGGCTCTTGTACAGATCCCGATAAGGACACTTACAGGATCGCTACTTTAAAAGGGCCATCTTCTATGGGTATGATCTATCTGATTGACAGTCTTTCCGGAGATAAAAATGTAAATATTGCGGTAGATATTTTTGACGAACCCATACAGGTAAGAAAGATGATGCTGGAGGGAACCGCTGATTTTGCTGTCCTGCCGACAACAATGGCTGCGATAATCTATAATAAAGGGCTTGATTATAAACTTGTTGCTATACCGGTATGGGGAACACTTTATCTTTTTGGCTCCGACTCTGCCATTGTCGGCTGGGATGATTTAAGAAACAAGACTGTTCATGTGATGGCCAGAGGGATGACTCCCGATGTGCTTTTTCGAAACCTTCTCCGGGAGAATGGGATTATTCCGGAAAAGGACGTTACCCTTGACTATAGTTTTCCGACGCATATTGACCTGGCAAATGCTGTTGCAGCAGGAAGGGCTCAGTTGGGAGTTATATCCGAACCACTGGTGAGCCTGGTGATGAGCAAAAACAAGGATGTGCATCCTGTATTTGACCTTAATCTTGAATGGGAAAAATTCCATGGAATGCCTATGGCACAGACTGCATTTTTGGTAAGCGGAACGCTGACAGAGGAGAATCCTGACCTGGTTGAACATATTATTAAGGCTTACGATGAATCAACCCGGCGTGTTAACAGGAATCCTTATCTCGCTGCAGAATTGATTGTTAAGTATGGTATTCTTCCCGATAAGGAAATGGCTGTCCAGTCTGTACCAAGGTCAAATCTCAATTTTGTCAGAGCAAATAAAATAGAACCTGAAATTAACGAGTTTCTTGGGATATTTCATAAGATGAATCCCGATATTATTGGAGGGAGGTTACCCGATGAAAATTTCATTTACTAAAAAACATTATCTAGGATTTGTATCGGTAATATCAATATTGGCCGTATGGAAAATACTGGCATTATATTTCGATTCGTCTTTTATCGTTCCGCATCCTGAGGATACGCTTCTTACGGTTATTGAACTTATTGGCAGCAAGGATTTTTTACAGGTTGCCGGAGCAACTGTAGCCAGGGGCATCACAGGATTTGTCATTTCGGCAATATTAGGCATAGGTGTGGGTATACTAGCCGGGGTAAGTCCCGGATTTAATGCATTCATCAATCCTGTACTGGTAACTATAAGGTCAACGCCGGTAATCTCCCTTATCCTGCTTGCACTTATCTGGTTCAGTTCAGGTATTGTACCTGTATTCATTGCCATGCTTACCATGTTCCCGTTTATCTGCACTAATGTTGTTGACGGAATAAAAAGTGTTGATCAGGGCCTTATTGAGATGGCAAGGTTTTATAATATTGGAGGGAGAAAGATTATTACAGGGGTTTATATTCCTGCAATCATGCCGTTCATAATAAGCGGTGCATCCAGTGCAATGGGAATAGGATGGAGGGCTATTATAATAGGTGAGGTACTTAGTCAGCCCCGTTACGGTATAGGGACAACAATGCAGTCGGCCCAGACATTTCTTAATGTCGATGTTGTTATTTCCTGGACACTTATTGCAGTGCTTATCAGTTATGTTTTTGAGAAAATTATAAGATGGAGTGAACATAAAATTGTAATCTGGAAAGAGAAGTGATGAGTTTGGAGATCAGGGATTTAAACAAAAGTTATAATGGGATTGATATTTACAGGGACTTCAATTTAAGTTTCCCCGAAGGTACAATTACCTGTATCCTTGGCCCGTCGGGCTGTGGGAAGACTACTTTATTAAATATTATCGGCAGGATTACAGCTCCTGACAGTGGTGAATTAATTGGCTTTGAGGGCAAACGTTTTTCATATATTTTTCAGGAAGCACGGTTACTGCCCTGGAAGACTGTCCAGGGAAACATTGAGTTTGTTATGAGTAGTAGTCTGTCAGCACATGAACGTCATGAGCAGGCTTCTGAGTTTATACGTCTTGTTGATCTTGAAGGATTTGCCGGTTACTATCCTTCACAGTTAAGCGGAGGAATGCGGCAGAGGGTATCCATTGCC
>CAZJGI010000185.1:3079-4661 GCA_964545315.1 uncultured Prolixibacteraceae bacterium
GCTGGAAAGTGAAATGTTTAAAAAGCTAAAGCAGGCTTTGGTATATTCTTTGGAAGCTTAAATTCCGGTTAAGCTTTCAGAGTTTTACCCTCACCGGTTCACTCGGGATACTTTCATTATTAAGCCTGTCAACTACTGAAATGCGAACCTGATAACTTTTTCTTTTTTTGTTTATTCTACTGAATTTATATGCAGTTTCATCGTTATTTAGAATGGTGAATATGTACCGTGGATCATCTGTGTTGAAGATACTTCCGGATTCATTAACATAGATAATTAATTGTCGTGGATGGTTCATCACATCATCTGTCCCGGGGAGCGCCCATTTTATTTTTTTCCCGCGCCTTGCCGGTTTTTGTATTCCGGGGGGAGCTTGATTGTCAATCCATGGCATCTCAGGCACTAATGCCGGGTATCGGTACAGATTGTTCAGGAGTGAATCCTGAAACCCTGCCAGGTAACGGTTAAAGTGCTTGCTGCTGTAAAATGCAGAACCTGCGATTCCATCTATTTGTCTGGTAACTTTCACCTGGTTTGGAAGCTCCCCGTTTGATTTCCATTGAGGTATAGCAGATTGCTGGTCTGATTTGTATACTGCATGGCCAATATATACTGCACGTCCGTAACTATGCTCCTCCCACCACTCGGCAAGTTTTGTAAAATCAACCTGAGGATGTCCTATATGCCAGTAAAGTTGTGGAAGCATATAATCTATCCAGCCATTTTTTTGCCACTTGATGATATTTGCATAAAGATGGTCATAATTTGTTGTACCAGCCGTTGTTTCAGACCCTTCCGGGTCATCTGAAATATTGCGCCACACACCAAAAGGGCTTATTCCAAATTTAACCCACGGTTTTACAGATTTTATAGTATCCTGAAGCATCTTAATTGTGATATCAACATTTTCACGTCGCCAGTCATCTTTATTTTCAGCATTGAAACCCCGGTTATATACTGAAAAAGAGATTGAGTCCGGAAACTCGTCCTTTAGAGGATACGGGTAGAAATAATCATCGAAATGGATAGCATCTACATCATATCTTGTAACTATGTCTTTAACCACTTTTGCCAGATATTCCCGGGTTTGGGGCAGTCCCGGATCAAAATACAGAGAATTCCCGTATTTCAATATCCAATCAGGATTTATAAATGCAATATGGTTACCTGCCAACGGCTGACTATGATTTAATGCTACCCGGAATGGGTTTAGCCAGGCGTGCAGTTCCATATTTCTTTTATGACATTCTTCTATCCAAAATTGAAGAGGATCATAAAAAGGTTCCGGCATCTTTCCCGGAATGCCTGAGAGATACCTTGTCCATGGTTCAAGAAGTGACGGGTATATCGCATCCGATGAAGGCCGGACCTGAAGAATGATAGCATTCATTCCCAGTTGTTTATGCATATCCAGGATATTGATAACTTCCTGTTTCTGAGTATCGGAGGGTAATCCTGGTGCAGATGGCCAGTCAATATTGGCGACTGTAGCTACCCAAACTGCCCTGAATTCTCTTTTAGGATGACTGTTAGATTTGACTTTGGTTATGGTGAAAGTTAGTATTATTAACGATATCCAAAA
>CAZJGI010000186.1:0-4611 GCA_964545315.1 uncultured Prolixibacteraceae bacterium
TGAATTTTAGTAAAAAATTAAACCAACACTGAACCCGACTCCCAGTTCTACATTATTTTCCTTCCCCTCAATGACCGATACCGGCCTGATAAAACTGATATTATAAGTCTCTCCTTTCCTATTGTCTAAAACGTTCGCGTAAATGCCGGGCGCAAAAGATAGTGCTGTTCTTTCTGAGAAATTATATCTCAGTCCAAGTTTTATGCGATTTGAACTGTTATACTGTGTGTCTTTAAAATCGTTTGGAAAATAATTTAAACTCTGTAATTCAGGTTGTAACCAGAACCTGGGGCTTATCTCTTTTATATGTCCGAGGCCTAAGCCAAAGAAGAATAAATTGTCTTTTATGTAATTAGTCCCAGCCGTAAAAATGGTGTAAAATTTTTTATGCCCTAACTTATAACTCAATGCAGTATTTGCATAATCGGATATTGAAAGTTCAAATTCATCATAGAAGCCGCGCCTGGGTAAATTCAGTAGTCCGAACGAAAAGCCGTTTTCGATTGTATCCATGCAATTAATTAATCCCAGTTGAAATCCCTGTGATTTTCCGGCATAATTAACCAGTCCTATCTGTGCTCCTTTGAGATCATTTTTTGAATAGTTCAATATGCCCGCAACCTGCAACCCTGTTACGCTTTCATTTCCAAAGTTGGCAATACCGCTGAATTGAGCTCCACTGAAACTACTGCCGGTTATATTTGTGATACCGGCAAATTGGGCTGCATCAACCTCTTTTTTTGAAATGTTGGCTATGCCGGCAAATTGAGTGCCTGCAACAATACCTAAACTAAGGTTATTTATCCCTGCAAACTGGGCTCCCTTCATATTCCCGGTATTGATGTTGGAAACACCTCCGAATTCGGTGCCTTTAATGCCTCCTGTAACACATGCAAGAATATTTAGCGAAAGGTTATATTCGGTGTTCTTGCTTGAATGTCCGGAGGTTCCCAGAGGATATAAAAAGCTGATTTGGGCCGGGAATTTTTCAGTAACTGCTATCTCTTCCGTTTTTAACCCTTGTCTCTCCTGTCCCTGTGCATTAGCAGGTACAGGATGGTTAGCTGTTGCAACTGATAATATGGCTGCTGCATAATATTTAAGCAAGTGGGCTTCCCTTTTTATTTTACCTGATCCTTCAGGATCTAATGAATCGATATGGAAAGTCTCTTCAGCCGGTTTCTTGCCTTGCCTGTTCCATTTAGAAGCGCTTTTGTCTGTTTTTAAAGTATCCATCATTGTGATTCCAATTTTGTCATAAAATAAATCATTAACTTTTGTCTCTGACCTATTGATGTCATTTTCGGAAATGGTTGCAGGTTTCAACATAAAAAATCCTGTATCCTGAAACAAAACAGCCTCAACCGGGATTATTTTCCCATACTTTACAGTAGCATCATAAACTTCATAAATAGTATCGTATACAAAGATGGTATCATATACATAAATAGTTTCAATAACCTGGGAAGTAGCGAATCCGGAAATCAGGGTCAATATAAATATTACAAGATTTTTTTTCATATCAGCCTATCGTATTGTATCCTTTACTACAATGGTTTTTTTAATGTACACAGGTTTTCTTACTATTTTTCTGATTGTATCGGATTTGTTCTTGACAATTGAATCTTCAGTTACTTCGGCTTCTGAATCCATCGGAATTGTTTCATTTGTTTTTCTTTCAGTCTCTGTTTCTTCTGTTGAATTTTTTATAGTTACCGTTTCTGCCGGAATGGGAGGTGATTGAAGAATATCATCAGCAAAAAATATTGAAAGTGCGATCACGGTTGCTGTCCCGATATAAAATAACGGGGTTTTAAAAAGTGAAAAACTGTTTTTGTAGGGTACCTCAATGCCTTTTGGAACGAAGGTTTCCCCGGGCGGAATTTCGAAATCCCTGAATTTTTTTTGATAAAGCCTGTCAATATAGGAACCGGATTCTGGGAACAGCCAAATAACAAATGCACGGTCTCTTTTCTTCTTTTGTTCAGCTTTTGACGACAGTACTTGTATTAACTTTTTACGTGCCCTAGCCAAATGTGATTTTGAAGTTCCAACGCTAATGTCCAATATTTTTGAAATATTTTTATGCTTATAGCCTTCCATAACATACAGGTTAAAAACTATTCTATGGTGTTCCGGCAGATAGTCTAATGCGGCAAGTAGGTCTTCATGTGAAAAATCGGCATCTTCAATTGTTTTTCTCGTTGAACTGGCATCTTCGTTATCTGCTTCTGGTTCTGCCGGATCGGCGTTTTTGTCAACCGGGACTTGTACTGTTTTGTTATTGTTTAAATATTGAAGGGCAGAATTGACAACTATTCTGTATATCCATGCCTCAATACTCCCAATACCTTTATACTGACCTGCTTTTTCAATGGCAGTCAGGAATGAATCCTGTACAATATCTTCAGCGGAAGAAATATTACCAATATATCTTCTGCATACTCCAATTAGTTTTGGGGCTTCTTTTTTATAGAGTCCATCCCAGTTAATCACGGCTTTATCCTTCACCTGATTCATTTTTTTGCAGCTACTGCTGATTATATGATGGCTAATTACAAAAAGGTTGCACTCTTTTAGAAAAAATTATCTTTTTAGTGTTGAACCTAATTGAATAACTGACAGCATATAATATTTTTAAAAGTATTATTTAAAAATACAAAAAAATAGTGGATTAGGGGATATTTCTTTATCCCGACAGTGGGCGAAAATTTTGTTATGTTCTTATTGGTACAAATTGTTCCTTAACATTGTTTCTACTTCTTTTTCGAATTCATGATAAAGAAATAAATCAGAAATCCCAAAGAAATTGACACCAGTAAAATTCCAAAAGGCATTACCGTATCCCTTCCCTTAATAAATTCTTTATTCAGCAATCCCAGTACTTCGATAATGATAAAACCAATACCGGTCATCAACGCAACCAGGCCCCATTTTAATGAAGGATAACTGTTAACTTCCTCATTTGTTGGTTTTGGATTTTCCAGAATACTTACCCTTTCATACTGTTCGGCTTTGATAAGTTTTCTTTTTAACAAGTGTACGGAAATTAAACTAAGAATCTGGTAAATACCGTAAAATACAATTGCCGTGATAAAAATCCCACTAATATTATTCATAACTTTCATTTATAAAATTTGACATTCTGACCATTTGACACAACTGGCTTTGGAAATGTTGCAGAAAAGGAAATAATATTTCAACTCTAAACAAAATAATATTACAACGTGACGATCATGGGCGGAAACCACTCCTCTCGATAAATCAAGAATCCCTCCTTTTAAAAATAAAGATGAGTAATTGTAAGTTCAATATGGAAGTTTAAAGAATGTATGAACCGTTTGCATGTAATAAGGCAGGGATTGCATCGGAAGCTTGTTTAATTAGGTAATTTTGACTGCTGACCGGCAGGAATGACAGGAGAAAGCTAACCGGCCGGCATTGCCGGAAAAGGAACCTTCAAAAGAACTTAAGCAAAAAAAACGGCCAACTGCCCTGTGAAAAATAATTGTAACTTTCTGCAACATTTTTCCTGAAAACTCAGTCTGATGGATTAGCTATGAATGATGGAGAACTTGTACAGCAGATTTTAAACGGGAACAGTAACACGTTCCGGTTTTTGGTTGCAAAACACCAGCGGCTGGTGATGCATATTGTTGTTCGTATAGTTCAGCGGCAGGAGGATGTGGAGGATATTTGCCAGGAGGTTTTCATCAAGGTTTTCAGCAAACTGAAATATTTCAGGGGCGACTCGAAACTTTCGACCTGGATTGCACGAATTGCCTACACCACAAGTATTTCGTACATCAGTAGAAAATGGAAAAACGAACAATCGTACGATGAAAGTCCTGCGCTAATTGCAAATGAAAAAGATAACGGGGCTAACCAGAAATTTATAGAAAGGGATGAGGCAAAAAATTACCTGCTTGGGCTGATTGAGCAACTTCCGGTGCAGTACCGCACGGTACTTACGCTGTTCCATCTTGAGGAATTTTCGTACAAAGAGATTGAGGAGATTACCAAAATGCCTGAAGGGACCATTAAAAGTTACCTTTCGCGCGCAAGAAAAATTTTAAAAGACAAGCTTGAAAAAGTGGTTAAAATTGAAAAAACAAATATTTTTACCAATTATGTGTAACAAAGAAAACTATATTGACACTGATAAATTATTGAATGAGGCGCTGAAAACAGAGCCCGGGTTTATGCTATCTGAAAATTTTGCCGATGTAATGGCAAAAAAGATGGAGCGAAAATTTGCATGGGATATGTATTTAAAAGAATTTCTGATTTACCTGGGGGCAATTGTGGGATTAATGGCTGTGCCGGTTGGAATTCAATTGATATTTTTTACCACCGAACTAAAGCTATGGACGGTAATCATTACTGAAAATTATCCTGTAATCGGGGGAATATTTTTTCTGGTTATTTTTATTTTGTTTGCTGACCGTGTTTTACTGCGATATTTTTTGCACGGTTCGGTTGATGAAACAAATCCGTATTATTAACTTTAAAATGGCGGGACTCTGTCTCTTTTACTATATATTCGATGTCGTCAAGAAACGGGGACATATAACAAAGATTCTTCCCGGGTATATAAGAGGCCTGAAGACT
>CAZJGI010000187.1:0-4610 GCA_964545315.1 uncultured Prolixibacteraceae bacterium
CCCAGCCTGGTTTTAATAAAACATCCCCAGCCTGTTAATATTTTCTGCACCATCTCTGCGGTATCCTTGCGATGCCTTACAAGGATCAATAATACTGTACGTTTCATGTTATTATAATTATTTGTTTAATAAAAGTAAAACATAGCATGTCTCAAATTCAGTCAGGTAGATTTTTTATAATAAATAATCTGTTATATAAAAAACTTCACCCCTGTTTTGTTTCATAAAAATAAGTTAATATTACCAATATACAACATAAATCTTAATCTGAATCCGTAATTTTGTAGAATCCTGATAAAACAATTTTATGTAAGTATGAACAGGTTTATTGTAATCTGGCTGTTTCTGTTAACCTGCGCATCCGGTTACTCCCGGCAACTTTCCTTCTCGGGATATTCCATATCTGAAGGTCTGTCCCAATCAGTTGTAAATTGTATATTCCAGGATTCAAAAGGTTATATATGGCTGGGGACACAAAACGGCCTGAACAGATTTGACGGATATTCATTCGTTAAATATAAATTTAATCCGGATGATTCAACCTCCATATCAAATAACTGGATCTACGCTGTTGCAGAAGACAAAAATGGCAATCTATGGATAGGCACCAAAGGGGGTATTAACAGGTATATCAGGAAAGAGAGACGGTTTGAAAGAATACAATATTCAATTCCCTGGGACATCGATATCAAAAAATATGTTTATGATATAAAATCTGCCCGAAACGGAGCCATACTGATCAATACTCCTCCGGTTCTTTCTGTCTGTAACCCTGATAATATGTCGTTCGAACACTATTTATCACCGTTGAAACATGACGGAAGTGTTAAAGACTATAATATTCCATTGCTTGAAGATAAAGATGGTATGATATGGGCAGGTTCAACACGTGGTTTGGCATGTTTTGATCCTTCACAGAAAACATTTGAAATATTTACAGCAGGTAATAAAAATAAAAGTTCATCCATTTCTGACAATATAATAACTTCAATATGTCTTGATAACACGAACAACCTTTGGGTTGGCACCTCCGGCGGACTTAACCGTTTTGACAGGCAAAAAAGAGAATTTTCTTATATAAATGGTTCTATATCTGAAAAACTTATTCCTGAAAACTTGAATATCCGGACTTTAACAACCGACCGATCAGGAAATTTATGGGCCGGAACGGAGGGAAACGGATTATACTGCATAAACATCAGCGAAACTGGCACTCCATATTACAAGGTATTTAATTCAGATAACAGCGGGATTAATCATAACATTGTCCTTTCATTGCTCATTGACCGCACCGAAAATCTTTGGGCAGGGACATTATCAGGAATAAGCAAGGCGGACCTCAAGAAGCAAAAATTTAAATTATACCGGAAAAGTGATGCTCCTAATACTATTAATATGTCCGGCAATGTGATAGCTTCTCTGTATAAAGATGAAAGAAACAGGATATGGATCGGACACTGGGGCCGTGGACTGGATATTTATGATACAAAGACCGGTTATTCAGAACACTATTCACCCGAAATGAAGGGCAGTCATCACTTGCCAAACGGTTATGTGCACAGTATTTTAAAAGATTCTGATAACAATATATGGTTAGGTACCCGTGATGGAATATTAGGATACAACTCTGAGAATGAAAAATTTGTCAGGCCCGGACAGATACCCGTCAATCCGGGTTTGCCTGACCTTACAGGATTGCGTGTATTAAAGATGATCCAAAGCAGGAATGGTGATTACTGGATTGCCACACAAGATGGCCTTTTCAGAAAAAAACACGGATCTTCATCAGTAGAAAGATTTCATACTGATGCACCCCCGGAAAGGAAAATTAATTCAAATCTCGTTTATGCATTAATAGAAGACAGGGAAGGACTCATCTGGGCAGGAACCACTGAAGGATTGAATATTATTGATTCACAGGCATCAATTATAAGGAATTTAAGAAAGGAAAGTGCGTTCATATCCCTTCCTGACAACTTCATAACTGCGCTGTGTGAAGACCATAAAGGTGATATATGGATCGGCACGAGTTCACGGGTTACCAAATTTTGTAAAGAGGATTCCTTATTGGTACATTATTCAAAAGATGCCGGATTGCCGGGAGATCTGGTTTACAGCATTATTGAAGATCACAATAATAGTTTATGGTTCGCTACCGGAAATGGTTTATGCAGTTTTGACCCATCACTTTCCAAATGCAGGAATTACTCGGTTGAAGACGGGCTTCAAAGCCTTGAATTCAATATGGGAGCCTCATTTATAAGCAATAACGGTGAGATATTCCTCGGAGGAATGAATGGATTCAACTCGTTTCATCCGGATTCGATAGCATTAAACAGCTATATTCCTGATCTGGAATTTACCGGTGTTTACAAAACCACAAAAGGTAAAAAAGAAGAATTATATACTGAAGGGATTGATAAAATAATACTCCCCCACGATGACCACTCTTTCACTGTCGAATTCTCTGCACTTGAGTTCACAAACCCTGCAAAAAACTATTACAAGTATATGCTTGAAGGGATAGATGATGACTGGACAGATATTGGAACCCGTAATTTCATACCATTTTTAAACCTTTCTCCTGGAGAATATAAGCTTTGGGTAAAAGGCTGCAATAACGACGGAGTTTGGAATGAAGATGGCATTTCGCTCTATATTGTTATCCGGCCGCCGTGGTGGAGAAGCCGTCTTGCATGGATATTATATATTGCATTGATGATGTTTCTTATCCTGTTTTTTTTCAAACTCAGAGAGAAACAACATCTGAGATACAGAAAAATACTGGAAGAAAAGGTGAAGGAGAGAACTCTTAAAATAGAAGCTCAGAAGGCGGAAATAATCAAAAAGAACGATGCTCTTAACGAGATGAACAACTCCAAAGATAAATTCTTCTCAATCATTGCACATGATCTTCGAAATCCATTCAATGCAATACTGGGTTTGACTGACTTGCTTCTGATGGATGTACATAAGGTTGATACCACTAAACTGAAAAAATCTCTGGAAAATATTAAAAGCTCATCCCAACAAGCCTTTGAACTGTTAGAAAATTTACTGTTATGGGCGCGTTCACAAACTTCTTCTATTGCTTTCAGGCCAGTAGAAACGGATATGGAGGAGCTCACTGCAGAGTGCATAAGTCAGGTCAGTGCTCAGGCTAACCGGAAGAATATTGAAATCATTTTCGAGAAACCGGAGAGAGTAGTAATGTCCGTCGATCCTAATATGATAAGGACAATCTTGCGCAACCTTCTTACTAATGCTGTAAAATTCACATATCAAAACGGAGAGATTAAAGTCCTTTTATACCGGGAGAATAGCAAATGTACAATTGAGGTTGCCGATAACGGAACAGGCATCTCGCAGGAAAAAATGAAAAACCTTTTTAAAATAGACACTTCGGATAAGACAAAGGGAACATCCCAGGAACCGGGTACAGGCCTGGGGCTGATTATCTGCAAAGAACTGGTAGAAAAACATGATGGTAAAATATTAGTCGAAAGTTCGGAAGGAAAAGGAAGCAGGTTCAAAATAATATTGCCAATAAATAAAGATATATAAGCAATAAAGCCGGCAAAAATTGCCGGCTTTATTTTTCTGCTTGGAAGATCAACTGCTATCCTGATCAAAGAAAACTTAATTAGATATAAGGTTGGAATTCAATCCCGAAGAACGGAAAAACAGTTTGTGCATTGTCTTTATTAACCCTCAGATACAATTCCCCATCTTTATATATATAAAACATGGCTTTCAGATTTGATTCATCGAAGAAACAGCATCCAAGGTTTTTTCTGGTTTTGTCAGGATAATATTTATACAACCTCAGGCCATTACGAAATGCTACCAGCTCAAGTAAATCGGTACACTTTATATGGCCATCATAGCATACAAGCGGCAGCCTTTCAAATAACTTACCATCAACCATATAAGAATTCACTTTTTTAAGAGGCGCTTTAACGGTTAACCCGTCTTCTGTTCCAATTCTTACATTAAGAACGCCAACTTTAACATCATTGCTGAAATAAGTTTTGTCACCAACAGTGACATAGTTCAGTTTACCTGAAGACTGAATAACAAACGCGAAAGATACCAGTGCTAATAATACGACTAATTTTTTCATTTTAAGTTCCTCCATTTATATTAATAATTTATTTTAATTTCTGATGTAAATTTAGGTACAACCATGAGGGCAAAGCAAATCAATTCTGTGAACCCTGTGAATAAATCGACAATCAGGTTACCTGAACAAGTGCCTGCTTCGCAGTATTAAATGATCATTTCACAGATGATGTTCAGCGATAAAACAGAACATGTTGAAAAAAAACAGGAAAATGAAAATAACTAGTACGGATTTTCCCATATAAAGCCGGATGTGGCTGTTGATTTTTGGATGTATTATCCCTCAAATCCGTCGGTTGAAACCGACGGCAAAGGATAAGGCCCTGATGAAGCAGGGCATTTGTTTATTGCTCTATTCTTTGATGTTCTATTAAATATACGGATTAGAGACAGTGTAAGTAAATATGGGGGGATGGAGTTGTATCTCTTGCAGTCCGTCGGTTGAAACCGACGGCAAAGGATAAGGCCCTGATGAAGCAGACAAATTA
>CAZJGI010000188.1:0-4595 GCA_964545315.1 uncultured Prolixibacteraceae bacterium
ACCCATGTGAATGTTAAGATACCTTTTGAACTGAGGTTAAGTAATTTTGAAGGCTCCCTTCCGGTACTTTCACCAATGGGTGTGTCGGGCGACCTGATGATAAACGCAACATACAGCTTTGCAGGGGGCAGGATCACCTGTCAGATGAGTTCTGCAACCGTTGAGGTACAGAATATGCAACCCTTAAGCGGCATTGAGGGAAATAACTACAGTACCAATGTTACTATGGCAGGGATTATTGGGGTCGATCTTGAGGAGCAGATAAAAAATCAGGTCAGGCTGCAGGCTAACACTATAATAGCAGGATTGGATGATATTGAAATTGATGTGCCAACAGTAGACCAGATCGAAGATCTTATAGAAGAGAAGGTGTATGAGGAATTGCTCAGCAGACGTTATTTCGGGGCATGGACACCGGAAACCCCGGAAGGATCGGATGTCACTATCGAAGAGGTCAGGCCCAAAGCATTGAGTACCGCACTGGCCATTGCAATTAATCCGCAAACCGGAGCTGACGAAAATGCATTGGCAGATTTTATTCCCTCAGGTAATGCCTTTGCTGTCGGTCTGGATGATACATTTGTGGAGCAGACTATCCAGGATATTGTTGACAGTCCCCGCGACGAGGGTGGCTTTGGAGGTATTCCCTGTGACTTGGGAAATATCGAAGGACATAACACCGATATTAATTCACTGCACTGGGAATTGCAATCCGGCAGAATCCATTTTTGGGGAGAGGTTACTGTTCATGATGTTTTTTGCGGAGCTGATGCCGATGTTGACTTTTGGGCTGATATAGGATTGAGATGGACGACACCTGATGCCAGTGGTGCCCAGACACTGGAACCTTACATTATCGATAGTGATGCCAGTATCCCTTGGTGGGCATGGCTTTTGGCTGCTTTAACCTTTCTTTTTGATATCATTATCGGGATAATCGTTATTGTTATTACTGCAATTATTGATAAAATAGTGGAACGTGTCGGCGGAGCTGTCATGGAAGATGAGGTGAGCGGCAAACTACAGGCCCTCGGAGCATGGCCCCAGGAACTTCAGGGAATAGGCACGGTGACATCCACCTTTGATGAAAATGTGGTAATTGAAGAAAGCGGACTTGTATTTTACGGTTCAATACTGATAACTGCTACGTATGGATTAACAATGGTCTCACCGGCCGACTCGGGAGGCCCATACTACGGCAAGGCAGCAAGTCCTATTCACCTGCATGCCGGCCTGGCCCATCCGAAAATAATTTATCAATGGAACCTGGGGAAAGGCCTGACTGCCAATGTTCCTTCAGTTGACCGTATATATGATGATAACGGACTGTTTGTTGTCAGAGTGACAGTTAAAGTGAATGAACCGGGTGGCGCCACCACCAGTAATGCTGTTTTTGTAAAAGCAGAAAATGTTCCGCCAGAAGTTAATGCAGGAACAGATATTGAAGCTTTTGAAGGTGAAGAGATAAATTTCACAGGACAGTTTACAGATAAGGAATACCCTGATACACATGAGGCAGTTTGGTTCTTCGGTGATGATTCGCTGCCGCAAGAGGGGATGGTTACAGAGACAAATGAACCTCCGGCTGCCAAAGGAACAGTTACAGGTAAACATGCTTATTGCAATAATGGCAATTATACTGTAATCCTCAGAGTAATAGATAAAGACGGGGGAGTGGGGGAGGATACCCTCAAAGTTAAAATTAAAAACCGGCCGCCGAAGGTAGTTACACCTGAAATCTTTTATGCCTATCCATGCACACCTGTAACTTTGGTTGCTGAGTTTACCGATCCGGGCTGGTGTGATTCACATAAAGGAACATGGAAATTTGGTGACTGCAGCGCCCCAATGCCTGCTACTGTGAAGGAGATAAATCTACCGCCTCAGGCGTATGGAATTATTGCAGCCACTAATACCTATCAGCATTGTGCTACTTTTTTGGCTGAGGTTACAGTTACTGATTCTGACGGAGCATCTGACACAGCTACCCTTCCTGTTCAGGTTGTTGATATTAAAAACAAGGATTTTGAAGGGGGATTCAGGAATCTCCTTGTGGGGACTGTGGCAAATGAATGGGAACCTTATGCCAAATCCTCTGAAAGCAGTCATGCTACCCTCGCAGCCGCAGTGGCAGCGGCCGGAATTCCAAAATACCGTCCGGCTGAATTTGTTGTCCATTCAGGCCAAAGGTCGCAGTGTGTATATTCTGAAAATCCTTTTAAAGGAGGTATTTATCAGAAAGTACCAACCAATAAAGGCTGGGATTATCAGATAAGTGCGTGGTATCATATAAATGAGAATTTTAAAGGAATTTGCCGCCTCGGTGTGGATCCGTCAGGAAATATCGATCCGGGTTCACCCGGGATAGTATGGATGGAAGGTTCAGAACAGCACGTATGGGACCAATTGGCAGTGAGGGTTACGGCAAAAGCAGGAGAGCTGACTATTTTCCTTGAGTCACATTCAGTTGAGAGAGGTTGCGATACCTATTTTGATGATGCAAGGTTACAGGCTTATCCCTGTCCTTTAAAAATGCCCAAACCCCCTGAGGAGCCAGAACAGAAAGAATTGTGCGTTGACTGGAAAGAGGAGAAAAAGTCTTACAGTGTGGGAACTTCTTATACCAAAAACAATTTTGCATTTATTAGTAATTCACAACGGGAGATGAGGATTGTCCTTTGGGGCCAGCCGGAAGGTACAGGAAAACTCTCTTTCCCGGATGAGGGTATTAAGATCAATCTTCCCTTTAAAGCCGATACAGTAGATGCCCGTGTTGCAACTTATACTCAAAAATCCATTAAAATGGAGGCTTTTAACAGCTCCGGTGATCTGCTGGGGTCTTGCGCCACAACAGAGCATAATAAGCCTGAGGCGCTGAGCTTAAGATCAGAGAACATCGAATCTCTTGTACTTACGGGAGGAGGCAATGAAGGATTACTGATACGACTGTGTATTTCATCCGGAGTTATTCCCGGAGAAAAAAAGAAGATAACTGAAAAAACAATAACAGATAAAAAAGTTGAATATGGCAAACCAAAAAAATGATGTAACAATAGTTGCATGGCCGAAAGAGACTGCAAAACTTGAACACCAGTTTAAGAAGGGGAGTCCCTGTGAACTGCTGGTAACGTTTCAGAAAGATCCGGCCAATGTTGTGATACACACAACTCCTGAAACTCCCTTTAATGTGGATATGGACATGAATGTTGCAGTAAAGAATACTGTGCCTGTATGCCTGAAATTATGCGAACCTGTATGCGCCAAGAGTGATTATACGATCAGTCTGAATATTTTCGACAGGCCTGTGGGGTCTATATCCGTAAAAGGTATGACAAAGATTTTCAACTGTTTTGAGAAGCCCAGGCCTCAGCGTACCTGCCTCGATTTTAAAGAGCTGAAAGATGGTACGGTGATCAGGGACGAACTGACATATTACGGTTTGAAATTTGTTCCTTATGCTAATGAACTGAGAGTATATTCTAGTGGTGAACCTTCAGGTATGAACAAACTCAGGTTCCCTGCCGAAGGTGTGAAAATCGTATTCCCTTTCCCGGTCGACAATGCCGGGTTCACGATCGTAAATCAAGGTGCCCCTCCCCTGAAATTTGAAGTGTACAATAGCGAAGGATTGATCCGTACTGTTGAGGAGGAGGCACATAATGAACCTAAAGTGATTACAATTGAGGAGGAAGATTTTACGACTGTTGTGATTTCGGGAGGTAGTAATGAGGCTGCTTTACTTGAAGTGTGTTATGTTGCTTTTTAAATTGAGGATTACCAATGAACTATAAAAATATACATATGGAAAACAAGAAAGAGACTAAATTTAACAGAGGAAAAAAGAGCGAATCTGCCCAAGGCAGTTCATTTAGTAAAAAGGACATTGGAGATGCGCGTGAAATACTGAGTAGTTTTGCCAGAACAACTTCCGAAGTAGTTGAAAAAGCTGCAATGATCCTTGAGGAAGAGGTTGCTGCAGGCGTAATTGCAGCAAAGCAACTGGAGAATAAATTCATTGACTCTGAGAAGATCAGGGCTGAAAAGGATGAAGTGGTAATGCAACGGTTCAGAACTGACGCCCATGAGGTAATCGACATAATGATGGATGCCCTCACTGTTGTCAGTAAATTAAGCAGGAAACTTTCCGGTAATCTTATTTCTATCATTGAACCGGGAAAAGAAAGTTCTGAAGATGCCGGCATCCCAACCCTTGAAATGCCTGAACCTATAAAGGCAGGTGAAAGATCAGAGGTTGTTATGACCTTACAGAACAAAGGTGAATCAGATACAGATATCTTTACTATTGCAACTACCGATCTGATAAGCTCCAAGGGCGATAAGATCAACTCAACAAACATTAGTACTGATCCCAAAGAAATAAGTATAAAAGCTTCTGAGAAATTGAATGTAAAGGTGATTGTTAAAGTTCCGGCCAGAACATCTCCGGGGAGCTATTCAGGACTTATACAGGCATCAAACCTGAATAACTTTAAGGCTGTCCTGGTTGTTAATGTTTCCGGTTAATTTAATGGAAAAGAATAACAATCATCAGTTTGTAATCGGGGAGCTTAAAAGATACAATCAAATTACCCTCA
>CAZJGI010000189.1:0-4580 GCA_964545315.1 uncultured Prolixibacteraceae bacterium
ACTATCGTTTTGTCGGATAAAATTTTAGCCGCCCTGCCAGTTGACGCTAATATGGAAAATCCGGGAACATCGGACTTTTCATCCGGTTTGTCTTCTCCGGCTGAATCTTCATCGTTTTCGGCTTTGGCATAAGTTTTCAGTTGCCGCAAATATTTAACAAATCCCCCGGCAAGAGTGGTTTTTCCTGTTCCGGCATATCCTTTCAGTATAAATACTTTACTTTTCGGATCGTCTATAAAATTGCAAAGTGCGCCGAACACTTTTTCCTGCTGTCCGCGCAAAGGGAAAGCGAAATAGTTATTGTAATTTTCCATATTCCCTAAATTTTACAAACCTGAATTCCGAAGATTTTACCCCATTATCTTCCAGTGTGATACGGGTAGTAGTGGAAGCAACGCAGTTGATCCCAAGTTTTTGCAATTCGGTAATCATGGCGAATGTAAAGTTCATTTCTCCCATGATATGGACAGTTACATTGGAAAAATCCCGGATTATACTTTGAATTTTCGAAAGATATTCTGTTACAAGAGCCTTAACGTATTCTTCGTCACCGGCAGGGTCAACTGCAGGGAACAGCAAGTCGACAACCTGCCCGTACTGATCATAAGCAGCTTTTATTTGAACTTCGCTCCACATGGATATGGGATGGTTGGATAGGTTGATGAGCATGAGATTTATGATAATAGATTATTTGTTTTTTTATATAAGTTACATAATTTGTTTTGAAAATCTTTAGCATTTATAGGATTTTGACGAACACCTGCATGGTTGATATCATTTCTGATAGAGGATATTTGACTGAAAATATCTGCCCATTCAGTAATTTTCGGATTTTCGGACAACGTTTTTTCAAGATT
This sequence comes from uncultured Prolixibacteraceae bacterium, assembly GCA_964545315.1. Lineage (GTDB taxonomy): Bacteria > Bacteroidota > Bacteroidia > Bacteroidales > Prolixibacteraceae > JAAYJR01. Next base: position 858 of record CAZJGI010000189.1, read on the forward strand.
CAGAACCTCTTTAATTGACAGGTTAAATCTTGTGTTTTCAAATTTGCCGCTTTTGTATTGGTTCAAATAGCCGGAAATAAAATTTCGTTTCTTCTCATCTTCATAATCATCGGATAATAAAAATGATAAAATCCCTTCTTGTAAAAGTGTAAAACCTTCTTGTACCAAATTCTTTTCGATACACCATTTTACAGCATAAAGCATGTTTTTTACATCTTCTTGATGATTCAGTCCGGATACATAATTTTTGATTTTTTCTATAATTGGATTAAGGGGAGTAATTATATTCTGTTGTAAATCAACAAGAGAACTAATAATGTTTTTTGCAGTTTTGCCAGCGATAATTGCTTTTCCTCTGTTTGTTTTAATGTCTTCACTTAAATCAGAAAGATTTTTTGCAAGGATTCTCAGATTTTTGGCATTCTTATTTTGTCCATGTGTTTCTTTCAAAATTGGAATAATATTAATGTCTGTTAACTTTTTTATACGGTCAGCAGTACCAAAATTGATAAATTCATGTGCAGCAACCGTCCAATCCTGTAAACTTACTAATGTCATCAAATCCAGAACAGGAGCTATCCTTTCTTCTAACGGTATCAATTTAACTTCAGTTGCAGGCCCTAGTTTTTCAAAAGCTCCGTAATGAATAGCAATAAGATTCGTGTTTTTCAATAATCTTGCATAATTTAGCAGGATAGCAGAAAAAATTGGAATAGAGCGAAAAGCGTGAGTTACATCGAAAATTATATCATCTTCATATTGTAACTTTTCAAAAACAATATTGAAAATTTTCCAGGTTTCATCTTCCGAAAATCCTTCGGGTATAATGGTAATATCATTTATCTTAGTTTTTAAGTTTTTAGATTTTAAAATTCCATATAAGCCTTTGTTTTCGATTTCTTTGTTCTCCAATTCTTTTTTCTGTCCGTTATCGAGCCAATTCTTCTGAATTGAACCCATCTTGCCATCTGTACCAAAAATTATAATTTCATCATTTTCAGACCACTTCATGCAATAATGGTTTATTAAAGCCTCTTGTATGAAGCGTGTAGGTATTGAATTTTTACCATTAATACTGTAATGACATTGCAAATAGTTGTTGGTTCCTAAAAAACTGATAAAGACTTTTCGTGCCATATTTTTTGATTTAATAGTTTTAAAATTAGTTGTATTTCACTGGTTTAACATGAGAGGTCATTCCCTTTTTACCTTTTTCTTTAGGTGGTTGCATTTTAAACCTTACTTCCATACCAATTTTCAGTTTGCTTAACAATTCATTTGAAGGATTTAATTTGAAATAAACTGACTTGTTTTCATACTTAATAAACCCGTCAGCCCCTCTTTCGTTGTTATGCAATATTTTGTCAATCCGTCCGGTTAGGTAATGATTGTTTTGGTTATCTAATTTTTGCTGTTGGCTTCTAAACCTGCTCCAATAGTTTTTCAGTTCATTTTTTAAGGCAGGTAATTGGTCAGGATTTAACTGTATATATCCTGAATTTTGCAGTGCGTTTTCCAAAGAATGTGGAATGCCCCAATTTTCCTGTTGCCTTAAAAGTTTAGATAGCATGAAGTGCTTAAAGGACAATTCCTTTTCTTCCATTTTGACTAAAACCTCTCCAATTAAAACCAGCAAACCCACTTTATATTCCAGGTCCCCAAAATTGTTGATGGCATCCATTGAGTATTTGAATGCCTTTTCAAAATCTCCCTTTTCTTTATAAATCTCAGCAATTTCAGTTTGTATAAACCACTCTTTCTTTTTACGAAGAACGAGCAAAAGTTCATTGAGAGCTTCAGTCAGGTTGCCTAAATGTTTTTTTGAAAGGGCAATTCTTCGCGTAAACCAAACATCGTTCGAATAGTGAAATTTTTCGAATGTTTCCAGGGCTAATTTTGACAACTCAAAACATTCCTGATAATTACGAGTTTCATAAAGGGCTTTTGTTTTGATGGCATACCAATTTTCTTTGTCTGAAGCAAGTTCCATGGTTTGCAATATTCCCTTTCTTTCGACTTCTATGCTCCTGCATTGTGAACCAAGAGTTTCAACCGGGACCAAATCACAAAACCTGTTTACAGCAGCCCAATTTACCGAGGCTTTATCTTTGAGCTTTTTTAACAGAAAAGAAAAATCATTGGAGGCCAAAACAACCTTGTACTGCTCAATAAAAGCAAATATTGACTCAAGTTTATTAGTTTCAATTAAAGCTGAAACCATTTCGTTGACAATATATTTGTTCGCGCCTATTTGTTCATGGGTAAAGGCAGACTTGTTTTCCCTGAAGAATTTCAGCGCTTCAGAAAATTTCTTTTCTCTGTTTAATGCCCTAATTGATTGGCTAAATTCATACAATGTCATAAAATAAAGAATATATCAATTATTTACGTAATCAGTTCGTGAAACGAAAATCCGGTTTCAGATATCCTGTTTCGGTCAATTAATTTTTTTATGTCCAGAACCTTCATTTTGCGTATAAGGTCGTGCCTGAAGTTTTCGGAGCGAAGGTTAAGATCGGCCAATGTAACCAGTGAAGCATGAGAACGAAGCCCAAAATTTTTATTGATCGCGCTTAATTTGAACATCACCTGGTGAATTATGTCTTTCTTTACAGGCGGCTTTCCGAGTGAAACTTTTGCCTCGACCAAATAAAGCTCGTTATTGAAGACAAATACGATATCGAGTTCCTGGTCGTTGCCGCTGGTTCTTACTTCGTCAAAATGCATGAGCTCGATACCCATTAAAATAAAATTATCCGTTAAATTAAGTTCTTTCTTTATCCTGAAATACAAGTATTCCTCAAACCATTCGCCGGTAAAATAGTTCTTCCATTCAGAGGAATATCCCCTGTTTAACCTGGTAATATCATACCCCTTTGTTTTATAGAGTTTGAAAATGGTTTTCAGTTCCTTATATGTTTTCCTGACTGACTCTTTACAAATAAACCTAACACCATGGGCTTTAAGATACTCAAAAACACTGAGGCGGGTTCTAAATGGCACTGCCTTTATTGTTTTTGAGGGATAAAGTTCTTCATAGGCATTATTACCTATTGGATTATAGATAATTTTATTCCCTGGAGCAGAAAAATATTCATATACCGCCAGAGTCATTACTTTTGTTCCACCGGTAAGGTTCACCAGAAAACCGGCATCTGCAGGCCAATTAAAATTTACCAATTTTTCATTAATATCGATCCAGTCGTTCTCGTCAACCACAATTCTTTTAATTGATCGGGATTCAATTCCAGCTGCCTTTTCAATCCAAAGGCTTTTCCCCGCTTCTTCCATTTTTTTGGTCGTAATAAAAACCTGACTTTGGTACTGATCGGCCAACTCCTTTATGATGAGCAGGTTTGGTATGGTTTGGTCTGAAATTATACTTACGAGTATCGACTCCATTGGTTATGATATCAAAGATGTTTATTTCAAAATAAAAGCCTTGCCCACTTGTCTTGCATCTATTAGTTCAATCGGCTTTCGGGAAAGGTCGTTTTTCAATCCTTTAAGTAAATTCAGAATATTTCTTTCGATATGCATATCTGTCATTTTTGTGATACATTACACATTTTTGATATAAAAAAAGTGCGAATTTGTATTTTAAATCTGATTTTCCGGGGATCTCTTGCAACTCCATCATATAGTTGTAGTCGAAAGTTCTCCATGGAATATATGATTCTGACACCATGGCCGCAGCCAGATACATGTTAGAGATGAAATGGG
>CAZJGI010000190.1:0-4568 GCA_964545315.1 uncultured Prolixibacteraceae bacterium
TTAGTAAACTCACATTTGAAGGTCTGTCAGCGAACTTTTTAATCCAGACTTTTTATTTTATGGACAGACACTCGTAACCAGAATCGGAAAATTTTTATACATCACCCATAAAAATATCCGGTATTTTATATACTGGCGAACCACATCAGGGCAGGAAGTGGATTTTGTTTTGCCGGGCATTGCAAACCCCAAAGCCCTAGAAGCCAAATTCGATAAGGCTTTGATCAAAATAAGTAAATACCGGAAATTTAAAGAAACCTACCCGGGAATACCATTGGAGTATGTTTGGATGGCACCTTTTAGTGAAGATTTTTTGTAAATTTGCATTAATAGTAATTCATTATGAAGTCAATTACAATTAACTTTATTTCATTAGCCTGGTATCAAATTTGAATTTTTTCTGATCAATTAATCGGATTTTTGAATACTCCGGATGCCGGCAATTCAATATGTAATTGTGTGCGCTGTATATAATGCAACTAGGCACTTTAAGGGCAATTGTTATGGATTCTTTAATCCATCTTTCCCCGATTTCTGATAAAATTACCGGAGCGGGATAGACTGCCCGGTTTTTGGGTAAGTTGGTTATTTCTATTGCCGTTATTGAACTATCAGGAATATCAAGAGTAAGGATGTCTAATTCCGGAATTAGTAATGACGGTGTATGTACAAGTGTTTCCAATAGTGCAATCTCCTTGTTTTCTCCTGTATATAAAACAGGGGAACCTTTTTTATTCCAGCGGCCTCCAAACATTGCAGCTCCTCTGCCAGTCAAATCATTCGCATATTTTCTTCCTGTAATTCTATAAACATGCATAACTTAACTATAGACTCCGTATTCAATTCTGCCTAAAATATCTTTCACTTTTGAAATACCTCCCGGAATCTCAATCAATTCCTGTGGTTCCAATCCACCCAGAGCTTCATTTGGTAATTTTAGCCATTTAAAAAAAGCATCCCTGTTTCTAAAAACTTCTTCACCATAAAGAAATAAATCAGTTATTTCAAAAAGTTTTACAGAGAAATTTCTATCCAGATTCCTGTTAGCTTTTGTCCAACGGTATAAGGTTGGCTCTGAAATATCCAATATTTGTGCAACTAATTCCTTTGTTAAATTAAAATATTTGCTAAAATTCAATAGTACACTGACGTTGATTCCTGCACGGGCAATATGAATAAAGTCAAAGGGACTTTCAATTAAACCAGGCATATATTTTTTACCAAGTACTTCTACAAGTTTCTCGTAATGCTCAGTTGTTTTTTCTTCTATCATGTGATAATATATTTTATTACATGAACGAAATTAATCATTTTTTGTTTTATTTCCAATTTATCAATTACTTATTTTGCTCAGTAGTTTTTGTTTTAAAGGAACCTGGCCTTGGTGCATTGTTATTTTTAATCTCTTTTTATTTTATAATTATATAGGCGGGAGATTCGGAAACTTCAACTTCGATTTGAAAATTTCAGTTTGGCTTTTGTCCAGATATAAATATTGGCCCGGTAACTTGTTTTCACTTACAAGTAACTTCCAGGTATACCTTTCAGAATAGCAGCAAACATAGATAAAAGCAATATTAAATTATTTTTTTAAATGTGCTTCGATATTTTTTATCACCATTTCCATGTCCCTGCAATTATTTTCAATTATCTTGCCTGCTGTATCAATTAAAGCATAATGAGGAATCCCTGTTATGTAATATTTATCGCGGAGAATTTCTCCCCAGTTTCCTTTACAAATTAAATGGTTGCCCCAAAAATGGTGTTTTTCAATCACCCCGAGCCAATCATCCCTTTTTATATCCAGGCTGATATTCAGGAATACAACATTCTCACCTTTAAATCTTTCTATCATTGAATTTTTTTCAGGAATTTCTTTTATGCAGGGAGCGCACCAGCTTGCCCAAAAATTTAAAAAAATAATATTTCCCCTGAATTTTTTTAATGAATGAAAATTACCGTTTATATCACTAAGGTAAAAATCCGGTGCAGGCTCTCCGGTATTCAGAAATTCTGTTTGCTCCAAATTAATATCCTGTTTTCTGGTGTTTTTAACGACATGATACAAAACAGTATCGCTAAAACAAGGTTTTACAGTTACAAATAAAGAATCAATCTTTTCGATTTGGGATTTTTTTTCTGCAAGAAAATAAAATCTGGAAAATTTATGAGAGAAATACCATTCCCTGGTAATACCACTCAATTGCCTTTTTACATCATCAATTTCTGCCAGAAATAAAGGAAATGCTCTTTCAAAACCCTTAGCATTACTCTCCATATCAAGTTTTTCGTTCAATAATTTATTATTCAAAAAATAGTATGAAACTAAAAAAAAATAATAATTAACCGATTTGCTTGCACTAATATTATTGACTGATATTGTATTTAAAAATTGAAAATATTTATCGTCTCTTCCTGTTGATTCACCATGAAAATAATTCCGGTAGGGTATTGCGCTCATTTTAAAAGAAGCATTGCCGTAAAGAACATTTTGCCTTTCCATTTCGATGAACCAGTCAGGTAACTTTATTTTTTCAACATATACCGATAAATACATCAGCTCTTCATTATACATTGAATCGATTTTTTCAGAGCCTTCATATATGTTGAACGACGGTGAGGTAAAATTGGAAGCAGGAATACTTATGTCGAAGTAGTTGAAATGCTGCGTTTTATTTAACAGGTAAGTATTTATGGCACTTTCTCCAGGGAAAGAAATTGAGTTGTAAACCTCTTTTTTATGATCAAAGTCAAGGTTAACTTCAAGGGTATCACCGGGAAGGGCAAATAAGGGAATTATGGTGTTTCTGAACGACATTTCAATCTTATTAAAAGGAGAACATTTAAAAGATAAATGATATTCGCCATCCTCCGGAATTACGATCCGTTGCATCAGATGTGAATAGTAAGGAACAATATTCACATGGTTAACATTGATTAGAGTGGTATCTGATACATTTTTAACATCAAACTTCAGAAAGGTTTCTTCATTCCATTTCAGATCACTGAAAGGATCAGATTTTCTGCATGAGAAAATCAATATTATTATTGTAGTAATAGTGATAAATTTTTTCACACTCGTTTCATATTTTCAGTTTCTCTTTAAGTTGGTTGAATAACTTATCTCCTTCACTTGGATATGCAGCATTTGATTCCACAATTTTTCCTTTTGGATCAACAATGATATAGCTTGGGAAGCGAGTGACTTTATCGGTTTATTTTGCATATATTATCCCTAATTCATAATCCGCATAGGATTCATTACACAATCGCCATTTTATAATTTTACCTTCCGGGTTTATCAAATAATTCTGTGGAATTAACTTTATATCATACAATAAAAAAGCTTCATTTTTCCAACCTTTCAAATCAGAAACATTTGCCCATGGGATTGAATCCTGTATAATAGCATTCTTCCATCTGGATTTATCATTGTCTCCTGACACACTCAATATTTTGAAACCATATTTATTGAATTTGTTGTATATATTTTTTAGCCATTTATGTTGCGCACGACATGGCCCGCATTCTGAAGCCCAAAAATCCAGCAGAACATAATTGCCTCTGAAATCAGATAGTTTTACAGTGTCTCCGGTAGGGGTCATTTGGATAATTTCCGGTGCAATATCTCCAACCGAAGGCGGCTCTGGTAATTCAATGTAATTTTTTATTTCAATTCCTTGTTCAGTTGTTTGTAAATTATCAGATAATCCATCATAGACTGTTTGAATTTGATATTTATTCAGGTGTCTGAAAGCAAGGTAACACTCCGAATGCAGGGATGAAAGAGTGACATATGAGTTTGGGTGATTCAACAGGAATTCGGATATATCATTACTTAAATTTTTTTTAAGGGAATTAATTTTTAATGAATCCTCTCTTTTTTCTTTATTTTTTTTAAAATGAATCTGTTCCTCTAATTCATTAATTTGTTTAGTAAATTTTTCTATAAGCAAATTGTAACTTTCAAATTCTGACTGGGAAGCAGAACCTTCAATTTTAAGTTTTTCTAAAAATTCAAAATTCCCATTCAGTAAAATATTAGATGGTTCCAGCCAAATAAATTTTCTGTCTCTAAAGGGATATTGGTTCCTTTTATTGTGCAATAAAAAATATCTGGGATGGGTAATGGGGAAATTATAATCGATTAGTCCATTGGTGATTTGTATGGAATCAAAAAGAGTTTTTGTAGTCCAGTCTGCCAAGTACAACGTTGTAGTCTCCGGGGCATTTTCTAATTTGCCGGTTAAATGACAAATGTTTTTGTCTTTATTGCATGATGTGGTTAATAACAAAAGTAGAACGAAAATATTAAGAAATTTCCCTTTGATTTTGTTCCATTGACATTGAATACCATATACTTCGGGGAAATTGGCATTCGAGGGAAATTGGAATTTACCGTTCTCCTTCTTTGCCAAATCAATTGGAACCTTAGGAATCATGTTATTTCTGAATAAATTCATGATCAGTCTATCCTTATTTTGTCAATTCGGTTAATAAGTTGGTTATGTTTTTTTCTATGGTGCTATTGTAACCCTGAAAGTTCATAAATACATTTCCGTCGGGAG
>CAZJGI010000191.1:0-4562 GCA_964545315.1 uncultured Prolixibacteraceae bacterium
ACACTGCATATAGAAGATTCTTTTAATGCACGTCCCGATCCTATGGAAAGGTTTTTTGATATAGCAAAGCTGGAAATCAATCAGATTGACCAGACAGTGCTCAATAACCTGACAGGAAGAGGGCATCAGGTAAGTGTTGTCGATAAAGATATTGCATATCCTGTGATGGTTTATATCGATCAGATATCAGGAACTTCTTATGCTGCCAGCCAGCCAAGAAAAACAAACAGTAAATATTCGGGGGCGCTTAATAAAAAGTAATTTTCTGAGCATAAAAATATTTTTATCAGAAAACTAAATCATCTTATTGCGATATCTGTTTTTTTCTATTTTTGCCGGGTGAAATTTGCAATGAATAAATTTTACGGCTAACATCTTATTTTATGTTGGTGTTGATTATTAGAAAATGGTAAGATGATAAAAAAGATATTAAATATATTTCTGGTTTTACTGTGCTTGTCAGGTTTTGCCCAGGAGCGTTCTTTTCAGATCAGAAACATCAATAATATGGAGGTTAAGCTTTCAGATCTGTTTTCTGCAGCTGTGACTGAAAGAAATTATTATTCACCTGATGCAGGAATAAATGATATGTCAGTTTATGGCGATCTTAATGGTGAATATGATGTTACCAAGTGGTTGGAAATAGGAGCTACTGGACGTTTTGTCGGATATAAAAGAATTGATGGATGGCATATGGAACAAAGGCCTATGGTTTACGGGAATATTTCTGCATCACTGGGCAGGGTCGGGTTGGATCTTAATAACCGGTTGGAATATAAGATATCAAAGTACTATAATGATTTTTTAAGGCATAAGAATTTAATCAATCTTGAATATTCCCCTTTTAATTTAAACTGGTTAAAGTTATACGCTGCAGAAGAATTTTTTTACAACTTTAATAATGACAGATTAAACAGGACCCGGCTGAGTAGCGGAACAAAACTAACATTTAACCGGTATTTTGAAATGAAATGTTTTTATATGCTTGAAAGTTGCAAAACATACTCAGCCTGGGGCAGGACCGATATTTTTGGGTTTAATCTTTATTTTGATCTTTAAGTATTAAACTTCTGATCAATGATCAGCTTGCTTTTAACCTGCGCACACTGGAACGGTCTAATTTTTTTTGTGCATACTCTTTTGTGATTTTCAGATGTTCAATCTTGGCAGTCGGGCCTTCGAACATGGCATCATTCATAATATTCTCGCATATCGAGCGCAGTCCGCGGGCACCAAGTTTGAACTCCATTGCTTTATCAACAATATATTGAAGTGCATCTTCTTCAAATTCGAGTTCAATCTTATCTAATTGGAAGAGTTTTTTATATTGTTTGATAACAGCATTTTTTGGTTCGGTGAGAATACTGCGCAGTGCATCCTTTTCAAGCGGATCAAGGTGCACAAGCACAGGCAACCTTCCTATGATTTCCGGAATTAATCCGTAAGCTTTCAAATCCTGTGGTGCAATATACTGCAACAGGTTTTCCCTTTCAATACGGTCTGTTTTCCTGGCGGCGCTATAACCAATTACCTTAGTATTAAGGCGGTTGGCAATTTTTCTTTCAATACCGTCAAACGCTCCCCCACAGATAAAGAGGATATTTTTGGTATCAACGGGTATTAACTTTTGTTCAGGATGTTTACGTCCCCCCTGGGGTGGCACATTCACTATCGATCCTTCAAGCAGTTTAAGCAATCCCTGTTGCACTCCTTCGCCGGAAACATCTCTTGTGATTGAGGGGTTATCACTTTTCCTGGCAATTTTGTCTATTTCATCAACAAATACTATTCCCCTGCCTGCAGCCTCTACATTATAGTCAGCAGCCTGCAGGAGACGGGTGAGGATACTCTCAATATCTTCCCCTACATAACCTGCTTCTGTTAATACAGTGGCATCCACTATGGTAAAGGGGACATGCAGCATTTTTGCAATAGTTCTGGCGAGCAGTGTTTTTCCGGTGCCTGTTTCCCCCACCAGAAGAATGTTTGATTTTTCTATTTCCGTTTCATCCTTATCTACCGGCTGTGTGAGCCTTTTGTAATGATTATAGACGGCAACAGAAATGATTTTTTTGGCATCTTCCTGGCCAATAACATATTGGTCAAGGAATTCTTTTATTTGTTTAGGTTTTAATAGTTTAACTCCTGAGAGATCGAAGGTGTTTTCTTTTTTCAGCTCCTCCTGTATAATTGCATAAGCCTGCTCCGCACAGCGGTCACATATATGGCCTTCAATACCTGCAATAAGAAGGTTGACATCTTTTTTCCCCCTTCCGCAGAATGAGCATTTATCCGATCTTTCTTTGTTTGCCATTATTTCTTTTTTTCTCTTTCAAGAATCTCGTCAATCATGCCGTATTGTACAGCTTCGGCAGAGGTCATCCAATAGTCACGGTCAGCATCTTTTTCAACTTGCTTTAGAGGTTTGCCGGTATGCAGGGCAATAATTTGATATAGTTCCGCTTTTATCTTTAATATTTCACGGGCAGTGATCTCAATATCAGAAGCTGGACCGGTAGCGCCGCCCATGGGCTGATGGATCATGATACGGGAGTGTTTCAGTGCCGAACGTTTTCCCTTTGCCCCGGCAGTGAGCAAGACTGCACCCATTGAGGCAGCCATGCCGGTACATATGGTTGCCACATCTGCTGAAATATATTGCATGGTATCGTAAATACCCAGGCCGGCATGTACGTGTCCTCCCGGAGTGTTAAAATATATCTGTATTTCTTTTGCGGGATCAGTGGATTCAAGAAACAGCAACTGGGCCTGAATAATATTTGCCACTGTGTCGTCTATGGGAACACCAAGAAATATGATCCTGTCCATCATAAGTCTCGAGAAAACATCCATTGAAGCTACATTTAACTGCCTCTCTTCAATGATGGTCGGTGATATATAACTCCCGTATGCAGAATTGTAACGATGCAGGGTCAGACTGCTTATACCTGAATGCTTTATCGCGTATTTTTCGAATTCATTATATTTTTCCATGTTTATCTATGCTTGAAAACTGTTATCATGTTTTTATAAATCACAAATTTACATGAAAAAAAGTAATTTATACTATTCGTTGCCGGTCGATTTGGTTAACAATTCATTAAATTCTTCCTGCGTTACTTCTTTATTCTCAAGGGTAATTTTGTCTTTAACAGTATTAATCACTTTATCTTCAATGAGTTTTGTGTAAATTTTTTCTTTTTCCCCCGGTTTTTCAAGGATCATTTTAGCAAATGATTCAAGCCTTTCCTCTGGAATATCATGGATCCCGTACTGTCTGTATTGGGCGTACGTTATATCTTTGGCAAATTCCAGGGCTTCTTCTTCATCAACTTTCAGTTCATTATTTTTGGCAATATGATCTCTTATAATCTGCCATTTAAGATTTTTAATGAAATCATCAAACTCATTTTCAATCTGTTCGTCAGTAATATTCTGATTTGTCTCCTTTAACCATCTTTTAAGAAAAGCCTCGGGAAGTTCGGGATTTACCTTGTTTATCAGGATATCTCTTGTGTCAAGTGCAAATTTATGTTCGGAAGATTGCAGCAGATTATAAGCTATCTCATCTTTAAGCCTGTTTCTTAAATCTTCTTCAGTTTTAACATCGGTATCTTCTCCATATAACTTTTTGTAGAGATCTTCATTTAATTCGGCTTCTTTAAATTCCAGTATCTCAACAATCTTATATTTGAAAGTTGAGTTTAAGATATCAGCTTCTTCATGGCTGATATTCAGCATATGGCCTACTTCATGCCTGTCATTAAATGCTTTTACCGGGTCAAATATTACTTCGTCGTCAATATGTTTACCTGTAAACAGTTTTTTTATTTCTTCATCCTTTATTCTGTCAACTCCAATAAGGACATCTTTCGGACTTATTCCTTCCGGCTTTTCCTGTCCGTCATCATCCAACTCGGTGAAGTCACCTTTTACCAGGCATTTTTCTGTAACCTCTTCTACTTTGTCATTATGTCCCATTTGTGATGTGATCATTTTGATCTGATTATTGATCATTTCATCGGTCACCTTTATCGTATAAAAGTCCATTTTATCATTCTCGCTGAGAGGTATATTAATATCAGGTGCAAAAGCAACATCGAAAACAAATTCAAAATTATCATCCTTGTCCCAGTCGATAATTTTTTGTTGTTCTCTATTGGAAAGGGGTTCACCGAGAAGATTTAATTTCTCGTCAATTATATATTTAGTAAGATTTTGTGACAACATTTTATTCACCTCTTCCACAAGCACTGCTTTCCCGAACCGTTTTTTCACCAGACTGGCAGGCGTCTTTCCGGGCCTGAAACCCGGGAAAAAAGCTTTTTGACGGTATTCTTTGAGAGTCTCTTCAACTGTCTTTTCGTAATCCGGTTTTTCAATCAGTACTTTTATTACCGCATTGACATTGTCCACATTTTCTTTGGTAATATTCATTGTCTATTCAAAATTAAATTACAATTATTTTTATAGTCTGTTCGCTTTGGCGAACAGACTATAAATCATGTTGTGCGGACGAAGGGACTCGAACCCCCACGCCGTATGGCACTAGATCCTAAGTC
>CAZJGI010000192.1:0-4534 GCA_964545315.1 uncultured Prolixibacteraceae bacterium
AGCTACAAAATACATAACCACCTTCAAAGAAGGTGGATTTCTAAGTTTGATTAAAAGCTTTCTCAATAGTTTGGTGACACATGAAACCAACATAAAGGTATCTTCTGCCGGAGAGCATCGCTTCAGCAGTTTCCAGATCATAATCTGACAAATCGATCCAGTATTTAACTGCTTTTCCATTTAAAGTTAAGTTCAAAGATAAGACAATCCAACGAATTACTTACAGGAAATCACTAAGAAGGAATATAAAAAATTAGAATCCATTTCCCGAGAAATCACAGGTGGTATTTTAAACGTCTTTTAAAGTGCATTATTTATCTCTTTTTCTCTTAACTTAATTTCTCAAGTTATTTTTCTTGGGGCTATATTGCCCAACAATGAGGGACTCTTATGTAACTTTCCTGCATTGACATATGGTTCCGGGTTAACACCGCTTCATTAAGGTTGGCAGCCATTGCGGATCTATTTATATCTTTGCCCATATCTCTTTTCTTTTTTGAGGGAAGTGGCCGGCAGGAAGCAGATTATCAAAATCCTTTTGTTCCCAGGATTTCACTTATAAGCAAATTCCCGGTAAGTCCTTCCAGTATTCCATAACTTTTTTCAGTGCCAGAACCGGGATAAAGTTCATCTGTAATTCCGGATCTGACAGTCTGACTTGTCCAATAGTCCATTTCTTCCTTGAAATGGTTTCCGCCTGTCAGGCGGTGAAGCTGACGGTAAATCCAGGCAATACCGGAGGTACCATATCGCAGGGTGGTATTATGAGAAGGGAGTTCAGATTTTATCGTGTTTCTTATTTCTCCGCTTTGGAGTTTAAATATTATGTGTTCAATGCCGGGAAGTTTATTTGTTTGCAGTTCCCGGCTGGTTGTTGGTTGTTGGTCATTTATAGTTTTTTGTATTTTAGTTAAAGCCAACGATGCTAACAGGCGGTTACTGTGCAATCCGGGAAGATTGGTATCATCTGCGAGCGGTTCAACCAGGCGTTGGATCATTCCTATTATCGTAAAGTTGAATTTGTATTGCCCGAGCAGTTCGGCCAGGAACCAAAGGATAACAGGATAATCCCAGGTTATGTCGAATGTTGAACGGCTGGTCATTTGCCGGTCGTTATTCGTCGGTCGTTGGTCGTTGTCATTTACCGCTTGCCGTTTGTGGTTTGTCGTTTGTGGTTTGTCCTTTCGAATAAGGTTTGATGATACAGGTGGCTGAAAGGATTGGAGCCTGGAAGGCTCGGAAATGATCCCGGGAAATCTTCCCGTGCCTTCTTACAGGCTTCAATCAGATCAATAGAAAGCCGATTATACATGTCCCCAAAATACACCAGATGTTTTCTTAAATCTTTGTTTAAAGCCCTGGTTTTTAATGATCCAGGTAATTTCCCGCCAATATGTGGAATAATCCCGGTTTTAAGTTTAAGATTCATATTGTACTTTTTTTCCATATAATTTATCGTATTGATTGACGGTACAATAATCCTATCAGAGATATTCAGTACTTCCCTGATTCCACTCATTTGAATCTCACCTTTAATCCTGCTGAAATTTGACAGGTAACCCTGGAAATATGGAGCCGGTTGTATACAATTTGGAAGAGGATCACTAAAATAACTGATTAAATTTAAATTCTTAAGATGTTGCTTTAAATACAAACCAAGAAAAGAGGAATAGACAGGAGATGACACAGTTAATATAGTTGTAATGTTTTTTAAACTTTTTGGATCAATCATCTACCTTAACCGTGCAAAATAATTCAGGAAATCTTTGTCTTCATTTAATAATTAATTTGTATTAACAATCGTTTTCAGTGGATTAATAAAGCGGTATATCATTCTCATCTCCCTGGTTATTATCTCTGCAGTACCATCCATTTCCTGTACCAGTCTTAAATGCTCACTGTAACTGGAGAGCATACCTTTTTCAAGTCTTATTTCAATAATGTATCCATCTTGTTCAGGTACCAGTGAGACTGATTGTACATATCCTGTCAGCATGCCATGCTGCATATAGGGGTACCCTGATAATTTTATATGTACTCTCTGGCCAGGCTCTATTTTTCCGATCCCTGCAGAGCTCACTATCGCTCTGCATATTACTACGGAACTGTCAACCGGGACCACTGTAGCCAACCTGTCTCCTGCAGCAACCACATGGTTTTCGCTCCAATACTTTGTAAGGGTTATTTTACCTCTGACAGGACTGCTCAGTAAATACCTGTCCCTCCAGTTGCTGAACATATTTTTTAATGTCCGGATATTATCAGAAATATTTGATTCGTATTGTCTTGTTTCCCGTATGTTTTGTTCCTCCAGTTCCAGTAAAGACCTCCTTTGACTGATAAGATTTATCTCCGCGGACTTTAATGATACAAGAAAATTTGTATAAGATCTCTCAGATTGTATCACACGGGATTTTGCTTCTTCCAGTTGAGACTCTGATACTCCTCCTTTATTTAGTAGTCCCTCGTATCGTTTCAATTCATTTTTTATAAATTCCATCTCCTTTTCAAGCATCTCTTTCTGCTGAAGGGAAAGCTCATACTGTTGTTGCTGCTTTTCCATCTGCCGGCGTAACAGCTCAATCTTTTGTGAAAGAAAATCATTTTCAAGGTAGTTCTTATAACTTTCCCAGTTTCTGTAGAATTGATTATATACTTCCTGTAGTTCCCCCAAAACAAGCTTTTCAGGTAATTCAACTATATCCAGATAACTTCTTATATCATCAGGGTCAATAAGGTTAATAGTCTGTTCTGCTTTTTGAAAATCTTCCAGATCCGTTGAATTCCGGATCAGTGCAATATTTTCTCCCTTATCTAATACCAGTCCGTCTGATACAAACCATCTCTCTATTCTTCCTGATGCTTTGCATATTATTGGCGCCGGCGGATTTGTAGTTGTAATTACAAGTGGTGCGGTAACAATTTCACGGAATTTGAAAAAATAACTCCCGACAATAATAGAGGCAAAAATCAAAAAAATAACAGTAAGACCCCAATGAATAAGACGCCCGGGAATCTCCTTCATAATTTCCCTTACCTCCTCGTTATGGATCTCTATGTTATGCCTTTTTGCCATCGTTGAAGTTCAATTTTTCACCATTTGTCAATTTTTCAGTTTTTCAATTTCACCAGCATCAACACCGGGTTATCATTCTCATCCAAGCTATTGGCCAGCCGTTCCAGCTCTTTTTTCTTTTCGGGGTATTTGGGAGTGGAGCTTTGAAAAGCTTCAGATTTTAAATAAGTTTTGAGTTTATAGGCATCTGTCCAAGATATTAAGAATTCATTTTGATTTTTTACCATGTATTGCTGAGGATCAAATGGGTAGCCACCATCGATATCATTTATTATCCCAATGTCCGTAACAGAGTTATTTAATTCATATGTTACAAATTTATTATTACTGTTTAAAACTGCAAGCCCCCAGTTTTTTCGATACGCATATTTAATTATGAAAAAATTATTTGTCTTTATTATTTTACTCGGTCTAAAACACTCATTATAATATATATAGTCATTGTCCCGATTGGTTGGTGTAATTCGGAAGTTTCCTTTAGAGAATAAAAATGCCGCAGAATGATTCTTATTCATAATTTGGTAAATTGTATCGTTGAACTGATTCCAATAAAATAACAAATTACCATGTTTGAAAGTAATATCATTAAGAGGTATTTGTCTTGAATTAAATTTTGGAATATTATTCAAATTAAAACTAATTTGATTGCCGGTTGTGTCAAGAACAAGCCAATTATAAATTGAATAGCCCATTTTAATGTTTTCAAAAAGATATATATGATTATTAAGATATTGGATAGCATCAAATCTTGTATTGTATTTTGAAATTGTAAACTCTTTAATAAACTCCCCATTAAAAGAATAAAGTATAATTTTTTGTTGCGTTAAAATAAACACTCTTTTATTTTTTCTGTCTAAACAGAAATTCATAGCATACCTGTATTCTCCTGGACCTCTGCCATTAGTTCCTATCATTTTTTTGTATTCACCATCTTTATTGTAAACAAGTAATTGACCTTCAGGTCGAACGCAAATAAAAAATAAAGAGTCTGAAGAATCAAAGGAGATGATACTTTGGAAAATGTATTCTGAGTTAAGTCTGATATATTGTATTGATGTTCCTATAGATGAAACGTAAATATTTTGATGTTCAAATATTTCGGGATTTATTTCTGTTACAACTGACTTTTCTTTTCTTAAACATGAGAATGAGATTCCAATAAAACAAATGATTATAACTGCTTTTAAAATTTTCATTTTTTTGTCTTATATAATATTTTAATGAAATTAAGGTTTGCTAAATTTAGCAAACCTTAAAAAAACTAACAAAGCCAAGCAGCTTCAGTTGTGGCAGGATAGGCTACTTTACAATCAGCACCACATTCTTCCATTGTTGTGCCAACAACATAACCTATTGCACCATTACCATCCTTACACATACAACAAGGTCCCTCATATGACCCCCCTCTCAAATTCACCAACTCTTCATTCTTTATAACCTTTTCAGGATTGATTAATA
>CAZJGI010000193.1:0-4496 GCA_964545315.1 uncultured Prolixibacteraceae bacterium
TACTTTATCATTATAGAACCAGGATGTTTTTATATTGGGAAACATTTTTATTCCCATCTTCTCAAATGAAAATGTTAACTGCCTTGCTGCCAGGGCAGCCTTGTAATCGGTAAGGTCCCAGTGCCACAGCAATCCGTCACATCCTTTTAAACTGTTCATTATATCATTATCGTAACAGTTAACTGTTTGAAATGCGATTTTATTTTCCCGGCAATATTGAATCCACCGGTCACTGTAACTGCCGGGATATTCATGTATAGCTAGCTTCATATTATGCTATTTTTTTATTATTTACTTTGATATCAAGCGATTGAAGAAAATCTTCAATCATAAATTCTTCTGGTGTTATTTCACCTTCATGCCATACTAAATCCTTGTCCCAAAAACCCGGAAACTTAAATGGAATAAAAGCATAGCTTATTTCTATTATCTGGCAGGGAGCATCAGCCTTTTTGATGAAATCAATGGCTATTGACTGAACTTTCAGTTTTTTTGCAATATCAAAAGATGTTCTTACACAATCCATGTTGATAAGTGTATGATTGAAATCAATCAATCCGCTTCCTGAGGCACGAAAATCATTTGTTCTGCAATGACGGATCATGCCGAAGCTACGGTCACCGATTACTACAATACGGGTATCATTGTTGTTATGTGGCAGATAATCCTGAAAATAGATATATCCCTTTTCTCTTTGTGAGAATTTTTCCACCTTTTTTGTTATTAACAGCCTGATAATTCCGGTGGCCAGTTTTTTAAGTGAAGAAAAGTCTTTATCCCGCCTGAGCATCCATAGTCGTTCATGTAACCTGCCCAATGAGCTTATTTGAGGGAACCCTGAACCAAATGCTTTTTTAATAAGCAGTTGTGCAGCATGCTTGTTTTTAACCAGTTTCACATTCGAGGAACCCGCACCTGCACGCAGCTTGAAGACTTTTGGATAACTTGTGGCATATGACCATCTTAATGCTTCCTCCTTTGAAAAGAACACATAAGATTTAACGAGCGGGGCCCCTATTGCTTCCAGAAGATATTTCTGTCCTACCTTGTCATTATAATGCCATCCCGTGTTTATACCCGGAAATACTCTTATCCCTGCACTCTCTAATGATAGTGTCAGCTGTCGGGCAAATAATGCTGCCTTGTAATGCGTAAGGTCCCAGTGCCACATTAATCCCCTGCAGCCATCCAGTTGAGCGATCAGATCATTGTCGTAACAGTTAACAAGTTTATAAGGTAAATTTTTTTTCTCACAATATTCAATCCAATAATGGCTGAAATTTGTCGGGCTATTTTTACTATGATGTATTGCTAACATATTGTAATTAATGGTTTACAATGTTTGAACTAAGTATATATGTGTTATAACCAGAGGTGATCTTTCCGGTCAGATAATTATATTAATTCTGTTTTAAAGAAGAGAATAGATTTGATGTTGACAGCTCAGGATACGGATTCTCAATCGATGTTTGGAAATGGCCGGCCATTCTTTTTGTATGTACCATATAATCGAAGTGTTTCAAAGCATATTCTCTGCCTCTGGTACCTATTTCAGTTGCAAGTTCCGGATTATTCATAATGAATTCCATTTTTCTACTTATATCTGAAATTTCGAATTCAGAAAAAACTACGTTGATTTTATCTTCAAGTATCTCACCTGTCACTCCAACTTTGGTGGTTATTACGGGGCGGCCTGAAATTAGGTACTCTCCCAACTTTGTGGGGAAATTATAATTATTCTGCCTGTTTTCGGGCTTGGCAAGGACCAGCATATTCGCTGATACTAATACCTCCTTCAGATCCTCTTCGGAAAGGTAACCTGTAAAATAAACCTGATGCCACATCTCATTAGCCTCTATTATTTTCAATATCTCCTTATAATTAACCGATCTTTGAGGAGATCCGGTTAGCACCAGTTTAAATTCTGGATATCTGTTTTTTATTTTGGCAAAACCGTTGAGAATTGTGAGTATTCCATCTTTGCGTTCCTGATAAGTTCCTGTGTAGACAATTGTTTTATTTACAGGAAATTCTTTATTCACTTTAAAGTCTTCAATCAGGATGGGAACTATAATATTGCATTTCTTTAATTTCAGTTCGTTGGTAATATAATTTAATAAATGACTGTTAATTACCACAAATCCGTGGAACACACTTTCATTCAGTTTTATGAGCAGTTTTTTCATGTATGAGATATTGTCTTCATGCATATAATCAACTTCATTCTTTTCATGATAGAATTTAAAAGGGAACAGCAATGAAATAAGCTTTATATATAAGAAAAATATGAATGAGAAGGATGATGTTACAACCACATCCGGCCTCTCTTTTATAAGTGTCAACCCGGCTTTTAAACCTCCCGTGATATCATGATATCTGCGCATCAGGAAACCATGGCTTCGTTTTGTACTCCTCCATTTATATTCGAATTTTACCTCCTCAAAAATTCCTGAAATTGATTTGTTGCCCAGGTTATCCTCATATTCTGTAGGATGGGGTATGATCATTTTTACTTCGTGGCCATTTCGAATTAAACCTTTTGCGTAAAGATGGAAACGCTTTGTAAGAGCATAACCGTTGGGATATGGTTGATTAAGTAATAAATATATCTTCATATTTATAAATTTTTCAATTGATTCAATCTGAATACACCCGGATTTGCGCTCCCGATCCTTTTATACAAAGCGTTGCTAACTACTTTTATTTTATGAATATCTGTATAGTGCAAAAGCCAAATGCACATGAATAATGATGTCATAAGGCTGTAACTCACGGACATTAACAATATCATGATGAAAGGAAAGAATCTTCCCCTTATGTCAAAGAGGTGCAGATATTGTCCCGAGGATTTCCATAAGCTCAATAAGACAAATATTATTCCTGCGATCCCATACTGGGCCATTATCTCACCGATTCCAGAAGCTGTAGAAATATTTGCTCCGATCTTGTTCGTCCATCTCTCCTCCTGGTGTCCTCCATATCCTATTAGCGGATTATTTAAAAAATCAATAAAATCAATTTGTAGTGACTGGAATCTTTGCGGAGAGTAATGTTGGTCATATTTAGCCGAGTAGTACAGCATGGCCTCTGTGTCATACTCCAATTTATCAACGATTTTATTGCTCATGAATGGAAATGTAAACATTACTATGGTAAGAATCGCCATGACTGGTACAAGCAGGATCATTTTTATGGCATTCTGATTATACAGGTAAAAGAAAATCAGAAGGATAAATATTGAATATCCTGTAGTTGAGAAGGTTGTAGCTAATGCCGGAATAAATACCCACAGATGTTTATTATTTTTCAATTTAAATTTGTTTCTCATCAGGTTAAAGAAAATGGCAATATTGATATATATTGCAAAAGCACCTGGTTCCCATGCAAAACCGGCATTCCTGTACAATCTGATCCCACCTGAATTTATTATGTGATCAGGTGTTGTGATATAGTCATTAACAGTAAAAAAGATAATATTAAAGTCAACATTTCCTCCGCCTTCTCCCTGACCGGAGAATTCAAAATTCCGCAGGAATTCAATGAAAGTTGATGGCATTATATTCAACATCGTCCAGAATGCCAGAGCTATCATACATAAGTAAAAAATTATTTCTTCATATATTTTGAAGAACCTGTAGCGTAGTCCTGAGACAATAATGTATGCTATTGTGAAATTTATTATAATATTTAAATAGAATCGCGGATGCAATTCGCTGAATTTAATAGTTGATGCCAGGAAATACAAAGAAAATCCAATAATAAACAACCAATATTTGTAGTTCATCTCAATACCCTTTATTATTGCAAGAGCTGCTACGATGACAATTGGCAGTGCCAGGCCCAGGGGATCACTCCAGCTTTCTATTGACCTTACAAATACATTGGCTTTGCCGGCATAAAAAATAAGAATGCCAACAACGAGGTATTCCAGGTATTGAATGTTTCTGTTTTTAGAAAATATAACTGTATAATTCATAAACAAATAATTTAAGATGGCTTAAGAAAATTTGATACCATCCTGATCCCGGATTTTAATTCATCCACTTTTATTACCCACAATATAAAAATGTAAATCACGAAGCTGAAACTGATACTGCTCATAAGATACCATATATCATTTAAAATATATTTTTCAAGAACGAGGCCGAACATTAACATTATGGATGCAGCAAAAATAAAAGGCAAAATGTTCTTAATCTGATACAGAAATGAAATATTAATAACCTTTCTAAGGTATATACTTGTTACCAATGCCGTTATCACAGTTGATACCATATGACCGTATATTATTGTCATTATATTATATCTGTAGGTAAGAAAAAGAGCAATTACTATCATGATTTTATCAATAATCTGAATTTGCAGGTAATAATCGCTTCTTCCCCTGACCACAACTATCTGCGTGTTTATTGTGAATATGATATATATCCATCCATATAGGGCCATAAGTTTAAGGTAAGGGATAACCGGCAGCCATTTTTCACCAAGCACCATCT
>CAZJGI010000194.1:0-4486 GCA_964545315.1 uncultured Prolixibacteraceae bacterium
CTTAATTAATACAAATTAAACCAAAGTTTATTTAATTTTACCTTTGTTTATTATAATTATTGGATAGTTTAAAATAAATTAAAGTAGTTAATGAAAAAGATATTCATACTCATTATGGTTACTGTTACTCTGTTTTCATGCGGTTTTCGAAAGAACAAAAATGATGAAGGTGACATACAGGTAGTGACAGTCAGTATTTTACCTTTGGAGACTTTTATTAAAGAAATTGCAGGAAATGATTTTAAAGTAAATGTATTATTACCTCCCGGGGCTAGTCCTGCAGATTTTACCCTGGTACCATCCCAAATAAAAGATATTACCCGCTCAAAAGTATGGTTTCGCATAGGTCATATTGGCTTTGAATATTCCTGGATAGACAAGATTCAACAGACAAACAAGGATATGGAAGTAATAGATCTTTCAGAAGGACTGGATCTGATCAGGGACGAAACACTTCCTTCAGGTTATAAAAGCAGCACTGCAGGGATTAATCCGCATACATGGATGTCGCCTGCATTAGTTAAGCAAATGGCAGTCAGGATAACTGAAGAACTTTCATCATTAAATCCGGATAAAAAAAGTACTTATAATGAAAATTACCTTCGTTTTGTAAAAAAGATTGAAGAGCTGGATAATAAAATTGCTAATGATTTAAATGCTTATCAGGGAAAGCAATTTATCATGTTTCATCCCAGCCTTTCGTATTTTGCCCGTGACTATGGGCTCATACAGTATTCTTTAGAGCCGGGAGGCAAAGAACCTACTCCACAGCGTATGGCTGAGGTGGTTGATCTGGCCAGGCGTGAAAGAATAGAGGTTATATATATCCAAAGTGATATGGACCAGAGCCAGGCTCAAGTCTTTGCTGAGGAAATTGACGGGAAAATTATCCAGATGTGGCCTCTGAATCCGGCATGGTTCGAAAATCTTGAAGAAATTACACGCATGCTTATAGAAAATTTTTAGTCAGGAAGATGCAAGGCCTTCTTTGTTAATTTTTAATCAGATCATACTTTGATTTATCAAAGGTTGAATTAAATGTTGTGTTAAGAGCCGGGCTGTCTTTCTGGCAACCCGGCTTTATAATAAAGCATTCCCGGACCAAATATTTTATCAATTGAACTAACCGTTAGCTCTTTTTCAGTGATGAAGCTTGCAGGCATTAACCTAACACCTTTGTCCATTGAGAGTGTGAAAGTTTTCTGTGAAGCAACTTTATTAATTCTTGATGACATGGTTACATTCAGGTTAAACTGCGGGCCTTTATTTAAAATTTCAACGCCGCCTATACCTTGCTTTACATTTACTTCAAGGTTGTTGGCAGGGCTGATTGGAAAGTTTTGAATCTTTATGAGCGTGTAATCACCTCCTGCACCAATCTGGTTTTGGATACTCAGGTTGACATTTTTAGTTCTGGCTGAGTTCATTTTCAGAGTCATGAAATTGGTGCCAAGGTCATTTACCTCTAACTTATGAGTTTCATTATTATTTACTGCTGTTTCTACACTAAAGAGATTAAGTCCGCTTTTTACCATATAATTCAGAGTCCCGTTCTTATTTCCTTTTATGGTATGGATAAAGTTGCGTTTCGAATTGGCATTAGCCATCTTCTGCAGTTCTTCAAGCACTGCCCGGTTTAATTTTGCGACTGACCTGCTGTCATTCAGGATATGCTGAGGCGAACGGCCTTCGATGATCCTGCTTATCTTTTTGTCAGATCTCGTTAAATTGTACAGGGAAGCCCTGCGGGTAGAAGCCCTGGCGTTCACAACCGGCAGATTTACTAAAGAGGAAATGTTTGCAGTAACAGAAGGCTGAACAGACAATTCCCTTCTTACAAAAATCTGTCCCGGCCTCAGGGCACTGTCATATCCATTGTAACTTATAAAGAATTCGGAAGGCTGTATGTTGTTTTTCAGTAAATTTGTGGCCCTGGACCCTGAACCGTTAAGGTCTTTCCCCTCAGCATCAGTAATTGACACAGTGTCTCCGTCATCTGCAAGTATAAGTATTGTTCCTGCCAGCAACAGCAATATCAAATCCCATATTGGCATCCGCTGACGATCATCCAGAATTGAGTAAGGCATATAGTGCAATCTGCCCCCTGACCATTCTCCGCCTGAATAGCTTGAAGTACCTGTGTAGGAAAAAGTGTTATTGTCCGGATCAACAAAGAGTGTTTTAAGCTGGCCCGGTGCATTAGGATCACAGATCGTAATTTTCCATGGCTTCGTACTTTTGTCCCACGCAACAGGAAGTATAGCATGAGGCTTTCCTGAAAAGTCATAATTCTGGGCTACGCATAAAACAGGGTGGTTGCCCCGGTTGAATTCATAGAGGGTACGGTTAAAGACATCGACTGGGTCGTGTGTGTTGCCCGACAAGAACTGTCCGAGGAACCACCAGATAGGATCAGCTCCTGCCTGGTAAGTCTGTTTAATATTAAACTCATTTGCAACAACATTCCAGTTGTTGAACCTGTTTATGGGCAGGCTGAACAGGCTGCGGCATTTGCGTGCATAGATACCTTCGACCGACATTCCAAAGCAGTTGCCCCCTTTGGCAATACCTTTAATGGCACCCTCATAATAAGCTCTCTCTATCCAGTCGGTTACATCCCACCATTCTGTATCGCTGTCCACACCCTTGAAAGCGCTGGCATATTGCCGGTAGGTTACAGTATTGGTTCCCTGGTTGCTGACACCCCACCACTTTTCAATCTCCGAAAGAGTGCTGATGTCAACCTGTGGTTTTACTGCCCATGTGAGTGAGCGTATATTGCCGAAGGCAACATTATAGACTCCTTCATTGTCTCTAAGTCCCCATGCATTAGCTGCCTCCAGAACTTTTTCATATGTGCCCATATGATCATCTGCATTGGTAGGTGCATCGCTCTCCCAGATATCAAGGTAGAATTTGACTTTTATGTTCAGTCTGTTAGGTGTGATTATATTTGGAATAGTAAAATTGACATTTACAACATTTTTACCACCCCAATCACCGGAAGAAGGCCTTCTGGCTTCATAAAGTACTGTAGAACCTTCAGTTACCTTTATTTTTTTGATATACAGGTCGTTTTGTCCCCTTCCGAAACCTTCAGATTCTTTCGAATCAATTCTGCCGATATATAATTTATAAGGACGGGCAATTTTGATTGAATTGAAGTTACCATACCATAATATACTTCCTTTTTGAAAGGTATTGGCCTTTCCGACACCTGCATAATTAGGAATATCCGACTCGTCGGAAGTTGGGAAACCAAGGTCACTTAACGGTCCCTTCATATCGAGATATTTTTTCCGGATTTCTCCGTGAACCTCGAATGCACCTGTAGTATTACTCCAGAATATAGTACAGCCTTCAAACTGTGAAAATTTTCCAATAATGGTTGAATCCCTTTTTACATCACTTTCGTTTGTCTGAGGAAAGCCCCATTGTGTGTAGGCTCCAATTGAAAGATATTTAGTCAGTATAGAACCATGTACTTCATGTGCTTTTGCATCTCCATTTTTATAATAGAATCTGCAATTTTGAAATTCCTGTTCAAAACCACTGGTAATTGTTTTCTGGTCTTTAATCGGGAAGCCCCAGGTTTTTGATTCGCCCAGGTTTTCGTATTCAGAATAGATCTTGTCGAATACTGGATGAGCCCCTGTGCCGGATGACCAATAGATACCTCCCTTTGAGAACAGGCTCTTTTTTCCTCCTGGTTTGGTCGTATCTGATTCATCAGTGACAAGATAACCCAGAGTCTTCGAATCAGGTATAGCTTTGTATTTGGTATATATTGAACCATGCATTTCGAATGCTGTTCCCGGGACGTTATGGAACATGATTGCACAATTTGCATAATGTTGAATATGGGCTCCGGTTGTGGAAATATACTCAATAGCTTTAGTGCGTTCACCGATATTATAACTCTTCTTGAAATCTTCACTCTTATATGTTATAAACCATTCAGCATGAGATCTTTGTTCATCAAGAAGATTTTCAAGTTCCTCAGGTATTCCGTCATATAGCTGAAAAGCTGCCATTTTACCGTTAAAGTGGTCTCGTGCACCATCCACCCATGTTCCGAAAAACAATTTATTTCCTGTCAGTTTTTCAATATTCCCATTAGGAAAGGCATGGACTGAAACAAGTTCACCATCTAAAAAAAGCGCTGCAGTGTCATAGTCATATACCAACGATGCAGTATACCATTTATTAATAGCTAATACTTTTTTAAACAAAGTATCAGGCCCGTTCCAGTTATGATTTTTTGGTTTAACACTTGTTACCAAATTACAGTTGTTGACAGTACTTCCTTTTGCAAGATAGATTGCAAAAGGGATCATGTTAGATTCGACCAGATTCTGCCGGGCATTTACAGGCCCTTTTGCATTGAATACAACATGAATGCAGAACTGTTTCAGGTTGGGAACAATTGTTGAGATATTGCAGGCCGCTTTACCTGCTGCCCCCAGGTCGAGGGCGGACGGGAAGT
>CAZJGI010000195.1:0-4459 GCA_964545315.1 uncultured Prolixibacteraceae bacterium
CCCGTGAATTATGTCCCCAAAGAATCCTTGTCTTGTCATATTTAATGTCAGCATTTCAAAAAAATCATAGCAGCAATTTTCCATCATCATGTAATGTTGACGGGTATTTTCGGAAGTTTCTGTCAGTTGCCAGCATTCATCGATTGTTATTGCTGCCGGAACCTCAACAACTGCATGTTTGCCGTACTTCATGGCACAAACTGCTAAAGGAGTATGCAGTTTCCAGGGTGTAGTATTAAATATGAGATCGATATCATTCCGTTCACATACCTGTTTCCATATATTTTCGTTTCCTGAGTATTTCTCAGGTTTGTAATTGACATTTTCAAATTTACTGATGGCAGTGTCAACTTTTTCAGGATCAATGTCACATAAAGCTTTGATCTCTACACCCTCAATTCTTAAAAGCCTGTTTAAATCTGCGGACCCCCTGCCTCCGATACCGATAACTCCTATTCTGACTTTGTCAAGTTTCGAAGCAGCATATCCTGCCATGTTAAATTTTTGATTTCGGGCATTTCCAATTTCAGTATTGTCACTCTCAGCAGAATTATCAGACGGTTTTGATTTGCAGCCGGATAGTGTACCTGCAGCCATGCCAATGGCAGCCATGCCGGAGAGTTTAAGAAAGTCTCTTCTATTATTGTTCACAGTTTAAATTATTAATTGTAATTGGTTAAATATATAAATTATTCAATTTTTTTATATACCCGTCTCAATATTTGTAAATTCGTCTGTTACTTCAAAATCATATTCAGGATATTCGTACATTGGCATTCTTGGTTCAGTTTCACCAAGAGAGTAGCCAAATACACCTTCATATTCATCCCGGATTTCACCCATATCTTCCAGCTGGCGCAAATATTCGTTTATTGATTTTGATTCTATTATTATTACTTTACCCATTTCATCAATAACAGGGCTGTGGCGTCGGGTACTGTCATGATCAAATTCGAGGATACGCCTTCCATAACGTGTTATACCAATTGTCCTGAAAGTAAGACTTTTCCCCACTCCCGGCAGATTTAATATGTTGCGGTCTGTTGAAATAAATGGTAAATTATTTTGTTCACGTAAGTCACTTAACTGTTCCTTTATCTGTCTTGCATCATCCATTATTTTTTGTACTTCTTCCATCTTTTCTTCAGGAAGCTGTCCAACATACTTTTCTTCAATTTCTTCCTGAACTGCACGGGCATTGGGAGTAAAATTAGCACTGTTCTCTTTGAATCCTTTAACAGTAAATGTATAATATGTCAGCACACCTATATCATTGAGCACTTTTCGTAATTTGGCAGTATGTCCGCGGCGCGAAGCAGCAGCGGTAAAAACCAACTGGTTTGTTACTGCCCAGCCTGCATCAAGGAGTAGTTTTACAGCTTTTGCAGATTCGGGTGTTACTTCCATTGGAGACTCGAAGTGTGTTTGGACGACAAATTGTTTAATGCCTGTTTTTGAAGCCTTCTTTTTAAAGTCAGTTAATATTTTCACAAGGTCGGGAGTAATACGCTGAGGAATATATACAGGCAATCTGGTTCCTATTCTGATACGAACAATTTCAGCATATTTACCATGTTCCGGCCGTTTTTTATTTTCTTCCCTTTTTTGGAGTGCCATTTTATAAATTTCATCCAGAATATTTTTAAGGCTTCTGTTTGAGCTCATTAATGCATCACCACCTGTAAGCAGAAT
This sequence comes from uncultured Prolixibacteraceae bacterium, assembly GCA_964545315.1. Taxonomy (GTDB): domain Bacteria; phylum Bacteroidota; class Bacteroidia; order Bacteroidales; family Prolixibacteraceae; genus JAAYJR01. The sequence continues at coordinate 1,693 of CAZJGI010000195.1, forward strand.
GTCACGAAGTTGGGCGTCATCCTTAAAATATTTAAGAAGTTTGGGAAGCCGTTCGTCCCATGTTTTCTTTGGTTTAAGCTTTTCAAGGTTGAAATTAAAAAAGCCGTTTTGGAACTCATACATGCGCTGGCAGCTCGAGCATAAACCTCCACAAGCCCTGCCTACTGTATCGGGAACAAATATTGCAACTTCAGGATAACGTCGGTGAATATTGTGTGATGATGGTAATAACCATCCGGCTGCATTTGGCTTCCCCGGCTCAACCTTGTCCTCTTTTTCCCATGCAACTATTTTCCCGAATTCCTCAACCAACTGCTTGCTGTATACTATATAACAACGTATTGCCAGATCACCTCCAACAGCAAATCCCGGTGTCTGGACATTAAGCAGGGAAAGATAATAAGGATTGACAAAAAAAGGTATGCCCTTTTCTTCAGCTTCATACAAAATATCCATAGTGTCCGGATCAAGTGAATAGTCGAGCAACTCATTAAGCATTTCAGGAGAACGAACGGCAAACCTTAGGTGAAAAAACCTTTCATTCCACCATTCATTCATTCTGTCAATTTTCTGATCCCTCGTTATACCTTTCTCAAATGAATACCTGCTGCTTTTTATTTCACCATTATCTATTTTATTTATGAGAATATTTATTATCCGGTCACGATTTATTTTCCTTAATTCAGCAATTTTTGGTTCTATCCCCGCCGGATACCGGTCCATCCAATCCTGAATTGTCTCTTTTGTGGGAATTTCAGGTTTCAGCTTGCCTGATAACTGTCTGAACAAATGAAGCATATCAATGAAAAAATCAGGTTTTGCCCCTCCAATTCCGTAGTTAGTGGCTAACCATAGCATCTTTACCGGATTTGTAACTGCCATATCACCATGTATATTCTGATCAGCATATTGTTCGCCGGCATGATCAATGTAATCCAATAACCTGATAGCTGCGTAATCTTCCCAGTTAAGATCTTTGAAAAGTTCATGATCGTGATGCCTCCCATGATAGAATGCTTCAGCTGCTTTGTTTTTTTTCAATTTCGGTAAAATCCATTCTCTTATCAATTCCATTGCCTCCTGCTCATCTTTGGATTGCCGCAGTATTCTTTCCAGAATCGGATTCTCTTCCAGGATATTAAGAAGAATCCTGCGTGCATGAACATTGATGGCTATCTTATCTAAATGTATATTTTGCATAATATTTATTTTGAACAATGTAAATTTTACCTTTATAATACGAAAAAAATTAGAAACATCCAATGCCAGCTATCCGAATGGAGTTATTTTTAGAATCTTTTAACAGGGATAACAAGCAACGTTAATTTAATAAACGGTGAATTAAATAATTAAAGTAGTTTAAATGGATTATCTTTGCGCTGATTTATAGCTATTTGAAACAATTATGACACATAAGGCAGGTTTTGTTAATATTATAGGTAATCCAAATGTAGGTAAGTCTACTATTATGAATACCCTTGTAGGTGAGAGGTTATCAGTCATAACCAGGAAGATGCAAACAACCCGTCATCGCATTAAGGGTATAGTGAACGGCGAAGATTTTCAGATTGTATACTCTGACACCCCGGGAATTTTAAAACCGGGTTATAAGCTTCAGGAGTCAATGATGAAATTTGTCAATAGTGCTATAGTGGATGCAGATATCATATTATATGTTACGGATGTTGTTGAAAGGCCGGGTAAAAATCCTGAGTATATTGAGAAAATAAAAGATTCAGGTATCCCGGTTATTTTATTGATCAACAAAATTGATATATCTAACGAGGAAGAGGTAAAAAGGTTATATAATTTTTGGAAACGGATTTTTCCAGATTCAGAGGTATTAGCCGTTTCAGCCCGGGAAAAGTTTAATATTGGGCCAATTTTTGACAGGATATTGGAGTTATTGCCTGAAAATCCGCCATTTTTTGAAAAGGATGCATTTACTGACAAGAACCAGAGGTTTTTTATGCAGGAAATAATAAGGGAGAAGATTTTACTGAATTATGAAAAGGAGGTGCCCTATTCTGTTGAAGTTGTATTGGAAGAATTTAAGGATACGGAAAAAATCATTAATGTCAGGGCTTTGATCTACGTTGCAAGGGAAAGCCAGAAAGGAATTATTATTGGAAAAGGAGGTCAAATGCTCAGGAAGGTTGGCATGGAGGCAAGGTTGGATGCTGAAGAATTTTTCGGAAAGAAAATTTACCTTGAGCTTTTTGTTAAAGTAGCAAAAGACTGGAGAGATAAAGAGAGAGACCTTAAGAATTTCGGATATGAAGTATCCTGAAATTAGTAAGTATTACTCTAAACCCTAATGCAAATAATAAATATAATTTTTTTGATCTTAAAAAACCAAAAATGAGCAGCAGGATATTAGCGATAGTGGGGCGCCCCAACGTAGGTAAATCGACATTATTTAACAGGCTTACCGAATCGAGAGAGGCTATTGTTGATGAGATATCAGGTGTAACCCGTGACCGTAATTACGGGAAAGCTGAATGGAATGGCAGAGTTATTTCTGTAATCGATACCGGAGGTTACGTGGTCAATTCAGACGATGTTTTTGAATCAGAAATCAACAAACAGGTCCATCTTGCAATTGATGAGGCTGATGTGATCCTGTTCGTTGTAGATGTTGAGTCGGGGATCACTGACCTCGATGATGCCATTGCTGCAATATTAAGAAAGAGTGGTAAGAAGGTGGTTGTAGCCGTAAATAAGGTAGACAATAACATGCGTATTTCTGATGCCCAGGAGTTTTATG
>CAZJGI010000196.1:0-4375 GCA_964545315.1 uncultured Prolixibacteraceae bacterium
GGGATCGAATGCAGTAATGGAAGTTAAAAAGTGTATTGAATATTGTAAAAATATTCTGTTGGCTTAAAATAGTTAAATCATAATATCCGGAATCATGCAAAAGAACATTGGTTCAGATAGTTCTTGCGGTAATATAAATCGTGCAGAATTTATAAAATTATCTTCTTTCGCTGCAGGAGGATTAATTATGGCACCCGGTATTGGCAATTTATTTTCAAAAGATATTAAGGATTATGTTCCAAGTGCTTTGGAAGTGCCATTCAGGGTCAAGGTTGTAAATACCGGTATTGTTCATGAGGCTGCATATGAAGGTTCATGCAGGAATGGGAAATTGGAAAATATGACATATGAAGTTGAAATGAACAGGTTAAATAAGAACCTTGAGAATATAAAAAATAAAATAAGCTCCCTTGAGTTACCTCGGGGTGTTGAATTTTTAGAACCTGTGACAGTTTATTCTCTTGTCAAAAAAGGAGATCCGGATATACATGTTCCTCACCCTCTTTACGATGCTTTGACCCGAGATGATTACCAGACCGATTTATATGTAGTTACGCATGAATTTGTGGGGCTTAAAATTGCGGAAATATATAAGAAACCTGTTGTTATATTGACAGGGGCCGGATGGGCAGTTTGCACACCTGCAGCTGTTCGTCAGCTTGGTATTCCAAGTTTTCAGGTTAAGACATGGGAAGAACTGATGTCACTGGTCAATGTTTTTAAAGCCTGTAAGTCTGTGCAAAACACTAAAATTTTAAGTGTTACAAATTTTCCTTCAAGAATTCCATGGGGAGTATTGAGTACCATTACGAATTTGGATATTCTAAAAGAGCGATATAATATTGGTTACAGGTTTGTTGATTATGATGAGTTATTCAGGAAGATGGATTTGATTGTGAATGACAGGGCATATAAGGATGAAGCTGTTGAAATTGCGGAGTCTTTAATGAAAAATGCAGGAAAGAGTAATATGTCAAAAGAGGATGTTGTTCATTCGGTTGAATATTACCAGGCAGTGAGGTCTATAATGAAGGAATACGGTTGTAATGCATTTACCGTTGAGTGTTTTGAGTTATGCAGTTCGATGGAGCCGTGGAAAAGAAGGTTTACACCCTGTTTGACCCATGCGTTGCATAAAGACTCAGGGATTCCGTCAGCATGCGAAGGTGACATAAATGTGCTTTTAGCCATGATGCTGGAAATGTATCTTAGCGGTAAGGCTGTTTATATGGGTAATCAGGATGTTTACCCGGAAGATGACACATTAAAAATACACCATTCGGTGGCTTCGTTACGTATGAATGGCTTCAATAATGCTGGTACTCCCTATGATATACATAGTTTTACCGAAAGTGGTTTTGGGGTTAACCTGCGACATGATTTTAATAAAGAGTTAGAACAGGAAGTCACTGTATCCCGCTTTGACCCGACAGGGACAGAGATTCTTTTAACGAGAGGTAAGATTATCGGTGGAAGTGGCATGGAAGGATGCGGATGTGCCCAGAATATACTTATCAGCATACCGGATGGCAAAAAATTCTTTGAAGAGACCCAGGATTTCGGGAATCATCTTGCAGTAGTATTTGGAGACTATGTGGATGACATCAGGAAGATGGGGAAGATAATGAAATTTGAAACCAGGGAAGTACTTTAAGAAAAGTTTTCCCTGGTCTCAAAATTATGCTGTATACGGTTCTCTTAGGTCACGGTGAAAGAACAGCCTGATCAGTTCCGGATGATTAATTATTTCCCTTTTAACGGGATCCCATACTATTTCATCTTTGCCTGAACGTATCAGGACATTTCCCATATGGCTGATGCAATCAGAAAGAATAGCCTCATCGAGGGGATTGATCTCTTCTATTTCACCTTTAATGGTTTTAATAAAATTCAGTCCATGAAGGTTATTTTCACCATAAACAGCGACGTTTAATTCTTCATGAAGTTTCGGGATACTTGATGCAGCTGCTCCTCTGCCCAGGCTGATCCATCCTTTATCCCCATAGAAAGTAGTGCCATTGGAACTTTTTTTAAGTTTTTGCTTCATCTCCCCGGCAAAATTGTCACTTACGAAGTCTATTATCAATCCATTATTATATTTAAGATTGAGTTTCCAGTGATTTATTGTGTCAAAAAATGAGTCTTTCGGGAAAAGAGAGCCGGAGCCTGTGATAGTACAAACATCTTTCATTTTTTCTTTTGCCCCCCAGACTGCGATATCGATAGGATGGGCACCCCAGCTTGATATCATCCCCAGGCAATAATCATAGATATTCCATATACCCGTATTGGCAACCCGTGCCTTGGAATATGGCTTTACCGGCGCGGGTCCCAGCCACCTGTCATAGTCAAGGTTGGCGGGGGGTTCTTCACTTACAGTCGATCCTTTTACCTCACCTATTGATTTTCCGCCTGCACTTGGCGCCCATATCTCAATTTTATGTATTTCTCCTATTTCTCCCGACTTAACCATCTGTATACCTTTTTGTACATGCCCGAGGGAGCGCTGTTGTGTTCCGTATTGAAATACAATATTTTTATGTTTTAATTCTTTTTCCAGTTTTAGCATATAGTCAAGGCTGAGGCCAAGCGGCTTTTCAAGATAGATGTGTTTGCCTGCCCGGACAGCCTTGATAGCCATTGTCATATGCCAGTAATCTGCCGTAGCAACATGAACTGCATCTATATCATCCCTGCCCAGTATCTCTTCATAATCCAGATAAGGTTTACATTCAATATCCTGTTGATACTTTTCTTTATAAAAAGCTGTAATATGTTTGGCAAGATTCTCCCTGCGGTCACTAAATACATCGCATGTTGCCAGTGATAAGGAATCCGGGATTTTCAGGAAATAATTCTTTGTTACTGAAGTTCCCCTTGATCCGGTTCCAATATGTGCTATCTGAATACGTTCATTTGATTTTTTTGCACATGATGTTAATATTGTGGGAACAGCAATGGCACCCGCAGTGGCAAAAATCGTTTGCCTGATGAAATCTCTTCTTTTTGTTTGATTTGTTTTTGGTATCATGGTAAGTTGCCGTATTTTATTTTTTGCACTAAAGTAGCTAAATATTGTGTAATTTAAAATTTATTTGTTATGAAATGAGAATGGTTATTGAATTTTTGTTTGGAAGCTTAATAACTATTTTGCAACTTTCGGATTAACAATATTTTTTGATGTAAATTAAATGTATAATACAAATATTTTTAATTTTTTTGAGGTTATGTTCAAAAAACATATTTTGTACCTGATTATTTTTTATCTGTTTTTATTTACATCAGGATGTAATTATAAAATTGATGAAGATTATAATTTAATAAGCCGGGAGCCTGAAATATTTCCTGATTATTCAGGTGTGACCATACCTTCCAATATTGCTCCCTTGAATTTTAAAATAAATGAGAATGGGAAATTTTTCCGGATCAGGGTGCATAATTCATCTGATTCCGAAATATTATCAATTTCATCGGTGAACGGCGAGGTATGGTTTCCTCATAGAAAATGGGGAAAAATTTTGCAAACTTACAAGGGAAATCAAATTTCAATTCATATTTTTTCAATAAATAATCACAGGGATTCCCCGGACAAATATTCTCCAATTAATATTTATATAGCAGATGAAAAAATTGATCCATATTTAACATATCGGTTGATACACCCCGGTTATTATAGTTGGTACAGGATGAAGATTGTTCAGAGATGCCTGGAAAATTTTAATGAGAGACCATTGATCGATAATAGTATACTTGATAACAACTGCATTAATTGCCACTCTTTCAGGGAAAATGATCCTGATCAGTTTTTGGTTCACATCAGAGGTTCCAAAGGAGGAACTTATTTTGCTGATAAAGGGCAAATTCAAAAGAGAGGATTAAAGACTGAAAGCATGCCCGGAGGTGCCACATATCCCTCCTGGCATCCGGGCGGAAGGTATGTTGCTTTCTCTTCTAATCAGGTAAACCAGAGTTTTTACGCCCACTCCCCTAAGATCATTGAAGTTTATGATCGTATGTCTGACTTGATTTTATATGACCTGGAGAAAAATATAGTGAGCTATATTAATGATAATGATTCATTACAGAAAATGGAAACTTTTCCGCACTGGTCACCTGACGGAAGATATCTTTATTATTGCAGTAGTTCGGAAATAGATAAAGATATTAATGTTGAAAGTATCAGTAAAGTACATTACGACTTGGTGAGAAGGCCGTTCAATCAGGAGACGGAAATATTTGGTAAGCCGGAAATGGTATATAATGCTTCAGGATTAGATAAAAGTGTATCCTTTCCACGAGTATCCCCTGACGGACAATACCTTGTTTTTACCCTTCACGAAAACGGGACTTTCCCCATCTGGCATAAAGAGGCAGA
>CAZJGI010000197.1:0-4332 GCA_964545315.1 uncultured Prolixibacteraceae bacterium
TCAGCTACGTCATGACACATAGGTTTTTGACAGTAAACATGCTTACCACTTTGTATTGCCTGCCAGGAAATGGGGAAGTGGTTATGATCGGGAACAGTTACATTTACAGAATCGATATTAGCAGCCTCCTTTTCGAGAAGCTCGCGCCAGTCTCCGTAAGTGCGGGCATTGGGAACAACTTCTGAAGCTTTTTTTAACCTGACAGCATCTACATCACAAATTGCTGTTATCTCAACATTCGGATGGCTGATAAAATTGTGCATGTCCCCCCATCCCATACCCCCCGTTCCTATACATGCATGCCGTAATTTACCTATTGGCTTGCAGGAATCTAAAATGAATGGAGCAGCAATAGCTGCAGTAGCTGCTGTTTGTATAAATTTTCTTCGTTTCATATTATTGATTGTTAGATGTTTATTTATGGTACATAAATGGTTTGGAATAAATTTTCAGTATTTTTCATGTGAGATTTTATTCATATTCTGATGATACTAATCTGAATTTGATTTTGTTTTTATTATTCTTTTTACTTCATTTATCAACAATGGAAATGCCGGTTCTGCCATGCTATGGCCATACCCGTCCAGTTCAAGAAGCCTGGTCTCTTTATGACCTGATACTTTCATCATTCTCATTAAATATGCATTTTCCTCATACCTTCCCATCATCTCCAATTCCCTGTCGCCTGTTATTAGCAATAAAGGCGGCGCATCCGGCCTTACATGGTACAGAGGTGCCATCTCGTCCACCAAAGGCTGTAATTCCGGAATACCTCTTTCTTTTCTGATTGTAAAGTGTGTGATAGTATGCCCGCTAAAAGGGATTAAGCCGGCAATTTTATTTGCATCAATATTAAATTTTTCCAGCCATGATTTATCCAGACCAACCATGCTGGTCAGGTAGCCACCGGCAGAATGCCCTGAAACAAATATCAGGGAGGGGTCTCCTCCAAAATTTTTAATGTTGTTGAAAACCCAGGCTACAGCAGCGGCGGCATCTTCAATGAAGGCGGGCGAATGGACTTTCGGTGATAAACGATAATTTGCCGCCACAATACATAATCCTTTCTCCTTAAGCTGAGAAGGTATATTTTTTTTCCCTCCTGTTAACCCTCCTCCGTGAAACCAGATCACTGTAGCATAATCTTTTATTTTTGCCGGGTAATATATGTCCAATACACAACGCTCCTTAATGTATTCGTCTGAATTGGTCATACTTTCATCATAATAGGGTACGTCATATTTGGTAATGTATTCAGTTTCCTGTGCCAGGATTGTTGTCACAAAACCGATAAATGAAATTATAAATAGTATTCTCTTCATAGGTGTAATTATTAATATTGATTTTGAAATACATTATGATTTATTTTTGAATTATAATTCATTTGTTATTAATGTTTTCAAATTTAATATTTTCTGATGAAACAGATCAATAGGAATTATTTTTAATTGCATCATAAATGCACCAGGTAAGTTCAGTGCCCTATCCTTTGCCGTTCACTTCAGTGAACGGATTTGGGCAGTACATGAAAAAAAGGGATGGTGATGATTATCATTCATATCCATCGGTTGAAACCGACGGCAAAGGATATAGTATAGAAAATTCCGGCCATTATCAATGTTGCAGATAAGGCCGGAATCAATTTTAATTATCAATAGCTCTCTTTTCTCCCCTTACTATTTTATCTGCGGGCTATCCTTCCCGTTGTATTATTGCCAGTTTCACTGCTGCTTCTTGCAGGTGTTGTGGACCTGCTTACTGATCCGCCGGATGTGGTTGCACTTTGTGACCGGCTTACAGTAGGTCTTGATACAGTTGTCCCGGTGCTGGTTCGTGGTGCCGGTGCTTCCCTTCCCGTCACAGTTGCAGCGGGCTTACGCACTGATCCGGTGTTCTGCCTGGTAGCCGGAACTGTTGTTGAAGGCCTCTGAACTGATCCGGTGTTCTGTCTGGCAGTTTGAGTCGTTGCTGGTTTGTTATTAACATTCGCAGGAGTCCTGCGGGTTGTAACATTAGGCTTTACCTCAGTATTATTTGTGCTCCCGGTAGTAGTTGTTCTATTCTGAATTACTCTTTCTGCTTCGGGCTCTGCCTTCCTACTTACAGTAGTTCTCCTGCTTGTATTTTCAGCCTCCTTTGCTACTGCTGCATTAGTTGTTGTCCGTTTGTCTGTAACTGTACCGGAGCGTCTTGTAGCAGATGTGTTCACTGTCTCTGCAGGCCTGGTTTTTACAGCACTGCTTTCAGCTCTCCTGACCTTATTTTCAGCAGTAACCTTTGCACTTGGTTTATTCGTCATTGCATAGAATTCTGATCCTTTGTTTCTGAGTTCAGGACGGGAATATGTTTTTTTGTAATGTCCATTGTTTATATTTACCATTATTGTCGGGCTGTATATTCTGACCCCGCTGTAGTAAAAATCGTTGTACCTCGCATACCTGTAATGATCCCAGTGACGGTAGTGTTTGTAGTAGTGGCTGTGCCAGTTATAGTGATATCCGTAGTAGAAGTGCCAGTAGTAGGGATTCCACGGATGCCAGTAATGTGGCTGATAGCCCCAGTACCAGTCTGAACGCCACGTTACATAACCCGGAAGGTAGATGAACCTGATCAGTGGCCAGGCTTCAACTGCGAAGGCCATCCTGTTTACAACCACAATACCTGGCCTTACCTTTACTTTCCCCCTGTAACCCGGATTCGGAGTTTCAGCATATGCCGGTTCAATGATGTAGTTTCTTCCGTAAAGGGCTTCGTCGCCGATCAGCTGTATCTCTACGTTACCATTTCTGAACTGCTGTACGGTGAATACGGCTATATCCTGATTTTCATATCTGCTCAGGGCTGTTCTCAATACTATATTGTGTACATTTCCGTCAACATAATCAAAGACCATTATATAATCGACCATGTTATCGCCATTGAGGTCGAGATTATTTATTCTTGAGTTTTCATTGTTCAGGTTCCTTTCGAAACTTTCAAGGGTTTCAGATTCCTGGAAGAGTTTCATTACGGCGAAGAGGTTGAGATTATCACCCGGCAGACCCAGGTATTCCTGTGGCCACTCTTCTGCCCTGACTGTGATCCCTGCTACTGTCAGCAGCGCGATGATCGTTGTGATAATTAACTTTTTCATGATTTTTAGTTTTAATTGAAGAACTGTCTCTTCGCTTTACTAACATCAAAACTCATACCAAATTTTATAATTATTTGATTATTAGATGTTTAATAATTAAAGGTTTGAAATCAATAATAATAAACAGAACCTCTTTGCTCTTCACCGGCCAGGAGGTAACAGGTTATTTAAATCAGGGGGTTCAAATCAGGGATGTTGGAATTTTACAGATCAAGCCTCATATTTGGCAATGACATTAAGTTGTTTTCTTCTGACAAATCTCTTTTACTACGGTAATAAAACTCAAGTTTATGTTTTTTCCGTATGAGCTTATAACGCATCACAATCAGTGAAAGAGTTGTGTATTGCAATGTGCCTGCCTCATTGGGAGAAAGTACCAGTCCTGAATGAAACCGCATAGCATGTATTTTATTGTTCCGGAGGTGAATCGCGTCAGGAGTAAGCTGAACCTGACATGCCAGTTTCTTCTCCTGTATCATATCAGATAAAAACCGTGCGTCAATCCAAAATTCATCCAATTTGTCAGGATCAGGCCGGTTTATTTTTTCGTGTTCAAAAATTGTTTCGTAATCAGATATCCTGTATATAAGGCCGTTAATATCGCTTTCATCTCCGTTTATCCTGGTTTTGCCCGAAATTACAAGTTCTTCTTTTACTTCTTCGCCTTTTTTGAAATACTGTTCTTTTGGGATGTATTGTTCACTGTTTTGGAGAACTCCTCCGGCGATAATTCCATGTTGGTCAACATTAAACTCTGACCATTTAATTTCAGCTTGAAAATCTGTATAATAGAAAGGAGAGAGCCGTTTTCTGAAAAATGTAATCCTGTTATTCAGGAAATCAAATAAGCCGGCAAGTTTTGATGTTTCGGCTTTTAATTTTTGAGCTCCCAGAATTTCTCCTACCTCGCTGAATTTATCAGCAACCAAATTTGAAACACCCCAGAAAATGAAAGGGAAAATTGTTATGGTAGCAGCAGGGAACAGAATATAACTCAATATGCTTATCAGGGATTTGCCGGAAAGTAAAGAACGGATAGATTCCCACAATGAAACATCTGTATCAATATCCCACAACTCTACTTTTAAGGTTAAATCATCCCCGTTGAGGTCTGTATAAATAAGAAAAGTTACGTCAACATCAACATTCAGGTCAGCATCTTTTACATATACATTGAGGTTCAGGGTGAATAACAGTTT
>CAZJGI010000198.1:0-4299 GCA_964545315.1 uncultured Prolixibacteraceae bacterium
TATGAATCATCCATGCAATCGGAATTGGCCAAATTATATAAGTAATGTAAAATGAGAACTGGATCATTGTTGCCTGAAAATAGCTTAATTGAAAATGTTTAACCATAGTTGGCAACAGGATGTCGTTCATTACAAACATTGACCCTACGGTCAAAAACATCAGGCAAAGCAGAGATAATGGCTTATATTGGTGTTTCATAGGGTGTATCAGATTTTTACGTCCAGTTCAACATCAATATTCAGTAATTTACATATATCAGTCAGTTCATCAACATAAGTACCATATACCGCAGCAAAGTGTTGTGACTGTACATGGTCTAAAACTTGTCTTACAGGTACGTCAGGATAAAATTTAATACTTGGCCATGAAGGCAGGGGGACTCCCATTTCCACCCATTTTGGCCTTTCTTTTCCTTCACCTGTGACGATATGCATTTTATACCCATTATTAGTTTCAAAAAGGGAGGCTAAGGTCATACGATCTTTTTTCATATTTGAACAATGGGCAATCCCTTTTAAAAGCACTGTAGAAACGTCTTTTATTTGCGGTTTACCTTCAATGAAATCTGAAGGACAATATCCGTCTTCACCTAAAAGTATCCATTCAGGATGGTGTTCATAGTGCTCTATAAAAGTGACCTGTTTTTCTGATACCCATTTTAGCATTAGTTGGGCAACTGAATTACCCAGGTCATTTTCATCCACATAAGGATATCCGGCATCTGCCACAAGGGAAGAGGGGATTGCATGGGTGAGCCCCATTTCCAGGTCGACCCCGTCTACACATTTATAGGAGAAGGTATCGAAATTTTTTTCTTTACATAGCTCCACTGTAGCCATATACATCCTTACAGCACTCTCAATCACTTCATCAGCCGGTTTTCCCAGGGGGTATTCCCAGTCTTTTGTCACTTTTGCAGATTCCTCCCTGACTTCCGTTTCAGAAAGAGTATCCATCTTTTTTTTCAGTTGGAGCATATCCATACTTTCTATTTCGGGCCCAATCAGATTGCGTAGTTTAGTGGGATTAATACCGGTTGAGTATAGTCCCATATCGTTATAACCGATCATCCCCAGCCTTGCATGCCTTAACCGTTTTATGGTTGATGCTGCCTTTGCAAAAGATAGTATACCTTTTATATCCATGGGCGAATCGGGAGCGTTAAACAGATATTTGAATTTGATGCCCCATTGTTCCATTGGCATGCGCAATGATGTGGAACCTGCACCCGCTGCCGGGGATATTAGAGTTCCTTTTTCTCCGAATTTACCTTCATGATCGGTAAATCCACCAAAACTATAAAGGATCATGGGTTCATTACGGAATTCATGTAATACCCTGAACACACCCCTGGTATCAATCCAGTTTATGATGTTCACAAAAAGGAAATCCCATTCCTGTGATTTGAGTTCCCTGATGGCCCGCTCGGGCTCGGGGCCTTCACCAAAAACAGGGTCTGTCTTTATCAATTCCAGTCCTGCATCTGTTAGTTGTTTTTCCGCACGGGCACTGATCATTTGCAAATTTGCCGGCTCATAAAACATCGTTCCAAAGGATACATATCCTACTTTAATTTTTGCCATATCGTTTTAATTTATAATTATATTAGAATGAATATTGTTTTATTTTATTAAAATTCAGGATCATATTTCATTTCAACTGGTTCCCAATAAATTTGGCGAATTTTAATGTTTCTTAATTTAATATTACTTGAGTAAGCCTCAAATCCTATTTTTGTGTATATCTGATTATCAATAGGATCCGGATCCATTGCTTCAAGTAAAAGTTTATCATTGGCCAGGATGAAGCAGTGGCCGTCGATACTGCCAGCCTGAATTTTATATATTTTCCCAGGTTCGAAATCAAACAAGGGTGTACCAACCATAAATTTATAGTCGTTAGATTTTTCAATCCCTACTTTACCTGTCCACCAGCCCTCCAATCCTGCGACATATGCAATTCCCCTTTGGTCGGTTTCCTCCAGCCATTCTCCATTCCACATCACATTTATATCATGGGTGGATGGTAAAATAGTTTGTGCTTCAAATTCCACCAATACATTTCCAGGGAATTCCTGATTTATAATTGCCATTCCAGGCCAGTTTCCCCTGTTTGCCCCTACCAGCCAACCATCTTCTACTTTCCATTCGCTGTGGTGAACTGAGAAATTACTGATAAAATTCTCTTGATCCAAAGGTTTATCATACAGTACTCTTGAGGAATCAAGAAGTATCTTCTTTTTCATCAGCAGGATGGTATTACTATTCCCGGGTACAGTTTTAAGTACGGTTTCTGTTTTGGTTCCTGACTGGCATGTAAAAAAAAGTAAACTAGTTGCCAAAATCAGCAATATTTTTGTTATTTCTGAAAAAAATCTTTTATTATTTGTCATATTATAAAAATTACTCCTTTAAAGTTAATCCTCCTTTCAACTTATTAAATACAAGTTACTTTTATCATACTGAATACGTCCTTTGCATTTGTAATTCCTTCTATATCAGGGATTATGTCGATTAATAAATACATTTGTTCAGTACGTCCTATTAATTCCGGGGTTGATTTTTCTCCCGGTTTTCCGGAAATTTCTCCCCTGTAAACGATTGATGGTTGTCCATTCCCTTGAAAATCAAACCAACCATCCGGTTTCAATCTTGGAAAATCTGAATTATAATCTCCTGACACATTCATTTCAATATAGTAGAACCAATTAGAATTCCCGGGAATCTGAACTTCAACCTGAATTTCTTTTATTTTTGGTGTAGCCCCTGTAATAGCTTCATCAGCCGGATTTTTTATTGTTGGTATATCCTCTCTGCCTGTTTCTCTTCGAAATGCCCCAATCCAGGCGGGTAATGAGACCGGACATTCAACCTTTCCTTCAAAATCCCCTGTTGCCGTACGATATGTGACAAACACTGTTTTTATTTCTCCTGATTCTTTATTCTCAAGCCAAATTGCGAATTGAGGTGGCTCTCCATAATCACTTCTTTCATAAATTTTTTGCTCCTGGTGTATCTCAAATTTTAATTTAGTCTCACCAGACTGTTTTTTACTTGCATTTGTGCAAGCCATTAAGTATACAGACAAAAAGCAAAAGAACAGGTATCTCATTCAATATCAATTTTTATTGGTTTGCGATTCTGCCAGTTGCCACGTGTGAAGTCAGGGAAATCTACAGGTTTACTTTTATTGGAAACAGATTCTTCAGTAAGTTTTGTGATAATGCTCCAGGTAGCCGTATCATAAACATCTATTGGTGTATCGGTACCGTTGCGTATAGCCTCCACAAAGTCTCTCATGCAGAGATAATCTCCTCCTCCGTGGCCTGAGCTTTGTGCTATTTCACCATAATTTTTCCACAGGGGATGGTCATATTTTTCCTGGTATTTATCAATTTCTTCCCATTTATGAGGTACCGGGCTCAAATCTTCCAGATATATTTTATTCAGAGTTCCCGAATATATTCCTTTTGTCCCCTGTATACGGTATATCCAGTCTGCCGGCCGTGGATTTTTTGTATCATAGTAAAGGGTAACAGTAATCCCATTGTTAGTTTGGAGAAGAGATGTATTAACATCGCCCTGGGAATATTTCTTTGTTGCACCGGGGTGGTCTGGTCCAAACTTTTTTGCAGCATAATAGTTTTGGCCAAGAGCACGGCTGCTCATTGAAACTAAGTACTCAAATTTGTTGCCCCTGTTAATATTGATCCACTTCGAGATTGGTCCTATGGCATGCGTTGGGTATGGATTCCCGTTAGTCTGTCCGCGCTGTGCTCTCCAGAGCATTTCTCCCTTCGGGCCAAAACTGGCGTATCTCGCATCATGCTGATATCCGCACTCACAGTGGGTAAGATCACCAAAAAGCTCTAACTGGGCCATAACCTGGACCATTTTTACATTTCTCATGTATACATAATTTTCCATCAGCATACATGGTTTCCCTGTTTTTTCGGATGTCTCAACCAATTCCCATGCCTGATCATGTTCTGTACATGCAGGCACTTCAGTCCCTCCATATTTTCCGGCCCTCATTGCAGCCAGCATTATTGGTGCGTGAAGCGGTATAGGAGTGGCGGTAAAAACAGCATCCAGGTTATTTAATTCGGCTAGTTTTTTGTAATCTTCCGGGCCTGTAAACCCTATAGGTTTCGGCTGTCCGGCATCTTCGACAAGACGTTGGGCCCTGGCTACTTTTTCTTCTGCTATATCACATACAGCAGTGACCTCAACTCCTTCAACTGCAAGTGCTACTTTTAGCATTCCCATGCCTCTTCCTCCCACACCAACAAAACCAAG
>CAZJGI010000199.1:0-4257 GCA_964545315.1 uncultured Prolixibacteraceae bacterium
GTATAAACAGAGTCTTGCCCGTACCTACTTTTGGAGAACCAGACAACAACAGGAAGTCGATTTTGTAGAGGAACATGGAGGTAAAATTTTTGGATTTGAATTTAAATGGCATAAAAAAAAGAGTCAAACGTTACCAAAAACATTTACAGAAACATATAATGCAGAAACTAAGGTGATAAATAAGGAAAATTTCAGAGAATTTGTCATTATTTAAATAGAATGTTTGATTGTTTCAATGTTTCAGTGTTTCAGCCATTTAATAAATATGATTTGGAATCTTCCTTTTTTAAACTTTAATTTTACATAAAACGAATCGAGCATCCCGATTTAAACCGGGACCCAATAGAATGATAAACATAATATTAGACCTGTTTGGCTAAAGAGAACCCTATTATGGTTCAATAGCAAAAATTGTTTCTCTTGCCGATAAATAAATAGTAACTATCATAAATGAAAGACTTACAATTTTTTATAATGGTATTTATACTCATTTCATGTAGTGTAAAAAATAATGAACGACAAAAATTACCGGAAACAGGGATTGAGGTGAATGAACCATTTGTGATCCATCCTCAGGATTTTGAAAAGAATAACTTAAGCTTATCAGTATTTGCAGATGACATTAAGTATATACCGTTATCCAATGAATTACCAATTGGTTCTGTTCAGGCTTTTCGAGTTACAGCCAATGCAGTTTATCTCATTTATAATAATATTGGTAGTGGAGAGGGGAATGGACATCAGCAATTATTCAGATTTGATAAAAATGGCAACAATCCTGTTCAGATTGGCAAAGTGGGCAGAGGGCCCTGTGAATATTTGTCTGGTAATTTCTTTGCAGTTGATGAACCGAATAACCGAATTTATATAAGTGGTAAAGTAAATACTGTTATGACGTTTGACACATTGGGTAATTATATTAGAGAGTTTAAATTTCAGAATTCTGAGTTAAGCTTCTCTAAGTTGGATATTTTGAGTAGTAATAAATTATTTCTGCCTCAAGTTAAATTAGGAGCCAAAGGTTCATATCTCTGGTATGTAATAGATACATTGGGGAATATAATTTCGGTTAAGAATAATTCGACACCACAATTCAAAACTCAAATCGGACCACATTCGGGAACTTTTAGGTATAAAGACAAAATTTCGTATTGGGTTGATTACAACGATACTATTTTTGAGATATCTGCCGATTTAACTTACCGTGCCTCACATATAATTGCCCCGGATGAACCCCGGGTTGATGAATTGAGTTTGCAACATCCTGCAGCTATGTCATTGAAGCCCACAGGGCATTATTCACCAAGATTTTTTTCAGAAACCAATAAATATTTAATCTGCAGGTATTCCTTTAAAGGTAAATATGCTTTTACTTTTATCAATAAGGAAACTGCTGAAACATTTACTTGTAATTATAAACTGGGAAAAGACGTAACAGGAGGAATCGTGAATGATTTTGATGCCGGTATAAAGTTTTTTCCTTTTGATTATTTTACTGATGGGAAAAATGAATACCTGGTTTCAATGATTCAGCCATTCGAAATTAGAACCCATGCAGCAACGGTTACATTCAAAAATTCCACCCCAAAATATCCCGAAAAGAAAAAAGAGTTTGTAAAACTGGCCAATAGCCTTGATGAGAATGATAATCCGGTTTTGATGCTGGTGAAGTTGAAGGAGTGAAGTGTGGAGGGTTGGAATGTTCGATTGTTCGATATATGGGAGCTAATTATGTTATTTGTTTCCTGAAATACGCCAATTGTTAAAACAGACAAAATGATTTAATTGGTTTTAACACATACCCGCCGCAGTAGAATTGAAATTCGTGAATATTTCCGGATGAAAAAGCTTTTGTTTATATTTGATCTATGAAAGCTTCTGAAGCTAAAATATTAAAACGGATTAAAAAAATTGTCAAAGACAAAGAACCTTCGGCAAAAATTTATCTTTATGGGTCACGCTCCCGTGGCACTGCAATAAACAGAATGTATTATGCTTGTTTTTATGCGATTAGTGCATTATTGGCAAAAGAGAGGATCGAGGTTTCGAGTCACTCAGGTGTTCGTCAGAAATTTGGAGAATATTTTGTTAAAACGGGAAGATTGACAGGAATTTAGCCAAACATTTCACAGAGCTGTTTGAGAAAAGACATAAAGGGGATTATAACGATTTTTACGACTACGATGAAGAGACGGTTCTTCGGCTATTCCCTGTTTCTCAACGATTTATTGAGACAGTAACAAAAATCTTAAATACATAAAGAATCCGGTTAACTAATGTTTGCTTAAATAACCATGAAACACCGAAACACTGAAACAATCAAACACTGAAACAATAAATCCATAACCATATATTCATACAAGTATTTAGATTATTATTCGTACCTAATAATAAATAAATGCTACCGTTTAATAATTTGTTCTTGCATTTTAAAAAATAAATTCCAAACTTGTGCTAAAAACAATACAAGATAGCCCATTCTGTGTTTCCAGTTAGTTAACCGTTGTAAAACAAAAGAGCAACCACAAAAACAACAGGAACAACAGGAACAACAGGAACAACAGAAACAACAGGAACCAATGAAACCAACGGAACGCGATCCTTGAAAAATAAAGTTCAAAGTATTCATCCGGTAAAACCGATCAGAATGAACAGAAAAAAAGCTATTTATTCATTAAAAAACAAAATATTAATTGGAGTAGGTTTGATATCATTCCTTTTATACGGCTGTAGTGTTAAATCCGGTGAGCAAGATACATCTTCAGGAAATGAACCACTTCCGCCTGAGCCTAATAAGGTAGAGATCATGCTTCTTGAAAAATCAGACTTTTATCGTGAGATAGTCAGTAACGGTAAACTGTCAGCTATTGAGAAAGCCGGCCTTTTTTTCAGGAGTTCAGGTACAATTGAGAAAGTAAATGTCAGAAACGGCAGCTATGTAGAGGCAGGTATTGAGATATGCAGCCTTCAGAAAGATGAATATCTTTTCAACCTTAAAAAAGCAGAGGTAGCTCTTGAAAAGGTTAAAATTGACCGACTGGATGCCCTCTTAAGTATGGGGTACAAGAGCATTAACGATGATATCCCCGCGGATCATATGAATATTGCAAATATCCGTTCGGGTTATAACCAGGTGGAAATTCAATATGAGGAAGCTGTTTATCAGTTGAAAAATGCTACACTGAAGGCTCCTTTTTCAGGTAAGGTGGAAGGAGTTTTACAGAAAGCATGGGAAAAAGCTGACCTGTCAAAACCATTTTGTACACTTATTAATGACAGTAGGTTTACTATTGATTTTCCCTTACTGGAAACAGAAGTTCATGAAGTTAAGACAGGACAAAAAGTAACGGTCTCTCCTGTCATCGGACTTGAACCTGCCGCAGGTGTTATTACTGAAATTAATCCGAGGATAGACGAAAACGGCCTTGCACAGATAAAAGCTGAACTTGTCAATCCCGGGGGTTATATTGAAGGTATGAATGTGAAGGTGAGTATAAAAAAAGCAGTTCCCGGTCAATTGGTTGTTCCCAAAAAATCGGTTGTTTTGCGTCAAAACCGAGAGGTGCTGTTTCGTTATACCAACGGCACAGCATACTGGACATACATAGAGGTATTGGACGAAAATGAAGACCAGTACGCTGTAAAAGCCGCTTCCGATGCCTCACTTAATCCGGGAGATACTGTTATTGTGTCGAATAATTTGAATCTGGCGCATGAGTCGGAAGTTGTGGTAGAGTGATAATGGTTACTGTTGTTTCAATTGTTTCAATGGTTCCAATTGTTTCAATTGTTCCAATGGTTCCTATTGTTTCAGGGGTTGGTCTTGTATAATATGTTTGAAAAGTAATATTTAATGGAAGTAATTAAGAAATTTGAGGATCTTGAAATTTGGAAGTTAGCACGTAGTTTATCAAAAGAAATTAATGAATTAACACACAGGGAAAATTTTTCGAAGGATTTCTCCTTAATAAATCAAATTAAATCTTCCAGTGGATCCATAATGGATAATATAGCTGAAGGATTTGAACGCGATGGCAATCAGGAATTTCACCAATTTCTTTCTATATCTAAAGGCTCCTGTGGAGAATCCCGCTCTCAATTATATAGGGCCAGGGATTATGGATATATTTCTAATGAGGAATTGGAAAATTATGTCGGTAAATGTATTACAATAAGCAGAAAAATAGGGAACCTGATGCAATATTTGAGAAAATCACAATTCAAAGGCATCAAGTATAGTAGCAACCAAAAAAACAA
>CAZJGI010000200.1:0-4248 GCA_964545315.1 uncultured Prolixibacteraceae bacterium
GTTTCTATTGTGATAATGGTCGAAGTGGCGCGGCATTGATAAAAAAGACACAAGAGTTAGGAAAGGATGATGCCGGTTTTGTCCAAGGCAGGCCAAAATTAGAAAATTATGACCAACCAAAATGGTGGAGTACTGATATGTTGCCTGAACCATTAAGGCATGATAGTGGTCATCATGGATCCCACACTTTTATTACCCATGAATTTATTGACGCATTAATCAACGAAAGAAAACCCACCGTTGATGTTCATGAAGCATTGGCATATACTGTCCCGGGTATTATTGCTCATGAGTCTGCTTTAAAAGGGGGTGAATTATTGAAAATACCTCAATTTTAATCATATGAAAGAAAAAGCACTTAACAAAGAATTTGACCGTCGTAATTTCATAAGACTGACAGGTCTTGGAGTTGGCGCCGGTGTATTGGGCCTTAACCAAATAGCCTGTACAGGTGGGAAAAAGACAGCGCAGTCGGTAATTCAGGGATTTGAGGATTCCGGAGCTGAAACTTCCAAAAAAGTTTGGCAACCTGTTTCCGATCGTAAAGTCAAAGTGGGTATTGTAGGTTATGGAGTTTGTCGATTTGGTGCTGCATTCGGTTTTCAGGATCATCCCAATGTTGAAATCGTAGCTGCAAGCGACCTTGATCCTGATAACTGTGCTAAGCTTGCTGAGGTCACCAAAGCAAAAAAGACTTATCCCTCACTGGAAGAACTGGTGAAAGATGACAGTATTGAAGCTGTTTTTGTTGCTACTGATGCACCCAGCCATGCGCGTCTTTGTATTGAGGCATTAAAACACGGAAAATATGTGGCATCAGCTGTTCCTGCTGTCTTTGGCTCACTCGAAGAGGCAGATGAACTGTTCGAGGCAGTCAAAAAATATGGTGTAAATAAATATATGATGTTTGAAACATCCATGTTCCGTGAAAATCTGTATGCTATGCGACAGATATACAAAGCCGGGGGCTTTGGCAAAATCGTTTATGCAGAAGGTGAATACTGGCATTACCTTGGAGATAATGAATCAATCGGTTCATATAAAGGGTGGCGCGAAGGATTACCACCTCAGTGGTATCCAACCCATTCCGATGCCTATTATATAGGTGTAACAGATAATACCTTTACAGAAGTTTCCTGTCTTGGAATGCCTGGACTGAGAGATGGATATAAAGATAGAAATAACCAATATAAAAATCCTTTCGAAACAGAAATTGCCCTTTACAGGACAAGCGATGGAGGGATGGCCAGAATGGGACGGAGTTCTGATACCTATGGCCATGGATATGGCTCTGAAACAGGAAGGGTCAGGGGGACTAAAGGTTCTTACTATGACAAATATGATGGCATTGAAAAAAATCTCCCTGATATTGAGCGTCCTCCGCTTCCTCCGGGAGTACCCGGCGGTGGGCACGGTGGTTCTCACGGACGGCTTATGGATGAATTTATAACAGCAATTCTCCAGGACCGTAAGCCTCTTGTTGATGTGGCTATGGCCTTGAATATGACAGTAGGAGGAATTGTTTCGCATCAGTCAGCATTGAAAAATGGTGAGTGGATGAAAATTCCACAGTATAAGTTATAGGAAAAAATAAATTAATTAAGTCCTGCCTTAATGAATAAATTTTTATTATTCCCGGGTATTTCACTATTTATGATTTTTTTTGTAGGGATAACTGATTTATCAGCAAAAGAAACACTTAGTCAGAAACCTATCAATCTGGTTCTTATACTTACTGATAACCAGGCTACATGGTCTCTTGGTTGTTATGGCAACGATGAAATATTAACTCCCAACATTGACAATTTGGCACATGAGGGAATTCTTTTTGAACGTAGTTTCAGTTCTAATCCGGTATGTTCTCCGACAAGAGCTACTCTGCTTACCGGTTTGATTCCTTCCCAGCATGGCATACATAATTATTTATCCGGAGGTGCAGCTCAAACGGGTCCTAATCCTTATAACATGATTGAAGAATTTCGAAGCTTACCTGAAATTTTATCGGGATCGGGATATGTTTGCGGCCTTTCCGGAAAATGGCACCTGGGTGATAATTTGCATCCACAGGAAGGATTTTCATATTGGATTACAATGCCTCATGGTCACACTACAACCTTTTATGATGCAGATATCATTGAAAATGGCAAAATTCGGAAAGAACCTACCTATTTAACTGATTTCTGGACAGATCATGGAATAAGGTTTATTGAACAGAATAAAGATAAGCCATTTTTTCTTTTCCTGGCATTCAATGGGCCATACGGGCTTGGACAACATCTGAACAATCCATCTAAAAACCGGTTTGCCGAATACTATTCAGACAAACAGCTTAACTCATTTCCCCGTGAAAAGCCACATCCATGGTTAAAAGAAAACCGGGCATTTATTGGCAATATGGTTTCTATACGTCGATATGCATCTGAAGTTAGTGGTGTAGACTATGGCGTTGGAAAGATCATGGATGCTTTGAAGCGGATGGATCTGGATGAAAATACTTTGGTTATTTTTATGGCAGACCAGGGACTTTGTGGTGGTCATCATGGTATGTGGGGAATGGCTGATCACGGACGTCCGCTTCATACATTCGATGAAACGTTACATATTCCGACAATCTGGCGCCACCCTGATAACATACCGGCAGGAAAGCGATCAGATGTAATGATTTCAAATTATGATTTCCTGCCAACAGTTTTAAGTTATCTGGGATTAAAAGATAAAACACCCGTTAAAAATAATCTGCCTGGCAGGGATTATTCTGATGTTCTTAAAGGAAAAAATACTGACTGGGAAAATGTTGTATATTATGAGTATGATAATACCAGGTTAATCCGTACACCTGAGTGGAAGTATACTGAGCGCCTTCCTGTTGGTGGCTGTATTGATGAACTGTATGACCTGGTGAATGACCCTTCAGAAAAAAATAATTTAATTCACGTTAGGGAATACGCGGAAATTAAGCAAGATCTTCAAAAAAAATTACACGCCTTTTTTGACTCTCATGCTAATCTGAAATACGACTTATGGCGAAATGGAAGGTCTAAAACACAAACACTGCCGGTTTCAAAAAATAATCCTTTACCACCACCTGTAAAATAAATTTTATTCAATGAGAACATTAAAAATAATTTTATTTCTTCTTATACCTGTAAGTATATTCAGCCAGGAGATTTCTTATCACAGTGAAGGAAAATCGGGTATTGTTGCAGCAAGTGAAAAAGCGCCTGTCAATGCCGGACTGCAAATGCTAAGTAAAGGTGGTAACGCCACAGATGCAGCAGTATCAGTGATTTTAGCAGAGACGGTGGTAGATTTTCCCCGTTTTAATATAGGAGGTGAAGTTACCTTCATGTATTACGATGCAAATTCTAAACAAGTAAAGGTGCTTTCAGGAATTGGGGAAGCTCCCTTAAGCAAAGAAGGAATTGAATGGTACATGAAAAATGGTATTCCTTCAAGTGACATTAAAGCAGCTTTGGTTCCTTCAGTTGTTGATTTGTGTGTTAAAGCACTACAGGAATTTGGCACTCTGAGTTTCACCGAAACTGTGACCCCGACTCTTAAGCTGCTTGAAAGCGGGCGAATAGTGTCTTCAGCTATAAACTACTCTTTATCGGAGGTATCTCCCGATACAAGCTGGTACTCTGACCTTGCCAATACATTCAGAAAACTTATTGAAGCTGAACAGAAATCATCCGGTACCAGAGAACAAAAGCTTCAGGCAGTTTCGGACCGGTTTTATCGTGGTGACATTGCCGACTCCCTGGCTGCATGGTATAAGTCCATAGGATCATTCTTTACCAAAGAGGACCTTGCAAACCATATTACAGAACTTGAAGACCCTGTAAAAATTGATTATAAAGGGTACTCGGTGTATAAAGCTGACACCTGGACACAAGGACCTGTAATGTTGCAGGCCTTACGGCTGATTGAAAACTTTGATTTAAAAAAATACGGATATCTCTCTCCTCAATATATCCACATAGTAACAGAAGCTCTAAAACTTGCACTGGCTGACAGGGATACATATTACGGAGATCCTTTATTTGTGGATGTACCACTTGAGAACCTTCTCTCGGATCAATATACAAAACTTAGGGCTTCACTTATTGATCCTGACAAAGCATCGGACGAATGCAGGCCCGGGGATCCTGTAAACATGAAAGCTCTCCTGGGAAAGGGTGAATATATGAAAGTAATGGGAGGTACTACCGTATGCACTATAATGGATAAATGGGGCAATATGGTTGC
>CAZJGI010000201.1:0-4212 GCA_964545315.1 uncultured Prolixibacteraceae bacterium
ATTTGTATAATAATTATTTTCTCTTAACTGAATATTTCATGAGTTTGTACTTATTTTGATTATAAAGGTCCATATTTCCATGGACAGGAATGCTTATTTTAACCACTGAACCGTAAACAGCACCAATGCCAATTCCTGCTAAACCGAGATATGTTCCATATCTCAGAGCTTTTTCTTCAGCAGTAAATGGCAGAAATATATTTTCAGGATCATCACCTGCAATTAAACCGGTCAGACTCCCTGCAACAAATCCTGATGCTGTCCCAATAAGCATTCCTTTTATAAGACTGTTCTTTTTCCTGGTTTTTATTATTCCAAGATCAAAAACCGGTATCTCTAATTCAGGAGCGCCAAAATTTTTGCTGATTACGATGGATGAATCTTTAATCTCAATCAATGATACAGGGCCTAGTTTATTGTAAGAATTTGGTTGATTGCCAATCATATGGATCCATGACCTCATGGGCTTTACCTGTTCAGGTTTATCCTGGGCTTTCAGCGTCAATTGCTGACTAATGCAAATTGAAAATATTAAGCATGCGAAAAGAATTATTTTCATAGTTCATTAATTTTTGAATTTATAAATATCCCGTATAAACCTTTTCTCCTTATGTCCAGCCTCTTCAGGAAAAACTATAAAAATGTTAGTATTTCTAGCCATTAAATTAATTACTTGATATTACAGCTCTATTTTATTGAACTTATGATTTTTTTAAAATCATTTTAGGGCACTTTCTCCGGCCATTATTTCAAGTTTTTCAAGCCGGCTTTCAAGTTGTGAGTCCTTAGCTTTAAGATTTTCATTCTCAGATATAAGACGGCTGTTTTCATTTTTCAGTTCTTCAATTATTTTCTGCTGTTCTTTCACTGCCTCTGCCAGAACTGCGGTTACTTCAGCATAGTTAATTCCTTTATACCCGTCAACCTCATTGGTAAATACAAGCTCCGGGATAACTTTTTCAAATTCCTGGGCAATGAAGCCTATACGTGTTCCGTATTCAGGATTTGTTTTCCATGTGAAAGATACTCCGCGCAACTGCATGACCTTGTCAAGACTGTTCTTCAGGGAACTTATATTTTCCTTTAACCTTACATCAGAGGTTGCCGTTGTTAGCGTTCCGTCTGATGTACGGTTAACAACTCCCGAATATGCCCCTGACCCGATTGCCCTGAAACGCGCATTGCCGTTGACATCAAGCATCTGTGTAGGTATGGCATAAGAGGCTCCCACAAATATTTTATTCCTGAAATAATTAGCAGTACCCCCATAGCCCCAACTGAAATATGTATCATCAAACCAAATAGCTTCTTTCGAATTTACAAGGAGTGCCTGTCCGCTTGCTACTCCTTTGTGAATATTCAGCATTCCTGTAAAATTGGCATCTCCTGCCGATGTAATTTCCAATCCGTTAAGTGAACTGTAATGGGTTGAAATCCGCATATTGTCATTATTCAGTAGTCCGATCCAGAATTTTGTAGCTAGCTGGTCCCTAAAATTAATTGCTGAATATTGTGCGACTCCCCCTTTGTCAATATATATTATTGCATCCTTGTTAGTAATAGCTTTCAGGTTAATCAGGGAATGATTCGTCTGTTCCCTGATATCAAGGTTATATAAGGGATTATTGAAACCTATTCCGACATATCCGGTATTGTAATAAATATTTTTGCCGGATATTTCCCAAAGGGATGAAGCAGGAGCTTGCCAGGAAGAGTGTCCGTCTGCATCGGAAGTAAGTACTTTTCCTGCACCCTCTGTGCCATCTGCTATACGAATCCTGTTTCTGAAATCAGCTGCAGGCCCGGCACCCAGGTTCTGCCCGAAAATAGTGGCGTAACTTGCACTGTTGTTTACTCCGGCTATTGCCTGGATAGCCTCTGTCAGTACCTGAAACTGACGAAGATCATCCTTTGGGTCCTTCCCAATCCCTACCTTGCCTGTATCATAAAATATATTGGGACCGTTTTGCGACCACAAACTGCTTCCACTCATATCTGCACCGGGTGCCCATGCAGTTCCGTTCCATTTAAGGACTTGCCCTGTTGTTGCACCCATCGAAGCCAGCTTGGGTGCAGTTACTGCGTTATTTGCCAGTTTATCGGTAGTGACAGCAGTGTTGATGATCTTTGAATTTATAACTGCATTGTCAGCTATCTTTGCTGAAGTTACCGAATTATCAGGAATATTTTTTACTGTATGCGCATAAAAGGCGTAAGGAACAGACAATAATTGAGAAGTGCCCAGAAGGTTAAAGGAATTGCCGTTGTTGGGATCAAGCTCAACTTTCATATAATGTTTGCTGTCTCCCCACCCGTCAGGATCAAAAGTGCCGCTGATTTTGGTGCCCATGCCAACCTTAAGGTTGGCTAATCCAAATGCATTAGTCGTTACAGACTGCGTCTCAACATAAACAGGTGAACCTGTCTCACTTCCTGTCAGAATGCTGAATTTAAATTTCACAGTTTTATTGGCAACTATATCGCCTGAAGTGTTCCGTACTGCTGCCTGGTAACTGATCCCGGCAGGAACCTGTGCAATAATTATTATTGCCATCAGAACAAAATTTAATGTAATGAAAATGCGTTTCATCGGAGTATAATTTATAGGATTTAACTTTCAGTTTTGAATTTGAAATGGAGATTTGGAAAGTGCGGATAATAAGAGCCTTCATTTTATAATGAAAAATTGTTTAATAGTGCTCATGAAAATCCGATATAAAAGGTACGAAGAATTTATTGAATTAATATCAATGCAAATAAAAATTTTAATGCTAATATTCTTTCTTAAAAGGTTTTATAACGGATTTTCCGGCATTTTTTTGAAAATTGTAATTCTTTCACTGATAATTTGATATCAGGATTTTTTCCGGATGTATTTTGATAGAGGAAATATTAAACTCAGAAAATTCTCAGTTTAAAGAATAACAATACAGATTTATAAAAGTGTAGTTAAAATACTTATGTTTTAATAATTGTGTTTGAAGGTGAATTAACGTTTCACAACTTTAAAAGTCTGAACCGGATCATCTTTTATCGTGGTAACTTTGAGCAGATAACTGCCTTCGGCATATGGATGCATATTGATCTCTTCCGGATTATTGACAATTTTTTTGTGAAATAAAAGTCTCCCGTCAATTCCATATAACCTGTATTTAAGTTTAATATCCTCTCTGCCTGTTGCCTTAAGATTCAGGACGTAATTAACAGGATTTGGATAAACAGATAGTTCTAGCCCCGGTAAGATTAAATCGTCCAGCGCCGTTACATTCAGGTTTGTCTGATGGAATCCTTGTGTAAGAGTATTGTTTGTTCCTTTTAAAGTCTCAATCACAGATTCACCAAGGGTCCAACTCACTTCATATCCTCCGGCAGATTTTGTATCTCCCGCAGATGAAATAACTTCTTGTGCATTTAAATTGGAAATAAATATCAATGCCAGGGTGAAAAATGCTATGGCCTTTTGCATGACAATAAATTTAATATTTATAAGTATATGTATTTTCCTTTTTGCTATGGTTGACATAAATTAAATATTGCAAAAAAATCATACATAAGTTACTAATATTTAAGAGATATTCAATATTATTTTCAATTTTTTTGTTCAGAATTTTTTTCTGCCTATCCGTATTTCCTTCAAAACTCCGTCATGATCAATGATTGCCTTGTTGTCGCATTCCCCCTGGCCATAATCAATACTCCAGGATTTATCCCCTCTTGTAATTAAAACAATTCCACTTACAATCTGTCTGCAGAAACTTTTGAATAACAGTGGATTCTCTTCGGAGATGGTTTTTTTGACAATATAACCGTCCTGCCATTCAGTAGTGATCTCACCCCATGAGCTTACCACATCATCCTTCCAGTCAAATATTTTGCCCAGTTCATGTGTGCGCGTCATGGTGCCGGTTCGAACAGCTGCTTTATCATCTAAAGTGATAGTAACTTCTTCGTTTACTTCTGCAATCCTTGAATGGTTTTCCCTGATCAGGGTAATTGTTTTGGTAATTTGGCCATTGATACTCCTGCCGTCGACTAGAAAATCTTCAAAAGTTTTTGTACGGGTAGCCATCATATCCTCAAAAGCAGAGGAGGTTATTATAATTTTACCCGACCTTACCTTTCCATCCTTTCCTTCACATTCAGAACCAAAATCTATGATTATCTGTCTCGGTTCGGAATCCCTGTCCCATGTTATCACCGGACAGGAATCTT
>CAZJGI010000202.1:0-4172 GCA_964545315.1 uncultured Prolixibacteraceae bacterium
CATGGGTTAAATTATCACATGCCGACCCGGTAAAAATTAAAGAAATCCTGCTGGAGGTTGGAGGGCCCAGATATCACATGCATGAACCAAAAACATGGCCAAAACAGGCACTTATGGCATACACCGGGAAATGGGATGAACTGAAATTATACCAGGATGAACTGAACGCCGGGAGATAAGTACGTAAACCGGATAATTTACCAATTCCAACGGTTCATAAATTCCATATCTGTTATACTCAGATATGTATAAATATTAAGATTGCAACCAGGAATTCCAACCAGTAGCAATGTGTAATTTTGTTTTGCAAAACTGGTGACAACGACCTGTAAAAAAATTTATCTTCTAAAACAATAAGTCTGTACCTTTGATGAAAATTAAAGAATCTTGTACAAATTTAAATCAGTTGCATCTGTAAAGCGCACTTAAATGCTAAAACCTTAAATTTTTGTATGAAATCAGCAAAATAAAACATAAGTAACCTGAATATAAATAACTGACTTAAACTTATATAGAATGAGCAATAAAACTATTAAGACTATTCTTATTATAGCATCAATAACCGGAATTTCCTTTTCAGCAGAACCTGCTCCTGAAAATAAATCTTTAAATTCTTCAAAACCAAAAACGACTGAGGTGTACTCTTTTAATATCATGCCTGACGTACTGCCCGGAACAAATATCCTAACCATAGAAGGTGATTTATCATCTCAAATGCTGGACGGTGCGCATAGATTTATTGAAAATAAAATTGATGCCTCTATTGAAAGCCGTGCACTTTTCTGGAACCGCGATTTAAGTTCTAAAGATGCTTATGAGGCCTCCACTGAACCAAACTGTAAAAGGTTCATGAGTTATCTGGGGGTGACCGACAAAAACCAACCTTTAAGCAATTATAAAAAAGCCCTGGAAGATCAATATCCTCCTGTTATGATGGAAAAATATTCTGCCAATGATGATCCCCTGATTGTTGCAGAAACATCAAAATACCGTATTTCCCAGGTAAGGTGGCCTGTATTGAATCATATAAACGGAGAGGGCCTTCTTCTCCAACCCAAAACAGATATTAGTGGTAATATTGTAGCCATTCCCGATGCAGACCAGACTCCTGAGCAGCTCTGTGGACTTGCCCCGGGAATATCTGAAGAATCTCAGTTTGCCCGTATACTTGCAGAGAACGGTTACCGGGTTTTAGTTCCAGTATTAATAAACAGGAACCTGATTTTCCCGGGAACTGCACAACAACAGACATACCGGGAGAGAATATACAGGCAGGCTTTCCACATGGGGCGCCATATAACAGGATTTGAAGTTCAGAAGGTAATATCAGCAATTGACTGGTTTAAACAATCAGAAAACCATGATTTGAAAACGGGTGTTGCAGGATATGGTGAAGGGGGATTAATTGCATTTTATACAGCTGCAATCGATAAAAGAGTGGACGCAACATTTGTTAGCGGATATTTTAGTTCCAGGCAGAAGGTCTGGGATGAACCTATATACAGAAATGTCTGGGCACTGCTGACAGAATTTGGAGATGCTGAAATCGCATCCCTTATTGCCCCGCGCGCACTCGTTATTGAATACAGTTTTGTTCCTGAAATAATTGACGATATTAAAAAATACCGGGATAATCCATCCTCAGTCAGCGAATCCCCTTTTACAGGATATAAGGGCAAGTTATATACGCCGGCATACGAAGAGGTAAAAAATGAATTTGACCGGATCGGGAAATTGACTAAACCGGGATTCCAGGAAAAATATTTAATAAGCGGGAAAGATAAAAAACCTGTAGATTTCGGATCAAAGGAAGCTCTGCAAAAATTTTGCAAATCGCTTGGGTTCGATCTATCTCCTTCCCCCTCAAATGAAATTCCGGTTGACAAAAGAAAAAATCCGGATGCCGGCCAGAGGCAAATTAGGCAGGTAAAAGAGATGGAAGATCATGTACAGTGGCTTTTGAGTATTTCTGATATGGTTAGAAATGATTTTTACCTTAATAAAGTTATGCCTGAATATAGCGCCAGGAGGTGGAGCACCAAATCATATCATCCCTATTATTCTCCGGATGAATTTATCAGTAAGAGCAATGATTATCGAAATTATTTCCATGAAGAGATTCTGGGTAAGTTTGAAGATAAATTGTTGACACCCAATCCACGCACCCGGAAAATATACGACCGGGAAAGATGGACAGGATATGATGTTGTCCTGGATGTATTTCCCGATCTTTTTGCCTGGGGAATCCTGCTTATACCGAAGGATATTCAGCCCGGAGAAAAGAGGCCTGTCGTTGTTTGTCAGCATGGACGGAACGGTTTGCCAAAAGATTTGGTTGAAGGTATGACCAGCTATAATGACATGGCAGCCAAACTGGCTAACCAGGGATTTATTGTTTATGCACCTCATAACCTTTACCGTGGCGAAGACAGGTACAGGTGGCTTGACCGGAAAGCAAATGCTGTGAAAAAAACTCTGTTTTCATTTATAGTAAGCCAGCATGAGCAAACTATTAAATGGCTGGGATCATTGCCTTTCGTTGATGATGACAGATTAGCATTTTACGGTAAAAGCTATGGAGGGGAAACAGCAATGCGTGTCCCTGCAGTTTTAGAGGGTTATTGCCTCTCCATTTGTTCAGGTGACTTCGGCGACTGGACACGTAAGGTAGTCAGTCTTTACAATTATACGTTTATGAATACCATGGAGTGGGAAATGCCCTATTTCAACATGGGCAATACATTCAGCTATGCCGAGATGACATATCTGATATTCCCAAGGCCTTTCATGGTTGAAAGGGGTCACGATGACCTTGTGCAGCCTGATGAATGGGTTGGTTATGAATACGGAAAAGTGAAATATCTTTACGACCACTATAATATGGGAGACAAAACAACAATAGAATATTTTAACGGAGGCCATTCAAGTCGATGTGAGGGTACCTTCGATTTCCTCCATAAACATCTTAATTGGCCATAATAATATTAACAGTAAGCATTTTTTGCTATTTCTCTTACAATTTTGGAATTTGATTCCAAAATTGTAAATTTGTACTATGATAGATCGTGAGGCAGAACTAGAATTACTTTCGCTTGCATCCCAGTTTAAAGCAGTGGCTGTAACCGGGCCCAGGCAATCAGGTAAAACCACTTTGGTCCGTAAGGTTTTCAAACATAAACCTTTTGCAAATCTTGAGAATCCGGATATCAGAAGATTTGCCATGGAGGATCCGAGAGGTTTTTTATTCACTTATCCTGAAGGAGCCGTACTTGATGAAGTGCAGCGTGCACCTGAACTCTTTTCTTATCTTCAGCAAATACTGGACGAACAAACAGGAAAAGGATTGTGAAAATGCCTAAGCTCTACTTTTATGATACCGGGCTTGCAGTAGCTTTGATGGGAGTAAAAAATGATTCACAACTGACAATAAATCCTTTCAGGGGAAATCTTTTTGAAAACCTTGTTGTTGTTGAGTTTTTGAAAAAACGATATAACAAAGGCAAACCGAATAATCTCTATTTTTGGCGCGATAATACCGGTAATGAAATTGATTTGATTATTGACCAGGGGAATAACCTGGTTCCAATTGAAATAAAATCAGGAAAAACTATATCTACAGAATTCATGAAAGGTATACGGTTTTGGAATAAACTAACCCGGACTGAAGGGGGGTATATCGTTTATGACGGAAGCATGTTGCAACGAAGAAGCGACAGTATCACAATGGTACCCCTAAATGACCTCAATACAATCAAGGTATAAACTGATTTCAATTGCAGAAAGTGATTTTCTTATAATGATCTTCTATTATAAATCAGAGGCTAAGAATTGGATCCTTAATGGATATATTGGCGAATAATCCAGCAAAAATCAACCAGCCATAATAATCATAACTCTGAGTGTTCTCAAAATTACATTAAAGACATGGAAGTGTGCTGCAAAATAAACGGTAAATAAATAGCATTATTTTTCTACCTCCAAAGTAATAAGCCTTGCGTCAACCCCTTTAACAAGATTCAGCTTCCGGGTGATCTCTTCATGCTTGGCATCTTCACCGGTTAATTCCAAAAAGATCAGACCGCTGTCGGAACAATTTTCCAACACACCGTCGTGAATACCCAGCCTGGTTTTAATAAAACATCCCCAGCCTGTTAATATTTTCTGCACCATCT
>CAZJGI010000203.1:0-4147 GCA_964545315.1 uncultured Prolixibacteraceae bacterium
GACCGTCAGGACAGGAATAAACCACTCGACCTGAAATCCTTGTACATAAGAAACGATAAGGGACAAATGGTACAACTTGATAATTTTGTTGAACTCAGGGAATCAACTGCCCCACCACAGCTATATAGGTATAACCGGTTTGTATCAGCTACGATATCTGCCAATCTGGCCAGGGGAAGTACTATAAGCGAAGGACTTGAAGAGATGGATATAATTGCAGATAAAGTACTTGACGACACTTTCAGGACTGCCCTCGACGGAGATTCAAAAGATTACTCGGAGAGTTCCTCCAGCCTTATGTTTGCATTTATTCTTGCAATTATCCTTATTTTTCTTGTCCTTTCTGCTCAGTTTGAGAGTTTTAAGGATCCCATAATTGTTATGATGACAGTGCCGCTTGCACTTACCGGCGCACTTGTTTTTATGTGGTATTTCAATATTACTATGAACATATTCAGCCAGATAGGTATAATCATGCTGGTAGGTCTAGTGTCAAAGAATGGTATATTAATAGTGGAATTTGCCAACCAGAGAAAAGAAGCAGGGATGACAAAACTGGAAGCAATTAAGTTTTCTGCTGCAGCCCGTTTCAGGCCTATTCTTATGACCAGCCTTTCAACAATCCTTGGTATCTTACCACTGGCAATGGGACTCGGAAGCGGGGCACAGAGCAGAATAGCAATGGGTACGGCTGTTGTTGGGGGAATGTTGATTTCCACTTTCCTTACTTTATATGTCGTGCCGGGTATTTACCTGTTGATTTCAAGTGAATTAACAAATTCAAAAAATGATAATAAGACTACTCCGGATGATGTTCAAGAAATCATATAATATTTGGAAACTATTTTATATTGTGCTGATAATTACGTTTTCAGAGCACATAAAAGCTCAGGAATTATATGACCTGAGCCGCTGTGTTGTTACTGGCCTTGAGCAAAATTTTGCAGTTAAAATTGCCCGTAACCAGGAAGTGATCTCAGATAATAATTACACAAGAGGCAATGCAGGTTTTTTACCAACAGTAACCACTACTAACAGGTTTGGAGGGAATGTCACTACAACCACCCAGAATATGAATGACGGAAGTCAGAATTTATCTGCAGGCATTCATAATACTACAGGAGCAGCCGGTGTTACCCTTGATATGCCGCTTTTCCGCGGGTTTAATATTCAGACAACTTATCAAAAACTGAATGAGTTGAAGCAGGTAGGGGGACTGAAGACCCAAATGTCGATGGAGAATCTTGTTGCTCAAATAGTTGCAGAGTATTATTACTACATACAGCAACTAAACTACTTCAATAATATGAAATATGCAGTCTCCCTTTCACGCGAAAGAGTGAGGATTGATGAACATCGTTACCTTCTGGGAGCATCTTCAAAACTGGAACTGCTGCAGTCAATAGTATATCTCAATGAAGACAGTTCCAGGCTTGCAAGGCAGAATGAGGCTATTTTGGAGTCGGAGGTGAGGCTGAAAAAACTCATGGCTCTTGAAAACCTTGAAGAGAGTATCACCCTTAAAGATACATCCATAGTATTTAATCCTGATCTTTTGTATAATGAGTTGCTTGAGTCTACCCTCGACTTTAACACAGGTATACAAATTGCAAAAAAAAGCCAAATCATCTCAGAGCTGGACTACAAGCTGATCGCTTCGCGGTCGTATCCCTATCTTAACCTCTCTTCAGGGTATAACTTTAATTACAGGGGATATGGCACAGGGACTATAAGTGATTATGGCGCCCTTAAAATCAATAATCAGCAAACAAGGGCTTTTAATTATGGTATTACTCTTGGAATGGACATTTTTAACGGATTTAACCGGAGAAGGGAAAAGGCTAATGCGCTTATTGATGTTGAAAATAAATTATTCATGTTTCAGGAGGTTGAGCAGGATATCAGGGCCGAACTGCTGACTGTATATTATGCATATGAAAATAACCTCCGCCTGGTTCAGTTGGAAGAGGAAAACCTGAATGTCGCAAGAGAAAACCTTGAAATTGCCCTCGAACGGTACAGGTTAGGCGCACTATCAGGACTTGAACTTCGGGAGGTGCAGAAAAGCCTGCTTGATGCAGAAGAACGTCTGATCTCTGTCAAATACCAAACTAAACTGGCAGAAATTTCATTGCTGCAAATTGCCGGAAAAATTATGGATTACGTATAGATAACCTGCTGCAGCTGGCAATGTAATATGACAAATAAAAAGTATACACATATCTTTTTTGACCTTGATAATACTCTTTGGGATTTTAAAACTAACTCATTTCAGGCCTTGAAAAATGCCTTTTTCTATCTTAACATCGAATCCCAATTTTCGGATTATCAACATTTTTTTGATATTTTTACTGAAATTAATGATTTGTTGTGGAGTGAGTACAGAAAAAAATTGCTTCTGAAAAAAGAACTTCAAAGACTTCGCTTCTCCATGACATTCGACCGGTTGAAAATTATTGGTGTTGACCCTCTTGAGATGGACTCATTTTACCTTTCTGAAATCCCTAAACAAAAGAATCTTATCGATGGTGCAGCTGATCTGCTTAAATATTTAAAGTCCAAAGGTTATTTATTACATATTATTACTAATGGATTTAAAGAGGTTCAAAATGATAAACTTACAAATTCAGGATTATCACAATATTTTTCACGTATATATATTTCAGAAGATATAAAAGCGCCAAAACCAAATATTGAGATATTTGAATATGCAGTAAAATCTTCAAATGCCAGGAAAAAGAGCAGCCTGGTGGTCGGAGATGACTGGGAATCAGATATTGAAGGAGCGCTAAATTTTGGGATTGATGCAGTCTATTTTTGTCCTTCAGAGGATTGTGGTTTTAATAGAATTGCGAATAAAATCACTTCAAAGAATAAGATATTTTCAGTGAAATCTTTACAGGAAATTCGTGAAATTCTCTAAAATTATACTGTCTGAAAATATTTTTTTGATTAATGATTTAAAAAGTTTTTATTGATTCCTGATAGCAATAACGCGTTGCAATTCACTTCTAGATTAGAACTGATGATTTTATTTATTTATTTACATATATAAGTTTATTCAAAATTTTTAATAACCAATTGAAGTATTTGAACTTTTCGTTTTTTTATTTCAATTCTTTTTTTTTATTTTGTGGAAATTAATAATTTTTAACTTTTAATTACATTAATTAAATAAAGTTCAGGCATAAAGGCATTTTTCGGACCTGACACTTGGGGGAGTGTAAGATCCGGATTTTTTTACATATAATATTAATATTTTAACACTTTAATAATTTAAAACTATTTCTATGAAAAAGATTGCGTTTTTATTTTCGATCCTCCTTTTCATGGGAACGTTGGTGGCTAATGCCCAGACAAGGGTGATTACCGGTAAGGTAACCTCCGCTGAGGATAATGCGCCAATCCCGGGAGTATCGATTGCCGTGCAGGGTACTACGCTGGGTACGGTTTCCGACATAGAGGGGAATTTCACCCTTCAGGTACCTGAGGATGCCCGGACACTTGTTTTTTCATTTGTTGGAATGGCGACACAGGAAGTATCCATTGTTGGCAGGACAACTGTGAATGTAGCAATGGAATCGCAAACCATAGGTGTGGATGAAGTGATAGTAGTTGCCTATGGAACTACTTCCAGGGAGGCGAAGACAGGGTCGGCCACACAGGTCGAGACTGCACAACTTGCTGAAACACCAGTCATCAGTATCGACAAGGCATTGAGCGGAAAGGTTCCCGGACTGATGGTTACCACCTCGGGTGGACAGCCCGGAAGTAACAGCTCTATCCGTATCCGCGGAACAAGCTCGGTTAATGCCGGTAACGAGCCCCTTTATGTAATTGACGGTATTCCTGTTATGACGGGAGACCAGACTATGGCCAGTACAACATCTAATGCATTATATGCCCTTAACCCTTCAGACATTGAGTCCATAACCGTTCTGAAAGATGCCGCCGCTGCATCTATTTATGGTTCCAGGGCAGCAAACGGTGTTATCCTGGTTACTACCAAATCGGGCAGATCGGGAGAGGCTAAGATCAATTTTCGCGCTTCGGCAGGATTGTCCCAACTGGCTAATGACAATGACCACAGGCCTATGAACAGTCAGGAGATATGGCAGTATCTGCGCGATGCAGTAGTTAATGGAGG
>CAZJGI010000204.1:0-3970 GCA_964545315.1 uncultured Prolixibacteraceae bacterium
AGAGAAGTCATAAACTGCTGGAGACCATAACACAGTTCAGTATTAACTGGATTCAGCATCAGAAAGAGATGTTTCCCTCTATTGAGGGTATCCTTCTATTGGATGATATAGTTGGCTTTATTGGCGATGAAGAGTGCAGAGAGTATGCTGTGCCCTATATTGATCGTATTTTTAAGGCTTTTGATTCAAAGGTTAACTTTTTCCATAATGACGCCAGTGGTTTGATATCTGCTCCCTATTTAAAAGAGATGGGGGTTAATCTTTTTAATTTCAGCTTTGAACATTCCATGACAGAAATCAGGCAGCTTGCAGGTAATGATATTACACTCCTTGGCAACCTTCCTCCGCGAGATATTCTAGCGGCAG
The DNA here is from genome assembly GCA_964545315.1 of uncultured Prolixibacteraceae bacterium. Lineage (GTDB taxonomy): Bacteria > Bacteroidota > Bacteroidia > Bacteroidales > Prolixibacteraceae > JAAYJR01. The sequence continues at coordinate 367 of CAZJGI010000204.1, forward strand.
GAACACCGGCAGAAGTAAAAAAGGAAACCTGTCAAATGATAAAATCTTTTAATGAGGGAAGAAGAGTTATATGGTCTTGTGGCGGGGGTATGCCACCCTCGGTCTCTACAGAAAATATCAGGGCATTTGTTGAGGCTGTAAATGAAACAGGCAGGGGAATTATTTATCCGGAGGAGAATATTTAATATTTTATAACGAATTGATATCTATAGAAATAACCAGTTATTTATAATTAAGTTATCTTAAAAAATGAAATTATTGTTGATTTTGAAATATTTGATAATGTTCCTGGTGGTAATAGTTTCATTCAGCGGATACTCTCAGGAACCGGGGAAGTTCTCATTGGAAATATCTGACTGTAAGACAGGATCTCCTGTATGTATAAGCATTGACTGGATTAATTATAATTCCGATAAAGGGGAGATTACTTTGTTTGAGATTACACCCGAGGGTGAAAAATTTACGCCAAGTCAGTTGGAACCTGACATTACCGGCAGACTCTGGTTTATACCGGGAGAATGTAAAAGTAAGGCTCCGGAAAGGTTTTTTATTATAAGAATGTCAGAAGATACCCTGGTTAGCAGGGAAAAGAAGATAATTGCAATTGAAAAGGGGCATAAAGACTTCAAAGTGACTGCAAATAATAAGCCGGTTTTGAATTACCGGTTTGCAACGACTTATCCGCCGGAGGGTGTTGACTTGTTATTCAGGAGGTCTGGCTATATCCATCCTTTGTGGTCTCCGGAAGGAGAGCCTCTGACCCGCATACAGCCACCTGATCATTACCATCATTACGGAATATGGGGGCCATGGACTTTAACACATATTGATGGACGTGAGACAGATTTTTGGAATCTGGCCAAAGGAGAAGGCACTGTGAAATTTGCAGGACTTATTTCTGTGGTTGAAGGTGATGTTTTTTCAGGGTTTAAAGTATTACAAAAACATGTGGATTTTGGTGGGGCAGGAGAGGATCAGACAGCTATTAATGAGCTTCTGGACGTGAGAATCTGGAATGTATCAGAAAAAGTGTGGATCATTGATTATACAACTACTTTCAATACTCCCCTGGAAAACGGGATAATGCTTGATGCATACCGGTATGGTGGTGGCATAGGTTTCAGGGCAACTGAAAAATGGCACAAAGATAATTGCACTGTATTTACTTCGGAGAATAAAACAAGGGAGGATGCTGACGGTTCGTTTGCCCGTTGGTGTATCGTGGAAGGTGAATCATCAGTGGAAGCACAAAGGTCAGGAATCCTTTTCATGAGCCATCCCTCTAACAGAATGCATCCCGAGCCAATGCGTGTCTGGCCTGCTGATGCCAATGGAGGCAGGGGGGATATATTTTTCGAATTTGTCCCGATAAGGCATAACGGCTGGAAATTAGAAAGAGGTAAAGATTATACCCTGAAATACAGACTCGTGGTTTTCGATGGCAGGATGGATAACGAATCTGCAAATAATTACTGGCATAGCTTTGCCTGTATGCCAAAAATAAAAATATTAAAATGAATCGTAATAATATCATTTTTTTGATCTTAGCCCTGATCCTGTTTCGCGGAAGCAGTGAAGCACAATTAAAGGTTACCGCTGCATTGGTGGGTAATAAAATTGATTTTATGGTTGAAGGAGTACTTTTTACCAGCTATATAATGTCTGAATTTGAAAAGTATCCTTTCTTTTTTCCGGTTAACGGCCCCTCGGGAGCAAGTATCACATCTGTCAGGAACAGTAATTATCCACATCACAGTTCCCTTTTCTTTGGTTGTGATAATGTTAATGGTGGAAATTACTGGCAGGAAGGGATTGACCGTGGACGTATAGTATCTCTCAGGGCCGATATTATTGAGTCAGGCGGAGAAAGGGCAGTAGTTGAGAATGAATGTATATGGACTCGGCCGGGTGCAGAGTCTCCGGTAAGGGATAAGAGGATAATTACTGTTTTTGCCCCCTCACCGGGAAAGTACATTATTGATTTTGATATTATTATGGAGATGCTTACAGATGTTACTATTGAGAAGACCAATCACTCTCTTTTTAGCTGTCGCATGGATCCTGACCTTTCTGTTAAAGGAGGGGGTACAATGATAAATGATGGTGGAATGACAGGTGAAAAGGCCACCTTTGGGAAGAGATCGCCCTGGGTGGATTATTATGGTGAGAGATACGGGAAAACTGAAGGCCTGGCGATTCTCCAGCATCCTTCATCTAAATGGTATCCGGCCCCTTGGTTTACCCGCGATTATGGTTTTATGTCCCCTACACCTATGTATTGGCCTGAGAATGATAAAGAGCTGACATTCCGGAAAGGTGAGATGATAAAATTACGGTACCGCGTGATTGTCCATTCGGGGGATCATCTTCAGGCGGGCATTGAAGAGGAATTTATAAAGTATAAATCAGAATAAAAGATCATGAAACGAAGAAAATTTATAAAAAATACATCAACAGCAATGGCCGGTGCTATAATTCTTCCCACTTTTGTTCCTTCCCGTGTTTTTGGCAGGGAAGCTCCGGGCAACAAAATAAATATCGGGCAAATAGGGTGCGGAAGAATAGCAACAAGCCATGATATGCCGGGCGTTATGCAATTTGATAAAGCCCGGATAGTAGCTGTCTCTGATATAGACAGCAATCGTATGAAGGATGGAAAGTTATTTGTTGAGGATTATTACAATAAAAAGCCGGGTAGTAGTTCAGCGGAAGTGAAGATGTATGATGATTACCGGGAGATGCTTCTTGATAAAGATATTGATGCTGTTATCATTAGTACGCCGGACCACTGGCACTCGCAACCGGCAATAGAGGCAGCTCTTGCCGGGAAAGATATTTATCTTCAGAAGCCTACTTCCCTGACTGTTGCCGAAGGCAGGTTACTCAGTGATATTGTAAACAGGCAGGGAGTAATCCTTCAGGTAGGCACACAGCAACGTTCATCACCACAGTTCAGGGTTGCTGCAGAGCTCGTCAGAAATGGCCGTATAGGGAAGCTGCATACGGTAAAGATAGGCCTTCCCGGTGATCCTCCGGGAACTTTCTTTCCGGAGATGGAAGTGCCGGCAAATCTGAATTTTGATATGTGGCTGGGTGCAACCCCTGAAATTCCTTACACTGAAAATCTGGTGCATCCTCAAAAAGGATACGGAAGGCCCGGTTGGTTGAGACATGAAAATTACGGAGCCGGTATGATAACAGGGTGGGGGCAGCATCACTATGATTCGGCTGCCTGGGGAATGGATACTGAATTCACCGGGCCTGTTACCGTGCAGGCGGTGGCTGAATTTCCAAAGTCAGGGAGTTGGAATGTGCATGGTGATTTTATGGTAAAGCATGAATATGAAAACGGAATCACCGTTTATACCAGCGGCGGTTTTCCTAACGGAATACGTTATGAAGGAGATGAGGGATGGATATTTGTTACACGTGGCGCTTACAGGGTAACAGAAAGCGATCCGCTTCCCGAAGGGGCAACCAAAGCACTTGATGCCAGTGATCCCAAAATTCTGAATTCAAAAATTGGTGATGATGAAATACATCTTTATATCAGCGAAGAACAACATGGGAACTGGCTTGACTGCATTATTTCACGTCAACAACC
>CAZJGI010000205.1:0-3948 GCA_964545315.1 uncultured Prolixibacteraceae bacterium
AATCAACCCCTTTATCACCGCTCACCAGCCGGCTGTACAGGATAAAGTCGGAAGATGCAAGCAATCCCACGTCGTAAGTCTTATCCAGTCCTGTGGTCATATTTTCGTTGAAAGTAATAATAGTATAACGTAACTGGTCCCCGTTTTCCGCCAGCAGAGCCACACCCGGCCAGCTGGTACTGCCTGATTTAAGTTCAACAGAGTTATGATCCTGCAAAGCTTTTGTAAAATAGATAGGCGAGGATTTTACATTTACCAGGAATCCCTGGCCAACCTGGACATGACTTTGATTAAATAAATCATCCTCCATTCCGTAACCTTCATACCCGTCACTTCCAATAGCCTTATAGTATTGTTCTGATCCATCGTAACCTTCAATCGGATCTTCGTTCCATACATAAATCGAACCGTAGTTGTCATCAAGGATATGGTTGGTAGTAGTATTCAGATAGATAAAACCGTCATTATCCAGGACCTTTATTGCAGAGGTATAAGGATTACCAACTGCATTCCAGCCGTTTCGGAATTCTCCTCCTATTTGAGTATTGGTAACAGTTGGTTCAATATTTCCGTTATTGAGTGAGCCAATAAAGGAGACTATGTTATCTTCATCGGGATTGGTACCAATAAGGTAACCTTTACCGGGGACTAATGAACTCGGCAAAGAGGATCCATAATCCAAATAATCCCATTCATTATTGGGTTCGTCATAAGTCGCAAAGTCATATTCATCGTCACCAGTATTAGAAGGTGTGCCATTGTCATAAATACTTATTTTGTCCTCGTTGGTCGTTCCAAACCCTGAACCCACATTAACCGGCGCCGAAACAATCCACCAGCGTGAAGCATCTAGGTGGCGGTTGTAAGTAACTCCACCGTTAGAATTATTGTCAGTAACGGTTCCATGTACTATTAATGAGCCGCTGTTTGAAGCATCAGACTGAATGGTTAGAGTAGCACCAGATTCAAGGGTAAGGTCTTTACAATCAGCCTCAGTGCTTACACCAATTACAGGCATGTATCCGCCTGGAGGTGAGGATGGAATATAAGCATTCTTTGTATTATCAGGTACCCCGCCACACCAGTTGCTTTCTGTATCCCAGTCGGTAGTTCCTCCAAGCCATGTGCCATTAGCATATATAGTTTGAGTTCCTCCAGCGGTAGAGCTTCCTTCTTTTGTGCCTGTGCTAACCGTGAAATCACTTGTGCTTAAAGCATTAACTTCCAATGTAACTCCGGTTGTAGGAGATGAGTCCACGTCCTTTGTAATCCAGAAATAACGAGTTTGGCCAGCAGTCAATGCCTGGGAAATTGTTCCAAAAGAATGGCTGCCGGTTCCAAGTGCAGTTGTGATATCTGAACCTACCTGTGTTGCGCCGGAAAGATTATTAGTTGTATTTGTATATAACTGAAATTTGGTTATATCTGATGATGAATAGGTTCCTGTAGTTGTAAAACTGAGTCCGGTGAGATTGACTGTACTTCCTGTCTGAGAAATAGTAAAACTCTGAACAGGTACTTTAGTTGATCCTGCACAAACAGAAGCTGCTGCCACCGTGTTGCTTGTCATGGTGGATGTTGCAGATGCTACTGTATAATAAATTGTGATTTGCATATAATCGACATAGGCATTTCTTGAAGCAATAATATTAGTATTATAAATGGATAATGCGATACCAAAATTTGTATTGTTAATTTCTTCAGAAGTCCATGTAGTACCCCACAAATCAGAGGAACCACCATAAGTTGTATTTTGTTCAGACGTAGGCCACATATCTCCAGATGCCTTGTTATTTCCAACAAGTGTACCTCCTTTAATCAATTGAACAACTTGATCTCTATTATATCCAAGATAACCATATTCAGAATATCTATCAATAGTGACAATAATTCCATTTATAGTTGCACCTGAGGGAATATTAAATCCAAAATTACTTCCTTCCAAATAATCTGAGGTTGAAGATGAATTATTATCAATACTTGCCCGGCTGTTATCGTTAGCTGCAATACGACCCGGATTTGTCCAGTCTTCATTCCCGTTAAAACCCGTGGTTCCAGTACCTGCCAGTTGAGTTACAGATGTTTGTGCCCATACCAGACAGGTAACTCCAGATATCAGGATTAGCATCATTGTCATGCGCAGTAATATCCCTACCAGAATATAATGGGTATTCCCCCTTCTGAAAATATTTTTGTTTTGCTTAGTGTCATCCCTCCGGGTTAACTCCTTATTTAAAAATGAAGTAGAGTCGTTCATCATATCATAATTTTACTGTTAACAACATATAAATAATATAAATAATTAAACATAAAACACATCCAGCCTTAAACAGGCTAAATGAAATCATTATGTAACCAAGGATCAATGATATTCCGGAATGGAAAATTTGTAAGCGCCCATATCTTAATTATATTCCCGAAACTTCAAAAATCCTTATTTTATTAGTATAGCAATTTATGAACAATTATTTAATAAATAATGCAATTTTAATAAAAAAATGCATCCATAAATCTCTTATTATTAGTAAGTTTTTGCATTAATACAGTCGGGTGAAACATCAATTCATGTGCCAATAACAGTATGATATTATAGCTCAATTATTTATCAGTTATCAATAATTTAGTATTTTGTCTTAAAATGGGACAAATATTGTCAGGGAAAGCAATAGAAACAGCACGTTTTTTTCGTTAAAAAAAAAGTTGACGCCGGTAATGTATATTTACCCAATTAAGTACAACTGATTTACAAAAATTTTATATCCTTCTATGGTTTCATTGTGAAATTTTGTGAAAGAGTTATACCACGGAAGCTATCCGGATTCATGCCTGTATTACGAATTGTCAGAAGATAAAAGACGGAGGAAACTCTTAATCTCTGTAAGTTTATGAAAGAGCTATGGGATTAATTTTTGCAGATTATCTTGAAATGGTGTAAATTTGCATTCGGAATGCATAATTGTACCATTTATAAAAATTTTCAAAAATGTTTGACAGAATTTTAAAACAAGAAGTTATAAGGCTGGCTGCTAAGTTCCCGGTTGTATCTGTTACCGGCCCCAGACAATCAGGAAAAACAACACTGATTAGATCTGCTTTTCCGGGATACAGATACGAGAATATGGAAAATCCTGATACAAGACTTTTTGCCCAAAAGGATCCAAGAAGTTTTCTTAAATCTGATGGCCCAATGATTGTTGATGAGATACAGAGAGTTCCCGATCTTTTTTCATATATCCAGACAATGGCCGATATGAAGGGACAGACAGGCCAGTTTATTATTTCCGGATCACAGAGTTTTTTACTTAATGAAAGGATATCCCAGTCGCTGGCAGGAAGAGTTGCCATACTTCATTTATTGCCATTGTCATACATTGAGTTGCAGTCAGACAGGAATTTTTCTTTTCCGGGATATGAGGACATTATCTATAATGGATTTTATCCTCGGTTGTATGACAAACAAATTGATCCGCAGGATTTCTATCCGAATTATATTCAGACTTATATTGAGCGGGATGTGAGATTATTACAGAACATTCAGGATTTGGATCAGTTCAACAGGTTTTTAAAGTTATGTGCCGGCCGTTCGGGGCAATTGCTTAATATTTCATCTCTGGCAAATGATGCCGGTATCAGTGCAAATACCGCCAAAGCATGGATCTCGGTTCTTGAGGCAAGTTTTGTAATCTATTTGTTACGGCCACATCATGTAAATTTTAATAAACGGCTCATTAAAATGCCCAAATTATATTTTTATGATACAGGACTTGCATGTTCTTTACTGGATATAAGTAGTGCGGAGCAATTGAAAACACATTACCTGCTTGGTTCCCTTTTTGAGACTTTTGTGCTTTCGGAACTGCTAAAGGCCATATTTAACAGAGGCCTCAGGAGTAATTTATATTTTTGGCGCGACCATAAAGGGAAAGAAATTGACTGTCTGGCAGACCA
>CAZJGI010000206.1:0-3898 GCA_964545315.1 uncultured Prolixibacteraceae bacterium
TCAGCGAAGAACAACATGGGAACTGGCTTGACTGCATTATTTCACGTCAACAACCAATATCACCTGCAGAGATTGGGCATCGGGCATGTACAGTTTGCCTTATCAGCCATATTGCAATGAAAATTCCGGGTGTACTGAAATGGAATCCCAAAGCTGAAAGATTTGTTGATAATGATCTGGCTAATTCAATGTTGAGCCGCCCGCAGAGGTACCCTTATGGCACTAATTACATCAATATTTAATTAAAGTAATGCTTTTTGTTGCTCTAAAACATAGAAAAGTTATAATTTTGTGTGCGTTCACGGTAGTCAATTAAAATTTATTATAATGAAACGAATATCCTACATTGCAATGATAGCTATTGTATTATTTTCTGCCTGTTCCGGCGGAGGAGGAAAAACCGAAGAGAAAAAAGATGAAGGTATGTTTACCGGCGCTAAGGGGGAGGTAAAACTGATGACACTTGATCCCGGCCATTTTCATGCTGCCCTGGTCCAGAAATCTATGTATGATCAGGTTGACCCTGTTGTTCATGTTTATGCCCCTGAAGGACCTGAAGTGGAAGACCACCTGGCAAGGATTGAAGGGTATAATAAACGGCCAGAGAATCCTACATCATGGCAGACAGTTGTTTATAAAGGCCCCGATTATCTTGAGAAAATGTTATCCGAAAAACCGGGAAATGTTATGGTGGTTGCGGGCAATAATGCAAAAAAGACTGAGTATATCCTGAGAACTGTTCAAGCAGGCATTAATGTATTGTCAGATAAGCCTATGGTTATTTCACCTTCGGAATTTCCAAAACTTGAACAGGCTTTACAGGTGGCTGAAGAGAAAGGAGTACTCCTTTATGATATTATGACCGAGAGGTATGAAGTAACAACAATTCTTCAACGGGAACTTTCCAAGATTCCGGAAGTATTTGGCTCACTTCAAAAAGGGACAGTGGAAGAACCGGCTATCACTAAGGAGAGTGTGCATCATTTCTTTAAATATGTGTCAGGCAGTCCTTTAAAGAGGCCGCCATGGTACTTCGACGTTAATCAGCAGGGAAACGGGATCGTGGATGTTACAACACACCTGGTTGACCTGATACAGTGGGAAGCATTTCCGGAAGTGCCCCTGAAAAAAGAAGATATAGAAATTATTTCAGCCAGCCGCTGGCCAACAGAACTTACTTCTGAAATGTTCAAAACGGTCACTCAGCTGGATGAATATCCGGATTACCTGAAAAAGGATGTTGAGAATGGCGTTCTGAAAGTATACAGTAACGGGGAGATCAATTATAAGATTAAAGATGTACATGCTAAAGTTTCAGTAATATGGAATTTTGAAGCTCCTGAAGGTACAGGCGACACTCATTATTCAATTATGAGAGGCTCAATGTGCAACCTGGTAATCAAGCAGGGAGAGGAACAGGGGTATAAACCGGTGCTGTATATCGAAGCCACAATCGATAAAGGGCTTGAAACTTTTGCCGGAGGCCTGGACAAAGCTGTTAATCAAGACCTGGATGTTATGTTCCCCGGTATCAGGCTTAAAAAACTGGAGGATAAACTTTGGACTGTTGAAATTCCTGATAAATATAAAGTGGGACATGAAGCACATTTCAGCCAGGTAACTGAAAAGTATTTACGGTATCTTGTGTGGGGAAGACTTCCGGAATGGGAAGTACCTAATATGATAACTAAATATTATACTACTACTGAAGGATTGAAAGCAGCCATGAAGGCTATGCCTTAAAGGTTTGTTTTTTTCTTATTATTGTCATTCCGTCCCTCAGGGGCAGGATGACTTTTTCTATCCCGGAATCGGTTTTTATATACTCATTAAATTCAATGATACTTTTTGACTGTGCATCACGTGGCGCCGGTGATTCAAGAATTTTGCCATTCCAAAGCGTGTTGTCGGCAATTATAAATCCTCCGGGCCTGACTTTATCAAAAACTAATTTATAATAATCAAGATACTCGCGTTTATCCGCATCAATAAAAACAAGGTCAAAATTTTCATCCAATGTAGGGATGATGTCTAAAGCCGGGCCAATGATCTGAACTATCTGGTTTGCCATGCCGGCTTTTTTAAAGTATTTATTAGCAAGACTTTCCAACTCATCATCCTTCTCTATTGTGATCAGTTTTCCTCCCCTTGTGAGGCCCTTGGCAAGGCAGATAGCCGAATACCCTGTATAAGTGCCTAATTCCAATATTCTTTCAGGCCGGATCATCTTTGAAATCATAGTAAGTAATTGTCCCTGCAGATGCCCTGATAACATCCTTGCACCCGGAACTTTCAGGTTTGTCTCCCTGTAGAGTTCCTGTAATATTTCGTCTTCCTGATCAATATGATCTAATATGTATTGTTCTGATTTGTTCAATTGTGATGTCCTTCTTATTTATCTGCAATTTGTCAGCAGTAGACGATTTTACTCATCTGTTCCTGCTTTAAATAATCATTAGCCATCTCTATAATATCACTCTGTGTAACGGCTTCAATTTTTTTAAATACTGATTGTACAGGTTCAACTTTATTGAACAGCAGTAAACTTTTACCAATCGTAAGCATCAAATCTTCATGGTTTTCCGTTGATATCGCGATTTGACCCATGAGTTGTTTTTGTGCTTTGCTCAGTTGAAGTACACCCAGTTTTTTCTCCCGTACCAGTTTAAGCTCTTTAAATACCAAATCGGTTGCCCTGGATAAATTTTCATGGTCGGTACCGAAATATACATTGAACATGCCAGTATCTGTATAGGCTGTATAACCTGACTCAATATTATAGGCCATTCCCTTACGTTCGCGCAATGCCATATTCAGCCTTGAATTCATTGCCTGTCCGCCAAGAATGTTATTAAGTAAAACCATTGAGATTCGTTTGGGATGCAATATATCGCATGCGATATTTCCCACGATGCAGTGTGATTGAAAGGTATTTTTTTCAATTACCCTGTTTTGTGGTATGTACCCGTCAAACCTCTTACGGCCATTAATACGATTTTTTGGTTCAGCCTTGCCAAAATACTTTTCTGTAAGTCTTATTAAGTCTTTAAAGTCTATTTTCCCCACGGAACTGATTACCATTTGGTCAGTGTGATAATTTTTTTCAATGAAGCCGGTAATCGAGTCACGGTTGAAGCTGACAATGTTCTCTTTTGTCCCCAAAATATTGCGCGCAATAGGATGGCCGTCAAAGATCAGCTCTTCAAATTCATCAAAAATAAGTTCAGAGGGGGAATCTTTATAAGAATTTATCTCTTCCAGGATTACCTCTTTTTCCCGTTTGAGCTCTTTGTCCGGATAGGAACTGTTGAAAAGTATATCACTTAATAAATCTGCAGTCCTTTCATAAAATTCTGAAAGAAAAGTAGCAAAGAGTGTAGTCTCCTCTTTTGTGGTATATGCATTGAGTTCGCCTCCCACATCTTCAATCCTGCTAAGTATATGGAACGCTTTACGTTTGTTTGTACCTTTAAAAATGGAATGTTCAATAAAGTGGGCAAGCCCGTGTTCTGAAGGTTCCTCATCACGTGAGCCTGTGTTAATCAGTATACCCATGTGAGCAACCGGGGAATGAGTTGGCTTATGGATAAGTCTTATTCCATTAGGGAGTGTATGTATCAGAAAATCAGGTTCAATCATATCTCATAACAAATCAGCCTGCAAAATTAGTAAAAGTAATGTTCATAGCAAATAGCAGATATTTTATAAGTATTATCTAAACATTGATTTGAAAAGAATTTTCTTTGTGATTTTAAAAAAATGTTTACTTTTGCATGACCAAAATTAAAAGGATTAACGGCTAATAAACCGTAAATCAACAGTAACAAAAAGTAAAGTTATATTTGGTGCCATAGCTCAGTTGGTAGAGCAACGGACTGAAAATCCGTGTGTCCTTGGT
>CAZJGI010000207.1:0-3815 GCA_964545315.1 uncultured Prolixibacteraceae bacterium
CATTGGATGCAAAAATAAATTTCAATGTGGAATTACTTAATAATGCCGTTTAACTTAAAGGTAAAATGAAAGCCGAACACATAATCGAGTAGGCGGACGGTGAGTTTTTTAGCCCAACGGAGCAACTCTCACACCACCCCCTAAGGCTTTCGTGACAGACTGTTAGTACATATCTGAATTCATGGCACTCCCGAATTTACCTGGCACACCAATACTAAACTGAATTACAAATCAAAATTAGAGTTGGAATAAACAAATACAAACTTTCTCCAGGTTAAAAATTCTAAAAATTTATTCTTTTACTTTCTTCCAAAGTCTTTTCCCGACTTTCTTTTTGTTGCCCATTTTTAAAATTATAATAAATGGAAATCCCTACCGATGTCTCGTCGAATCTAACATCGCTATATCCTCTGATAGAGCCTCCTTCAAAAGTTGCTCTTTCTCTTATCGATGCAAAAATATCGTTACCATATAAATGAACATGCAATTTATCATTCAGTAATTTTTTACGTATCCCCGCTGAAGCCGACCAACCTGCAGGGATTTTCATTTGGCCTAACGACATCTTTCCGTTGTAATAACCTGTCAATTGGGCACTCCAGCCTTTGGTAAAAAAAAATTGATTATTGCAATTAATTAGAGGAGTGATCTGCGTATTTGTTTTGTTTATATTTATATCAATCCATTTATTTTCTGTATAAAACGTGGATATACCAGCATTCATTTGCCACCATTTCAAATCTATTAGCCGTCTGGCATCCAGCTTTAAGCCAATGTGCTTGTTCAACGCCAGGTTTTCAGGAATAATTAGAAGTCCTCCATTTTCAAGTTCTTTAAATCCTGTAGAAATGGCATTATTAGTAATTGTATAGTAAAGAGAGGTTCGAAAAATCTTTCTGAAAACATAAGCCAGTTCGAGATGATGGGTCAATTCTGCTTTAAGCTCCGGATTACCCCTTGATACAGTATATTCATCAACCATATAATCAAAAGGACTTAAATCCCGATAATTGGGACGGGTAATACGGCGGTTGTACACTAATGACAGATTTTGGTTATCATTTTTAGTATAAAGTAAAGAGACATTCGGAAAAATATTGGAATAGTTAGTACCATAGGACGAATCTTGCCCAGCCTCCTTTATATCAAAAGTCACCCCGCTAATTCGAGTGTTTTCTACACGTAATCCTGCCTGGACGCCCCACTTTCGAATTTTCCCGTTAAATTGAACATAAGCAGCATTGATATTTTCATTATAGGCATATTTACTACTATAGTTATAATTGGTAACAATTTGGCTTTCGAAGGGATTTGTGTAAATAGCACTATTGTCAATATATACACAGGATATTTTAGAGCCTGCCTGAATTTTCATATTGTTACCTAAAGGCAACAAAAGATTATTATCAGTAGAAAATATTTTAATATCCCCATCCAAATCACCCCAAAGACTGTCAGTTCGAAAAGGCATTGCTGAGGTATGGGAAAGCTCACTTGACATTAGTGTGTTTTCGATATGGCTAAATGATAGATAATCCACAGAGGCATTTACTTCCAAATTATTTTCATTTTTGTATGCTGCCTGAATGCTACTATTAATTGTAGTTTGTCGATAGTCGCTAAATGTTATTGTTTTAAGTACCGAATCTACAGGTGAATTAATTTCAGAAAATGTTGTATACGAAACGCCAGGAATGCTACGGTGAAAAAAGTTACTTCCAAGATAAGTTACCAAAGTTATTCGTTTTGTCAGATCGAAATCGGCAACGAATTTAACGTTATCCGTATTATCCTTGTTTGTTAAAGCAACAGTTTGATCAGCAGTCTTGATAGCAGAATTCGTATTATTACCAAGTGGTAGATATTCACGGGAAATAATACCTTTCTTGGCTTTATCACCTTGATAGTGAAAATAATCAACACTAAACCCAACTTTCTTCTTCCGAAATGTGGTACGAACCCATATATCACTTCTTCCGTCATTACCTTGCTGGTAATTAATGCTCGACGCAAATGTAATACCTTGTATAGTTAATTTTTTCAACCGGATATTAATGACACCTGCTTTCCCTGAAGCATCATATTCTGCCGATGGACTTGTCAAAATTTCAATTTTTTCAACCGAAGTTGCAGCAGTTGACTTTAAAAGATTTGCCAAGGCAATGCCTGAAAGATAGGTATCTTTTCCGTTGACTTGCACATTTACTCCTTTCTCCCCATTCAGGTAAATTGTTCCATCATCGTTAACTATAAGCCCGGGAATACTTTTTAACACCTCCAGTGTATTGCCCTTTGAAGTAAGAATAGAAGTATTAGGGACCACAACCGTTTTACCTGCCTCAAATTCAATAACATTTTTTTTACCCACTATTACTATTTCGTCTATATCTAAAGTATCTTCTTTAAGAATAACCGGCTCTAAAATAATGGTGGCGTCATTGAAAATTTCAATTGAAATTAATTGCTTTTGAAATCCAATCATCGATATTGAAAGAAAACACTTACCTGACCGGGCATTGAAGCTAAAGTCCCCACTGTTATTAGTGGTCGTTCCATACAAAAACGATGAATCAATAACATACTACAATCATTCCAACATCACTATTCATCCCCCAAATTACTTTTAAAACACTATACACTAATGCAACCAGAAAGAAATGTAGAAAACTGTTCCGGACAGATACAATTACCGGGATTTTTACACTGAAAAAGGAAAGGTTGAGTTTTTTAAGCTTTCTAAGGATTTCAATTAATGAAGCAACGTTGTAAGCAATTAATGAAATAATAGAAAGTTGGTTGCAGTATTGTCTTATACCCAGTATATCTTCAGAAAATTTCGTGATTGCCTTGACCTGTTCCCAGTCAGGATGTTTCAGGCTAATATATGAATTGTATTTAACCTCATTGGGTTGAGCAAGATAAAAACCAATATAAAAAAGCCAAAAAACAGGAAAGATGAAGTGTACCCAATTTTTTCTTTTTTTGTCTGGGTTTAAGCTATATGAAATATATAAATAGAAAAATGGACCAAGAAAGAAATTTAAAGGTTGGCTAAAACTGGTTAACCACAGCACCTTTGTTATATAACCGGTATTATTAAGAAATTCTTCAAATGCCAGAAGGGCAAAAGATAAAAGGAAAAGACCCTGGTAAATATTTGCTTTGCTATACGTTCTTCCATTCCTAATTATAAAAAAAGAAATATAAATTGCCTGAAAGACAGTAAGAAAAACAAAAAAATCTAATACCCCAACACTTATTTCAGTCCTCATTTTATATTTTACTGTTTACTACAAAATTACTGATTTATATGCTAAATATATTAATTTAAAATATCAGATGGCAATTACGTGTATACTGAAAAAATCATTATACAATAAGAATGGTAAAACGATCGCATTATTTGAGTATTCAGAGGATTATTTTAAATACATCCATGTATCCAAAAACTGGTTCATCAACACCATAATATTTTCCAGGCTTTCTACATTGATCCTTTGTCTTGGCATTTTTTCGTTAGATCTTTGATTTACGTTATAATTCAATCGAAATAAAATAATTAGGAAAAATAGGTGATGGATGGTTCCTGGAATAGCGCTGTCCGTTTTCAGCAAGAATTAATGTCCATATTAAACCGGCTGTCTGTCCACTTTCCTCAGGAATCCGTGTCTTCTTGGAACAAGAACAGGTATACATTGCGGTCAGAATTTTGCAAAATACTTTTCATTCTGATATCAGGGGGGTCAACATCTGTGGTATTGTCATGTTATTAAGTACGCAATACCGTATGAAGATTAAAAAATTTTATCCGTTTT
>CAZJGI010000208.1:0-3686 GCA_964545315.1 uncultured Prolixibacteraceae bacterium
CAAGATGGTAGCCATAATGGAAGGGATAACTCTCCTTAATGTAAGCTATACCTGCGCATGCGGTTAGTCCATCTTTCAAGAAATCAATGTTCACCGGCAATTGACTGAAATTTTCTTTAGTTTTCTTTTTGAAGTTTTCAAGAAAAAGTATTGTAAATTCCAATGCCAAATCGCCCCGACAAACAATGGTTAAATCATCACCGCCAATTATAACTGGTCGGAAAGGCGGATATGTTGCCTTGAAGCTTTTATTTTTGCTTAATTTGTCATAGGCCTCTTTGGCAGCATCAACTGTTGATTTATCAAGCTCAAGGGAAAATTTACGAAATACTTCAATAAATTTTTGTCCTTGCAAATTATGTGTGGCATATGCCAGCTTCTGGATAGCAATTCCCATATTGTTTCCATCGGAATGAATAACAGCCATCCATCTGTAATTTTTAGATTTTGAATGGGTTATTTTTTTGAAGTCAAGTGCAAGTTTGACTTTGGTGCCCTTTCCAAAGAAGTTCTCAACTATTCGCCCATAAACTGGTGATTCCTTATCTTCTGACCCAATGGCAGAATTTTTAAGGACTATACCTTTATCACGAAATTCTTTTTTCTTCTGGTCATACTCAAAAGCCGGCAAGCCTGTTTTCCGTGAACGGTTCATGGCCATTAATCCAACATCAAAAGATCGCAAGGGTTTGTTACGCTGTACCCACAACCGGCGCTCCAGCTCATCAATGTGTTCCTTCTCGATTTCGCCTTCAACTGCTACCACCGCCTGGCTAAGTGCAATTCCCGGAGCAAATTCCATAACTGTTTTTGGAAATTTCAAAACCAGTTTTTTGCATTGTTCTTCGTCTTCGAACACATACTTGATATTTCCGGCGGCGGTAACAATGGCGTTAGTATCTTTTGCCAAATCATTTACATTGCTGCCAATTACTTTTGCAAACAGACTTGTACAAATTTGTTCTACCAGTTCACTTGCACCAGCAATTTCGCTAAGCTTGTTAGTTTGAAAAATGAAGCTCTGGATACCTTGAACCGCGGCTCCATAAAGAAATTTGGTTTTTGTCATTCTATGTTATTTTTTATTGGAATCTTCTTTAACCACCCCAAAACCACTGCTGCTGCCTTTGCCAAGGCCAATATAGTCAGGCAGGGATATGTTGGTTGTAAATTTTATGTTGAATGCCTGCATTTCCTGTCCTTTGTAATGCTCTAATCGCTGTAATAAAATTTCTGTGATCTTTGTTTCAATCTTTTCTGCTACATACAGGTTTATCCCTTGTAAAAAACTTAAGATATTCGCCAGTAATATTTTTTCGAGAAGCGTAATTTTTTGACCTAAATCCTCTAACTGGTGATATTTCCTGTAATTCTCCTGATTTAGTGGTAACCAACGAGTGAGTGAATAACGAAAATGTTTTTTCCAAACTCCAATACGATGCTGTTTCACCTTCAGGCTTTCTACTTTGATGGATTTCTGCCCGTTACCTGTATCAAGCTTCCAGTCAGTAACAGTGAAAAAATCCTGAATACCCTCAATGCCTTCTTCAATGCATAGCAGCGCTGCTTTCCCATCGAGCCGTTTGTACTGAATGAGTGGATATCGATAAATGGATCCTTTTTCAGAATGGTTGTGAAACAGATCATTTTTTCGCCGGGTGGTCTCTATTATTGCACTTCTAAAACGGTGAATATCATTGAATTCCAGTTCCAAATCAAAGTTCACAGTCAGCAGTTTGATGTTTTTGGCAGTACTCATTATTAATGGTTTTAAAGAGATTTTAAATTCGAGCTTTCAAGTTAAAAATTTTTTTACTTATGTCAATAAAGAATCAATATATTAATAAACATTTTGTTAATATTTCTTTTGTTTTCAAATGATTAATTAGGAAGTTGTGATATTAAGTTTAAATGCCCTGCAATATTTTAACACTCTTAAGAATTTGATTTTTTTAATTATTCAATAATTCTATTGAATACTTGAAGTATTTCTGTATTTTTGTTCTTACAGATTGTAAATAATGAAAAGCAGGGAGTTTAAAGATATCATGTACAGCGGGCTTTCGAAAATGATGAAAGCTATTGCCAATCCTGCAAGGCTCGAGATCATTGAAATGCTTGCCCAGGGAGAAAAAAGCGTTGAAGGAGTTGTGGAAACAACCAGCCTGACCTTTGCTAACGCTTCTCAACACCTTCAGATATTGAAGAATAATAATATTGTAAAGTCCAGAAAAGACGGACATCATGTTTTCTATTCATTGATTAATGACAATTTCCTTAAATTATACCATTACATAACTAAATATGCTGTCAGTGAGATTGCTGAACTGGAGAAGAATCTTCATCTGCAGCGTGAAACCTGTAATTCGCTTAACTCGGTTAGTTTAGATGAGCTGGAATCTATGGTGAATAAAAAAAATGTAATGCTGCTCGATGTCCGCCCTGCTGCTGAGTTTATGTCAGGCCATATCAAAAATGCAATGTCAGTCCCGATAGATCAGCTAATATCGTGCTTAAAGACTTTTTCCAGGGATAAGGAGATCATTGTATATTGCCGGGGTCCGTTTTGTGTATTGGCTGACGAGGCTGTAAGAATTCTTCATGACAACGGATTTAAAGTAAGAAGGCTTGACGAGGGATACCCTGAATGGAAAGTAAAGCAGCAGGGCAGGAGTGAGTTGAATTAAAAATTAAATCCAATGAATAAGACTGAAGTGTATCTTGATTATAATGCCACAACACCTGTAGCTCCTGAGGTATTGAATGAGATGTTACCCTACCTGTACACTCATTTCGGGAATCCTTCCAGCGGCTATACTATTGGAAGGCATAATAAAAAAGTAGTAGAGAAAGCCAGGGAACAAGTAGCTTCATTGATAGGGGCAAAGGCTGATGAGATTATTTTTACAAGTGGTGGTACAGAATCGAATAACTATGCTATTCAGGGAGCTGCCTTTTCTTGTGCCGGAAAAGGGAAGCATATCATTACCTCTCAAGTTGAGCATCCGTCAGTGGCCAATGTTTGTAAATTCCTTGAGGGGCAAGGGTACAAAATTACCAATTTGCCTGTTGATATTACAGGAAAGATTGATCCGGAAGAGGTTGAAAAGGCAATCAGGCCTGATACTGTTCTGATTACTATTATGCACGCTAATAATGAGGTTGGTACTGTACAGCCGATAAAAGAGATCGGCCTGATAGCAAAGAAGAATAATATTATTTTTCATACTGATGCTGCCCAGTCTGCCGGTAAGCTTGCCATTAATGTCGATGAATTTGGTGTTGACCTTTTATCTGTAGCAGGTCATAAAATTTATGCACCTAAGGGAATAGGCGCATTATATATCAGAGAAGGGGTCAGGCTGAAAAATCTGCTTTTCGGGGCAGGACAGGAGAGGGGATTAAGACCGGGAACTGAAAATGTTCCTTATATCGTTGCATTGGGGAAAGCTTGTGAACTTGCTAAAGAAAACCATGAAAGTGAATACAGGCATATGCATATGATGCGGCAAAAACTTTTAGAGGGATTATCGAGGAAATTAAACGATGCCATCACTATTAATTCCGATTTACAGAATTGTCTGCCAAATACATTGAGTATTGCTTTTAAAAGCATAGAAGCACATTCGTTGACATCATTATTGGATGGTAAAGTGAACATATCAGCAGGATCAGCATGTCACTCC
>CAZJGI010000209.1:0-3669 GCA_964545315.1 uncultured Prolixibacteraceae bacterium
AAGCTGATATAAGTTACTGTTATTCAAAATCAAAAATGTGTTAAAGTAGAACTAATTATGCATTTCATACTGAAGATACTTTAAATTTATCGATGTTTGCACATGAACTGGCTCATAACTATTTGCCCTTCCATGTAAACATAAATGAAGCACAGTTCCTTTGGCTGGAAGAAGGATTAACAACTTTTTTTGAACTAGCAATAATGAGAGATTTATTAAAATTGAAAAAATTCGATGTTTGGGAAAACAAACATCCGTTAGATGTCTATTCCGGTCGTTTCAACGATATACCACCTTTCACCTCTTCTGTTCTATACAGTTGGGATCTTATTGTTCAAACTGCTTATTACCGTCCCTCTTATGCATTTATTATTATGGAGGATTTTCTTGGTAAACATTTATTTAAAAGATGTCTAAAAAAAATTTATTATCAGGTGGGAGGGAAAGCGGCCAATACCCCATGACCTCTTCAATACCTTTAATGATATTTCCGGTAAAAATCTTAACTGGTTCTGGAAGCCCTGGTTTTTTGAATTTGGTTACCCTGACCTGTCAATTGATAATGTGGAAGGCAATATAATTACTATAAAAAAAATGAGAATACTCCCTGTTCCAGTACATCTTAAGATTGATTATAAGGATGGCTCTCATAAAGAGATATACAGGTCTGCCGAAGTATGGCAAAATGGCAATGAACTTGTTAAATTGAAGGCAGATTTAACTAAAAACATAACAAAAATAGTTTTGAGTGATAAAATTGAAATCCCTGATGTGAACCGAAATGATAATGTTTACCCCATTGATAATTAATCCCATATTTATCAAACCAGTCTATAAATAGCAATGGTACAGGCGAATTTGTTGATAGAAAGGAAAAATTCAACTGGTAAATAGGTCGGAATACAATATGAAATGCGTTGATTTTTAATTCTTAATTGGTGTTTTTATTTTATGTGTTTACTATTAAAAAAAACTTTCCTGGTATTTAAAAAAATCCGTAAAACTTATAAAGTCGTTGCAGTTCAGGATAATCTGTCATTAGTGTGAATTAATTGTAAGATGTTGATATATATACACTTCTCTTTCCCTAAACAGGGTGTGTAAAAGTTTAATAAATTATAAAAATTTAATCTGTTAAAAGACTTACTTTTTAGTTTGTGTTCTTTTTGTGCCTGGTTACAATTAAGGCACAGGTTCCTGCCGGATTTAACTATCAGGCTGTAGTGAGAAACAGTTCAGGTGATTATAGTGGAACTGATGCTGCATTTTCAATCAACCAGTCAGGAACCGGTAATGCAATTTATGTTTATAACCCAAATACTACAGCCGAAATAACATGTATTTACCTGCCTATGCTTTGGGTACTTGTGTTTGTAGTTATTCCTAGGAGATTTAAAAAGCAAAAATTTATTAGGATCTCAAAAAAAAAACTTCATTTAAATGAATAGGCCTGCAATCCAATTCTAAAAACGATGATTCGCCGGTAAAAATGCATATTGTAATAGTCCTCTCCACTATAAAAGTTTGCAAAAAGGCTAACATCCGAAAGAAATTTAGGCCTGTATGCCATAGTCAAAGAGAAATTAAACCGCTCTTTCAGGTCGAAAAAGGTGGCATCGTTGATATTACCAAACAGCCAGGTTGTTTCGAGCCGGGTTTGCACTGCTGGATTTTTATCAAATACCAACTTTTTGGAAGTATTTTTATACAATGGAAACCTGGAAATCCGCAAATTATTGTGCCAGCGGATAAAACTGTAACGACCTTCCAGTTCGCCGGCCCTTTTTACATTGATGTGGTACTCGAGCGAAGTTTTAAAGTATTCGTTGGTATTGGAAAAAGGTACTACATTTTGATTCAGGAAAAGCCCGAGCTCAAGATAATTGGTTGAAAAATCACCGGACACCGTATTGAAACTGCCGTCCTCATTAAAAAAATCTCCATCCTGACCATTGGAATGATGGGTAAGGTTCAGAAAAAGGTACTTAACCTTTTCATCTCCGGCTTTGTTGAGCTGATGGTAAAAACTGATTTCAGGCATGTAACTGGGCGTTCGAACCGGAAATGATTCTTCGGCATACATCCGCATCAGAATAACAGTTGAAATGGTTGCCCCCCATTTTGCATCGCGGCTGGTTCGCAGCAAAAAGTAGGGAGCTATCAACGCTTCGAAAATCAGCGGTTCCACATTCCCGATTCCTTGGCTGAAGGTTACGTAACTTTCAGTCTGGTTGGCCCGGATGGATTTGAAAAACGAATTTTCTGTAACCGGAAAATCCTCCGTCTGTGCTTCCAAATTTCCCATGCCGGCACACCAGACAAACCCAACCAACAAATATGTTTTTATTTTTTTCACACTTCAATTCCTAAAATTCTATGATTCTGCTAATTCTTTTTGGTGCAAAATTTCGCTGTTAAATACATAATCTTTAAATGGCACCTTGAAAAACAGGCGGTACAGCACAGGTACAAACAGCAGTGTAATCAGGGTGGCAAAAAACAACCCGAAAATAATAGCCAGGGTAAGCGGCTCCCACAGTAAATCGCCCGAAAACCACAACGGTAACATACCCATGGAGGTGGTCAGTGTGGTTAGAATAACAGGCCTGAACCGGTTGTTGGCTGCCTTTAGAATGGCATCGCGCCGGTCCACATCAGGGTTTTCTGCTATTTCCACATCAATCCGGTCGATGAGAATAATAGAGTTATTCACCACAATTCCGGCAAGGGCAATAACTCCCAGCACACCGAAGAAACTCACAAATGAACCGCCGATAAACCAACCGGCCACCACACCTATCATTCCCAGCGGAATGGAAAGCACAATGATGGTAGCCTTGCGTACCGAGTTAAACTGTAGGACCAGCAGCAGCACAATGATAAAAAATGCCAGGGGCAGATTGGCAAAAATAGCCCCCAGGTTTTCAGCTTTGTCTTCATCTTCTCCACCCAATTCATAATCGTAACCCAAATTCCAATCTGATTTTTGGGTGTCCAGCCACGGACCGATGGCCTCAAAAATATCGGAAGCGGTATAACCGGTTTCCAGGTGAGCACCCACAGTCATAGTTCGTATTAAGTCTTTACGAATCACTTTACCAAATTGCCAGTCAACCTTTACATCGGCTACCTGGGAAAGCGGCACGTTCTGGTCACGGGCCGATGAATAAATAGTAAATGCCTGTACCGTTTCGATGTCATGCTCGTCGCTATTTTCATTTTTCAGAAAAATAGGAATCTGTTCATCGGTTTCAAAAAAGTCACCTATTTTCATTCCCGACAATCCGGTATTCAGCGCCAGGGCAATTTCCATATTGGTTAACCCGGCGCGTTGTGCCTTCCCGGGATGGATATCCACCATCAGTTTTTTGATTTTCGGTCCCCAGTCGTCGGTAATATTTTTAGCTCCATCGATGGTCACCAACTTCTCTTTCACATCTTCTGAAATAATGGCCAGTTTTTCAGGGTCACTGCCCGATATTCTGATTTCGACCGGTGTGCCGGAAGCGCCTGCGCCGGTCAGCCGGTTCACGCGGATATCGGCATCCGGGATATGGTTGAAACAGAAACTGTCCACTTTGGCAATAATGTAATCGTTATCCCTGTCACCAGTAGTATTCAGCAGCATGTGGGCATAGCTGGAGTTGGCTTCGTTTTTAAAATAGCCCA
>CAZJGI010000210.1:0-2318 GCA_964545315.1 uncultured Prolixibacteraceae bacterium
CGAAAAATTCAGGTCTGTGATAATCGGGTTGTTCTGTTTTTACAGGATTCCATGTGACATAGTGGGGAAGGGATGTATCATCTCCACATTTATAAAAGTTGGCAGTAGCCTTGACTCCTTTGAGCGATTTAATTTTGCTGTAAGCCATCGCTTCCAGAGGGATTCGAACCATTAATTCCCATTCAAAATTTCCTGTTTTTTCTTCAAAAGGTTTGTTCCCCAAGGTTGATACCCTCTCTATCTTAGCAATTATTTCAGGATCAACAAATTCCCTGTTGTGACGTCCCCGTCCATAAGCCAAATGTATTGTACCTATGCAACTAATTTCAAAATTATAATACTTTTTACCTTTGGGAGCAACGAAAAATTCCACACAGGAATCTTTATAAACATCACCATTTGTACGTGTTTCCACAGCTTTTACATATTTTTCTTTAACATAGTATTTAAGCCATATTTCATTATTGACATGTGCAATCCGGAATTTAACTTCAGGCCGGTAACTGAAATCTTTCCAGTTAAGAGTAGTAATAGAATTTGAAACAGAGTGTTGCTCCAGAAGGTGTTCTGCCTCAGATAAAGTAACAGGTTTTGAAATCTTAATTTCCTTTATAAATAATTCTTCCATAGTTATATTTTTTTGTAAAGGTAAATAAATATTTTCCCTAATTGAGATTCAGGACTTATATTTGGAGTCTTTTATACTAAAACTTTGTATGATTAATACCGAATTTGCAATATTATTAACACAGCACAGATACATCGGATATATTTTGCAGCCATCCCTGTTACAGAAGAATGAAAAATTTTTTTCAATCATCAGGCTGTTGACAGGGGAAGACCTTAATAATGATGCACTTCAGTTGAGTGATGATGAAATCAGGTTGGTAAAAATCATTGAAAGATATAGTGACAGAAGACTGATGAAAAAGTATTCACGTCATACGAAAG
This sequence comes from uncultured Prolixibacteraceae bacterium, assembly GCA_964545315.1. GTDB lineage: Bacteria > Bacteroidota > Bacteroidia > Bacteroidales > Prolixibacteraceae > JAAYJR01. The sequence continues at coordinate 952 of CAZJGI010000210.1, forward strand.
TTTCTGATTTTTATTCGGAACTGGAACCTGGGTTAATGAATAAACAGATATTTCCATACGTATGGAAATGCCTTTCTGATGTTATAAAAATATTAATGTCAAAAGATATTAAAGTATTTCACAGGGAGGTAAAATATTCAAATATTTATGATGAAGACAAAGTGCAGGTATTAAATTCCTTTGCAAAGCCGGTTTTTTTCTACGAAAAATTGGAGGATCAAACACGTTACAGATTAAAAATATTTTTAAAAGAACAAGAGTTCCCGCTTTTTAATAAAAATATTAAAATTATAGCTGTTGATCCTTGCATTCTTTATTATCAGAACAAATTAATACCATTTGAAAAATTTGATGCAAAAAAAATTCGACCTTTTTTAACAAAGGAATATCTGTTAATTCCCGGGTCAGTTGAAGATAAATATTATTCAGGCTTTATCAGAAAAACCATAAGGGATTACGAAGTACATGCCAGAGGATTTGATATTGTAGAAAAGGGTACGGAAAGGAGAGCTGTAATTAATCTGGAAATGAACCTCCGGTATGAACCGTGCATTGCTTTAAGGTTCTATTATGATGATGAATACTTTATTCCCGGTACAGGAAAGCAAATAGTGGTAAAATACTGTAAAATCAACGACAATTATCAGTTCAATAAAATTAGCAGGGACATTGAATGGGAGAATGGGATTATTGCAAAGCTGAAAGAGTCAGGATTGAAAGAACAGGATGGATTTTATTCTTTGCCAGGAATTGAACTTATTGATAATCAGGAGGTATTATATTTCCTGATCAACTGGTTAAATGATCACAGGACAGAATTTGAGGCAACCAATATTTTTGTCGGAGAGGGAAAACTTGAAAAGAGATACTTTACCGGCAGACAATATCTGGAAATTGATACCAAAGCGTCAGAAGACTGGTTCGATGTATATTGCACGGTTACCTTTGGATCATTCAGTTTTCCCTTTACAAAGCTTAAACACTATATTTTAAATGATATTCGTGAATTTGAGTTACCTGACGGGGAGATTGCAATAATTCCAAAAGAGTGGTTTTCGAAGTATAAAAGTATTTTACCATTTGCAAAAAGCCGGGGAGATAAACTGCAATTTGCACCTTATCATTATTCGCTTATCCACACTATCCTGAGACCTGAAAATGAGACTGTTTTAAACAAGTTAAGGGAATTATCCGGATCAGTGGAGAATGTTAAGTTGCCGGATGGTTTAAATGCACAATTGAGAGGTTATCAGAGAGAAGGTTTCCGTTGGATGTTTGGATTATACAAAAATGGTTTTGGCGGATGTCTGGCGGATGACATGGGACTTGGTAAAACATTGCAGACAATAACTTTATTGCTGAAAATC
>CAZJGI010000210.1:2418-3602 GCA_964545315.1 uncultured Prolixibacteraceae bacterium
TTAACAACCTATGGTACAATAAGGAATGATATTGAGATGTTAAGAGGAATAAATTTTCATTACATTATACTTGATGAAAGCCAATATGTTAAAAATCCTTCCTCCAAAACCTACAAGGCGGTTATGAAACTTAAAGGTGCCCACAGACTTGTACTAACAGGGACACCCATTGAGAATTCGCTGTCGGATTTGTGGGCACAAATGAATTTTTTGAATAAAGGTATTCTGGGAAACCAGCCGTTTTTTCGTCGTTTTTTTATTACGCCTATTGAAAAACATAACGATAGTGATCAACAGGAAAAACTCCGGATTCTTATACGTCCATTTATATTGAGACGTACAAAAGAGGAAGTTGCACGTGATTTACCTCCTGTGATGGAGCAGGTGGTAATATGCGAAATGAGTGAAAAACAGTTCACTACTTATGAAACGGAGAAATCAATTATCCGGAATTCAATATTGGCTGACATAGAACGGGAGGGTGTAAAAAACGCATCGATGATCATTTTAACAGGACTTTCCAGGCTGAGACAACTGGCTAACCACCCTGAAATGCTGGATGATTTTCAGGATATCAAATCAGGAAAATATGAAGAGATATTCAGAATGCTTGAAAACGTAGTTGCTGAAAATCATAAAGTGCTGGTATTTTCTTCATTTGTAAAACATTTGGAACTTTTAAGAAAAGGCATTCAGAGGAATAAATGGAAGCATTCCATTCTTACAGGAAGTTCAGTAAATCGTGGAGACATAATAAAGGAGTTTCAGGATGATCCTGACAACAGAATTTTTCTGATATCCTTAAAAGCGGGTGGGGTGGGATTAAATCTTACCAGTGCCGATTACGTATTTATTATTGATCCATGGTGGAATCCGGCAGCTGAGATGCAGGCTATCAGCAGGGCACACAGGATAGGGCAAAATAAACATGTTTTTGTTTATCGCTTTATTACGAGGAATTCAATTGAGGAGAAGATACAGCAACTACAGAACAGAAAAAGCTCATTGGCTGATAAATTTATTAACTCAAATAATCCGCTACAGGAAATTACCAAAGAGGAAATCTTGTCTTTATTCAAATAGAATACCCCCCTCATTGTCATCCTGAACGCAGTGAAGGATCTCCCACATAGTGGCAGTGCCCCGGTTCAGGAGATTCTTCATTCCGCTTCGCTCCATTCAGA
>CAZJGI010000211.1:0-3596 GCA_964545315.1 uncultured Prolixibacteraceae bacterium
TGACCTGAATGCTTCTGATTCGCTGCTAAAACTTTGAATCCATGAATGCGCCTGGGTGCCAGTGACAGGGATTCCGTAAATTTTACCTGCCAGAACGTTAGAAGTTGAGGAAGCACCTCCAATAAATGTAGCCCTGCTTGCCTGAAGAGAACCAAGTCCCTGAGCCCTTCTCAATCCGAAATCAGAAAATATTTTATCACCTGAGGCCAGCTTTACGCGGAATGCCTTTGTTGCTATCAAAGACTCAAAATTCAGTATATTCAGTAAAAAACTCTCGATAAGCTGCGCTTCAATAATATTACCCTCAACCTGCATTATGGGAACGTTAGGAAAGACTATTTCACCTTCATTCATACTTTGGATATTTCCTGAAAACCTAAAATCTTTGAGGTATTCAAGAAAATTTATGTCAAAATCGCAGGATCTGAGAAAGTTTATGTCAGAGGTGTCAAATGTGAAATTTTCAAGCATATCCAGGAAATCCTGCAATCCGGCAAAAACTGTAAATCCTCCCCCGAATGGATTGCTGCGGAAGAAATAATTAAATACAGCACGCTCATCTTTCCTGCCATCGCAAAAGTAACCCTGGGCCATGGTCAACTCATAGAAATCAGTATATAGTCCCCAATGTCCGCTTGTAAATTTCATTAATATTTTTGCTTATCAAAGTTTTCTGGTAATCAATCCTGGTTTAAAAAAATTGTCTGTTCCCTGTTGGGCCCGACAGAAGCAATTGAAACAGGTATTTTAATCTGTTGCTCGATGAAGTTTATATAACTTTTCAATTCCGGAGGAAAGTCATTTTCATTTTTTATCCCTGCAAGACTGGTTTTCCATCCCGGCAGTTCGATATAGACGGGTTTAACGTTGTCGTTAAGTTCAAACGGGAAGTAGTCAATTGTTTTTCCGTCTGTTTCATAGCCTGTACATACTTTAATAGTATCAAAGTCATCCAATACATCAGCTTTCATCATTATCAGCTCTGTTACGCCGTTGAGCATTACAGCATATTTTAGTGCAACCAGGTCTAACCACCCGCATCTGCGTGGCCGGCCAGTTGTTGAGCCATATTCATTTCCGGCATCTCTCATTTTATCTCCTGTTGCGTCGGACAGTTCAGTTGGGAAAGGGCCCATGCCCACACGAGTGCAATAAGCTTTGAAAATTCCGAATACCCTGCCGATCTTTTGTGGTGCCAGTCCCAGTCCTGTACAGGCCCCTGCACATATAGTATTTGAACTGGTTACAAAAGGGTAGGAGCCGAAATCAATGTCCAGAAGTGTCCCCTGTGCACCTTCAGCAAGAACCGGTTTGTTATTATTTAACAGGTCATTTATAAAATGCTCACTGTCGATTATCCGGAATGACTTAAGTACCTCCACTCCTTCGAACCATTCCTTCTCACAGTCATTTAATACCTGCTGATAATCAAATTTGAAAAAATGCTCAAGCAATTTTTTGTGGCAGGATACACGCTCTTCGTATTTTTCATTGAAATTATTCAGTAAATCACCTACCCTTAAACCTTCCCGTCCTATTTTATCTTTATATGTCGGCCCGATTCCTTTAAGTGTAGAACCTATCTTTGTTTCTCCCTTGCTCTGTTCCGATGCCATATCAATTATACGGTGTGTTGGCAGTATAAGGTGAGCTTTTTTTGAGATGTAGAGATTTTGAGTCAGGTCAATGCCCAGTTTTTTAATGGAATCGATCTCTTTTTTAAAGACAACAGGGTCAATTACTACTCCGTTACCTATAATATTTATTTTATTTTCCCTGAAGATGCCTGACGGAATTGTATGGAGCACCTGTTTAACATTATTGAATTCCAGTGTGTGGCCTGCATTAGGGCCTCCCTGAAAACGGGCTATTACATCATAACGGGGAGTAAGGACATCTACAATTTTTCCTTTTCCTTCATCACCCCATTGCAGACCTAGCAATACATCAACCTTCATTGGTTTAAAATTTTGTAAATATTTGAAAATAAATTAATTAAAAACTTGAGAAGCAATGAAACCGTTCGTTCCTCACTCTCACAAGAAAATTTTAATCATTCTTTTTTGTCCCGATTGAAATCGGGATGCTCGTTTCATTGGTATTTATCAATTAGCTGTCGTATAGCACAACATCGTTTACACTTTTAAGTAAATTAAAAATAGCATACATCGTTTACAGTTCTTTGACATCTTGTAGCACAACATCGTTTACACTTAAGATAATTTGCACCACATGTGGTGCGCGCCGTTTAAGGAACGCAAAATAGCACAACATCGTTTACACTTGTCTTATTGTAAATTGACCGGCATTTCAAAATAGAATCTATGGTGGACTATATTATCCTGTTTTATTAGTAACGTATGAATATGGATAATTAACTCAGCAACCACATAGCTGTACATCAATTCTTTTTTAACTTGAAAAGTCGTTCCCAGAATTACAATTTTCAAATCACTTCTGATGAATCTGATGAAAATAATTGATCCTTCTTCCAATGGGATTATTTCTGGTAAAATAAATTTTTTTGACAGCTTAATCGGCGGCAACATATACCGGATCATTTCGTTAGGTGTTCGATTCCCCTGGGTTGAATATCGATGATTTTGATTGTGAAAGGATGAAAAATTAACAGCCTCACCTTTTAATTGCTCAAAATTATCAAATAGCTGACTGGTAATGAATTTCGATTGACTGATATCATTGAACTTTTCTATAATACCATTCCTCCAAGGCTCAGCAGGTGGAATAAAAAGCGGAATGACACCTTGAGAAAGTATAAACCGTAGTATTATGCCTAAAGCTCGTGGATGGCGGTTACTTCCTCTGAATGCCAACTCATTGTCCATTTGAAGACAATCGGGGAACCCAAAGTCCCGCCAAAATGTAATGATGCCTTGTATTAAATGATCAGCACTTTTCCCTAATACCGGCCAAACCATAGCAAAATGAGTTTCAATATCAATAAGGTTAAATAAATAATAACGGAATCCACCTTTAAGGTATCGAGGCCCAACCAGATCGATTTGATGGCAAGAAAAATAAAGATTTGGATATGCAACGCTCCTTTTAGTTTTTTCAAGGCTTTTAAATATCAAATTGTTGCGTTTTAATATCCGATTAATAGTCCAAACAGGTGGTGGCTCTATCCCTGACTTATAAAACTCATATTGGATACTTGTAGCCCCGGTTTGAGAGTATTTTTGCCCACAAAGTTTTTCTCTAAAATTAATTACTTGCTCTTCAAGTTCTTGAGTTATTACTTTAGGATTCGTTTTTGGTGATCTTGAAAATGATTTAAACCATTCATGATCAGGACTTGCATTATAACGATTAATCCATTTGTGGACCCATTGTCTGGAACGGTTAAGTTTTAAGCTAATCTCTTTGATCTTTTTTCCTTTTAGCCAGAGGTCAATTGCTTCTTTACGCTTATTAATTTCTTCCATGTTTCAAGTTTTAAATTGAAATAGGAAGTTCTAAAATTTTCAAAGAACTAAAATAAAATGTAAACGATGTCTTGCTATATTTATACAATTAAAATGTATAATATAATCTATGTTATAAATAGCAGCAAAGTGTAAACGATGTCTTGCTAT
>CAZJGI010000212.1:0-3571 GCA_964545315.1 uncultured Prolixibacteraceae bacterium
ACTATAAAATAGACTGACACCCATACCAAAGGAAAGAATATTTCAGGCCATACCAATAGCAGGAACAGCATAATCCAGCCGGAAACAAAAAATATCATCGGAAGGCGGTGCCCGGTTTCCCAATGTGGCCTAAAGTCCCGCCATTTAAACGTTGACACAAGTTCTGCTGATTCAAATACAGCCGGCAATACGATGCTGAAATTTAGTGAAGCATATAATGCATATGCTGTGTCGCTGAAATATTCCCGGCCTTCATAGTTCCAATTTTGCAGCACTTCATTAAAAAGCTCAAATAACCACCATAAGGGGACAGACAGCACGAACAGAAGAATAAATCCTTTTAAGCTTCTGCTTATAAGGGAGGTTCCTTTGCGTTTGAATACAAGGCCATCAACAGCAAGTAAAAATCCCAGCCAAAGCGGGAAAAACATCCAATGAGTCCTTAGCCCCTTAATATTCCAGTTCAAGAACCAAAATATGAGAACCAGAAATAATCCTAACCATCCGTGGATCGGGTATTTTCTTTTCATAGTAACTAAACGTCTCCACAAAATTTAATTCCGGTTTCTTTACCGTTCCGGAAAATGTCTTTAAGTAAAACCAGGTTATGATTATCTTTCATCTTGGTTCTTCTAGTAATTAAATCCAAAAGCCCAAAGTGGTATTACATTGAGGTAACCAAATTCAATGTCATCTTTCACCACAAATGACTTATCGTCTTTCTCAATCTGTTTCTGCTGCTTGTTTTTCCCACCAACTTCAAACGTATAATTATCTATTACAAAATCAGCTTGTTTTGAAGATATTACATCATTCATTACCCGCATTTGATTATAGAAAAAAGTTTCTCTTATATTTCCTGTATTTGATTTATCCCCAACCAGGTTAAAAATAATATTTGTATTATCTAAATACACTTTATCAACTTTCCCTAATCCGCGAATACCGCTCGTTTCGTTACGTAACTGCCCGATTAGGCCTGCCTTTTCCATATATGAAAAATAATCGTCCAAAGAATTCCGGCTCACATTAATTATTTCTGCTATTTTGGAAAAATTAGGCTTAAATGGAACACTTTCAGCAATAATAGAAAGTAACCGTTTAAGTTTACGACTGGTACCTACATTCAGGTTTGCATATTGGGGAATGTCTGTTTCCAGTGTTTGTACAATGATTTGCCCCAAACGCAAATTCATTTCACTTTCGGTTCCAAAAGGATAGTATCCGCGTTTCAAATAGTCATTAAACAGTGGTAGCGGATGTTGTATATTTGTAAGCTTCACTTCGTTAGCAATTATTTGTTGTAATGAATAAACTTCTGTATCATAATCATGAAAGAATTTCAAATATTCACGAAATGAGAGTCCTTGTAATTTATAAATAATTGCACGACGACTTAAATCGGCAGATCCTTTCAGTATATCAAGCACAGAAGAACCAGTGAATACAACCTTTAAGGCAGGAAATGAATCGTAAATATTTTTTAATTCACGAGACCAGTCAGTGTATTTATGTATTTCATCAATAAACAAATATTCGCCTGCATTTTTATAGAAGTCATCTGCTAAATCAACAAGTCTGTTATTACCAAAATACATATCGTCTGCCGATACATATAACGCTTTTTTGTTGTCTAAATCTTCCTTGATATGTTGCAGGATCATGGTTGTTTTGCCAACACCACGAGCCCCGATAATCCCGATCATGCGACTATCCCACGAGACTTTTTCATACAAATAACGTTTAAAATCTGTCGGCGTATTTTGCAAAAGGGTCTCAAATTTCTGATAAAGTGTTTTCATTGTTTTAATAAACAATATTCGCAAAGATTTAAAATGCACAGCAAAATTAACAATTATTTCGATTAATGCACAATTAAATGTGCAATATGTTTTATTTTCCTGTTTTCAACCCGGGAAAAAGTTCGAAAAAAGGTTACACCCGGTTAATTCACTAATATACCGCCGATTTTCCACTATAGTAGATTTTTAAATTAGTTGTCCGATTGTTTTCATTGGGAGAAACATTTTTTCACTATCAGGAAGCTGCTCAAACCCATATTTCTTATAAAATTCAGCCGCTTTTTCATTAATTGGATCCACAACTACAGCCATTGCTCCAATATTCTCATTTGACAATTTGTAACTCCTGAATAATGCATCTAAAAGAAGATATTCCCCAAGTCCGGTTCCTTTTGCTTTAATATCTCTTGCAAGCCGACCTAATAAGATAACCGGGGCATTGTAGCTTTCAGGTAGTTGTTTCAGATATTTATCAGGTATCAATTCCCGCCCAAGACTTTCACTTGTTAAGGTATAGTAACCTATTACATTTTGTTTATTGTCAACTGCAACAAAACAGGCAGCAAGCCTTCTTCGAATATCCTGACTAACCTGTTTTCTTATATATTCTGTTAACGAATCATCTTCACACGAAAAATCCTTCCTGTTATGTGTTTTTTCAAGGAGCTGAATTTTCACAACGAATCTGTTTGAGTTTTATACTTTTCTGCTGCCTCAATTAAATTCGAATTTGGTTTTCTATCTCCGAATACAGCTTCAAAAAAAATATTTCTGTCTCTTTCGCTTGCAATAATCCTATCATTCTTTGCAACAATTTCTTCAGCTTGTTTTTTTACAATACGGACAATAAAGCTGCTAAAAGATTTATCTCCACTTAACTTCTGTGCTTTTTGAAAAATTCGTTTATCATGAGAGGATATCCTTATCTCTATTCTTTCATCTTTATTTAATTGTGGTTCCATGATTATTTTTCTACAAATGTACGGCATTTTATCGTACAATACAATTTTTTTTTATACTGATCAAGTTTAAATCAGCCAAATCTTTGAGAGCTATTTTTAAAATGGCAACCATTAAAGTAACTATCGGTTAGCGGCTGGCAATAATTGATTTGATATATGATTCAGGTGTCAAAACCCCAATCTCACTTTTGGTATAATCTTTTAGGTTTCTTGTAAGTATCACATCAATCTCACCGTTTTTCATGGCTGCGAAATTTTGTAAACCATCCTCAAAGTCATTGAATCCTGAATTCAGTGCATTGCTTATAACCTCCTTATCCATTATAAGAACTTCTGTGATCATGAGCAACTGCTTCAGATTTTCAATCACTTTATTATGCCGGGCTGTTTGTCTCAGAATATAATAAACATTACTATATATTACCGGCGTTACAAATCCGGTTATTTGCCTGGTCTCACACAAGCCAATTACTTGTGCAGAATATTCTGCAAAGGGTTGTCTGTCAAAAAAGAAATCCAGTATTACATCTGTATCAATTAACACTTTGTCCATATTACAAATATTTTTCAGATAATCTTTTTGACAATTCCTTTTTGTAATCAAAATCATCCGGTGCATTGAATGAACCTCTAAGCGATGAAGTAATTGGGGTTGAATCTATCACTTTAGGAGTATCGTCTTTAATAATCACTTTAAGATAATTCTCTACGATATCAGAAAGACTTCTGCCTTTACCTTTTGCATATTTCTTTGCTTTATCAATCAAAGATTTCTCTATAGTCAATGTTAATTTAGTATTCATGACA
>CAZJGI010000213.1:0-3559 GCA_964545315.1 uncultured Prolixibacteraceae bacterium
CGCTTCCTGCCCGCCACTTCCCTCAACAAAGAAAGGAGGTGATGTGACAAAGATAACTATTTTAGTAAAATTGGAATAAAAAAGTTTCTGCCTTTGAAAGGATAAACAAGGTAAAAGATTTATAAATATTAATTATGAATTCACTAAAAATGAAAAAGTTAAGAAAGTTATTAATTAAGCCTGAGAAAATACTAAAAAATGAGGAATTAGTTTTTTTAAAAGGTGGTAGTTATGAAGGTGAGTGTGATGGGGTAATAACATGTGGAAGTGGAACATATCCCTTTTATTGTGCTTGTCTTTCGGCTATAGGTGCATGGTGTGGTTGTTATAGTAGTGAACCATGGGCGGATAAATGGGCAGGTTTAGGCGTGTGTGAAGGTGACTGGGAATGCTACCCTGGATAAAAGTTAAGAAGGAGTTATAAGAAGGTGTTATAAGCTCCTTCTTTAAAATATATTTTATTGAGAATTATAAACATCAATTATTGATTTGCCAAAAAACAGCATAATATGTCTGAAAATATTCGAAATTTACTTTTAATTATATTGCTCATCGGATTTTTAATTAGTTGCAATAATTCTGAGAATATGAAACTCAAGAATAATTGTATAAATGTAGATTATGCAATCAAAAATATTGCCAATATCAATCAGCCCGATTTGTTTTCCAAAATTAATTATATCAGGCTTCAAACTGATTCGAATAGTATTGTTTCAGGGCATCCCAGATTTTGTTGTGATAACAATTTTATCATCTGTAGTTCATTCAAAAGAATACTACTTTTCAATAAAAAGACTGGTGCATTTTATAAGGAGATCGGGGAGTATGACAAAAGTCCTAACGGATATTGGTACACGTTATTCGGTCTGTTCTTTAATGAAGAAAAAACAATAATTTATGCGGGTGATTGGAATTATGCAATTTGTGGTTATTATTATGATAATAAAAAAATAGTTCCGTTTCAGCAACCCAACACACCCGGTTTTTATTCATTCGGATATATTAATGATTCAATATATACAGGATTCCTTGGAAATGATAGAAAAGATAAAATTATAGTTTTTAATAAAAGAGGCAATATTCTTAATATTTTCACCAATAATATATTTGATAATAGCGATTCGAGGAATTTTCGAAGAAATTCTTATGAAGTTATTTTTTACAGAGCTAATGGGCAATTGAATTTTAAAGAAGTATACAATGATACTCTTTTTAAGGTAAATCCAAGTACTTTAATCCCGAGATACATTTTTGATTTAGGAAAATATTCTCCTCCTGCTGAGAAACGTGAGGAGATGGAAAAGATAATTTCACGAGATATACTCGGCAATGTTACAATGAAATTAGATAATTACATTGTAACTGGAGTATTATGTGAATCGAAAAGATATATTCTTTTTGAGTTTAGATTTAAAAGAATAGATTACTGGGGTTTTTATGATAAGCAGAAAGGAGAGACATATGTAAGAAAGGAAAAGGACAATTTACTAATGAACGGAATTGAAATACCGTTCCGTTTGAAGAGAGCATTCATCAACCAAAAAAACCAGGAGCTGATAACGTTTATTGAAGCATACCAGGTAATATCATGGATGAAAAATAATCCTGAGAAAGTTAAATTATTACCAAAACAACTTCAAGTACAATTGAAAGAAGTGCAAGAATCAGATAATCCCGTGATTATAATAGCCAAACTAAAAGAATAAAGAGTACAAAAATTTTTTTTTATTTCAAGATATATACCTTTTCAAATTCAGGCGCTTTTATAATTAAGAAGACTGATAGAATTACATATAATAAATCTACACCAAATATATTATGAAATACTATAGCATGCCAGCTGACTTTAAAAAATCAACTATTGATGGATATAAAAAGTTGAATGATATTTTTAGTGAATCAAAGATTCTCGAAACTTATGGGAATCTTACTAAACGAAATAAATATAAATCAGGAAGAAGAGACTCTCTTATTCCTCAAATAAATCTAAAGGAATTGAAAAAATATATAGAATATTCTAAAGATAATGGTATTAATTTTACCTATACTTTAAATGCACCTGTTTTACAAAATATTGAAACTACTAAAAAAGGAATTTATGAAATTAAAGAGTTTTTAAAAAAACTACATGATATAGGTATATTGGAAATAACAGCAAGCTTGCCTCCACTGATTGAGATAATAAAATCTTCAAACAGAAATTTTAAAGTAAAATGTTCTGCTATTGGTAGTATAAATACGCCAAATAAGGCACTTTCTTACAAAAAACTAGGAGTGGATAAGATAGTCTTAGATGAAAGTATCAATCGAAATTTTAAAGTTTTGAAAGATATAATTAAAGCATATGGAGAAGAAATAGAAATAATAGTGAATGTTATTTGTTACAGTGGGTGTGTCTACCGACAATTTCATTATAATAGTTATTGTTTTGATGATGCTGATACAACTCCCGATTTTAATTACTATAAAATCAGATGCAATCAGAGAATGATAAATGACCCTTCTATTTATATTAAGAATAGTTGGATTCGTCCTGAGGATATTAAATTTTATTATGATATTGGAATAAAATATTTTAAGCTACATGGAAGAGACATGATTATGAATGCAAATCCTTGTAAGGCTGTTGAATATTACTTTAAAGAATCTTTTAACGGTAATTTATGGGAGTTAATTATGTTATTTGTTTCCGGAAATGCACCGACTGTTAAAATAGACAATAAAAAACTAGATGGATTTATAAATCCTTTTCTTCAAAATGAGAATTTTTGTAGGAATTTATGTAACGAATGTTATTATTGTGATGGATATGTAAAAAAAGCAATTGATAAGGGTAATCTTAATGTTATTAAAAATTTCGTAAACTCTGATTATTTTGATACGTTTAGTAAGGAGATAAAAAAACGATATAAAAGATCTTTCTTCCAAAAAAATTTCTTTTAATACTAAATGTTGAAAGAAATAATGATTTATCATAAGGATAAAACTAAAAATATGTCGATTTGGTAAAGGTATTTGAACTACGATTTAAATATGGAATAAACTTATGTGTTTAATAAATTAATGGAATCTATATCCGAAAAAACATTAGAATAATCTTGAATTTAAATTGTATATAATATGATTTTAAATAGTTAATGTCCAAGTTTCTACACTATAAGCAACTCGACTCCATGGACTGTGGCCCAACGTGCCTGCGCATGATAGCAAAGTATTACGGCAAAACATATAGCTTGCAGTATTTACGCAGCCGCTCTTATATCACCCGTGAGGGGGTGTCCATGCTGGGAATAAGTGAGGCTGCAGAGAATGTTGGCTTTAGAACAAAAGGCTACCGCCTTACATGGGAAGAATTGCGTGACGAGGTGCCCCTGCCTTGTATTGTCCACTGGAAACAACGTCACTTTGTTGTTGTTTATAAGATTAGCAATAAAAGAAAAACTTCATTGCCGGTCATATCTCGAATTTTACCCGGTTTAAAGAATAAAATATCTGATGAACAGGCCAGGGTATATGTTGCCGACCCTGCAGCCGGTTTATTAACTTATAAAAGGGACGG
>CAZJGI010000214.1:0-3534 GCA_964545315.1 uncultured Prolixibacteraceae bacterium
GATTGTTATTGCCGGTTGCTTTTGTTGCCGGCTTGTTACTTTATAAAGCCAGGGCGTTGGGATTACTTTTTGGCCCAATATATATTGTATTCTTATCAATCTTAATGACTGCCTTAAGTGCTAAGATCATTGCAATGTCTCTTAATGATGTTAGTGTAGTTCCTGCTATTTTTATAATCCCGGCTATTAACATTTTTACGATAATTTGTTCATTTCTTATGATCAGGAGTTTTCGGGCAAAAGGGGAAAACTAGATGGAATGATTCAGCATTTAATAGCTTCGATCTTTTTATTTTTTTTAGTCAACATGCGTTATATCTTTTGATAATCGTTTTATTGGGAAACAAAAAAAGTTTAAGTACATCTCCGCCTAAAGGTGCACTAATATTATCCATAAGTTTATGATAAAAATATTTCGATAAATTAGTTTGCGAAAATATCAATCAATCACATTGTTTGGAGGGATATTATTTAGAACCGGCAAAATACAATATTAAAAAAAGAGTTAATATTTATTGCCATTTTTTTTAGCGGATTTAAGAATAAGATTTTGTGCAGCTATTTCATTTTGTTTTAACATTTCTTACTTTTAATAGCTGTAAATAAAACAAAGCCATTGACCAAAAAACCACATATAACGCTCAGTATTGCATTGCACTTTGAACAAAAGGCAGTGAAGTTTGAATTTGCTTTCAACCGGGAGTTGATAATCGTTTTTTGACTTGAAGGACTTCAGATTTAATGCATACTCCGGGACATACAATCAGCACCCTCTTTATCCTTGCTCCGGCAGCAACAGGAGGGTCACGTGGCGTCTGTAATCTTGTGGCCGCTTTGGCGGTGTGGATAGTCGTTGCATCGATCGCGCTTATTTATTATTATTAAAAGGAGGAAAAATATGAACTTACACAAAGAGCTGATTGGAAACGGGGACAAGATCATGCTGATTACTTTGCCTTTTATAGTAATTGGCCTGATTCTTAACTTTTTGTTCCCGGATTTTTTTAGTGTTGGCGGGCCCTCGGCGCTGTTAAAAGCGGTTTCAGGCATCATTTTAATTTTCGGCATTATAATCTGGCTATGGTCCGCGGTCTTGATCCTTCGCAAGGTGCCCAAAAAAGAGCTTATCACTTACGGCCCTTACGCTTTAAACAAGCATCCGATCTATAATGGGGTCGCTTTTCTGGTGCTGCCATGGCTGGGCTTCCTGTTCAACAGTTGGCTGGGGGTGGTGATCGGGATCGCATTATATTCCGGGTCCAGGATATATTCTCCCAAAGAGGAGGCAAGGTTGGCAGAGGCCTTTGGCCCGGCCTGGGATGAATACGTCAAAAAAGTTTTATTTCCGTGGATTTAAAAGAAATATTATGAAATGGATAAAGAATTACCCGGTACTGTCCTACTTCATCTTTACTTTCCTGATATCGTGGGGCGCTATTCTTGTTTTGATAGCAATCAACGGAATGCCGAATACGGTTGCCGAGGCCCAGGCGCAGCTACCACTGGCAATCATGACATTCCTGCTCGGGCCGTTTATCTCGGGGCTGGTGATGATTGGCCTGGTCCACGGCCCGAACGGTTATCGCGACCTTTGGTCCCGCATGCTAAAGTGGCGTGTCAGCCTGGTCTGGTACGCGCTTGCTCTGTTGCTCGCGCCGGCAGTGTTCGCGTTAACACACTTTGTTCTTTCTCTCTTCTCCCCGGTTTATCTGCCTGGCTTTATGACCGCGCCCGATAGTCAAACCCTGATTCTTCTTGGTATCATGTCAGGGATCATTGTCGGCATTCTGGAGGAAGTGGGCTGGTCCGGTTTTGCCATCCCGGAGATGAGGCAGCGTTACAGCCCCCTTATGGTTGGTTTGATAGTCGGTATTATTTGGGGCGCCTGGCACATCATGGCTAATGATATTTGGGCAATAAAAACATATTCAGGCAATATACCTGTTGTTCATTACGCAATCCTTTCCGGTCTCAGTTTCCTGATTGGCCAGCTGCCCCCTTTCAGGATATTGATGGTGTGGGCTTACGAGCGTACCGGAAGCCTGTTTTTAATGATGGTAATGCATTTTAGCCTGACTGCCTGCTCCATCACTTTCTCTCCTACGGCGATGACCGGCTGGGAAGTCTTTATTTACGGCCTGGCGGTGGCCGCCGTCTTTTGGGTGATCGCCGCTGTACTCATCCTGGCGGACCGAAGAACACATAAGGGAGAATAAAGCTCGAGCCAACTATAAGCTTCTATGGAATTTTAACCATACATTTTCAGGTAGCATAGGTAGTAGTCCGGCACAATTAGTTGATGGATTAAATGGATTAATTAGAAATGCAAGTAAAAAAATGCCTTATATGATGAAATGATAAAAACATTTTCTGATATTGATTTTTAAACATGATTTTAAAAGTATAACAATATGAAAAATTTTATTAAACGGCATCCGGTATTTTCTTATTACTTTTTGGTATTTGCCATTTCATGGGGTGGTATTCTGATACTTATCGGTGGACCAGGTAACATACCGGACACAAATGAAAATGCTGAAAAATTATTTTTCCCTGCTCTCATTATTATGTTTGCCGGCCCATTCATGTCTGGTATTATTATGAATTACTTCACCGATGGAATGGGAGGTGTTCGGAAATTAATATCACGGCTGTTGAGATGGCGCGTTAAAGTAATCTGGTATCTGATTGCGGTTCTTACGGGTCCGCTTACCGTAGCAACAGTACTCTTCGGTCTTTCAATTTTCAATCAAAAATTTCTCCCAGGGATAATCACAGTTGATGATAAAATTGGTTTGATAATATTCGGTGTATCCTGGGGAATAATCGGTGGAGGGCTATTGGAAGAAACCGGTTGGACAGGTTTTGCGGTGCCACAATTAAGGAAAAGGTACAATATTTTGACGACAGGACTTATTGTTGGAATTCTTTGGGGTATTTGGCATTTTTTAATAGCTTTTTGGGCAAGTAATTATTTACGTGGTGAGGATTCCTGGTCGATGTTTGTGGCGGGATTTCTGGCTTTTTACCTGATAGCCCTCCCTGCTTACAGGGTACTTCTCGTATATGTTTATGATCGAACCGGCAACCTGCCGGTTGTTATGCTTATGCATGCTTTCCTGTCAGCCAGTACTCTAATATTCCAACCGATAATAACCGGGGAAATTTCCTTTATATGGAATTTGGTACTTGGTATAATATTCTGGATAATCGTTATTATCCTTGTTTCAACCAATCGTCGATATTTCTTGCAAGAAACTAAGAGTTAAAATATTAAGAAGGAATATCATTTAAATGATTATTTTCTATAATACTAAAGCAAATGGAGGTTAGTTCAACTAATCCCAATTGTTAACGGTTTATTTCAACTTCGCCCAAAGGTGAATGTTTTGCATGATCGTCGCCCAGTGGTGAAATAAAGTTGCAAGTTTAATTACTTTTTTGTTCCTTTGTGTCCAACACAAATAATTGGATGTTTATTTTTAATTCGGATATTGTTCTGTAAACAATCTGTACTTTTTGTATAGATTGTAT
>CAZJGI010000215.1:0-3493 GCA_964545315.1 uncultured Prolixibacteraceae bacterium
TTCCATTTTTCAAAGGGGCAAGGAAGCCCTCGCTTGTATGATCATCATTACAAAGTATTGGTTTAAAGGGGGATATGTAAACTGTACATTTTTCATTACGTGTTTGCTTTTCAGGATTGTATTTACAGGCGCCTGTCAAAAGGCATAATATCAGGAATATCAAACCAAATAAATGTTTCTTCATATGAATATTACTTTGTTAATTTATAAATAATCAAAGATATCATGTTAAACCTAAGAGAGATATCTGTTATTCAAATATACAGATTATTCCTTTCAGATGGTTTTATAAAAATATTCCCGGGCAGATCCGGAATTGTTTTCTGTTTGGCACAGCCGGGTACAGTCAAACTTGAATGCAATATCGGATATTTTTATTCAATCAATTGCCGTTCTATCTCAGGGTATAGTTCATCTATTTGTTTTTGAATCTCAACAGTTATGCTCAATGCAGTAATTATCCTGCAATAATGTCGGGGATCATCCATTATCTTGTTTTTTCTATCCTTCAGATATTTTAGCAAGACCTGATAGCCACCGATTTGATAACTCCAAATTTCAGGATCTACATTTTCAAAATATTTGTAATTGTTTATGTATATCCTTTTTTCTTTTTCGTTATATACCATTTTCTCAATCCTGTCATTTTCAGAATTGCCCCGGTACTTCGATACAGGTTTATCCAATAATTTACTTTTCAGGAGATGCAGTTCAGATAATTGAGAACCTAATTCTGAAATTTTTGTAAATACTTTATAGTTTTTGGCAAAAGGCACGCGTGGAAAATCAACTTTTAAAAATTCAGCATATTTCTTGCGGTACAAATTGCTGTAAAACACGCCATAGATGTAATGAAGGATTTCTTCGGGAGTAAGTTCTTTATTATAGGTTTTATTTAGTGTTTTGTAAATAGTTTTGTCGATATTGGGTGTTCTGTCATCACTTTCGTATTTTGCTTCTTTTTCAAACAGAATCATTGATTGAATGTGGGATTTTTTCTCAATCTTTTCTTTATATAAATATAACGGAAAGAAGTATGCGGAAGCATTGGCTGTTTCCAGTATATGTAAATCAACTATTTTATCGGAAATCCAAAATTGGTTTATCAACTCAGTTTTTATATGTCGATTACATATTAAGCCAACGTTTTCAAGGAACATATTTTGCATGATTTCTTTTCTGCTTCTTTCAATTAGTAATTCATGGTAAAAAATATTCCTAATATCAAATGGCCGATACTGTATTAATTTATAATACCTTTCAAGTTCAGAAATATTTTGAAATTGTTTTCGTACACTGCTAAAATTCCAATTAGATTTATCTTTTACGTTAAAAGCTTGTTTAAGGATATCATCATTTTGGTATATACTTCTGAATTGATTAATTCTGCTCTCAAGTGATTTTTTATTTATATCAATAGCAAATTCATCCCTGGAAGTAACAATTCCAACACTATGTTCAATAAAAATTTTATTAATTGGGTTCCAACTTAGATATTTTTTTATTCTGGCAGTATCCTTTTTAATAAAAAAATAATAAGGGGATTCAGGATTAACCTGATTGTAATTTTCAATCCCGAAATCATTGGAATCCAACCAATCATATTTGACTTCCCTTGTTCCAAAAACATTTAAGTGATATACTTTGCAGTCCTTTTGCTTTTTATGTTTTATGAACAATGCAATTGCAGTTCCCTGTCGGATATCAAAAACATTTTCATCTTTACTCCCATCGGGGCAGGTTTCTTTTTTCAAACTATTACCATGCAAGTCAAGAATATATATCTCATTAAACGTATGCATAAGGCTTTGTCGCATTCCCCTAAAGGTCGGATTATCCAGATAGCTATGATTAGTTATCATTCCCACTACACCACATTCAGCCTTCTGAATTTTCCATTGAGCAAAGCGTAAGAACTTTACATAATCGTCCTGCAACCATTTTGAATTTTTTTCACCGAGCGGTTTGTCATCAACAATATAATAGCTCTGTGTTCCATCAATATTTTCCTTTAATAATTTTTCAGTCCAGTCATTCTGATTAGCAGAATGTCCGCTATAAGGCGGATTTCCAAGTATTACCAAAACCGGCTGTTCCGTTTTTACCTTACCTGCCAAATGGCTTTCTTCACTCAGTGAACTAAGTCCGGGGATTTGGATTTGCTCCAAATTTTCCATCTCCAGCGTATTTGTAAGATAAAGCTTAAACCTTTCGTCATCACCCAATCGGTAACCAAGCTCTTCAAACAGAAAACTCATTTTCAGGTGTCCTATGGCATAAGGCGCCATCATTAACTCAAAGGCAAAGAAATTTTTTAATATGTGGTTTTTAATAAATCTTGTTTTCCCGCCGGTACCATATTTTTCTGTAAACTCCTTAACCGCCAGTTTCAGCGCTTCTGCCGGGAATGTCAGTGTGCCTCCTGCGGGGTCTAGCAAAGTAACATTCTCACCGGCAAGGCCATCGGCTATATCAAAATGGGTTTTTAAAATTTGGTTTATTGACCGGACGATATAACCTACAACCGGTTCCGGAGTATAATATACACCTCGTTTTTCTCTAATTGAAGGGTCGTAAGCGCTCAGAAATGTCTCATAGAAATGGATAACAGGGTCTTTCCCCTTACCTTCACGATAATAATCCTGTAATATTTTATTTACATTGGTTACGTTTAATACTTCGGCAATATCGTCAACAATTATTTGGAGTGGTTTTGGCGGATCTTCCAACGAAATGAAACGAAATACATCCCGTAAAATACCTATTGTATTTGGAATATATTTGAATGCCAATTCACGGTTAAATGAGTTGTCTGAACGGGTACGGGCTGCAAATAAACCGTAGGTTATAGTTTGTGAATAGAGATCAGCAAATGACTGTTCTGTCAGGGTGCTAATCAAATATTTTTTAAATGCTTCAAAGAAGCCTAAAATGGCTTTTTGACCTTTCTTTTCCTCATCAGCAATCTCAATGCTTATAACTTCATCGCGTAAAAAACGGGTACGCTTGGCCAGTTCCAATGCTAATGTTTTGGCATTTCGAACTTGTGGAAGGGAAAATGAAAAAAAAGTGTTTAATAAGTCAATAAATTCCTTCTCATTTTCAACAGGGGGTGCTGTCCTTAATTTTTCAGCCATATCCGGCCTGGCAACCGAAACCTTTTTTATTAATTCACCATCCCGGTATAACCTGAACTCATAAAAGTTTGTCAGGATCACATTAGGGAATGTATTTCGATATCTTTCGAGCTGCCCGGATACTTCTACCCGGTCAAGGTGTGTAACTGAAGGGGCTTTAGCTTCAATGTATCCGGTTATATGATTTTTACCGTCCCAAACACGAAAATCGGGATTCCCCGCTTCAGTCTTTTTGGGAAGAATTGTTATTTCAACCTTTTTTATATTATTTTCTGTAGCAAATTCCCTAATTAATTTATCAAGATGTGTATAGTAGCTTTCTTCTCTTGCATCTCCCTGATTTATGGAATGTTGTA
>CAZJGI010000216.1:0-3439 GCA_964545315.1 uncultured Prolixibacteraceae bacterium
TAAGTATTTAATTCTCTTCCGGAATGAAGATTTCCACCCTGGTCCCTGTAGCTCCGTTGTCCTTAAGATCGATGATCTCAAGATGATATTTCTCTTTCTGTTTTTTTGAGAGTATTTCCAGACGTTCTTTCAGCAGCTTTGACCCTTTGCCGTTTTTTGCCCCACCCATATTTTTTGCTGTTTCCCGTCCTATCCCATTATCTTCAATGGAGATCAGTATTCCCTGGATTTCATGTGTTCTTCCTGGCTTATCCGGTAGAGATATATTTGATTTTTTCTCATCTTCTGTATGAGCCGTATCACTTTGGGATATTTTTATCGTACTATTAGTTTTGTATCCTAACAGTCCTGTTGCTGTAAAATGTTTATCATCAACTACAGCAGTTGTTCTGATCACCTCTATTTTTAGTTTTCTATTATTTGATTTGTTTTGCAGCCCATGGATAATTGCATTTTCGATAAAAGGCTGCAAAATCATGGATGGCGCCATTGTGTTATTTGTATCGATATCTTTGTCAACCGACATATTAAAATCGAAATCGAAGCGAAGCCTTTCAAGGTTGACATACTGTCTTGCCATTTCAAGCTCTTCTTCCAGGGGCACTTCCTCTTTTTCAGAGTTTTGTAATACTTTTCTTATCAGTCCTGCAAAATCCGCCAGGTACAGGTGTGCTTCGCGGTTCATATTTTTTTGTACCAGGTTTTGCACCGAGTTAAGGCAGTTAAACAGAAAATGGGGGTTCATCTGCGATCGGATGGCAGTAAGCTCCAGCTCACGTAACCGCCGTTTTTGTTCTTCTTTTTGAAAACGCTTCCGAACCCTCCATTTCCATAAAATTAAAAATGTGAAAATCAGAAAAAGAAAAAGTCCCAGAATCGCGATTATAGATTTTAGTTGTGTTGTGTTGAGTTCTTTTTTTTGAGTAAGGGTATTCAGGGCTAATCTTGCAGCTTCTTTAGGACGTTCTGCAGAACCAACAAGTTCTCCTTTTTTGTTAAACACCAAATGTACCTGTTGATTTTGAAATATTTCGCGTAAAGTTTTTTCTCCTTCCAGATATAACAGATGGGTTATTTCAGGTTCAGCCCTGTTGGTATAAGTCTGCCAGTGTTTAAAATTGTTCCCTTCCACAACCATAACAAAATTCACTTCAGGCATTGATTTCCCTGCCTCATCATATTCATACCGGAATCCTAACCAGTCAGAAGAAAAGTAAAAGACAGTTGGCTTTTCACCAAGAAAATCTTTAAAAGAGACCCTGTTACTGTCGATATCTACAAAATCGATTTTAGGAATATATTTTTCATTTTGCAATTTTTGATGTTGTGACAGTATCTCCTTTATTTTTGATGTTATCTCCTGATCATTACATCTTATAAGCATCAGATGTAAGTTGTCCAGGGCAAAATTATGGAGGTAATACTGATTCATGAAAGGTGAATAATAGGGTGCCCTGTTTTCCAGGATTTCAATCAGTCTTTTACCAATCTCCCTGTAAAGAGGTGCACCTGAAAGGATAATACGTAAAAATTGTATATCCATCTCAGGTCCCTGGCTAACAGTAATAATACTTCCGTAATAATAACGGTAATAAACCTTATTCGCTTTGTAGAAATGATTTCTGAAATAATAGTCTGTGCATTTCCTGGAATGTAATCCGTAATCATTATAAACCTCATGAAAATTAATATTATCAATGATTTTTCTTGTAGCCTCAATATCCGAAACAGGAATGTCTGAGATATAATTAAAACCTCTACCGAATGCTATGAATGCATGATGAAATATCCCGTTATAGAAATATGATTTGGTTTCATTCAGAATGAATTTGTATGATCGTTCGGGTATTTTATGCCTGTACCCTGAAATGATTTTTTCTGCCTCTTGAAGGTCAATGAGGAGTTTTTCAACATTTTGTGTAACGCTTGTTTTAATGTCATTTGATATTCTGATGCTAAACCTTATATCACCATCAAAGATTTCATTGCTCCTGCTCGTTTTTCTTTCATCTTCATACACCCTTATCTTCTTTCGTAATTCCTGAATTAACCTTTGTTCCTCAGGCCGGGTTCCTGAGCAGGTTGTTTCCCAGGGCAATTCAGAACCCCTGGAATCAAAACATACAGAGTCACCCGGTTCGGCATAATAAACCCAGGTGCCGGGAGGATTATGCATATTATTATTTTCATTTTCAATATACACAAAACCTTCGTGTGAAAAGTCAATGCTTTTTGAGAAACTGCCATTCTCATCCAGCAATACTGTTGTGGTTTTCAGGATGACATCAAACGGATCGTCCAGAATGTTTATCCGGATCCTGTTGCTAAGGGGATTTTCTATCTTACCAGATATAAATAATCGGTTTTCAGGTATTTTTTTTGAGTATATTAATCTAAAACCTGATTCATTTACTTCCCATATCCTATTCCGGTAAAGTAAATCATAAGATGATCTGACAGAGTCGAATTTTATAGATGAATAATTGGTTATCAGTCCGTTTTCAAGGTCTATCCGGAATTTTTTTAATCTTTTCCCGGGAATAATTTTATCAAATTCCAAATCACCAAAATTGATAAAGTTATTGCTTATATCCTTGACTATTAGTTTTTCTTCTAACATACTGTTTCTTATTATTGAATCCTGGTCAATGATGGAGTTATTAAACCAGGTTAAGAATCCTATCAAATCTGCATCTGCCAGTAATTCTCTTTTTCTTATAGATGCTAAATACTCTTCAACTATTTTTAAATCGTATTGTTGTTCGATTAATCTTTTATGGAATTGTTCAATAAGTTCATCACGGTTCAAAAGAACTATTTCATTAGTATTAAGATCAATTGAAAATTTTAATTCTGAACGGCAAAGCAGAGGCTCAATAAAATTTTCTGAGTCGTCATAACCCTTTGCTCCATCCTCAAAATTGGGGAAGAAGTGATCTGTTCTATTCAGTATCTCCCCACTTTGTGTTCCGTCATGGATATTTTTTATATGCCGAAGAGTTAAATTAATATTTTCACCTGGTATAAATTTTTCTACAACAATTCTGATCTCTTTTGTTTTTACAGAATGAAATATTTTACTGTCATCATTACAAATAGCGTAATTTTTATCCACTTTCTCAAAAACATATTCGTGCCCTTCCTTCAGTTTAAGGCTGATTGTTTGTTCATGTGCCACAAGATTAATGAAGGGGCTTACCAGAAAAAGTAATATTGCAAAAGCAGGTTTCATGATTATTTTGATCTACTCAAAGTTGAGGTTAAAAAATAAGAAATAAAAGAGTTAATTATTAAACGGCAGGATTAAATTATTAAACGGTAAGAAATTGGGAAGATTGATATTAATTACACCGTTTTTACATTCCCAAAAACCAGGTTGCCAGTGAAAAATAGATCAGAATACCTGATATATCTGCCAGGCAGGTAATCAGGGGTGCAC
>CAZJGI010000217.1:0-3426 GCA_964545315.1 uncultured Prolixibacteraceae bacterium
TTAGGGGGCAGATATAATAATTACGGGATTCATGGGACAGGGCTTTCAACTGCTGCAGATTCATTGGCTGCTGTCAGAAAATTCGTTTTCGATGAAAAATCAGTGTCAGCCAGAGAGATTACAGATGCTGTTGACAGTAATTTTGAAGGGTATTCTGACTTGTGGTATAAACTAAAATATGACGCTCCCAAGATGGGTAATGATGATGATTATGTCGATAATATTGCCCTGGAGCTTTTGGATATGTTTGCAGATTTGACAGATGGCATTAAAAATGAAAGAGGTGGTTGTTTCAGGCCCGGTTCCGGCTCGGCAATGTATTATTTATGGCACGTTAAGGGTATTGGCGCTTCTGCTGACGGTAGGAAAAAGGGTGAACCGCTTTCTGCCAATTTTTCACCATCGTTAAATGTAAAAGTAAATGGACCCTTGTCAGTTATCAGCTCATTTTCAAAACCCGACATGAAAAAAATAATGAATGGAGGCCCCTTAACCCTGGAATTGCATGATACCGTTTTCCGGAATCCTGAGAGTATCAAAAAAATTGCTTACCTGGTTAAATCATATATGGACAAGGGAGGACACCAGCTACAACTAAACGCAGTAAACCATGACCGGCTGATTGATGCAAAGAAACATCCGGAGTTATATAAGAACCTGATTGTGAGAGTTTGGGGTTGGAGTGGTTATTTTGTTGAACTTGACGAAATGTACCAGGACCATATCATCCAAAGGATCGAATTACAAGCTTAAAGAATTATAAATCAAGACTATGAACAAAAACCGTAGAAATTTTCTGAAAAAAGCAGCTCTGGGCTCGGCGGCAATTACTTCAGTGGGA
Organism: uncultured Prolixibacteraceae bacterium; assembly: GCA_964545315.1. Taxonomy (GTDB): domain Bacteria; phylum Bacteroidota; class Bacteroidia; order Bacteroidales; family Prolixibacteraceae; genus JAAYJR01. The sequence continues at coordinate 842 of CAZJGI010000217.1, forward strand.
GGCCTTTCGGTTATTGAGCTTAATAGTTGTACTGTTTCATCAGAGGATAAAGCAGCAAACAGTATAAACTCAACAGAATCTAAATCTTTATCTGCAGGTTGGAATTTTAAATTTGATGAAGCCACAGCCGGATTGTCGTTGACTAACGGGCCGGTTGAGATGACCGGACGAATGACTTTCATATCAGGAGGTGAGGAGTGGTCGATCTCAAATTCAAGAGACGGGGTTCCTGACCGTTATGCACTTGTTGATAGTAAAGGGAATGTACAGGGATATTTTGTTGTTAATTCAGATTCAGGACATCTTGCTTTGTTGTTTTATCATAGGACAGCTCAGTCATTCGAGGGTGAATTATCGGTCGAAGGTATAATGAACTATTTTGCTGACAGTTTTGCCTGCCGGACAAAGGCAAGGCCGGACGAAAGGATTTTGTCTTTGAGTTACGGGAATGCTGATTCATTACTTAATGACTCCCTTTTTTCGCCGGAGAAGGATTCTGTACTTCACTTGGGTGCCTCTAACTTGAATATTAAAATGCTGAGTCCCGGGAAGTACTCTTTTATTCTTTCAGGCAGGATACAAAAATCCGAAGAGGCAGTTTTCAGTCTCAGTTTTATAGAGAATTATTTCAAAAACCGTTATGTGCCCTATTATCATCCGATTGACCGCAACCGTTGTCCTAAGGCACCGACAGGGTGGATGTCGTGGAATACCTATTTTGATAAAGCTACTGCTGAGGATAATCTTGACGAGGCCAGGATAGGGCAAAAATATCTTCAGCCATACGGTTGTGAGTTCTGGTCGATTGAATCCTGGCAGGGGAATTCAGACCAGTTGCCTGTCAGTAAATTTTATAATATGAACCTTGAGGTAAATGAAAAGCAGTTTCCAAAAGGTATGAAGCAACTGGCAGATGATATTCGCACTTTAGGTTTTCGTCCCGGCCTCTGGATGGCACCTTTCGGTACGGGTAACCAGAAATTTTATGAAGAACATAAGGATTGGTTTTTACACGATAAGGAGGGCAAGCCTGTTTCTACATGGAACGGTCGTTATACCCTTGATCCCACAGTGAAAGAGGCCCGTGAGCATCTAAAGAATATTTTCAGGAAGGCTTCAAAGGAATGGGGATATGAATTTTTCAAGATTGACGGCATGTCGGGACGAAGTCACGGTTATTGTGCTCATTTGTATGAACGTCCTGAGATCAGGGCATGTTTCAGTGATCCTTCATGTCCGAACCCGTTTGAACTTTGCGTAAAAGCTTTTCGTGAGGGGATGGGAGAGGCTCGTGTATTTTTGGCCTGCCAGGGCCATACATCGGGACCGGAGGCACTATACGCCGATGCTTCCCGCATAGGAGCAGATATTGTCCACCCAAATAAACCTGTTCTATGGAACAATGTTTTGAATCAGGGCCGGTGCACTGTAAATCAGACATTCACGCACAATATAGTTATGGTGAATGATCCTGACACATTATTAGTGCATGACCTGCCATTGGAAGAGGCCAGGGTTTCTACTACAATAGTTGCTTTGCCGGGACAGCTGACATTTTTTGGTGATAAACTTGCAGGCTTGTCAGAGGAGCAAATGAAGATGCTCCAACAGACTTTACCTGTGGCGGAAGTACTGCCCATGAACCTTTATCCGTATTTTTCAATGTTGCCAGTGTGGAATTTGAGTATCCGGAATAAGCTGTTGGGTGAGTATAATGTAGTGGCACTGTTTAACTGGGAAGATGAACCAGGTGAAATATCATTTACTGCCGAAGAATTGGGTATTTCCGGCGAAGAAGAGTATTTAGTATATGAATTTTGGACGGAAAAGTATATTGGCATAGTGAAGGAAGGTTTCGAGATGAATGTTCCGCCACATAGTGTCAGGTTACTGGCAGTTCATAAATTAAAACCCGTTCCCCAGTGGATCAGCAGTGATTACCACGTTACCCAGACTGCGATGGAGCTGACAAAATTTGAATGGAATGATGTTAATCGTAAGATTGATGGAAAAATTAAGCTTGCAGGTTCATTTCCGTTGACAATGCGTTTGCATGTGCCCGACAACTACTCACTTAAAAGCACGCTAAGCCCGGGGGTCAGGTCGAAAGCGAAGGTTGAGGGCAAGAATCTTGTAGCTGTAACATTTAAATCAGAAAAACCGGGGGATTATGATTTTATTCTGGAGTTCTGACACTGACGCACCGATTTTTAGCTTATTTAAATGCTGCGCACAATAATAATTTCTAAATCCAGCATCTGTTCTTCGTTGATTTTAGAGGCCAAATCACAAAAAGTCAATCCAAATTGTCTTGCCTGCCGGGAATGATCACCAAAAGGTTTAAGTATATCGGCCAGGCTTTCTATAACAATGTATTTTTTGACATTTTATTGTTTAGTAAATGTATGTCAGTTGAAATCTTTTTCGTTTAATTTCATCCGTAAGTTTCCCCGGGATGTTGTAATCCAGAGCACTCCGGGCTTTACCTCAAATATTTGAGGATAAGAATTCTTTATCCCTTTTTTTGTGATCCTGGCAATTACGACTGGTTTATTCCAGGTTTTACCGTCATCATCAGAAAACAT
>CAZJGI010000218.1:0-3371 GCA_964545315.1 uncultured Prolixibacteraceae bacterium
ATAAAGGGCTGGTGTCCTCGCTGGTCAGCCATAAGATATTGGGAAGTTCGTCAGGGACTTTTTCCCGGCAACCTGAAAAAGAAATTAAGGGCAAAAATGCCAGACTAAAAATAGAATAGTGTATTAGTGTTTTGAGTTTCATTTTATTATTCAGTTTAATTTAAAATAAATAGATCACCTAAACGGATTGCCTGTATTTCGTATTCAAATTCTTTTTCGGTCATGATCATGTGCTCTACATCTAAAAGTGAAGCAGCAAATACTTTTTCATAATGTTTTAGTCAGGGTTAGGACTTCTTAAGAAATTAAAAGTAATATTTTTTCTGCTATTCCCAAATAGAATGTATTAATTCCAGAGTCTTTTCCACTAATTCCCGGCCACCTTCGGGTCCTACTAAAGTACTTGCCGGCACTGCTCCATATGCTCCGCCTTCAACAGAACGCATCGTGGGCAAATATGTGCCGCTGCCTGCAAGTTGTACCAAAAAAGTCTGTACTGCAGGACTTTGGGCTTTTATTCTTATTCCATAGTCCAGATATAATTCAAAAGGATTTGTTGCTATCACAACATCACCTATTCGTATGACATGAATTTCAACAGGCAATTTGGGGTGTGTCTTTTGGAGTTCGTAGCGTTCCCTGACACTTTCTCCCCTCATTTTAAACCGGTAAGCGCTGGTAATATTTTTATACCATCCGGGCTTTTGTTTTACTGCCGGATTTTCATTTATCTCTGTAATTAACTTGTCAAATTGCTTTTGCCATTTTTCCGCCTCTGCCATACCATTATTGACATCATCGATTGATACAAGTCTTCGGGAAAGGTTCACTTCTTCCATTTTATGTTTAATTACAGGATCCCGTTCGATATGATCTTTCATATAAGGCAATACAGAGGTGACAGCCTCAGCAATCCGCAGTGCCACCTGCTTTCTTCGCCCCATGCAATCATTACCGGTTCCGTCAACATCGGGGAACATAATGCGCTGCATTCTCTCTTCAGCTTTTAAGCCAACCAATATGTGCGGAGCCTGGTCACCGGCGGGGCTGCATTGCGGTAAAATAAAAATGTTATCCCCGAGTCGCTTATGAAGCTCAATCCGAACATCATGCCAGTAGTCTGCGCTTATCATATGATCATGTCCCAGGGCCTGGGAAGGAGATGCAACATTTATCACAACCCCGTTAAGTCTGTTTTCATTATCCCACGTATAAAGCAAATTCACTGAATGGTCCTCGTATCCTTCTATATGGCTGAAATCTTTACTATTGGTGTTACCCCGCTTTGTAGTTTCTCCGTTAAAATGAGACCACAAACGGTTATGGCTTGCCACTGCATGGCCCAGTCCAAAACTAACGCCCCCAGGTTTGCGGTTTTCCCAGGCACGTTTAGCTGCCAATGCAATTCTTTGGGCGGTAAACATCTGACAGTCAGCCGGGGACATAGCATCCAGTTCAATGCCATATACGCTCTTAGCATCTTCAGCACTACAATAAGGGGCTGTATGGGTATGAGTTGCATTTAATATGATCTGTTCAGGCATTATTTCAGGTATATCCTCTTTTATGAGCTTTCTGCTAATATCGCGAAGATTATCAGTATATCCACTTCTGATTCCATCACTGATCACCACCAAATCGCAACTGATCAGTATAATCTTTTCAGAAGATGATCCTGATTTTGATTCTATTGCCAGGGCAGTTACAGTAACAGGATCTCTCACACCCTCTGATATCCGTGCAGGGAATTGTCCCTGGAGAAGAACGGGATTCTCAGGTGTAATATCTTCAGATGCCCATCCTACAAAAAAATTACCAGTCTTTTCTTCATGGATTTGTGTTTCTTTTTGCTTGCTACAACCACTAACAAAAAAGATACAAAAGAATCCCGACAATATTATAATTAAGATTTTAATATATTGAGCCCGTTTTAGAAAGTAGAAATTTTTATTTATTTGCATCAGTCTAATTTTTAAATGATTATTAGTTTAAAATATTTCTATTATAAATCTGTGATCAGGTCACCTTTCAGGGAATAGTAATGATATCACGGTTTTTCATATGTTCATGAAGTTTTTCCTGAAGGATTTTTACTATATCCTTATTTTCAGGTAATTCAGCAATATTGACATTTTCTTCAGGGTCAACCCGGTGGTCAAAAAGCATACGTGCATAAGGCTCTCCGTTATGACTGTCGAACCATTCTGTATATGCATGAGTTTTTGTAAGGATCGTCTCTCCTGCCTGTTTTGGGCTATGTCCGGTTTTATAAAAAACAGCTTCTTTCCAGGGCTGACCGGGATCAGTCATAAGGGGTACAAAACTTCTTCCCTGCAAATGAAAAGGTTTTGTCAGTCCGGCAATTTCGCATAAGCTCGGGTAAATATCAATAAATTCAATGAGAGCTTCTGTTTTTTTAGCAGGTTTTTCCCATGGAACTTTTACTATTAGCGGGGCATGGGGACCAAGTTCATAGCTGCAATGCTTTCCCCAGAAATCATGTTCACCCAGCAGGTATCCATGGTCACCCCAAAAGACTATTATAGTATTGTCTGCCAGTTCAAGAGACTCTAATGCATTGAGCACCAAGCCAATTTGAGCATCTACATAACTCACGCACGCATAATATCCGTGAATAAGGTTTCGGTAAGTTGTTTCTGTCAAAGGTCTGGGGATGCCATGTGCATCAAATCTCCAGCCATAATCTGCAGCTTTCGGGACATCTTTCGGAAAATAATTATTTGAAGGAATAACAATATCTTCTTCATCATACATATCCCAATATTTTTTTGGTGCATTAAAAGGAAGATGAGGTTTTAGAAATCCAACAGCAAGGAAAAAATGTTCAGAGGAATTTTTAAATGCCTGTAGTTCTTCAATTGCCTTTTGAGCGATTCTTCCATCCATATAGGTAATATCAGGGACATCAGGACTTTCATAAGGTGCCCCTCTGCTCAGCCCCTTCTTTCTATTTTCTTCGTATGACCGGATACCTTCATCAGACTGGTAATCTCCCCACTCAGTTGTTGTCACCGGAGGAACCCATCTTTTATCCCAGCTTCCTTTTCCATCATCAAAATTGCCTACATTATAGATCTTACCTAAGGAAATGGTTGTATAATTATTATTACGAAAGTGCATTGGAAGGCTTACCACACCCGGAACATCCTTATCCTGCCAGCAGTTCCATCCCACAAACCTGTTGTAGTTGGGATAGAGGCCACTCAAAAGAGATGCCCTTGATGGCCCGCAGGAAGGATAACTGGCATAAGCATTAAGAAAGACTATTCCGCTGTTAGCTAACCTGTCAATATTCGGAGATTTAATATGATTTTTACCGTAACACCCAAGTTCAGGCCGCAGGTCATCGA
>CAZJGI010000219.1:0-3338 GCA_964545315.1 uncultured Prolixibacteraceae bacterium
CCGGTAATATTAAAATGATCAATGAAGTAAATATAAACAACTAATGCCCCCAGCATAGCCCCGATCATTTGGGCCAATATAAACGGAACAACTTTTATCCACGGAAATATCCCGCTAAAAGCAAGTCCCAGAGTAACTGCAGGGTTAATATGTGCCCCGCTCATATCACTCACTATAAAAACTGCCACAAATACGGCCATTCCCCATCCTGCTGCAATTACTATCCAGCCACCTCCGAAGCTATGTGTTTTTTCAAGATTAACATTTGCCACTACACCATTTCCTAAAACTATAAGGATAAATGTGCCTAATAATTCTCCTATTAATTCAAGCATAAGACTAACAATTTATTTGATTGATACTTATAAATAACTAATATTACAAAAACTGTTTATCTGAATATTATTAAATTAAAATATTAACAGTCAATTCTTTATAAATAAATTTCTCTTGTCAGGTTGAACACTTCAAATTGTGATGCTGATCAATGCCCCTCATACCAACCTTTACTTCTTTCGACAGCTTTTTTCCAGTTTGCGATCACCTTTTTATAGTTTCCTTTTTTATTTGAAGGTTCAAATCTATGATCGACCTGCCACTGTTTTTCCAACTGTTCAATATTCTTCCAGAATCCTGTTGCCAGTCCCGACAGATAAGCAGCACCCAGGGCAGTTGTCTCTGTTACTTCAGGTCTTACTACATTTGTATCAATAATATCAGACTGTATCTGCATCAGGAGGTTATTAACTGCAGCCCCGCCATCCACCCGAAGCTCATTAACAGGTATGGCAGCATCTGCCGCCATAGTTTCTATAACTTCCATTGTACTTAATGCTATTGCCTCAAGAGCTGCCCTGGCAATATGTGCCCTTCCTGTTCCCCTGCTGAGTCCCATTATTGAACCGGCAGCATACTGATCCCAATGAGGAGCGCCAAGGCCGACAAATGCCTGTACGAAAGTCACTCCTCCGCTGTCTTCAACTTCTTCTGCCAGCTTCTCTATCTCAGCTGAAGATCCAATAATCCCTAACTGATCCCTGAGCCACTGTACAACGGCACCTGCAATAAAAATACTCCCTTCAAGGGCATATGTTACTTCATCACCTATCTTCCATGCGATTGTTGTCAACAGATTATGCTTTGATGCAATAGGTTTGCTACCTGTATTCATAACCACAAAACAACCGGTACCATAAGTGTTTTTAACCATTCCTTCCTCTATACACATCTGACCGAACAGAGCTGCCTGCTGGTCCCCTGCAATTCCTGAAATTGGTATCCGTGATTGAAATATACCATCCTGTGTGTCTCCATAAACTTCACTACTTGACCTGACATCAGGAAGAATATGTCCCGGAATCCCGAGCATTTCCAGCAACTCATTATCCCACTCTAAAGAATGAATATTAAATAAAAGGGTACGGCTTGCGTTGGTAACATCTGTAACATGTATCTTTCCACCAGTCAGGTTCCATATCAGCCATGTGTCAACAGTCCCAAAAGCCAGTTTTCCTGCATCCGCAAGTTCCCGCGCTCCATCTACATTATCCAGTATCCACTTAATCTTCGTACCCGAAAAGTAAGCATCTGCAACTAATCCCGTCTTTTCTGTGATCATTCTTTCTAATCCCTTCTTTTTCAACTCATCACAAATACCGGCAGTTCTCCTGTCCTGCCATACAATAGCATTATATACCGGCTCCCCGGTTTCACGGTTCCAAACCAGGGTTGTTTCCCTCTGGTTAGTAATTCCAATACCGGAAATATCAGAAGGAGACACTTTACATTTTTCTATCACCTCGCGGGCAACAGACAGCTGAGTATCCCATATCGCCTTCGGACTGTGCTCAACCCATCCCGGTCGTGGATATATCTGTTCAAACTCCTTTTGTGCTGTTCCTATTATTTCACCTGAATGGTTAAATAGAATAGCCCTGTTGCTGGTAGTACCTGAATCTAAGGAAAGTATATATTTCTTCATGGATAATAGATAATTGATATTATTGATTTTGATAACTCAAAAATATAACAATAATAAAAACCTGAAAGGATTTTTTTGAATTATTGTTGTGGAAATGACAATGACAGGAATACCATTACCGAAAATGAAAATAAAACCAGAAGGTATTGGCAAAATGTCTGCTCATGTTTTGCTCTTTCTGCGGTATTGGTAAATTGAAATTCTGTTTATAAGCATAAACATACTGATCATACCTGCTCCCTGTAGAATTACTTATTAAAACTTTTTCCGGTATGGCATTATTTCCGGGACTGTGCATATAAACCAAAACAGCTTCCTCAATATGACGTGGTATTTTACTGTATCCCAGATCTTTCATCTTTAAATAATTTTGATATATAGTATCAATATCTTTTGTTAAAAGTATCCATGCCATTTCATAATCTAAAGCAACTTTATTATCCGGATCCGAATTCAGGAGTAACCGGATATTATTAATTGGAGAAGAAGCCTCAACAAAAAAATTCCCTTTGGGAAGTATTTTCATCTTTCTTCCTAATTCCGGATGTATCTTTATTTCATCCGGATTTTCAATCAATTTTTGAAACTCACGGGCCTGTTTCCTGTAATTAACGGATTTTTTGAGCAGATTAACATATTTTCGCGCCATACGGAAATCACCATTGATAAGACTGGTTTTTACAAGCAAAAGGACATTTTCAGGGCGATAACCATATACCACCATTGATTCATAAGCCCATCGATGAGCTTCATTTATCAAACCTGTTGCATAATAAAAATATGCTCCCCTGTTCAGATACTCCTGACTCCAGGGCAAGGCCAATGAATTGACACCAAAATCCTGTCTGCCGAAAAATAACCGGTCACACAACAGGCCTGTTTCTGCTAAAGCTACATTATAATAGTATTGCCCAATCAAATTTTTTGAAGGAGACTTTTCATGTAGTTTAACAGCCTTACTCCAATCACAATTACATACATGCTTCTGCATTTGAAAGACCAGATGTGTCTGTGGATTATATAACTCAGAGAGAAAAAAAACTGTACCCGTTAAAACGACTACCAGAATCGCAGGAATCAATTTTCTTTGATACTTTATATTTATTCCTGTTTTCAGGAGCAGACTTCCAAAAATAGGATATAAAATGACCATGCCGGTTAAAACATAAAACAACATTTTGTGGCGTGAATCGCTTATTGAAGGCAGGTTGTGAAATAATAACTGATCGACAGGCTGAATGAATAATAAATATTTAAAAACAAAGAAGGAAATACTCCCAGTGACCACTAAATACCCTATATGTAATAAATTGTGAATGTCTTTTCTGCCATACACAAGAATATAGATAATATACAT
>CAZJGI010000220.1:0-3321 GCA_964545315.1 uncultured Prolixibacteraceae bacterium
AATTACCGGCCGTATTAAGTCTTACAAATTCACAAATTTCATATAAAGCTTTCTTCGCTTCCGGTAACCCCTGAAATATCAGTTCCCCACCCTTTTTACCTCCTTCCGGTCCCAGGTCAATTATCCAGTCAGCAAATTTAATTGTATCAAGGTTATGCTCTATTATGATAACGGTATTATCATTTTTCACTAATGCTTTTATGATTTTAAAAAATTATCAATATCCGACATATGAAGGCCGATAGTTGGTTCATCCATAATGTAAATATTGCTTGCCCTGTACTTAGTCCGGATACATCTCCGCCATGACCATAACCCATGTTTTATGCTAAGATCATTTATCAGATTTTAATTTGCTGTAAACTTCCAGGTCTGTAAAAATCCCACCTGTAAGTAATTCTCCTTGTCGTTCAATTCCTTCAAACTTGAATCCTAATTTTTGGGGGATATTTGAACTGGACTTATTTCCAACAGCACATTTTATTTGTACTCTATTCATACCCATCTCATTAAAAGCAAAATAGCAAAGTTTCAAGACTGATCTTGTTATAATGCCTTGTTTTTGAAACTTTTCAGAAAGCCAATACCCTATTTCTGTCTTTTTATTAGGCCTGTCGGTATCTTTAAACCCAATCAGGCCTGCAAATTTCTCTGATTTTCTGATTGCAAAAACATATTCGAACCTGTTCTCAGGTGCATTAATTACTGAGTTTACAAACCATTCACTATCAGATAATTCTTTGGTAAACTCAACAAAAGGTAACCATTTGCCTAAGTACTCCCTTTGGGTGTCAATCGTTTGAAAAATATCTTCAGAATCTGATTGATCTAATTGTTTCAATTCAACTTCTTTGTCAACTTTGATTATAAACATATGATTTAAATAATCTAAAACAAATTATCATTTTTGTAATTCTTTAACATCTTCCCAAAGGATTTATCCTTTTTCCTTCTTTCTGCAACTGTCAGGTCAAAATGATCTTTTTCCCGTTCAATTTTCAAAAAATTCTCATATGTTTTCCTGTCTATCCGGCCTTGCTCTACAGCTTTAATTACAGCACAACCAACCTCACTGGTATGAGTACAATCCCTGAATTTGCATTTCCCCGAATAACTAAAAATTGCATCAAATGCCGTTTCTAATCCATCCGCCGAATCAATTATTCCAATTTCTCTCATGCCCGGATTATCAATAAGTATCCCTCCGCTTTCTAAAACCGTTAATTCCCGGTGACTGGTTACATGTCTGCCTTTATTAGTGCTTTTACTAATTGAATTTGTTTTCATTATGTCTTTGCCTGCCAGATTGTTCATGAGTGTTGATTTACCAACACCGGAAGATCCAAGTAAGCAATAAGTCTTTCCTTTTTTTATGAATCTACTTATCGAATCATAACCTTCTTTTGTTTCATTACTTATTGCAATTATTGGAATTTTTTTTATTCGCTGATTAATATTTTCAATTATTTCTTGCAGCCTGTACTCCTCAATCAGGTCTGTTTTAGTAAGAATTATTATGGGACTGACCTTTGACGAATAACAGATAGTTAAATATCGTTCTATCCTGTTAACATTAAAATCCCGGTCAACTGCCTGAACCAAAAGCGCAAAATCAATATTGGCTGCAATTATTTGCCTTTCACCAAACTTTCCGACTGCCTGCCTTGATATAACAGATAATCGAGGTAAAACACTATGAATTATTGCAAATGAAGGATCATATAATATCAATGCAACCCAATCTCCAACAGCCGGAAAATCTTCACGACTTTTAGCTGAATATCTTAGATTTCCGGTAATCTCAGCTTCAAATTCACCTGTTTTACTCTTTACAATATATCTCTCCTTGTGTTCGGCAATTACCCGTCCAATTTCAAAATCCTCAAGATTATTCTCTATTCTTAATTTTTCGAAAGTTTCATTATAGCCTAAATTTTCCATTTTCTAAAAATACCGTTAATGGTTTTCTCTGGATTACCTGCCTTGTTAATACCCGGAGTACACAAATTCCTATAATCAGCCAGGCCTCTCATCTTTTCTTTTAATTCAAAACTGCCATTGCCAATAGCATAACTACATGGGCAAATATATGAGCAACAAAAGCGCTTTCCAGTCCCTTTTTCCAGTACAGCCAGCCAAAAATCACCCCGCCAATTGAGTTACCAATTAAGATATATGTCAGTAATCCCGGCGAAGGATTACCCACTGCCTGATAGGCAACAGGAAAATGTCCTATTGCAAATATTATTGCAGCAATAATAATTCCTATCCAATATACCATTGGTTTTGTATTATTTAAAATCTTGGAAAAAATCCAGACGATTAATGTCATCAATCCAAATCGCATTAAAATTTCCTCGGTTAATCCTCCATAAAGAAATCTCACCGCTATTGTAGGTTGATAGGTCTCCCCCAGTGCTTTAAATTCACCGGGTAATATCGGATTAAATATGTAGCCATTAAGGCTCAGCAAAACACCTGATAAGACACCTCCCAGGACTCCATACCCAAAAATCTTTGTCAAATTGATTGATTCGTTTCTTATTCCTGTCATTTTTTCAATCAGCGGAACAGTAAGATTGACCCTTTGATAAAGAAGAGTACCAACAAGTACTGCTACAAGTAGCATGATAGTTGGATTTATCAAGGTCAAAAATTTTATTTGTTCATCAGTAAATTTTTCTTTCAGAATAATTTCCGTTTCAACCGGAATGGATACTTCCATGGAAAGAATTGACGCAACTCCTGTTAAACCGACGATTAATAAAATGATTCCTAAACTGATTAATTTTCTGTTCATAGTTATTTCATAAGATTTTTACCGAATGGTCAACACAACAAAAAAGGTATTCTAAAAGCCACTATTAAATCTTAAATTTGAGAATCCCGCTAACTTTCTAAAAAGTCCATCGATTAATGCAATTGGTAAAAAAATAAATCCGGCTGCATGCATTCCCAGTTCATAAATCAATGAGCTGTCTTTATAAGGTTTACCCTTCAATCTTGAAATAAACGCACTATAAGGAATACCATAAATATTTCCTGCATACATTAACTGCACGGCAGCAAGAATGACTTTTGCTTTCTTCTCTCCATACTCATAAATTATTATTTCATAAGCTTCCTTTTGGGGAATTCCACGATAGTCAGCAAAATGTTGAGCGAAAAAAATGGCTTTTGCTTCTTCCTGTTTTACAAAGTTTCCGTCACCATTCAGGAAACTGTTGATTTCTTGATTACTCATGCCCTGCTTCAATGCTAAATAAGTATGTGCATATGAACAGGCAGCACACCCGTTTACTTCAGTAACTGCCAATTGTA
>CAZJGI010000221.1:0-3311 GCA_964545315.1 uncultured Prolixibacteraceae bacterium
TGTCACATACTGCAACTACTTCAACCCCTTCAACCTGAAGTGCATTCCTCAGTATGGAAACACCCCTGCCCCCTAATCCGATAAAACCTACCCTGACTTTCTTTACATCTGCACTCTTATTGGGAAATACCATCTGGGGTGCCATGGCAATACCTGTACTTGCCAGACCGGCTGATTTAATAAAATCACGACGGCCTAAGCCTGAAAAATTAAGATCTCTTTTGTCTTTCATAATTAAAAATTTTAAAATTAAAACTATATAAAATATTATATTTAAAACCAGTATGCTATAAATATGAAGTACTTAGCAGAACGGTAAAAAGCCTTTCATAATAACAAGAAGGTTCAAAACTGGTGTGCATCAATTTCAACATTCTCCAGTTTAGCTTCATCTCCATACTGAATCAATCCATTGGATTCATACCTTCTTGGATTTATATTCTCACCATAACCAACGATATTTGTTAACCTGGAATCTTTCAGGGTGCCGCGTATCCTGACAACCGTCGGGGCATTCGAAATGACATTATTAATAAAAATACGGGAGGTTTCCCCCAGCTGATTTCTTTGTTTTTTCCAGTAAGGGCTGTCATCACCAATATTAATTGCCTGATCTGTATGTCCCTCCCGGTCTTTTGCCGTATCCATGACATTATTAATAATAACATTATAAATCTTCACACCGTCATGGTTAAGGAGTCTTATTATTGAACAGCACTGTTTACCAACAGTAGTACCTTTTACGTTATTTATTGTTATATTATATATATCATCATCCTCGCGCCATCCGGTACCACCTACCTGCATCCCCGGCTTTCTTTTACCTTCATTTCGCTCTTTGACCTCTGCCCTCCAGTCCATATCCGGATTTCTTAAACCTGTCAGGGCAACCATATCATCCCCGGACGTTCCCGTGATATTTTCAATCATAATATCATGGCAACCTTTTCTGATATCAACTCCATCCTGATTAGGATACTTCCATGTATTTGCAATATTAATATTCGATATCCTCCCATAGGCACATCCATTCTCAACAGAAATTGCCCATGCCTGCGTCTCCTCCATCGTGACACCCTCTATAATAAAATGTTTGGTATTATAAAGAAGTATTCCAATAGTCCGGAAGCCACTTTTATCGCCAGGCGGATCAAAGTGTGCTTCCAGGCCTCCGCTAAGTATAACATTTCCCCGGCCTGTTATGGATATATTTTTGTCCTCTGATAAAGGATCAGTCCTGGCACCCCTGTTGGTAATAATATTGTCCTGTGTCCCCGGGGATAATCTGATTAAACAATCTTTCAATACCAAAGTAAAATCTGATGGAAGAACAATTGCCCTGTCGATGAGCCAGACAGGTTGTTCTTTCACAATATTATAACGGGGAATCTCGATAGAATTTACCCCTGATTTCAATGCTGCTTCAATAGCAGCTTCAATACGGTCACTGTCTGATCCCTTTTTGAAGCCATTGGGAGTAATGGGTGAACCATCAAATTTTTCCGATGATGGACCATTGCCGGCCTGATAACCAGAGGCAATAATATTTAAAGGAGACAGGAGGATTAAAACTAATAATATAAAATTCAATTTTATCATAAATATTGCTTAAAATACTATTATACAAATCCTTAAATTGGTTATTTATTCCATAATGCGTTAATCATCTCAAGAGTATTTTCAACCAGTTCCTGGCCTCCCTCCGGGCCCACAACGTTACTAGCCGGAATAGCTCCATATGCCTGTCCTTTCACCGAGCGTGATGTTGGAAGATAAGTCCCGCTGCCCGCAAGCTGAACTAAGAAGGTCTGGATAGCTGGACTTCGGGCTTTAATCCTGGTGCCAAAATCCAGATATAACTCGAATGGATTGGTTGCAAAAACAATATCTCCGATCCTGACAACATGAATCTCTACAGGGTATTTAGGCTGTATACCCTGCAACCTGAAATGCTCTTCAAGGTTTTCTGCCCGCCGGACCATAGCCATGTTTCTTGCTAATTTGTTAAACATCTCCGGTTTTCCCTTTAATTCCGGATTGTTTTTTAATTCAAGCAAAGCCTCATCATATAGTTTCTGATAATCCTCTTTAACGGCTCCTTTTGGAACCCCGGGATAACTATCCAGTGCAGTTTTTACCTCTTCCATGGTAATGATACGTTTTGAAAGTTCAGCAATTCTCATTTCATGATCGAACACAGGATCCCATTCTATGCTGTCTTTCATATATGGTAAAACAGAAGTAACTGCATCAGAAATCCGCAAAGCCATGTCCTTACGGCGTCTCAACCTTTCATTATCCTCATCAGGGAACATAATTTTTTGCATTCGGTCTTCTGCCTTTCTGTCAACAATAATATCGTGTGGTGATTGATCACCGCCCGGGCTGGATTGGGTCAGGATGTAAATATCTTTATTTAACCTGTTAGCCATCTCTCCCCTTACATCATGCCAAAAGTCAGAGCTGATAAGGTTTCCATATGTAAACTGTGATGTACAAGTCAGGTTAATAACGACTCCAGTAAGATTGGCCGTTTCATCCCAGGTATATAACAAATTCACCGAATGATCCACAAATCCCTCAAGATGGCTGAATCCGGGTCTGTTAATTTTCCCATGCATCTGTGCTTCTCCCGAAAAATCAACCTGTATCCTGTTATTTCCTGCCACAGCAAAACCCAGGCCATAGCTGATGCCTCCGGGTTTACGGTTATTCCAAGCTTCGGCTATAGCTTCTGCAATCCTCGCAGAAATAATGTCTTGATACTCTTTAGGGCTTTGCAGGTCAAAATCTACACCGACAATATCTTCAATGCTCTTTGAAGAGACATTAGGTGCCGAATGAGTATGGGTACCATTTAAAAATATCTGTTCAGCTTTAATCTCAGGGACAGATTTCACAACAAGTTTACGGACATTACTTAGCAGATTATCTTCAGAAACCTCACGGCGTCCATCAGGAATCGAAAGCAGGTCACAACTTACCATTATCACTTTTTCAGATGATTCCCCACTTCCTGATTCCATAGCAAGGACGGTTGCAAGGATTGGATCCAGAACACCCTCTGAAATTGATAAAGTACGGATCAGGACAGTCTCATCAGGTGTTATATCCACTGACGACCATCCAATTTTTAAGTTTCCGGCATTGCTATTTATCACCGGCCCGGTCTTCTTCTGCCCGATTTCGGTACAGAAACAAAAACAGAATAAAAAGAAGGTAACAATTGAAATTAATTTTAATACCTGCAAATTTTTCATATGCTTTTATGTTAGTTTAACAATTTATATTCAATTTTTTATTTCAAATCA
>CAZJGI010000222.1:0-3285 GCA_964545315.1 uncultured Prolixibacteraceae bacterium
TCTTCTTTTGCCTGCATTAATATAACAGCCCCTGACAGTAACTTTGAAAAATCTTCAAAATCCCTGGTTTCAATTTTTTTCTCCGATACAAAAAATGTAACCTTATCATGTTTATAATGAGGAAATTTGGACATTATTATTATTTAAGTTTTACTAGCATCAACACTGGGTTATCATTTTCATTCAAGCTATCAGCCAGCTTTTCCAGTTCTTTTTTCTTTTCCGGATATTTAGGTTTTGATTCAATAAATTCTTTACCTGAAACATATAATTTAAGATTGACCGGATGTATTAATGTTGTGATGTATTCCTGATCACCTTCTGAATAATATTCAAGTCTTTCTAAAGGCATTCCCCCATCCAGATCGTTAATCAGGCAGGCAACAGTTGTTGAATAACTTCTTTGTCTTTTTTCATTTTTATATGACAGGAATGTTTTTTTTGTTTTTTTTTCAATAAAAACAGTTGCCAATTTTAACTTATAGAAAGAAGTAAATGAGATAAAACGTTTTGTTTCAAACATTCTTACATATTGAAATATCTTTGATACCTGCGAATCATAATCAAAAGGTTGCTTAGGCCAACGAAAATCCCCCTGGGCAAATAAATATCTTGGTTCATAACTAAAATCAGAAGAAATAGCATAGAGAGTATCATTGAAATAATTATAATAAAATATTTTATTATCAAATTTATAAAAACCGCCTCCCCTTCCTTCAGTATCAACCTTAAATGGTGTGGTTGGGTTCATCTTTAGATTAACTACATTACCTAATGTATCAAGGAATGCCCAAATATATTTAGTTTGCCCAATATCTGATAAATTTGGCAGAAATAACAATGAATTAAAAAGCTCAACATCATCACCCCATCCAATTCCATCACCAACATTTTTTAAAGATATATCTCTGATAAAAATCCCATTATTAGAATACGTTTTAATTTTAGATTGATCTATTACAAATACATTTCCGCTTTTTTCATCAACTGTAAAATGAATTCCAAACCGAAACTCTCCGGGTCCCCTTCCCCTGTGACCAATCTGCTTTATGAATTTTCCTTCTCTGTCATATTTCAGAATACCGATTTCCTTTGCCGAAACATAAATTGAGTTAGGCGTTATTACATATTTGAAAGGGGCTAAGGGCATACTATTATCCAATGGTATATATTTTATATCATCAGCAATTTCTTTTAAGGTGATATTGCTTTCAATAAATTCCGGCGGTGAAATTACATATAAACTATTATCAGGGGAATTACACGAAAAGACTATTATTATCAAGAATAAAAAATAATATAATCTCATAGGTTCATATATTAATATAATTAGAGGCTGACACAAAAATAAGTTCAGCCTCAATTATAAATTTTAATCAATACTAATCGCAATGCTGAGGTCTAGCCCATGCAGTAGTATCCTGAAAAGCTTCTTGACACGCCTCATCGCAATCCCATACATCACACATTAAATATCCATAATTCGTGCCGCCACCTTCAGAAAGACATTCTACACTACATGCGTATCCTCCCTTAAGATTCACTAATTCTTCATCTTTTAATAATTTGTTCGAATTAATTTTAAATTTTTTAATAGTTTTCATTTTTAATAATTTTAAATTTCTCAGTAATATTTTTTACAATGATTTGTCTTCTATACAAAGACAGGAATAAGTAATCCCTTTTAATAAAATTTATATCTTTGTCACATCACCTCCTTTCTTTGTTGAGGGAAGTGGCGGGCAGGAAGCGGCTTTTTATTGGTATCAGCTTCCTGCCGTTTTCCGTTTATAACGGAAACACTTTCCCGGGTTAAATTATTAATCTCATCTAAATAGTAGTCAATATCACTTATATCATATTGTTTTGGAAATTTATAACCATTTACAAATATTGTGGGTGTTCCGGTTACTTTGTTCGCTTCAAAAAGAGTTTGGTTTTCCTGTTTTATTTTTTTGGAAATATTGAATCCGGTCGGAATATTTTTTTCATAGAATATCATACGCTCTGCCCTGGGAGTATTGTACCAGTTGAAAAGAAAATTTAATGTGCCCGATTGTCCTTTAGTCTGGTAGATGTAATAAATTGTTTTTATCAGCTTTTTTGACTGGTCATCATCATGAACTGAAAATATTGCATTTACATTTACATCCTGACAATTATCAAGCAATTTTTTTAACTGAATAAATGCATTTTTACAGGGGCCACAATGCAAACTTAAAAAGGCTGTAATTGTAACCTGAGCATCCGGATTACCTAATATTAAACTATTTTGCATTGGAGTAATCTCTGTATATTCATTATTTTCTAATAAGGTCCTAAATATCTGAGGATTCCGTTTAAGTGACAGATAAGAATATTTGATTCTTGTATACTGTTGTAAATTGGTAAAACGGGATTTAAAGATAAACCAGATTGATGCCGGAATAAGAAATGATGCTGTTATTGCTAATAATTGTGTTATTGAAATACTTACTGTCTTTATAAGGGGAAACAACAAAATAAATTCAGAGATTAGTACAAGTTGAACCAACAGGCAGAAGGGACACCATTTTTTTGCCTTCACCGCCTGGTAATAAACAGAGAATACCGGATATGGCAATGCCAATGCACTTATTAGGGAGAGTATCCAAAGTGAAGAACTTTCTGTAGCAGTTGAAAGAAAAAGTAATGTTCCGGTGAAATAAATTAATCCTGCATCCGCCCAATTGATCCACCCAAAAAGTTTTGAGGCATTTGAGTTAAGCACCGTATCACAATCTGTTTTTGAATTGAACCGGCAAATCTTATCGACAATTGGAGTATGAACTTTTAATTCATGCAATACCAAAAAAACTGATGCTACAAGACCTGTTATCTTTGTTGCTATTAATCCCCCAAATATATATCCCGGCAGAAAACCTGAAATATTAGATATTGAAGAAAGGTTGAAAATTATCCAGATAATAATTGAAACAATTCCCAGAGGAAGAAGAATTTTATTTATAATCTCATTTTGCCGCTTGGTTTTATATCCATTTTCTCCTGAATCTTCTTTTGCCTGCATTAATATAACAGCCCCTGACAGTAACTTTGAAAAATCTTTAAAATCCCTGGTTTCAATTTTTTTCTCCGATACAAAAAATGTAACCTTACTACTTTTTATTTCTTTAACAAAAACTAACCTGCCCCCTCCCTGATCTGAATGAGCAATAAAAGGCATCTCCAGCTCTTTTATCTCTTCATTAGTTAGTTTTAACGGGTAATATTCCACATTGTATTTCTTTAGGGTATCACATACACTTT
>CAZJGI010000223.1:0-1896 GCA_964545315.1 uncultured Prolixibacteraceae bacterium
GGAAAGATATCTGTTCCATCAATACCATTGTTAAATTCATCAATCCAAATCCGGGCAATTTCTTCAGGTGTGTCATTGTAAGCATGTTCAGGAATGAATTTGTTGTTAACTGCACCATAATAACCGGTGTTGGTGACAATATTGATATCTGTCTTTTCCGAGAGTTCCTTTAATAAAAGAGGATCGCGACCTAAATAAGCGGGAGTACATTCAAAAAATGTCTTTGCGCCTTTTTCATTAGCTCCCAATAAAAAAGGAAGTGCCCGTTCAATCACTTCCGACCTGTCCCAACGATGATAACCGGTACTGTCAGCCCCAATCCAGTCTACTAAAATATGTTCATGAATTAAGCTGACACCTATCTCTTCAATAGCAATTTCACCTCTTACTGTGATGAGTTTTTCCTGCTTCCAATTTTGGGTGCAATTTGTCAACGCAAAAAATGTAAAAAGAAACACAATTAATTTGCTCATAATTCTAATTATTCAGCCTAAACAATTCAATAAAGTTCACCTTCCAGTAGCCATTTCAAATTAAATACTGCAACATTAATTTCATCATACAGTTTTTTATCACCTCCTTCATAGAGGAGGTATATCATACCATCTTTCCCTGCTGCCAAAGATGAATAGGCGCTATGTTCCTGGTCGATCAGCCTTTTGACAGGCCAGGTAGCCGCACCGTTAAATGAAGCCCAGACTGTCATTTGGTAACGCCATCCCCCTTTCCAGTCCGGACTACTAAAAATCAATATATCCTTTGCATCTGCGACACCGTCGGGAATCCTTACCAGTCCGGCACACATACCGTAGCTTGGTTTACTTCCGTATTTAAAATAGAAGGGTTCCCCTGTTTCATACAGGTCATCAGATACATACCAGTCAACATACCGGTTTCCCCCGTCTAAACTCCAGGCTATTCTGCGTTTATGATCAATTGACATATGTGACCTTGAATTATAATATATCCGGCCGTCAGACAATTCAGCCAGAGTGCCCTCGCCGGTACCCGTCATAATGCCGTCACTTACCTGCCAGGTCTTTCCCCTGTCATCACTGTACATAGATGCATTATAGTTATACATCCAGTATTCCTGAGCATTATTACCTTCAGGAGGCTGAACACGGCCGGGAATAAGCAAACGCCCCTTATGCTCTCCGTATTTAAGTGTAATTCCTGTTGACATTGCTCCAATCAGAATGGGAACTTTCCCGGGAGTAGCGCCATGTCCCTTGACATTCGGTTTAATAATAATATCTTCCCTTTTCCAGGTATTGCCATTATCACTGCTTCTGAACAAACATGCTTCCGTTTCTGAGGGTGATAAAATAATAATATCACCGGTGATTTCGTCTACTACAACATTACTGCCTGAAATTCCTTTTAACGCCAGGTCCTCCTCAGGTGACCATGTCTCGCCCCTGTCCCTGCTTCTTCGAAGTGATATGCAACCCCTGGCGAAAGCCAGAACAGTGCCGTCAGGAGCAACCACGATATGCGGGCCTCTTACATTTCTCTCTCCCTCTTTCATCTTAAACAGAGTTTGCAACTTAAAATATGGCTTTATACCGGTAACTCGGCTGTTATCAACCAAATATCCGGCAACCATCTTATCAGTCTCCTGAATTTGGAAGCGTGTACTGACGACAGAATGTTTATCACTGCCCTCTCTGTATTTTATATAAGTAGTAGCAACTATGGTGCCGTCGGGCAATATCTCCATACCCGGATAACCGCAGTCGCTGCCGGCATAACTGTGAAGAAGTTTGATCCGGTATTCACCGGGCCTTTTATTTTTTATATCATCATAAGTTCCAACCCAGGCAACAAAATGTCCGTTATACGGGCTGTTTATTGCCCTGTCACGAAAAGCGATAACCAAACGGCCGTCATGAG
>CAZJGI010000223.1:1996-3164 GCA_964545315.1 uncultured Prolixibacteraceae bacterium
GATTCACCTTTCCTGCGATGGTAAAATCCCATGTAATTCCCGTCAGATAATCTCACTATACTGCTGAAAGTCATAACACACTCAAATCCAAGCGACGGTTTTTCAACCCATGTTTTACCTCCGTCCTCACTCATGATCCGCGGCATCTCAGGCCGGGCGGAAAATACCCACAGCCTTATTTTACCAGTCTGCATATCCATCATACGATATATACTGGGGCAATTCTCATGACTTATGAATCCGGCAGGTAATCTGTCGTCAAGCCTTTCCCAGGTGAGCCCTCCGTTATGGCTTACAGCCATGGGGCCTGCATGTCCTCCGTGCCCTATGCTCCAAACACAATAAATTGTCTTCCCGTCAGCCATAAGTACGGTGGTCGGATGACCCTGGTAAATATCAGGCGTTCCTGCTGCAATAATAACATGCCGGCCTGTTTCCCCCGATATATCAATTAAAGGAAGATCAGGCTGATCCTGAGCATTAACAATGAAGAGACTCAAAAAGAAAAAGAAAAACAGATTTTTCCCTGCAAATGATAAAAACTTCATACAGATACACATAGCTGAAAAATTTAGGTTGATATTTTTGTAAAAATAATACAAATAAAATTACATAATTTTTATGAATACACTTCACACCAAAAATTTTATGACAGTCTGTTACCGTAATACGATCTTACCTTTTTGCCAAAAGGTTAAATAGTTTTTCATTTATGGGAACTATTGTCTTAAATTCTCTCCTTTTCGTACCAATTCCCAGAAGGTGTCCAAATCTTCAGGAAACCTGATTTGTGAGAGATCAACTTTTTCAAAATCCCGTAATTCACCCCTGTGGGGAGATGAATGCAGAACAGCATGTACAAAATCAATGACATCGCGCTGTGTAAAAGTGGTTTTAAATTCCTGCCGTAATCCTGGATTAGTCATGAAACAGACGTTCCCCTCACTGGCATTTTGTGGAATAAATATCAAGCCTAATTGCCTGGAAATCTTATCAACTACAGGCTTATATATATCAGAAAAATCTCTTGTTTCCATATTTTATTAAAAAAGTACTCATAGTTTACCTTCATTATCCCGGAATATTAATCAAATATAAACAGGGGAACACCAAGACCGCTTGCCGGACTGTCATTTTTCAGGCGAAAATCACCTCCCTCAGCATTTAA
>CAZJGI010000224.1:0-3147 GCA_964545315.1 uncultured Prolixibacteraceae bacterium
AAGAAAGCTTTATATGAAATTTGTGAATTTGTAAGACTTAATACGGCCGGTAATTGAATTATGAAAATTAGCTCCGTAATGGAGAAATGGATGAATGATTAAATGTGAGAATGAATGAATAGTCAGGAATTCTTTTTGATATGGAAATAATAATCAATAATTTTAATCTTATGAAGACTCTTGTATTATCCTATTCCCGTACAGGGAATAACGAAACCCTTGCCGAATCTGTTTCATCTGAGTTGTCGGCTGATCATATAAAAATCAGTGAACCTAAGGGAAAAACCTTTTTTTCAATAGGACTGGATATGTTGTTAAACCGAACTCCGAAGGTAAATCCCATATCTGCGGAATTTGAAGATTATGATCAAGTTATTTTTGTTGGCCCGGTATGGATGGGACATATAGCCACTCCTTTCCGTGCATACTTAAATAAATATGGGAAAAGTCTTAAACGATATGCCTATGTCTCGATCAGCGGTGGACCAGATGGTCCAAATAACGGCCTTGCCGGAGAACTGAAAAAAAGAACTGGAAAGGAACCATGTGCTGTCATTAATCTGCTGATAGCTGATATATTGTCCGGCGATCCAAAACCAACCAGGGAAGAAATAGAATCTTATCGTTTGAATAAAGAAGATGCAAAAAAACTAACCTTGAATTTCATTGATGTTCTGAAAAGTTAGAATGAAGTGTTCTTGACTACTTTGAAAATCATGGTGCTGAGTTTAGTGTTTCTATCGTAAAGACTTCTGTGACAAGGATAAGCAGACGTGAAAAGCGAATAAGACAGCCCGGGCTCTATGGCTTTTAATCGCAGTAACCTGAATCAGTAAGCATATCATAAACCATAGTAGTTCAAGCAATAAGGAAGGAGATAGTTATGGTTAAAAAAAGAGATAAAAGCAGCGGTCACCTCGAGACAATTCCGGGAGTAGGGAAAAGAATAGCAAAAGTGTTGAAAGATATTGGAATTAACAGTGTGGAGGATTTAAAAAATAAAAGTCCCGAAAGACTTTATGGTGATTTATGTGTTAAATACAGGACTACAGTTGATCCATGTGTTTTATATGTATTTCGGTGTGCAGTATATTATGCAGATAATGACGCACATGATCCTGAATTACTAAAATGGTGGAATTGGAAGGATGTAAAAAAATATAAGCGAAAAACCTTCTCTAATGACAAAAAAGAAAATAAGAAAAGAATATAAACCCGACATTCACAGGCATCCAGGTAAAATAATTCAATAAAAATATGAAACCTGAAAATCAAATTCAGCTTTTACGTGAAGAAGTAACAGAACCAACAGATAGGGCATTGGAAAATGTTTTAAGTAAAATCCGTATTCAGCTAAATAATAATTTGGATGAGAAAATCCAGGTTGCCAGTCAGTATTTCTTCAAAGAACAGATCAAATGTTATGGCATTAAAGTGCCGACAGTAAATAAGTTAAGCAAGGAATATTTTAAGCTTGTCAGGTCAATGACAAAATCAGAAATTTTCAATCTTTGCGAAAGCTTATGGCAGTCAGGATTTCTTGAAGAGTCATTTATCGCCTGTCACTGGTCTTATTTCATTCATGCCAGGTATGAACCGGAAGATTTAAAGATATTTGAAAAATGGATCGATACTTATGTCAATAACTGGGCTTCATGTGATACGCTTTGCAATCATACGGTTGGGACATTCATTGAAATGTATCCTGAATTTTTAGTTCGATTAAAAGAATTTGCCAGATCTGATAACCGATGGATGCGGAGGGCATCAGCAGTGACGTTAATTATCCCGGCTAGAAAAGGGAAATTTCTTAATGATATTTTGGAAATTGCTGATATCTTGTTGGAAGATCAGGATGATTTAGTCCGAAAGGGTTACGGCTGGATGTTAAAAGCCGCCAGCGAGGTAAACCAACAGGGGATATTTGATTACGTCATGAGAAATAAGTCTGTTATGCCCCGTACATCATTAAGATACGCAATAGAAAAAATGCCAAAAGAGTTGAAAGATAAAGCTATGATGAAACAGCTTTTTAACCCAACTTAACAATGAAAAGCGGCACAAAAAAATGTATTTTAGGTTAGTATTTGAGAAAAATTATGAAAAATGGAAACTAAAAAATTACTGACACCCGAACAAAGCGAAGAGCTGTTGAAAATCCTGCATATTCGCTTTACGGGTAATATGCACAGACATAAAGGTCTTGAATGGAATAAAATCCAAACCAGGATTCAAAAGAATCCCGTCAAATTGTGGTCACTGAAAAAGATGGAGGACACAGGGGGTGAACCTGATGTTACAGGGTATGATAGAAAAACAGATGAATACCTTTTTTATGATTGTTCAAAGGAAAGTCCGATAGGACGCAGAAGCGTTTGTTACGATCCGGAAGCTCTTGAGACCAGAAAAGAACACAAACCTAATCACAGCGCTTTAGGTATGGCAGCAGAAATAGGAATTGAGATGTTAACAGAAGAGCAATATAGTGAGTTACAGCAGCTTGGCGATTTTGATACGAAAACCTCCAGTTGGATTGTCACACCGGAAAGTGTCCGGGAACTGGGAGGTGCACTGTTTGGTGACTGTCGATATGGAAGAGTATTTATTTACCACAACGGAGCAGAATCCTATTATTCTGCCAGAGGATTCCGTGGTTCGCTAAGAGTTTGATATATTCGAGATAAAGAGGTATTAATTATAATCTCTCTCAGCGGTCTTCGCGTTAAAATGATTTCTTAGCGTACTTGGCGTGAAATAGTTTTTGCAGCGGCCAATGCGTGAAAATGGTCTCGCAACGCACGCTAAGTAGAAAGTACTCGCAACGGACGCAACGTAGATAGTTTTTGATAAATATGCAGATTGAAAATGAAAAACAAAAAGTGGTACGAATTATTATTCGAAAATTACGGGGAAAAATATGACAATGAAGTATTTACACAGGGTACTCATGGAGAATGTGACTTCATCATTGAAAGATAATGCTAAATTTATCTTTACCACACTGAATGGATTATTCCCGTTGTTTCATTCTGTTAATGATTTTCATGCGGACGGAGCAGTGGAAGGAAATGCCACTTATGACAGTAAGAATTTTGATCTGATGACCTTCAGAGATTACAATATAACTAAGGTAAAAGACGATGATGG
>CAZJGI010000225.1:0-3133 GCA_964545315.1 uncultured Prolixibacteraceae bacterium
TGTTAAATGCCGTATTTATAAGAGAATAGTCAAAACTTTTTTCTTCAAAATTATAGAATGCATCGGATTGTAATAATAGTTTGGCATTCTCAATCCCTGATAAAACCTTGTCAAATTCAGGAATAATTAAAAAAATGCGATATAATTCTGACTGTTCATAAGGAGTTAAGGAGGAACGGTTCGACAGATCATAATATACATCTTTAAGGCCTGTGCACATAGGCTCCAGAAACTCTTTTGAAAGCACTTTGTGAAAGAAATCAATATTCAGGTCATATTGATTCACACTAATTCCTTCCCCTCTCAGATATGCAGTCAGTGACGGAAGACTCAAATATGGCTGCAGTACGCTCCACTGAGGAGGAAATATTAAAACAACATCGCTATAGTTATTGTTAGTCAAAACAATCAGACTGGTTTATTTGATAATATTTACGGGAGCCCAGGAACTTTCATTTAATCGCTGAACCCTGCCCAGGTTAAAGTTGACCCCTATATTAACACCATTGGCAGTCGCACCCGGACTCATAGATACCATTCCTTCAGGAAGAATGTTCTTAGTTTCGCTTATCACTTGAGGATCAACCATAACAGTTGATTGCTGCAGCAATTTGCCAGCCTGAAGAATGTCACGGCTGGCACCGGATAATTTCGAGGACATGTTTAATTTTTCCAAAGCATCTGCATCTTTGATCGTTATAGTCTGGGTCAGATAACGACTTCCTCTTCGTACGTTTTGTTTTGTGCTTAATACTACAACATTTTTTGGCAATTTGCTCATAAGATCAGTAAGCACTTTGGGATCATAAGCCTGAAGTTGCTTAAGGATTTCAACTGCCTCACGTGTTTGTTCCGGCATATTGCTGATAAAATCCATATCCTCATTTATTGTCATTGCAGCTTCAGGACTATCCGTACCGGCAAGCATAGTGCGGGTAATTGTTATACCTCCGGCACAAAGTACCAGCTTTCTGAGGAAAATACGACGGGAAGAATCTTCTCCCGTATTTCCCAGTGTCTTGTTGTCTTTGTTTTTTTTCATCTGTTCAAAAATTTTATAATTGCTTGTAAATAAATTAATTAAAAATGTCAGAATCCCGATTAAAATAGGTATGCCCTTTTCATTTCACCATAATTATTTAATTAATTAACACTATGATATAGCATACTCAAATTGAAGCTGTGAGAACATTTACATTATTTAAATCACTTCTATTTTTATTATTATCCGGACGCTCACAATAAATTTTGAAATAAATTTTTCTTAACTGATTAATAATTCTTCTGTTTTACATCACACTCTGTTATCATAAACCGCTTTAAATACAGAGTCTCCCTTTTCAATAAAATTAAATTACATATGCCCGGAATTTTTGTAATTAATATTACGATTTTTTCATGACATAGTCAATACTATTTATCCATAATTATCATTACAGTTTAGTGATTATCAAAAAACTACCCGGTTGGGTAGTACGTTATGTACCTTTTTTTCCGAAATTGATAGAAATAGAAAAATAATGAATGATAAAACCGAAATATCCATGAGGGAAAGGCAAATTATACTACTTATGAGCCAGGGCCATTCCAATCAGGCGATTTCAAATGAAACGGGGAAATCGGTGAATACCATAAAATACCATCTGAAAAATATTTACAAAAAACTGGAAGCAAAAAACCGGATAGAAGCAATTAATAATTTCAATAAAACATTTAAAATTCAATAAATAATGAAAAATTTTGTAATACTTATCTTATTGGCAGTATCCCTTCTTATACAGGGAATACCGGCAAAATCACAGGTCAAAGTGGACTTAAAAAAGAAAGTTGAAGAGAATGTTGAACAGCGTGCAAATGAAAAAACTGACGAGGAGGTTAATAAAGGACTCGATAAAGTTGACGAGGGAATTGATAAAAGCCTGGACAAAATTGAAGAAGGCATTGGCAAATTATTTGGCAAAAAAAAGAAAAAAAGTGGCCAGGGCGAAACCGATGAAGAAACTCAGGATACTCAGGAAGGTAATGTTACTGTCGGAGATGCCATTCAGGGACAATCTGTATCAGATGAGGCTAAAGGACCCGAACTGAACTGGGCCAAATACGATTTTGTGCCGGGCGATAATATCATATTTGAAGATAACCTTGAGGGGGAGGAAAACGGCGAATTCCCGTCAAGATGGGATCTCGGGGAAGGCAATATTGAAATCGCCTCATTGGGGGGTGAGAATGTTATCATGTTCAGGGAGTATGGATCAGAAATAATTCCTTTAATGAAAAATGCTGGATCTGATTACCTGCCTGAAATTTTTACGGTTGAACTGGATGCCTACATTCCGCATGATGCCCTCTCGGTTTATTTCTTTGACAGGAAAAATCAAAATTCTCCAAGTGGGAGAACTTACTTGGATGTATGGGGTGACGGATTGGAGTTTTCCCCGTCCTCCAGTAAACTTCCCGGTGGTGAAAAGTTGAACAACCAATGGATTCATGTTGCCATAGCTTATACTCAGGGAAAAATGAAGGCCTATTTAAATGAAACAAGATTAATCAATATTCCCCGCCTCAGTTTCGATCCGACCGGAATATCTGTCCGTGCCCTCCATGCTGGTGATAAGTCTCATTTTTATATTAAAAACATTCGTATTGCTGAAGGCGGGGTTAAATATTATGACCGCATGATACAGGATGGTAAAATCATTGCCAACGGCATCCGCTTCGATGTGAACAAAGCTACCCTAAAGCCGGAGTCAATGGGGATCATCAACGAAATAGCCAGCTTGCTGAAAAAAAATCCGGACATTAAATTCAGCGTTGAAGGGCACACCGACAGCGACGGGGATGATGCTCTTAACCAGACCCTTTCGGAACAGCGTGCCGCAACCGTAGTCAGCACAATCACAAAAATGGGAATAGATGCAAACCGCCTCACTTCCAAAGGCTGGGGCGAAAGCCAACCTCTCGACACAAACAACACGCCCGAGGGCAAAGCCAATAACCGAAGAGTTGAATTTGTGAAGATATGAGAGCAGGGCCAAGCTTGCCTGGGCTTTGCCGAAGATCGAGCAAATCTGCAGAGCAAATTTGTGAAGATATGAGAGCAGGGCCAAGCTTGCCTGGGCTTTGCCGAAGATCG
>CAZJGI010000226.1:0-3122 GCA_964545315.1 uncultured Prolixibacteraceae bacterium
TTTTAATATCAACAAGTACAAATATGACAAAAAATGAATATTTACCAAACCGAACCGCCGGGAATTTTGCAAATTATGGTTTTTTTAGTCATATGGATGTTTAGCAATGTCTTTTATAAGATCATTGATTTTTTTTAGCTTTTTCTTATCTGTTCTTTGCCAGTACAAATAATCTTCCCGGGACTCGTCTGCAAAAATGTATTTCATCTATGTAAATTATTCTTATTTTATTGACTACTAATTCCGTATCATTGACAACAATCAAATCAACATCTCAACGAGATGGAACTCGCTTTTAAATTAAATGTTTACGGTATTTTGACAGGGAAAAAGATACTTAAACACTTCCTAAAAAGGTTTTAAAAATCTTTGAGTTAAAATTCTATAAAAAATAACCAATTTTTAACAAGCTAATTTCTAATATTTTTAGTATATTATAACTGTTATTTAAATAGTTGAATCTAATAGAGTATTGTAAAATGCAGATATAGTATAAATCTATTCTGCGTAAATATGACAATCGTGAAAGAATATCGGATTTTGAAGAAAATTGATAGCTGGTTTTTATAAGATGATTACGATTTAGCTTTCCGGAAAAACTGCAACACTCTATGGTTCTATTGCCTTGATTTTATTCTGTGAAAAAATCATATATAATTTTCGAAATAATGAATAAACCAGTAAAATTTCCAATTTTTTGTTTGCTCGTGGTTTCATTATTATTAACATGCAAACATAAGGTAGGAGTAACACCTGAAACTGCCCTGGAAGCATATCTGAACAACGACGACAGCTCATTTGCCTGGGAACTGAAAGATTCTCAATCCCTGAATGGGTTAAAAGTTTACAATTTATTGGTAACCTCTCAAAAATGGAGGGAATACACCTGGCGTCATCAGGTTGCAATTATTGTGCCTGAAGAGATAAAATACGATGGTGCATTGCTCTTTATTACAGGCGGCAGGAATAAAGATGAAATGCCCAACTGGAAAAACACCGACGACGGCAACATCCAGATGATGGGGTTGATTGCACAAAAAAACAAGGCAATTGTTGCAGTTGTTTTTCAGGTACCAAACCAACCGCTTTTTGGCGACCTCACTGAAGATGAGATCATCTCCTTAACACTTCACAACTACAGGAAGGACAAGGACTTTACATGGCCTTTACTTTTCCCGATGACCAAAAGTGCCATTCGTGCCATGGATGCCGTCCAGGAGTTTTCTACGGAAACACTAAACCATAAAATCAACAGGTTTTTGGTTTCAGGAGGGTCCAAACGGGGTTGGACCACATGGCTTACCGGCGCCAGCGATCCGCGGGTAGAGGCTATTGCCCCCATGGTTATCGATATTCTGAACATGCCAAAAAGCATAGATTACCATTTGGAAGCCTGGGGAGATTACAGCATTCAGATTCAGGATTACGTTAACCTGGGTATTGCACAGGATGTGAGCACTCCTGATGGACAAGAGATTACCACGATGGTTGATCCGTTTTCCTACCGCGAAAAACTTACCATGCCAAAATTCATTTTCAACGGAACCAACGATGAATACTGGCCCGTCGATGCCATAAAGCATTACATCAGTGAGATTCCCGGGGAAAATTACCTTCATTATGTTCCAAATGCCGGTCATGGACTTGGTGATAAAAAACAGGCCATCCAGGCACTTAGCTCCTTCTTTGCTGAAACACTGCAAAAAACGGGATACCCTGAATGTTCCTGGGAGCTTGAAGAAAATGAGCGGGAAGCCTTGCTGAAAATTGATGTTTCAGAGGAAAAACTGGATGGTGTTTTATTGTGGATATCAAATTCAGATGACAGGGATTTCAGAGACAACGAATTCATTAGCCAGCCTGTTGAAGCCGAAGCAGAAGATTATATCTCTGTTAAGGTGAATTTCCCTGATTCAGGATTCCGCGCATTCTATATCGATCTGCTTTATCCCGATCCAAACGGGGATATTTACTCAAAAAGCACCAGGATGTTTGTAACCAATCCTGATGAAGTACTTTAAATATTCAGATGGCATAACTAATTCATAAACATGAAGTTTGTCAGTATCTTTATAAATAAAATTACGTAAATTTAATTGGGAAATCAATTCTAATCAATAATTCCGATAATGAAGCAAAAATTGTTTTTTTTAGGATTAACAATTCTGTCCGTGCTGATAATACTATTGCCGGCATGTACAGAAGAGGAAACCCGGCCTGTCTTTCCACTTTCAGCAGTAATTTTTCACAGCGTGGACGGCAAACAGGTAGCATTTACTGCCCTTACCCACAGCGCTGTAACCTGGGAGTGGGATTTTGGGGACGGGAACACCAGTACCGAACAAAATCCGGTACACGTCTATGATGAAGGAGGTTATTATATAGCCACCTTAACAGCTAATGACAAAGATGGCAACTCTGTTACCAAAGAGGTAAGTTTAGCTGTTGCTCTTACACCTTATGCACTGCTTACCGGAAATCATACCGCCGAAGGATACAATGGGAAAAAATGGAAACTTACTCCCTCCCATTCTCCTTACGACAAACTTGTGAATTCCGATGCAAATTTCACCCTGGTGGATGAAGACATTCCGGCCCTGCCCTCCGGAACATTTGATGTCTATATAGGTTTGAAGGAAGCTTATAATGACGAATTTACTTTCTACCACGATGGCAGCTACAAACACAATACCACCGATGGTTCTTCATTCGGAGGGATTGTTTATGCCATGGTTTTACAGCAGTTCGGATTGGCTTCAATCACTAAAACAGGAGGGAAAGCTGTATTCGGCCAGGATGTTTTCGCTCTGACGACCCATACTCCGGACAACAATGCAACTTTTGTATTTAAGGAAAACGAAAATTTTTCTATTCCTACTATTCCCGAATATGCCACCGGAGTGCAACCTCCCGGTATACCAATTGTGACATATCCCGGTGTTATGACTATCGATTTTCCGGGCTCCTCTGAATTTGTTGGCGTAAGGGATTTTCACAGAAAAGTAATTGTTCAGGAAATAACTGACAGTTCTATGCGGCTGGTTATGTTCCTGACCCTAAGCCCTGCTGCTATAATAAGTCAGAATCCTCTGATTGCCCTCAGTACAACTGCCCTGATACTT
>CAZJGI010000227.1:0-3096 GCA_964545315.1 uncultured Prolixibacteraceae bacterium
GCCGGATCACTTAATATAAGCGCAAATTATTTTGGTTTTTTCTTCAGAACAGGAATTATATGGAAACCGGATTTAAAAAAATAATAGTCTTACTGGCCTGCAACCTTATTTTTTTGGCTTGCGACAAATTTGAATTGCGGGGATTCCTTTTTTCATACGAATCCGTTGACCAGCGTTTTGAGCAATCCTTTAAATGGAATTCTGAGAATCCTTTCAAAAAAGTGAATGTTACAAAAGATGAATACAACATCGCTGTTATGGCTGACAGTCATGTGGGGAGTACAAAAAACCTGGATATGTTTTTTGATGCAGCGGTTAACATGAATGCTACAGCAACAGTTATGGCAGGTGACCTCACTAACGGGCATTCAGAGGATTATGATGCTTTTTATGAGCACCTCAATAATTATGACAATCTGATAACTTTCCCGATAGCCGGTAACCACGATCTTTATTTTGACGGCTGGAAAAAGTTTTATTCGTTGTTTGGCTCAACGAGCTACCTGTTCACCGTAGATACACCCACTGCATCTGATCTTTTTATTTGTACAGATACAGCCGGGGGTACCCTGGGGAAAAACCAGCTTGATTGGCTCACCCGTATTTTACAAACCGAACGTCATAAACACAGGTATTGTATCATATTTACTCATAATAATTTATTCAGGATAAGACACACAACCAGTACAAATCCGTTTGTCGAAGAATTGAGAGTATTAATGGAATTGTGCATTAAACACCAGATAAATATGGTAATTGCAGGCCATGACCATGTAAGAAATGTTGTTCAATTTGGCAATACAACCCATATAACCCTTGATGCACTTACCGATACATATAAAAATCCGGGATACTTAAAACTTACAATTAAGGATGAAATAGAATATGAATTTGTCAATCTGTAATTGTTTCTGTCACTTATTGATTAATTGACATAATTGTTTTATTTTTGATCTGTATGGAGTTTCGCTTTTATAGTTTCTGCTTCATTAAAAAATACAGACGTTTTATTTCCTAAAAAATAATGTGATTTCCAACTAATTAAATTATATCATTATGAACAAAAAAGTTTGGCGCGAAGACAAATCAATGATGTTTTTTGTAAATACAGCAGCCGGTAAAATTTTATCGCTGGCAAATGGTAAAAATACATTAAACGAAATCTTAAAAGAATCCTTTCCTGAGAGAATTGACATCGGACAGTTGACCAGTGAATCATTGGAAAAGGTCAACTTATTTGCAGATTTAGAGGACAGATTTTTGCAGTCTGTACTGTTCTGCATAAACATGTGGGAACGCGGATTATTGCAATTTACTCATAATCAAAGTACCCAGGAAGAAAT
Source organism: uncultured Prolixibacteraceae bacterium (assembly GCA_964545315.1). Taxonomy (GTDB): domain Bacteria; phylum Bacteroidota; class Bacteroidia; order Bacteroidales; family Prolixibacteraceae; genus JAAYJR01. The sequence continues at coordinate 1,344 of CAZJGI010000227.1, forward strand.
GGCATTATCCTCCCTGTTGAAAATTGCTGAAATTGAAAATGGAGAAATTGAAGTTTTAGATATAGTAAAGGCACTATCCGGGAAAGCAGATAACTTATATGATGAATGGAACAAACTGAGATCTAATTTAGTAATGCTATTAGCATATAACAGACTTTTGGTCAAATTTAAAGGAACAATGGAAGAATACAGCGGGCCGGATATTGTACCTGATAATAATGTGCCACAGTTTAAAGCAGGGTATTTAAAACCTGGACTTATAGTGACCAGAACTGTGACGGATAAAGGTGAAATAACCCGGGTCGAGCCTGCAACTGCCCTTGTTGCTATCACAGTGACAACCACCACAACCACATATGCTGAGATGATAGGTGACAGTGTCGGACGGGCAGAGTCACAATAAGCTGGATTACTAATAAACTGAATCCCACAATTAATCCCATATTTTATATTTTTATAATTAATAGAAACCCAATTTAATAAATTTTTAATTTACCTAAAAAGGGCGCGAAGCACCTGTTTAGGCCCAACCCATTACTGATAAAATGCATTTAAACGTTAGCTCGTCACACTCCAGTAGCAGTGACGTATCTGTTGATTTTCTTTTGATCAATCTCCCTTTCCGGGAGTATCTGTATAGTCAGTCCTTGCAACTGGGACTCCTTTATGTGGCATCCTGCCTGAAAAAGGAAGGCTTCACTGTGAAAGTTATCGATGATGCGGAACTTGATACAGCCACCTTTCTGTCCCATTATAAAAAAAACAGGCCACGCATATTGGGATTTCATGTCAATACAGATGCTGTTCCGTCAGTTGGCAGAGTCCTTGCAATATTGCGCAGTGAACAATTATTGCCGGAATTAATAATTTTTGGAGGTCCGCATGTAACAATCGAAGATAATGTGTTGCTTGATCAAAATTGGGGAGATATTGTTGTTCGCGGAGAAGGGGAATTGACAACAGTTGAAATAGGAAATTGGTTTTTGAGGAGTGAAGGCCGGCTTGCTGACATCAATGGTATTACCTATAAAAATGAAGATGGCAAAATCATAAGAAATCCGGACAGGCCATTTATTAAGAACCTTGACAGCCTGCCTGTTCCTGATATGAGTGTTCTTGTGAAAAATCCCCGGTTTACGACATATAAAATATTAACCGGAAGAGGCTGTCCGTTTCATTGCACCTTCTGTGCTGAGGGCATAAACGGAATAAAATACCGTTTCCGGTCACCCGAATCAGTTCTTGAAGAAATTTATTCAATGGCAGAAGATAAAGGGCGTATTTATCTTGGCATACTGGATGATACATTTCTGGTTGACAGAAAGAGGGTTGAAAAAATTGCTTCTGGCCTTATTAAAAAATATGGCGGCAGTGAACGGATTAAATGGTTTTGTGAAGGTCGCGTTGATTTCATTATTAAAAATCCCGGTATTTTTCAGATGCTTAAGGAGGCCGGACTGGTAAGAATTCAGATTGGCATAGAGTCGGGCAATCAACAAGTTTTGGATATGTACCGTAAAGAGGTTAAAGTTGAAGAGATCATTCAGGCGGTAGAGATCATTAAAGAGGGAGGTATTCCTTCCATATATGGAAATTTCATAATAGGCGGCCCCTTTGAAACTGATGATACTATATCGGAAAGTATAGACCTTGCTGCCAAACTGATTGAGACAGCACCAGGCAGAATGGAATGCGCATCATGCTTTCTTGGCCTGTACCCGGGCACCGCTATTTCCAAAAATCCGGCATTTTA
>CAZJGI010000228.1:0-3036 GCA_964545315.1 uncultured Prolixibacteraceae bacterium
CAGCATTATCGAGAGTAAACCAAAATTTGCCGGGTTCTGTTGCCATATTGCTGCTGTTGCTATCTGAAAAATTGTAAAATAATATCTACGCTCGTTGTTCAAATTTATGAATTATTTAGGATTCAAGATATTTATTTTGTTTGAATTTAATTTTTTATGTGTTGTAGACTCCGTGTTTTTCCATTTTAAAATTAGCTTTTTATTTTTAATCATCCCTGAAATGTTGTTTTTCTGTTAGTTATAAACACGGATTTAACCTTAAATATTGAAAGATTTAACACTTTGTAGATGCAATTCTGGAAAATATGTATAACTTGCGGGCAATTAATTAATAATTTACAACAATGAATAAAGGTACAGTGAAGTTTTACAATGAATTAAAAGGTTTTGGATTCATTAAAGATGCCAATTCATCGAAGGAATATTTCGTGCATTCATCCGGTTTAAAAGATAATATCGGAGAAAATGATGAAGTTACTTTTGATTTGGAAGAAGGAAGAAAAGGATTAAATGCCGTGAATGTTAAACTAGTATAGTTTACAATATTACAATCATTTATAATTTAGTCCCGCTTTTTAGCGGGATTTTTTTTTGTACTATCTTTAATTTCGGTTTATGAAATTTTCCCTAAACTTGCAGGCATGTAAATATGAATTCTCAAGTAGTGTTATTTTTGTGGTTTGTCATAAATTTATGTCCATAAGAAATGTTGATGTGTAACTTTGGGGTGAAAGATTCTGTATCCGGGATTGTTTATTACCAGAATAAAAGAGGAAATTTGAAAAAACAAAAAGAACAAAAAATGATAAAGCTGTTTTATATTTTGATTGTGATTGGAGTCATCCATACCGGTTGTGCCCCGGAGAAAAAAACAAGTGCTTTCTGTGCTCCGCTGAATAAGGAAGATTTTCAAACGGTTATCAATGGTAAGAAAACCGATCTGTACATGCTAAAAAACGGGAGAATCTCAGCAGCAATAACTAACTATGGTGGACGCATTGTTAGCTTATGTGCACCTGACAGGAGAGGCGGGTATGGAGATATTGTGCTGGGATTTAGCAAAATAGAAGATTATTTTAATGCCAGTGAGGTTTTTCATGGCACTGTGATTGGCCGGGTGGGCAATCGCATTGCCGGGGGGCGCTTTAGTCTTGACGGGAATATATATTCCCTGCCGTTGAACAATGGCCCTAACCAATTGCACGGAGGTCCCGGCGGATTCCACAATGTGGTTTGGGATGTGCAATCAGTTACCGATACATCCTTGGTTATTAACTATCTTTCACATGACGGAGAGATGGGCTATCCGGGAAATCTTTCTGCAGAGGTTCAGTATATCCTTACAAAACAGGATGAATTAGTTATCAAGTATAAGGCTACTACAGATAAGGCCACTCCCGTAAACCTTACCAACCATGCTTTCTTCAATCTGGCAGGAGAAGCGAGTGGAACTATCAATGATCATGTGCTGACGATTAATGCTGACTATTATACGCCGGTAGATTCCACTTTAATTCCTTTTGGAAAACAGGAACCGGTAGAAGGAACACCCTTTGATTTCCGGAAGGGAAAACCTATCGGTAAGGATTTGGATAAGGAGGAAGAAAATGTTCAGTTGCGTTATGGCAAGGGTTACGATCATAATTTTGTACTAAACAAACCGGAATCCGGGGCAATGTCGTGGGCTGCAACTGTTGTTGAACCAGCGAGCGGCCGCAGGTTGGATATATTCACACAGGAGCCGGGATTGCAGTTTTACGGTGGCAACTTTATGGATGGCTCTGATCGGGGTAAATATGGGAAAACCTTTGATTTCAGGGAATCGTTTGCACTGGAAACACAGCATTTTCCCGATTCTCCCAATCAGCCGGACTTCCCTTCCATTATCCTCCGGCCCGGGGAAGTTTACTCCACCAGTTCAGTTTATAAATTTTCTGCGGAGTAGATGGGGGAAGGAATGATATAAGTGTAATTAGATTTTGAAATCAGTTTTGAACAGCCAGAATGAAAGCCGCAAGCTTTTAGCTTCAAGCCTCAAGTGTATAGGTACAAGGATCAAAGCTGGTAAAGTTCGAAAGCTTCAAAGCCACAGCACTCGGCGTGCGACGGATTAAATTTGACAATTCGATAATTTTGGGATTTCGGTGGTGAATACTTCCAAAAGAAATTTTGCAATACAGATTAAAGGCTGCAATTAATTCATTTTTATCCCAATTTTTCCGGATATTTATATAGGTTTTCATCCTATTCAAAAATTTAGGACAATAAAGTTAATAAACATAATCTTTATTCAGTGTATTCTAAAGCAAATTATTAATGACTTGAAGATTATAATCCAAACTCACCAAGAAATTTCGCAACAGAAGAATCTTAATTTTTTGTTCGTGCTATTTTGACTCATCTTTTTTATCCTCACCTTGCTTTTTGATGTAGCGTTCAGTTTTTCCCCACCATCTTCCTGCCTGACGGAATATTTTTTTTGTAGCCTTTTCTACCGATTTGTCTGCTTTTCTGTAGGTTTCACTTTTGTGTATCTTTTCTGAAGCTTCGTCAATAAATTTTTCAGTTTTTTCTATCCATCCTTCTTTTTTATTGCGGATATTATCTTTATTATTTTCTGCTTCCTCATTGTTTCCCTGCTCCATAATGTAAACCTTTTAAGATTAATAGATATGACAGGAACAAATATAATGAATTGTTGAGATATCCTCTTATAACAAAATTTACATGTATAAAATAGATAAAAAATATTGATTTTGATGGGATTATGGCAGTCCAAGAAATTAAGGGGGGATGGGGTGGTATTTATTGCAGTCCGTCGGTTAAAACCGACGGCAAAGGATAAGGTTCTAATCAGGGCTGGTGGTTTGTTCAGAGCCTTATTCGGGTAGCTAATTTGTTCAGCGCCTTATCCTTTGCCGTTCACTTCAGTGAACGGATTAAAGGCAGTACAAGGAAATAGGGGGATGGGGCAGTGTCTCTTGCAGTCCGTCGGTTAAAACCGACGGCAAAGGATAAGGTTCTAATCAGGGCTGG
>CAZJGI010000229.1:0-2992 GCA_964545315.1 uncultured Prolixibacteraceae bacterium
CCTGTGAAATTTGAATATTCCAAAAAAGTATGGGAAGATAATAATCTGACCGGCGATTCCATTCCTCACGGGGCACACTATTATTCTGCCTATGTGGCAACTGCCATTACAGCTCCTAACGGTAACATAGTAACGGTATTAACCCGCAGGAAAGCAACTGAATATGGTATAATCGGCCAGCTTCCGCCTGTTTATATTATTAGCAAAGATAATGGGGAAACCTGGAGTGAACCAAAAGAAGTTGATAAAAATGCTTCCATAGAGGAATTGTCTATGACTCATAGCGACGGTGCCTCATTTGTTTATGATGGTGTCATATATATTGGCTTTATAGGTGGCAATTTTGGAGATGGTAAATATTCCTTTTATGCATCTGAAGATAATGGTGAAACTTTCACAAAGAGGAGCGAAGGGCTTTTTGAAAACAGGCCATATAAAAAGAATTACTATTACATGACTGCCAAAGCATTAGATGATGGTAGTTTCATTGTGTATTCTTATAATCCTGATGATGATCAAAACTTGCCTTATGTAATAAGTAAAGACAGGGGTTATACCTGGTCAGAAGTCAAGACAACCTTTCTGGAGAAAAGGATAAGATCCGGACAAATGAGTGAAAAGATTGGTGATTACTATTTTATGCAGGGCCGCAGCGGCAGGCATGATTCGGATGTTCCCTGGTCTCTTGTTTTATATGCTTCAAAAGACGGGATCAATTGGGACCGGGGCATTTACCTGAATAAAGTTCAATTGGGACTGGATTATTATTCTGCAAATGAAGTGGTTGGTAAATATAATTCATCAACTCCAAAAAAATTATTGATTCAGTCAAGTGTTTCTTACAGCGGATACGGCCGGGAAAATCTGAAACATTGGTGGGTTGAGAATATTCCGGCAAATAGATAAATTTTCATACGGGTATAATTGGCAAATGTTTATGTTTACAAAAAGCTTAAGTATCAACTGAAATTAAACTGGAATAATTTCAGAAGGCTCATTTGAAATAGCAGAATCAAATTTTTAAAATATAAATTGAGAGTCCGCCGAATGGCAAAATAAAATGTATCAATGTGCTGAAATCTAAATTCATAACGAATATAATTTTGTCAATTTGCACTGTTACTCTGAGGTACTACCCTTTCTTTAGACCACAATTTTTTTTCTTTAATTGAATCTTTAAAAGATAATGATGATGTAAAAATAGTGTTAATAAACGGAAATAACTCGAAGAGAAACGAAGAGTTATTCTGGTTATTAACACCTTTTCTTTTTTGGTTACTTTTTTCTTTTGTTAACATCTTCATTATCTGTTAATAATTATGCTACATTCTTATACAAATGTGCCGGAATTTTTCTCCCGATACCCTGGTGTGCCAGCTCATAATTGTAATGGCGAAAATATTCTTTGAGTCCTTGATATAACTCTAAACCATCATTTGCAGGTCTGAGATAAACATAATCATACTTCACAGAACGCCACAGGCGCTCAATAAAAACATTATCTATAGCACGGCCCTTGCCGTCCATACTAATTTGCACATTCTCTTTTTTTAGTAGCTCTATCCATTCTTTACAGGTAAACTGGCTGCCCTGATCTGAATTGATTATTTCAGGTTTCCCATGCTCAGAAACAGCCCTTTTAAACACATTATGTGTGCTTTCTGAATCAAGTGAGTTGCTGATACCCCATCCAACCACAAACCGGCTGTAGAGGTCTATTATGGCAGTTAAATATAAAAATCCTTTTGCCATTGGAATATAGGTGATATCAACAGCCCACGCCTGATTAGCCCTGGTTATTTTAAGCCCCTTCAACAGATAGGGCCGGATATATTTGGCTAAACCTAACTTGCTCAGATTCTTTTTAGGGTAAATGGCCATTAAACCCATTAGCCGTAATAAACGCCTGATACGTTTATGATTTACAATAAGACTTAAACTCTGCAAGAAATCCTGAATCCTAAGGACCCCATGAGTAGGATGTTTTAAATAATATTCATCCATAATACGCATAATCTTCAGGTTCTCTTCCTTTTCTTTAACCGGTTTATAATAAAACCCACTCCTGGAAATTTCCAAAAGTTCGCATTGCTGCCGTATGCTGATCTTATGATCTTTACTGACAATCATTTTTCGTTCTTTCCCAGACCGGCAATTGAGTAGGCTTTCTCTAAAAAATCCCGCTCCATCTCCAACTTTCCTATCTTCGAATAGAGCTTATCAACATCGACCGAAGTGCCTTTGGCATCTCCTTTCTCAAAAACCTTTGAGGAGTTTTTTAATAACTCCTGTTTCCATTTACTTATGATATTGGGATGAATACCATAACGTTCTGATAACTCTGCCAATGTCTCTCTTTCCATAAGAGCTGCTATGGCTACTTGCGCTTTAAAAGCCGCACTAAATTTTCTTCTGCTTTTTTTCATAACACTGGTAAATTTAACTTTTTATTTTCAACTTAACCAGTGGTCCAAAAATTAGGGAGTATTACAGAACCTTAAAATGAAATACAATCTGTTTTCCACATTTATGAAAAATCAGGCCGAAGTATTACCGGTATTGTTTTTGAAGTTATTGAATAAGAAATAAGTAATGATTTTATATATTTGTTTAAAAACACTATGAAGGGTACAGTTGATATGTTAGATGTAATCACTATAATTATAGCTTCTGTTGCTTTGATAGTATCAATTATTTCAGTAATAAAACAATTTTTTTGGAAATCATTTTCGTTTACTGGAAGTTTAATTCAATATTTATCAGCAACGGGGGCAGCAGAGTCATTTAATTTTGAATATAGTGTGGCAAATACAGGAAACATTATTTTAATTATTAAAGAAATATTGGTTATCCCAGTTGAACAACCAAAAAATTATACTTCGTCTGCAACAAATACGAATGGCATTCCTGCTGTATTAAAACCAGAGCAGATGCAAATGGTAAATATTAATATTCCAGCACTATTGATAAGACATGCTGCGGAAAATGAATC
>CAZJGI010000230.1:0-2969 GCA_964545315.1 uncultured Prolixibacteraceae bacterium
TAGCCCTTTCCCGCAAGTGACTGGGCAGTAGGAAGGTAACCACCCTGGCCGGAAAGCTGGACAACAAATGTCTGGACGGCAGGGCTACGGGCCTTTATCCTCATTGCATATTCAGAGAAAAGTTCAAATTGGTTAGTAGCAATAACAATATCACTTATACGGATAACATGTACCTCTGCTGGCATTGTTGGTTGTATTTTTTGTAATTCATAACGCTCGGCAGCAATTTGTCCTCTCATGAGAAGCCTGAAATTCCGGGACACATCAATATACCATCTTGGTTTATTCTTTATTTCAGGATTCTTTTCTATCTCATCCAACAACTTTTCATATTGTTCTTTATATCTGGCCGATTGTTCCAATCCTTCTTTTACATCTTCAATTTTCTGAGGCCGCCTTGTAATTTCCAGTATTTCCATTTTGTGTTTGACAACCGGGGACCATTCAATATTATCCTTCATATATGGCAATACATTGGTAACTGCATCTGCAATACGTTTTGCAATTTGTTTCCTTCTTCCAACACTGCTGCGGCCTGATTTCTCATCAGGGAACATAATTTTTTGCATCCGCTCTTCAGCCTTCTTATCCACCATTAAATGTGGGGACCGCTCACCTCCTGCTCCACATTGGGGTAAAACAAATATATTATTTCCCAGGCGTTTACGAATCTCAATTCTTGCATCGTGCCAAAAATCAGCGCTTATTAAAAACATACTCTCACTGTTCTGGGAAGGAACAGCAACATTTATTACTATACCTGTTAATTCCTGTTTATCATCCCAGGTATATAACAAGTTAACAGAATTATCCTCATACCCTTCCAGATGACTGAATTTATCGTTATTTGTTTCAGCATACAGTGTAGTTCGGCCTGACAGATCAACATTCAACCGGCCCTGGCCAATAACGGCATGATCGAAACCGTAACTTATCCCGCCGGGTTTACGGTCTTTCCATGCCTGTTCTGCAGCCTTAGCCAGCCGGCCCGAAAGAAAGTCAAGACACTCTGCCGGACCCATGACGTTATCAAGCTCAATTCCGTACATCTCTTTTGAATCGGGTTCTGAACTGTAATATGGCCCGGTATGGGTATGTGTGGCATTTAATATTATTCTCTCCTGATCGATTTCAGGGATAGATTTTGACAAAAGTTTTCTGACATTACTCCATAGGTCACCCCCATCAGGTGGCTTATTATGCAAAGGATATGTTTCCATTCTGATTTGTGACAGATCACAACCGATCATGATGATCTTTTCTGAGTTGGACCCGCTACCTGATTCTATTGCCAAAGCTGTAGCAATAACGTGATCCATAACACCTTCGGAAATACGGGCATTATTTTGACCGCTTATAAGAACAGGCCCGTCAGGAGTTATATCAACTGAAGCCCATCCGATTTTTAAATTACCCGTAATCTCTTTCTGCTTAACTTCTTTACAGGAATGAAAGGATATAAGCATTAAAAAAACAATGAATACTAAAATTTTAAATTCAAGATTTTGCATGATTAAATTGCATTTATTAAAGAATAAGATTGAGTTTTTCTACAATTTTATTGCTATTATAAAATTACTTTATTTCGACCAATTTAGTTATATTGCTATTATCAGGTTCAAGTAGTCCATCATTTCTTTTATCATTTTCAAAATTTTATCGACTTCCTCAGTTCCGGCATAATTACATCCAGTCTCTGAACCATATGTTATTCCTTCAGATGAACATATTGTTGTTCAATAAGTTCCACTATCAATAATCATTAGTTACTCAGATCCAAGACGAAAATAAATTGGTTGCTCAAAATCCCCTGTTGAAAATTCTGTATTGTCACTATTCCTGCCCCGAATAACAGGGCGATTACTTTCTGCATCATTTTTATTTTGCCAAATCAAAGTGCTTATATAAATATCAGAACAATTATCCAAATAAATTTTAGCCACTGAATCAACCCAAGGGACTCCGCCAAGGCAGTAAATATTAATGTTTTTTGAATTTTTCACAAAAACAGCATTGCTATTAAATTCATTTTTTATCTGATATACAAGGATGTTTTCAGAATTGACAATCTCCAGATGGATACCGTTAATATATTGAAGATGTGCTTTATATATTTTAAACGGACCGGATATGTTTTCAATCAGTATACTTCGGCGGTTAGTACCATGAGGGCGTCCGTCAAGAGCAACAAAAGGGTACCATCCACCGGCGGCATGACCGGAAACTTTGGCCATTGGCCAGTCCGGCATCCTGTCTGTCATAGCCTGCGGATCCGACGATGTTAAAAAATGACTCACAGCGCCGGTTTTTTCCGACATCACGATCATGTCAGACCATTCCCAGTTGTTCCATGGCCGTAAACCTTTAGCCAGAGGGGTAAACTCCAGATCATTATAACCAAACATTGGAAAAACACATCGCATCGAGGATCTGCCACCACATTTCCAGTCAATTAAATAGGCAGCACCTACTTCCTCACGCGGCATAAAAATGCCAAGGAAAGCGATTTGTATTTCAGCGTTTTCTTCATCAGGAGTTTCAAAAACCGGCCTGGGATCAGCCATATCCAGGAAATCGCCTTCTTCTACCTCCATTGGAGCTATCAGGCTATATGACTGGCTAACGCCTATAATTTTACTGTCAGTCCGTAAATGCAATGTTTTCGAAATGCGATAATACCCGGCAGGAATAAAAACTTTCTCGTTCTCATAAATAGCCCTTTGGATAGCAGCAGTATCGTCGGTGCAACCGTCACCTTTGGCAAAATATGGTTTATCGCATATACTAACTACATCAGGATCATTCCATTGAGGGAAAAGAGCAGAATCCCAAAGTATATGCCGGGATTTGAAATTCGGTGCCGTTTTATTTTTTTCCAGCCGGACAATTAATTGATCTCCCTGCTTTCGTTCATTATTTATATATACCGGATGTGTATAAGGTTCATCAGGCGCCCGGAATGGGAACCC
>CAZJGI010000231.1:0-2959 GCA_964545315.1 uncultured Prolixibacteraceae bacterium
TTGAGGAGGCATATCCGGATGAGCTGCAGGGGTCATTGTGGCTGAAAGAGGTTAAACTATCAGGAAATCAACCTGTTGATGCAGTGATAAAAAGCATCCATCTGCGGGATCATATGAACGGGCGAAAGACTCCCTATATCTCTTTTGACGGTTCCCTGGTGAGGGTTTATGCATATAATAAAACGCAGGAAGGGGCAGACCCTGCCACATTAAGTGATATCACTGGATCATGTTCTGTTATTTCTTTATCAGACGATTCTATTTTAGTACGTATTCATGAAAAAGGAAATGGTGATCAGCAGCATGCCTGTGTTATGGTTTCATATAAACATCTTACCCCTGATGTTTTTGCACCTCATTTGATAGAATTTACCCGAGAGATAATCCGTAATTATTCGGACATACCTTTGGCAGGAGGGATGCGTGATGAATGGGGTTTTCCCCCTAGCACTCCCGCCAACCGGATGGCGGGGGGTAACCATTTCTGGTATTCGAAACATTATGCAGATGCTTATTCAGCGAAGACAGGAGGCAGGGAGCTGCTGGCCGATTGTTTTTTGATGTATACAGGGATAAAAGGCAGGGAGAGTGAGCGATATATGGCCGTTAATAATTATATGGAGTTGAACAGGGAGCGCAACAGTGAGTTGGAGGATGATTTTTATAAAACTGTTAAGGAGGTGTTCGGGCCTGAAGCTTTAATTTTATCCCATCCGACATGGTATCCTTACCCGGATAAGCTTGAGAGCAAGAAAAACGGTCTTTTCTGGTGGACAGCTACCCGCGACTGGGCCCAGTCAGATGAGGTGACCCCTTTTGCTGCACGTACTTCCCTTGCAAAAAAGTGGGGAAGCCCGGTCTGGTATAATCAGTATTATGATTTTAATCCTGACATTACCAGTTATTACCTGGAACTGTGGAGCTCCGCATTAGCCGGGGGGAGGCTTAATTATCATCCTGCCCGTTCGGCAAGGAGAGGGATATCAACAGGGCGGACTGAGTTGTTTTATGGCAATTTGATGAGGGGGGAGAGCAGGGTGCGTCTTCTGAATTTTATTAGTAAGAGTCCGCTTGATTGCCCTGTAGCTGTCATTTTCGGACATCCTTCAACGATGAACTGGGCTGGCCCCTGCTTTGAAGATTTAGGTATGCAATTGGTTGATAGTTTATGGAGCAAAGGGATACCAACTGATTTAATACCTACAAGTGAAATAGAAAACGGTAGTTTAGCAGTTGATGAAGAGGGTTGGATTTATTACGGGAAACAACGTTATTCCACAGTTGTTTTGTATAATCCCGAATTTGAGAAAAAGTCCACAGCTGAATTTTTTAGCAAGGCAGCTAACGGACAGACCAAACTGTTCCGGGTAGGTAACTGGACAAGGGATTTTGAAGGGAAACCGACAGACGGGAATTCAATGTTGCCTGATGAGATGGCTGTTGCGGATAATACCGATGTCTTGGTTAAAGATATTTTGAAGATTTTGAAACGACAAAAAATTGAACTTCAGACACCAGCAACAAGAGTTTTAGATGGTTTTGGGCACAAATCCATCGCACCTTCTACAGAGGGATTCTGTCGTTTGATAGACGGGACAGTAATCCAGGCAGCCGGAACAAACGATGTTGGGGGCGACCCGATTCAATCAGAGATAAAGATAAACAGGTATAAAGTAGATTTTGATGCTTTGGGGGTTGCCGCAGTCAGGCTTGACGAAGATGGAAATGTTATTGCACTTGCTGCCGGGGGGCTTAAATATTTTAAGGCAGGTTATTTTGAAATAGACCTGGATGAGAGGATAGATTTGGCACTTTGGAAAACAGATACGGGTAATTTTCAGGGAGTGATACAAGGAATAAGGGGTGAAGTGCCACCGCAGCTATCAGCTATTACAAAAGACTGGACAAAGTTATCAGTTCCTGTTCCTGTGACAGAATGATGACCTTTATCCTTTCTTATTTCTCCTGCTAATGGATATTTCCCCGGGATTGGCTCGGATTTGTAATCCGTGCCATTGCTGAGTGGTTTACTTGTGAAGATTCCATAAACCCTTAAAGGTTTCATAAATTAGTTTTACCTAATTGTTTTGAATTAGTTCCTTATGTTTTTATACCTATATTTACCTTAAATTTAATAATAATAAGTATTTACAATAAGTCATTATCATGTCCATGGACAATAATACAATTTTATCATTCTTGCGGGGGATAGAGCTTTTCAGCAATCTGAATGATGATGAATATAAAGAGCTTACCCGAAGTGTAGAAGAGAAACATTGCGAAGTTGGAGATTTACTGTTTGAAGAAAACAGTCCAAGGGAGGATATTTTCATCATTTATGAAGGCGAAGTAGAGCTTTATAAGAATAATTCATATGGAGTTGAGGCCAGGTTGACTATTTTCGGCAAGGGAGATTTCCTTGGTGAAGGGATATGGAACAGTGATTCAACACATACCACTTCAGCCAGGGCTCTTCAGCCAACTATTTTGTTTGATGTAAACAGAGATTTTTTTAATTACAGTGCGGAAACCACCCTTAAGATACTTTCCAATATAACAAGAGTCATTTCCAGAAGGATGCGAAATGTAAATAACAGGATGTTGAATCTTTCGGCACAATATGAATCGGGGATAACAAGGATAGAGAGTGATTTGCTGGGTAAAAGGGATGTTCCGTTTGAATCTTACTATGGTATACAAACTTTAAGGGCAGTCGAAAATTTTAATATCTCCGGGATCACTTTGAATTTTTTCTCATCCTTAATTGAAGCTTTATCCATGGTAAAGGAATCAGCTGCCGAAGCAAATTTCGAATTGGGTTTGATAGATGCGGAGATAAAGAATGCGATTACCCGGGCCTGTCATGAAATACAAAACGGAAAATTTCATAATCAGTTTGTTGTTGATATGATCCAGGGAGGGGCGGGTACTTCAACTAATATGAATGCGAATGAAGTAA
>CAZJGI010000232.1:0-2941 GCA_964545315.1 uncultured Prolixibacteraceae bacterium
CTTTGAACTAATGGGCTACAGTGATCAGAACCTTATCCTTTGCCGTCGGTTTCAACCGACGGACAGCAAACCAAAAATACACACCCCGCTATTACTTGCACTGCCCCTGATCCTATTCTGAAATTTTAAAACTGTACCTGCCTGATTTTAGCAACAGGCAAACTTTTTCATCCATAATACCCTTCAAGGAAATAAATTTATTATCCTGCAGAGGTTTATCACCCTCAGTTATCTCAACTCCACCGGGAAGATAAAGTGTTGCCATACTGTTAGGCGGTAAAGTAACATCATAAACTATGCTCCCCTGTGATCTCTTCCATGAAGAGAGGATATTGCCAAAAGGCCCTTTATGCTCAGCCTCAAACTCTGCCAATCCACTGACAAAATTTGGTTTTAGTATAACATTTTTAAATCCGGGATACTTTTCATCGGGGAATATGCCGCCAAGTGCTTTATAATACCAGGCATTTATCTCGCCAAACATAATATGGTTCAGGGATATATCACGGTTGGCATCCAGTGGCCAGTTTTCATAAAATGTAGTAGCTCCGTTCACTATCCACCATCCCCAGGAAGGGAATGTCTCCTGTGAAGCAACCTCATACGCCAGATCCGGATAACCGTTTTCACTGAGTGCATTCAAAATAGCTTTTGTACCTAAAAGGCCGACATCGATATGCTTATTATCAGCCTCAACCCTTTTAGCCAGATTCGCAGCAACTTTACCCTTATATTCATCAGGAACCAGGCCCCAAAACAAAGGAACGCTCAGCTCTGTCTGCAGCCCACTGCCGTATATAGCTTTTCCCCTGTCCAGAAACTTATTGTTAAAAGCTTCTTTTATCTTCTCAGCCAAAGTCGTATATTGAATGTAATCTTCCTCCTTACCGAACAGCTTTGCTGCTTTGGCGAGTATTACCGCATCGGCGTAATAATAAGCTGTGGAGGTAAGCTCTTTAGGTGTAACCGATTTAACAGGCACCCAGTCTCCCAGGCCCCAGTCAGTCAGGCCTGTAGGGTAGTTCTCATCTATATAGTCAATATACTTTTTAATATTATCATAGCAGACTTCAAGCAAATGTGAGTCACCATAAAATAGGTATATATTCCAGGGTATGATAGCTATTGTACTGGTCCAGTCGGGCCCGTTTGCCCAATGATACCCCCACCCGTCAGAAGGAATAATCGCAGGAAGCACTCCGTTAGGTTGTTGTTCATCACGATGGTCAGCAAGCCATTTTTCATATACTGTTATAGCATCATAATTGTATAATCCTGTCTCTATACTGATATGGGCATCACCGGTCCATCCGTTTTTCTCCCGTTGGGGGCAATCTGTAGGATATCCGAAAAAATTGGAAAGATATGATGCATTTGATGCCTCCCATGTCTTGTCGAGAACAGTATTCGACGATTTAATACGGCCGACCGGGGGTACATCGCTATGCATAAAATAAGCAGTAAGGCTTTCCTTTGTAAGCGTCACAGGCTTATCTGCCGTCACTTCAACATACTGAAATCCTTTGTAGTTAAACCGTGGCATAAATGTCTCTTCGCCTTTGCCGCCAAGGATAAAGATATCAGTCTGAAAGGGATCGGAATCATCTACCGGCCTGTAATGCACATCTATATTTGAAAGATCGGCATATCCGTTTTTATCAAGCCTCTCAGCATGTTTAAGCCTTATTTCCGTACCCTCGGCTCCTGATACTTTCAGTTTTGTTACTCCGGCCATATTTCTTCCGAAATCAAATAGCCAGGTTTTCTCATTCAGCCTGGTCATCTTTTTAGCAGGTATTTCCAATACATTTCTTATAGGGTGAAGCGTTTGGGAAACAATATTTTGGGAAGGGGCCCCTGTAGCAACAGCATTCTTCCAGCTTTCAGGATTGTATCCGGGAGAGTTCCATCCCTGCTTCCCAAGACGTCCGTCATAATGCTCGGCTGTATAAATACTATTAAAAACAACAGGGCTAAGTGTTGTTTTCCAGTCAGGTCCGCTGGTAATTATCTCTTCAGAACCGTCAGTATATACAATCCTTAAGTCCAGGCAAAATTTTGGGCGTGCACGCCAGGGGGCTTTATCAAAATACCAGACTGCTGTAGACTGATGATTATACCAGCCATTTCCCAGGAGTACACCAACAACATTCTCCCCTCTTTTAATATTTTCAGTTACATCATGTGTTACATAAAGGTTGCGGCGGTCGAAACGGGTATACATGGGATCCAGACGATGATCCCCTATGACTTCACCATTCACTGATAATTCATACAATCCCGCAACAGCAATATATATTCTGGCTGAGGCAATTCCTTTTTCGGTCTGAAAGCTCTTCCTGAATAAAGGTGCAGGCTTTAGTGTATAATCATAAGTATCTGTTATCCATTTACCCTTCCAATTGCTTTGATCCATCAAACCGGTTTCAAAAAAGGCAATCGGCGACCAGTCCGACCACTCGCCGGCAGGTGACAGTACTCTTAAACTCCAGTAATAGCGGGTGAAAGGTTTTAATTCCGGGCCATTGTAACGAACCATATTCCCCGATGAGGACACTGTCCCGTAAGTTACAACATCCCCTTCCCCAACTGATACCTTGGTTTTGTCAGTTCCGGAAACTATTTGGCATGAAATTATTATAAAACCATCAGGGGCAGATTCCAGATTCCAGGTTAAACGAGGATTACTGACATCGATGCCCAGAGGATTATCCAGATGTTCACATCTGAGGTTATTGATTGTAACCTGTGAGAATGCATGGCTGGTTATAAAAATTAAAAGAATTAAAAGCAATGTAGATAAAGTATGTCTCATGGTATATTGTTTTTTTGAAATAATAACCAATTATAGCAAAATATTTTCAGAGAATTGGTTTTTTTCTTCGGAATCCGTTCACTGAAGTGAACGGCAAAGGATAAGGCATTGAACTAATGGGCTGCG
>CAZJGI010000233.1:0-2937 GCA_964545315.1 uncultured Prolixibacteraceae bacterium
GATCAGGGATTTGAGTTATATGATATTCAAAATGATCCGGCAGAGACGAAGAACCTTGCAGATGAATATCCACAACAGGCGAAGGAAATGTCTGATAAACTTCGCAGATGGCAGGAGTCGGTTTTAACCAGCCTGACCGGCGCCGATTATAAATAACTTGCTCGTTTGCAGACTCAGTGAGCAGTTGCAGTTCTAAAATCATTCACACATTCATTAAATACAAGCTGCAAGCTACAAGTTGACAAGCAGGGAGCTGCAAGTCGCAAACAATCAAACAATCAAACATTAGCTGCAAGTTTCTCTGATTCTCTCATTCAAACATTCTCTCATTCAAACATTAACCAGTGGCAAGCTACAAGTTGATATTATTTTTTTGTACGTATTAATCAGTATTTACCTTTACATCCTTAAACATAAACAAATTGTCACTGACCCTCAAAGCTTTACCACTGGTGGTGGTGACGTTTTTAAGAATGATTTCCCTGGTTTTTACATAAGGAAACTTTTCCTGATAGGAATTATCGGTCATATTCTTATTGAAATTGGCAAAGATGACGGGACCCTGGTAGTCCTCCGGATGATTGGAGTCATCAATATGAAGGTTCTCAATAATGATCCGTTCCGGCATATAACAGGTGTATCCGAAATCATGCTGCCCGGAATTGGACCCACCAATCAGGTATGCGCGGGTTGTTTTGCCCCCAGCAGGTACGAAAACGCAGTTGCGGATAATGAATTCTCCCCTCCAGGTACTGCCGTAGTCGGGACGCAGATTGATCAAAGTATTTCCATAGATGGCAGATCCCTCAACGATAAATGTACCGCTTCCGATGGCATTGATTCCCATATGTCCAAGATTTGAGTTTTTTATCGTGGCATTGGCAACTCCCATATGGGCATCAAACCGGGAAAAGGTGCAACTGTCGAGACAAAGATTCTTGCAAAAGTTGGATCCCATTATTCCCCAGTATGTGCGGTCATTTATGTTATTTGTCTGACTGCAGTTTATGAATGACACGTTGATGGCGCGGTTGATGGAGATATCGTAACTGCCCATTGAAACCGGAACTCCTGCCGAGCCAATAGTCCTGTATGTTTTACGTCCGGTCAGTATGCTGTTCCGGACTGTCACACAGGAGCAGTTGCTGATATTGATGAAGCCCCCGTAAGGTGCACCATGGTCGCTTTCGCCGGTGACACGATGTTCCAGACCGTTGATAATAACATTGGAACGCCTGATCGCAAGGCCCCGGCTGTAATAAGTATAGTTTGAATCATCATTATTGGCGATTGTTGAGAAACGGCCTCCGGTGATGGTCAGCAGAGTCTCGTCAATTGGAAGGGCATTTATCTCAGTAATTTGATCAAAATCCCAGATAATTGGAGCATTCATATCCACATTACCATTTTTGTCAACGATAAAGATATCCGTTTGGGGTGATCCGTCGTTTTGATTCGCCCCATAGCGGATATAACGTCTCACATGAGAATTGGTGACGGTGACAAGACAAGCTCCATCCAGGGAGACATCAATTTTTTCCTGACACCTTTTAAGAGAGGTTATCCCTTCAAGGTTGAACGGTTCTCTGCTTGAACTAACCAGGAAAACATGTGTATTGCGGTTTTGGACTTTGGTATCGTCAACTATGAAAGCAGCCGTGCCGAAGTCGGTGTTTGTCCGGATTACCGCCATGCGGTTTTTACCGCTGATGTAATATGTCGCATTTTCGTCCGCTTTTACAGAAAGGCCATGCAGATTGGCAAATGCATGAGTTGCGGCGATTGCGTCTATATCATCTGTTTTGCCGTCCCCCCTGGCACCAAAGTCACTATAATGAACCAAACCATTAGCTTTGAATTTACGGACATCCTTAGGGGTTACGTTTATGATTAATTCCCCGTTTTCATCTGTGCGTGTTTGGATTTTATTCCTCTTATTTGTTATCACAATATTTTCAGGTGGGTTTTTTGTCTGCCCCTGGGCCATGCCGGGCAGAATATACAATAAGAAGGATAATAAGATTATATAATTCATTTCTGGAGTATTTATTCGCTGATCATTTTCTTATATGGTCAAAGATGATTGTTTGTAAAACAATTAATACATAAAGTTGTAATTTTTATTCCTAAAAACAAAAAATGAATGGATGAATGCGTGAATCAGAGAAACTTGCAGCTTGAGGCTTGTGGCTGTTTAATGATTGAATGCCTGAATAAGATGACGATCCCGGAATATGTATGCAGATAATTGTTTTCGTTTTAAGATACATTTTCACACTCCAGTATCTTATCTAATAACAAACCAGCGAGGTAAGCCGAAAGTTTTTTATAAAGATAATCAACACCCTGGTAGCATACAATGGGTAGGATCCATTCAAGCATAGCCAGATAATAAGGGAAAATATTTTCATCACCTGCTGCTGCCATTAGGGCATAGCTTCTCATTCTTTTGGTCAGTGTAATATTTTTCATCATAACACCGGCACCTTTACCTTTCCATTGTACATCGGGCAGTCGGGATAATTGTGAAGTGTTATAAAATTCAGTAACCAGCTGTACCATCTGCTGGTATGATTGTTCATCTCTCAAAGGGGCACATTCGACCATGAAGATAACTTCAAGGCGTGCAAAGTCAGATACTACAGATCGTGGACGTGTTTCCGAGAAGTCAATAAGATATACATTCATCTGCTCATCCAGCAGAATATTCTGCATGTTCAGATCACCATGGCATACTGATTGGTAATAATCGATGGATTGGCCTTCTCTTGCAGGGTATTGATATTTTAAAAACCAATAAGGATTTAGTAGGCCCCTCTTTTCTCCTTCGGGTTTCATCAGCTTTTCATCCACTGAAATACGAAATAGTTCTTCAGCTGTTTCACACAGATGCGGGAAGAAGGTTCGCGTCGGATTATGGTCACGGTAAAGGAAAAT
>CAZJGI010000234.1:0-2918 GCA_964545315.1 uncultured Prolixibacteraceae bacterium
CTTAACCATATCAGCAAAATTTGTCATGGCAACCATAACATTAACGCCAATTATCCCTAAAGTCTTTTCTCTTGCTTTTCGTATCTCCTCCTTCAATCCCTGAATGCTGGCTTCAAGATAATTGTCTGAAAATTTTTTGTAAAGGATACCAAGCCCTGCACTTGATATTACTCCCACTCCTCCTTCATTGGCCACTGCGGCAGCAAGTCCTGACAAAGAAATGCCCACACCCATACCCCCCTGTATTACGGGTATGGCGATAGAGAGATTTCCAATTTGTAATTTCTTCATTTATAATATATTAAATGGTTTTGTGATCAAGTTTAGGTTGTTTTATAAATCTTATGTCCATAAATTGTTTAATTACTGTTCATATAGTGTGGTTATGGAAGGGATTGATTCTTTATTCCGGTTGGCATAAACGCAAATACGGATTGGGTATAATGTCTGACTACGCTTTGTGGAAGCCATTTTGTTAATGAGGGTATAAAAGTAATCAAATAATCTGATATTTTTACTCTGAAACTGATTCACCGATTTTTTTTTTCATTTTACAGCAGATAGGTGGCATGTTATAGATTAAATAATAATCTGAGCGTGTTATATTATTATTTTGTATTTTAGAAAGTTCAAGTGTGGCAAAAAGGGATTAAACGGACTTATTCCCCTGTTACCATTTTAAGAACTGCGATTGTTCATGTCGTTATTTAATATTGTCGGGATGAAGAAAAGTAATATCATTCTTATACATAGTTTATACTGGTTTTATATTATTAACCAGTTACTGTTCCCTGCTTATGTTGGATTTCCGGGTGAATCAGAAATGGTTGGAGGTGAATATTTTAAAGATGTAGTGATATCTCTTTTTTTGAATGTTTTCTCTTTTTATGCTGTTTATTTTGCCTTTCCGCGTTTTTCTGCTGTAAGAAATATTTTCCTGATAGTTGGCATTGCCGTTCTTATGATAATAGTTATTATTGCTGTCAGGGTGCCCCTTAACTGGTACTTTTGGAAAATATTTGGTAATTTACCTCCTGAGAAACTGAAATTCGAATGGTTATGGGTATGGAATGAACTTCGAATGGTAGTTATAACCGGTATTTATGCAATTTTGATTCGGTTTATGATAAACATGTTTGAAGCACAAAAGCTGAGAGATGAACTGATAAACCAACGCCAGGCAGGTGAACTTGCACTGCTCAGGTCGCAGGTAAATCCTCATTTTCTGTTTAATACCCTTAATAATATTTATTCGCTGGTTTATAATAAATCGGATGATGCAGCTGAAGCTGTCATGAAGTTTTCATCAATTATGAGGTATGTCCTATATGAAGCGCCTGAACAGAAAGTATTGCTGGATAAAGAGATTGAGTATTTGCAAAATTATATCGAATTACAAAAGTTAAGGTACCGGCAGCCTGGGATTGTTAAGTTCGAAATTAAGGGTGTTACCGAAGGGATTTCAATAGCCCCGATGCTTTTGATCCCCTTTATTGAAAATGCTTTTAAGCATGGAAGTAAAGATAAAGAACCGGCTGTATTAATACATTTGGCAACTGATGAAATGAAAATAAGATTTGATGTTGTAAATTACACCGGAAAGAATCAGAAACATGCTGTTAATCAAATCAGCGGTATTGAATTGTCAAATATTAAACGAAGGCTTGAGCTTATTTATCCCGGCAAACATGAATTGAATATGGGAGAGGAAAATGGACAATATAAAGTGAAGCTGGTAGTAGATTTTTGAGACGTGTTCAATGGAAGAATGAATGAATGGGAGAATGAGAGAATGAATGAATGGGAGAATGAGTGAATGATTGAATGAGTGAATAAGAAATACTTGCAGCTTGTAGCTTGCAGCTAATGTGAGAATGTTTGAATGTGTGATTGTTTCAGTGTTTTAATGTTTGATTGCTTGTGACTTGCAGCTCCCCGCTTGGAACTTGCAGCTAATAAATGCGTGAATGAGTTTGAGAATTTTAATAGATTATTGATAATAAATTGTTTAACAAAGTTGTTTTCAAATGAAGATTAATTGTATAGCTGTTGACGACGAACCTCTGGCTCTTGAGATCATTTCTGCGTACTGTGAAAAGACGCCGTTTCTCAGGCTGCTTAAAATTTTTGATAATGCTATTGATACATTGGAATACCTTGGAAATAATAAAGTGGATCTTATTTTTCTGGATATTCAGATGGAAGGGCTTACCGGTATTCAATTTTTACACGCCCTGAAAGAAAAACCTTATATCATTTTAACAACTGCTTATGACAGCTATGCAGTTCAGGGTTTTGAGCTTGATGTTACTGATTACCTCCTTAAGCCTGTCTCTTTTGAGCGGTTTTTAAAAGGTGTTAATAAGGTTTATGAGCTGATGCAAAAAGAACAGGCCGAACCAGCTTCAGAAAAACCGGAGGTTATCTATCCGGTTGAATCCGGGCCTTCATATTTTTTCGTTAAAACAGAAACCCGGATTGAAAAGGTTAATGCTTCAGATATTCTTTTTGTTGAAGGAATGAGCGATTACTGGCGTATTGTTACCAAAACTAAACGGATAATGACCTTAATGAATGCCCGCGGCATAGAAGAAATGTTGAAGGAACCTCAATTTTGCAGGGTCCATAAGTCATATTTCGTTGCCATTGATAAAATTGACTTCGTCGAAAGGAGAAGCATTAAAATTGGTAACGAAAGAATCCCTGTTAGCGAAACTTATCAAAAACATTTTTTTGACCTGATCAATAAAAATAAAATGGGTTGACCTGTCCCTTCACTGAATCGAACAACAAAGGATAACGCTCTGAATAAAACTCTATTTATTAAAATTTGAAGCAAACAGCAAAGGATAAGACCTTGAACTAATTTGTCTGCTTCATCAGGGCCTTATCCTTTGCCGTCGGTTTCAACCGACGGA
>CAZJGI010000235.1:0-2893 GCA_964545315.1 uncultured Prolixibacteraceae bacterium
TACGATGAGATGGGATTTATGAAGCAGCTGGGAGTTATTCCTTCCGAATAAATAAGATTTATTAAAATGGGCAAAAAGGAATTTAATTTTCAAAATCCGGAAAATGCCATAAAATTGTCATTCTTCCTGGGAAACGGACAGGTAGTATTAATCACTTCCTGTGATGCACGAAAAAAGGTGCAAGGCATATTAACCGCAAGCTGGATGACCCCAACCTCTCACTTTCCATTGCTGCTGACCATTTCTGTGGGAAATGGCAGGGAAGGTTATGAAGATGATAATTACCGTTCATCATTTGCCCTTATTGAAGAAACGTTGGAATTTGGTTTAAACCTGCCATCAAAACAACTGATTGAAGTTGTCGGTAAAATTGGCACCCTGCACAGCAATCAGGCAGATAAGTATGCTGAAACGGGGCTGACTGCCATGGACTCAAAAATCATCAAAGCAAGCCTCATTAAAGAATGTTATCTGAATATGGAGTGCAAAGTTACCGATGAGTATGTAACAGGAGATCACACGGTATTTGTAGCTGAACCGGTTTTTGTCCGCCTGGATGAAGATGTATTTGTGGATGGAAAATTTTCAGAAAAATACCGTTCAAAACAAAACCAGGTTCATTTTGGGGATATTGTTGATATGTGGGATATGTGGTAATTAACACCAAACTTTCACAATTCAGGTTGCAACTTCTCCCTATTCATCGGGAGAAGGGGAGCACCGATATAAAAATATGAGCGTTATATGAGAAATTCATGTAACGCTTTTTGTTTTTAATGATCTCCCAATTCCCTTTCCAGGGCCTGCTTAATCATCTGGTTTAAAGTAATACCTTTTTTAATAGCAACATGTGAAGCCTTTTTATGTAACTTTGGACTTATACGTACATTAAACACACCCTTATACGATTTTTCTGCCGGTTTTCCCTCCTTCTTACAATCCGCTAAATGCTGATCAACCATATACCTGAAGGCAGATTCCAATTCTTCCACAGTTGATCCTTCAAATGTTACCAAATCGTCGATGCCTTCTATTTTTCCATAAAAAATCCGGTCATCATAACTAAAACTCACTGTTCCGATAAATCCTTTATATATCAATGCATTTTTCATAATAACTCCAGATATTTCAATTCATTTTCAATTAATTCAAGTTGGTAAAGCTTCAATACATTACCAGGGTGGGGTTTATGGAGTGTAATTTTATCGGGCAATCCACACTAAACTCTCGCAAATCAGGTTGCAACTTCTCCCGATTCATCGGGATCATGGGAGCAAAGGACAGATATAAAAGTATAAACGTTAAATAATGAAATGAGTTACAAGGTTATTCTTGAGCAAACCAGATATAGGAAATATTCAGGAAACGTTTGTTTTTAACCAGTTACATAATGCAGGTCTTAATGTATATTCACCTAAAGCCGGTGATTTTATGTGTGATGGTTATACGCTGGAAATTGGAGGAAAGCATAAAACCATAGCACAAGCGAAACATTTAAATAATTTCCTGAAGTACACCATCTTTAATAAGAACTTCAAAAAAAATCAATTTTTTATTTGTAGGTTGCAGCTTTATTTATCTACATTGAACAATGTGCTTTTATTAAAACTTTTTAAAAAATTATTGTATTAACAAATTAAAATCAGTCAGTATGAATAGATTAATATTTCAAAAACAGGCATTTTATAATTTTAGTGTTCTGGCAGCTTTTGTTATTCTTTTGTTGTCCTTTATGGCGGCCCGTGCTCAACAGCCTGAGGTAAAAGTGTTTGCGCACCGTGGCGGCAGGCTGGAATATGACGAAAACACATTGGAGGCATTTCGTGAAGTCTATAAAAAAGGGTTAAGAGGTTATGAAATTGATGTTAGACTGACAAAAGACAATCATTTGGTTATTTTTCATGACGGGAACTTCAAACGGATTTTTGGTACTGAGGGATCTGTGGAAGAATCTACCCTGGAAGAAATTAAGACACTGTATACCAAAGATGGGAACCAGATTCCAACATTAGATGAGGTTTTGGAGTTTTTTAACAGTAAACCATGGTTGTATATTGAGTTTGAGATGAAAACCAGCAGCTCACATTATGAAGGTAAGGTTTTGGAACAGTATTGCGATAAACTTTATCAAAAAATCCATGACCACAAACCTCCAACTTCCGATTATTTAATGACCTCTTTTGATACCCGTCCGCTTAAGTATTTGAAAAGCAAATATCCTTCAGTTGAATTGTTATTTATAAAGGGCGAGGGCTTGTCTGAAAAAGTGCTGGAAGAGGCTAAAGCACTTGGTATAAGTCGTGTGGGATGCCGAATTGAAGGAACAACCCGTGAAATGGTCAGAAGTGCAAAAAAGCAAGGATTTATTATAAGTCTGTGGCCGGGATTATCGATTGAAGATTTTATTCTTGCAGTAGGGCTGGAAAGTGATTATATATGCACGGATATTCCGGTGGCTGTATATGAGTGGGTAAAAAATAATGCACCGTGGATATCTCTGAAGTGATTTGCAAAATAGGAATTTGCGATTTGATTGGATGTGTAAGCAAATTTCAATCTCTTATTTTGTAGCAGAATCCCTAAAAATATATATGTAAATATGTTTTAATTAATTTGGGCAATTAAATTCTGTTGAGAAAACTATACAGATCTTCTTCCACCTTCAGGTTGAGCTTCTTCCGGAGCCGCGACCGGCTGATGTAGGAACTGGAAGGCTGAATATTAAGTATGTCGGCAATTTCTTTAGAATTTAGGCCGATTTTCAAATAGGCACACCATCTTAAATCGTTGCCGGATAATCCCGGAAATTTTTCTTTCAACTTTCTGAAAAAATCCTGGTGCAGCTCATCCATCTGAATTTCAAAGGTATTGTCTTCAACACTCAGGTAGGAGT
>CAZJGI010000236.1:0-2875 GCA_964545315.1 uncultured Prolixibacteraceae bacterium
AAAGGGGTTAGCTAATATTTGTTTCGTTTTGCCAACTTTTCGGAGGATGAGCTTATCTTTGAAACAGGTGTTATAAGAGCCGTATGACGTGAGACTGTCAAACACGGTTCTGTAAGAGGCTTAGGGTGAAACTCCCTTTGCCTACTCGACCACCAAACCATGGTGGTTAATGGTGAAATGCCGAATACTAACTTTGATTTTCAGTTCAGATTGAAATTTTGTAGATTTGTAATAGTTAAAAATCAACAAGATTGGGTAATGCCAAAGATATTTGAATATTTAGGGATTCTGATTTTCTTCTACTCGAATTAATACGAACCAATTTATGTTCATGCAAAAAAAGGAGAATATGAAAGCAAGGCGGAATTCTATATTATTAATTTCTATTTTTATGAAAAAATCAGTTAGAAAAATTATCATCATTGCAGGAATCTTTATTGTCCTTGTTTCCTGTAAAGCAAACTCCGGGCGATCTAAGTTCTACCCTTCAGAAGATAGGATAACCCTGCACATGGATTCGATCCTTAAAGAAAGTGATCTTCGTGGTTTAGTTGCCATAGCTGTCAATAAAGACGGTGAAAAGATAGAGTATACATATGGAAATGCCGTTTGGAATTCAGATGAACCAATCAAAACCAATAACATTTTTAGAATTGCTTCTATGACTAAACTTATAACAAGTGTGGCAGTTTTACAACTAGTAGAAAGGGATTCTGTCGGACTAGATGAAGACCTTTCTTATATAATGCCTGAGATGACATCAATTCCCATACTAACAGATGAAAAAGTATTTATTAAAGGGAAAAATCCGATTACCTTAAGGCGTTTATTGACACATACTTCAGGATTTGGTTATCTCTTTACTGACTCGTTGTTAGCAACCCATGATACAACTGGTTGGAATTATGAAGATTTACCCAGAAGGTTTGAAGCTGGTACCCAATTCTTATATGGAACCAGTCTGGATTGGATTGGCAAATTAATTGAAAAAGTATCCGGACTAACCTTAGAAGACTATTTTCGCATTCATATAACGGGGCCATTAAAAATGAATCGTACCTGGTATAATGTACCCGATTCATTAAAAACCGAAATTGTCTCATATGGAACTCGCCAAACTGAGGGATCAGAAGAAATCTCTGAATTTTCCGATCGTATTCCGGAAACAAAAACCAAAGTTTTTATTGGAGGAAGTCGCATGTTTTCCTCTCCCGAGGATTATACAAGACTGTTGGCCTGCCTGTTAAATGATGGCATTTATGATGGGGGACAATTACTGCAAAAGACCACAATCGACGAAATGTTTAAAGATCAAACCAAATCAATTTCAATGGATATTGAAAATAACTATTTCAAGGTTGGATATTGTTGTGACTTCAGAGGATTGATTAAACCAACTTCAAAGTGGGGCTTAGGCGGACTAATTGATACTGAAACGACTTCATATGGCAGGCAGGAGGGTACTTTACTTTGGGGAGGAGTTTATAACACATATTGGTATATCGACCGAAAATCAGGAATCGCCGCTAGTATTTATACACAATATTTACCATTCAATCATTCGGAAACAACAACAATATTTGATAAATTTTCTGAAATTATATATGCGAATTCAAAATGAAAATGCATTTTGGACAGAGAAATTTCATAACGAAAAACATCCTTTTTCAGCATCA
The DNA here is from genome assembly GCA_964545315.1 of uncultured Prolixibacteraceae bacterium. Taxonomy (GTDB): domain Bacteria; phylum Bacteroidota; class Bacteroidia; order Bacteroidales; family Prolixibacteraceae; genus JAAYJR01. The sequence continues at coordinate 1,677 of CAZJGI010000236.1, forward strand.
GCACCGTTATGTCTTTTTTAGTTTAACTTAAAAACCCACCGTTTTTAACGGTGGTACTGTAATAAAAGCTTTGCTGTTAATTTTCTATCTTTGTTAAATGGGGAAATACAGAAAGTTAACGCATGTTGTATATAAGTGTTATCATCGTCGCGGTTGAAGCGGATTTGTAACCCGTGCCATTGATGTCATTGCTGAATAATGGTATGGTCCGGATTACAAATCCGAACCATCGGAGGCTCTGACTTTATCCTCGTTTAGAGGGTTGTATTATTAAAGCCACCTCCTGGAGGTGGTGGTTTACTTTACCGGCATTAATTGAAGAAATAAAAAATTATGAACCATCTGAAAATTTGAAACTGAATATTGAAACGAATCAATAATAACTATAATGGCAAGAAAATTAGGTGCAATATTACTGTTTTTAGGCATTATTGGAATACCCCCAAAAGCGATATCTCAAGTACTACACACAGAGAATTTTAATGTAATAATCGATACTGCAAAAACTTTTAAAGGGAATTTGACCCCTGGTTTTAGGTATCGTAATGTGAAAAAAGACTTTTTCGAAATAGAAAATGCGGCTGATATTTCAGTTCGAATAAAAAATCATGCTTTTACAATAGCCAATAAAATTGAATACAGCATTTTTGGCAAAGAAAACATTATGAGCGGTGGGTTTCTGTATTTAGAATATATAAACCTACGAAACAAAAAAATAGCCTTCGAGCCATTCTTTCAAATGAATTGGAATGAAGCAAGGGGATTGGACAGTAAATACGCGGGTGGTATAAACCTGAGATGGCGGGCATTAGTGAAAAATAGCACAGGTTTCTTTTTTGGAATAGGTAGTTTATATGAATTTGAAAGTTGGGATTATTCAGGTGTTCCGGATTATCTATTGCCAGTTGACCAAACAGCCATTGAAGTAAATAGGATAAGAGGTAACTCGTATTTTAGCCTCAAACAAAAATTTGGAGATTTGTTTGATTTGGATATAAGCGGATATTTTCAACCCAATCTTTCATCCTTTTTTAACAATTACAGACTCGCTGGTAGTTTTGAATTAACTTATAATATTACCAGGTTCTTAGGATTGAGATTTTTATATCAAAATATATATGATTCAGCTCCTTTAGTGCCGATAGATGAATTATATCATGATGTAAACTTTGGAATTACCATATCTTTTTAATATGAAA
>CAZJGI010000237.1:0-2869 GCA_964545315.1 uncultured Prolixibacteraceae bacterium
CTGGTTATTACAAAGGCCGGAAGGTTTTCTCCGTTTGATGTGGAAAGGCTGGTTAGTTATCCCATTGAAACAGCAATGAATGGACTACCTAACGTAGCAGAGGTGCGTTCAATTTCGCAATTTGGATTGTCGGCGGTAACTGTTGAATTTGACGAGGGTACCGATATCTATTTTGCCCGTCAGATGGTTAGCCAAAGGTTGCAGTCTGTTGCCGATGAATTACCCCCTGATGTTTCAAATCCCCAGTTGGGCCCTATATCTACAGCGCTGGGCGAAATTTATCAATATGTGGTTCGAGGTGAAAATTATTCACTTGCCGAATTGCGTGAAATTCAGGACTGGCTGATTGCACCGCAGTTAAAGGTGGTCAGGGGAGTTACGGAAATCAACTCCTTCGGCGGATTTGTAAAGCAGTATGACGTAATTGTCCAACCTGGAAGGTTGCGGACTTTTGATATTGGTATTTCGGATGTTATGGATGCTATCGCAAATAACAATAGTGTTTCAGGAGGTAATTATATTGAGCATAATAACGAACAATACATAATAAGAGGATTTGGGCAGATCACCTCAAAAAAGGATATAGAAAATATAATTGTAAAGAATATGGAGAATAAACCGGTTTTTATCCGGGATATTGCCACGGTCGAAACAGGCACACAGATAAGGCAGGGCGGTGTGACACAGGATGGTAAAGGGGAGGTGGTAACCGGTATTGTGATGATGTTGCGCGGAGGTAACGGAAGGGCGGTAATTTCAGATATAGAAGATAAAATTGAAACCATCAATAAAAGTTTGCCTGAAGGGGTAAAAATTGAAAAGTTTTATGACCAGTCTGATTTGATTTCGCGTACCACTGCAACTATTTCAACAAACCTGGTTGAGGGCGGTATGCTTGTAATACTTGTTCTTTTATTGATGCTGGGGGAATTCTCAGGTGCTCTGATTGTGGCAATGGTTATCCCTCTTTCAATGATGTTTGCATTTATCGGAATGCGTGAATTTGGTTTGGCAGCAAATCTGATGAGCCTTGGCGCCATCGATTTTGGAATGGTGGTCGACGGGTCGGTTGTTATGGTGGAAAATATTGTCCACAGGCTGCAAAATGACAAGGATACGGATAAAAGTGAAGTAATAAGAAAGGCTGCCCTACAGGTTGTACGTCCCATTTTTTTCGGTGTGCTTATAATTTTGATGGTTTATGTGCCTATAATGACTTTCAGCGGAATGGAAGGGATCATGTACAGGCCGATGGCAATCACAGTTGCTGCTGCTGTTTTGGGTTCACTTTTGCTGGCGTTGATTTTTGTACCGGCAATTTCTGCAATTATTTTCAAGAAAGGGGTTAAAGTGCGTAAAAATATTTTGATGAACTGGCTCCGGCCACTGTATACCACATCGCTTGAGAAATACCTTGGACGCCGATGGCTTGTTGTTTCAGTGGCGGTTATATTATTCAGTGCATCAGTTTGGTTAATGTCGCGCTTAGGAACAGAATTCCTCCCCGAACTGGATGAAGGTTCAATTCTGATCGAGCAGGTAAGAATGCCTTCGGTAACACTTGCCCAGTCGATTGAAAATGCTGACTGGCTGGCCGGTAAACTGATGCAGAATATCCCGGAAATAAAAACCGTGGTGCCTAAAACCGGACGCTCAGACCTGGCAAACGACTGGATGGGGGTCCACCAAACCGATGTATGGGTGGTGTTGAAACCTGAGAAAGAGTGGCGGGAAGGGATCACAAAGGAGGATATTGTTACTATGATAGAACCGTATCTGAAGACTGAACCCGGCTTAGCCTATAACTTTACCCAGCCTATTGCCATGAGGGTGGATGAACTTACCAGCGGGGTTAAATCAGATTTAGCTGTTAAGATTTATGGTGAAGACCTGGATGTACTTACACGGATAGGTGAAAATATTGCCGGACTGCTGCCTTCATTGGATGGGACTGATAATTTTTTTGTAGAGCAAACTGCGGGGCAACCTTACCTGACTGTGGATATTGACAGGGAGGCAGCTGCCTCTTTCGGACTGAATGTTGATGCCGTGCAAATGGTAATTGAAGCGGGTATAGGAGGAGGTGTTGCAGGAGTGTTGTACGAAGGACAGCGCAGCTTTGATATTATCCTTCGTTATCCTGAAGATGTACGGAACGAATTGTATAAAATTCAGGATGTGCCGGTTCATTTGCCTGGTGGCGGATTTGTGCCCCTGAAACGGGTCGCTGATATAAATCTTCAGGAAGGGCCTCGCGAAATTCAACGGGAAAATGGCTGGCGAAGGCTTATAGTTGCTATAAATATAAAAGATATTGACCTGGGTACGTATGTGTCGAATCTTGAAAATAAAATCAGGGATCAGGCAGAAATCCCTTCAGGATATTTTATAGATTACGGAGGTACCTTTGAAAACCAAAGAAGGGCTATGCGGCATCTTTTACTTGTTGTACCTCTGTCCATATTCATAATTATTGGGTTGCTTTATCTCAATTTCGGTAAAATGAAGTATGCCATCCTGATTTTGATGAACCTGCCATTTGCCCTTTCGGGGGGAGTTTTTTTCCTATGGCTGCGGGGTATGTACCTGTCTGTTTCGGCAAGCATCGGATTTGTCGCATTGTTTGGAGTTGCTGTTTTAAACGGTATTGTTATGATCGACCATATCAATGAATTAAGAAATACAAAAGTAGGTATAAAAAGGGCTGTCCTTGATGGCGCTACCAACCGGCTGAGGCCTGTTCTGATGACCGCCCTGGTTGCCAGCCTCGGGTTTATACCAATGGCATTTAATACCGGCCCGGGTTCAGAGGTTCAGCGTCCGCTTGCCACAGTGGTAATCGGAGGATTGATTACTTCTACTTTGCTTA
>CAZJGI010000238.1:0-2851 GCA_964545315.1 uncultured Prolixibacteraceae bacterium
GGACAAGATTGTTTTTATCTGCCGATGATTGCTGGAAACGTTTGTAATCAAGCTCCCACCTCCGCTTGTCACGCAATTCTTCCCATGTAAGACGATAGCCTTTTGTCCTGAAGCCAACATTCTCGGCAGCTTCACTTATTCCCAGCATGGACACTCCCTCACGGGTGATATAAGAACGGCTACGCAAATACTGCAGGCTATATGTTTTGCCGTAATACTTTGCTATCATGCGCAGGCACGTCGGGCCACAGTCCATAGAGTCGAGTTGTTTATAGCGAGGGAATTTAGGCATACCTTTTTTTTACGAGGATTTTTATGATAGATTACGGTTTTATATGACAAAGGTTAGGCTTGCCGATAGCCAGTTCATAATTACCTGGCGAGGGGCAAAGCCATTGGTATATACAGTTGCTGCAAGGAGCCTGGTCACGGATTCTTAACCAGGATTCCCCTTTTGTCAATTCTTTATAAACAATCGAATAAGGAGAATCATCTATTTTCCCAAGTGGTTTGAAATTTAAATTTGCATAAACAATGCCATCGGGCAAAATATTAAGTTTGCCAAAATCATTTATATTCAGTGCCTGATGGACAAAAATTTCCCTTTTAGTCAATTTAATATCATCTAAATCTTCCTGCGAAGTATAAATATAATCTTTGAAAAAATCGATATTTTCACCATTATAAACCGGAACAATTTGGGTATCGCAATATTCAGGATGATTGTTTATCAAATTTTCTACCCGATCATAGTTTTCTTTAGAAAATATCAAAAAAACGGGATGTATAGGTACATTACTTTCTTGAAGCTCCAATAGTACATTTGGAACTGTATCAGTTAAAACATAAAATGATATATTCTTAGGCCATGAATTTTCTTGTAATTCCTTTTTATGTGACATAAGGTCATTATAAGTAATTTTAATCGTTACATTTTTCACCAATCCGGCAATATTATTCACCAAGTCTTTATAATCCGGATATGTAAATAAATTACCAATAAGGTTTACATTTAATAAAAACGGATTTTGACAATACCTGGCAAATTGCAGGATTTTATCCTTTTCCAAATTAGGGCTATTTCCTAAAGGCAATGGTAGTTGCTTGTAATAAAAGTCATTACCGGTAATTGAAGAATTAGTATAAAAATTTAATTCGTGAATATTTTTCATAATACTACCACCATTGCCATTACTATGTTCATATTTATAAAAATCCACATCATTTTGCAACTTAAGAATTGGCTTTAATGATACCGGTTTTTTATTATCACCGCTGCTTAATGCAGCAATATTATAAGTATCAACCATTGTATTAATCCAGTTTAAAGTACTTAAATCTAAAAAATCATGTGAAGTGATAATAGTTGAATTCAAATTACCTGGACATAATAATTCATTGCAGATTTCAAGAATCCTTTCATTTAAGTCAAACCTGAATGAGGTTAAATTTTCCGAGTCGTAGATTAAACCTATCTTATTATTTGTCCATATAAAAGTTCCTGGTTTTATTGATAACCATTGCTTTTCCATAATAATTATAATAATTTTTATTGCACTTTTACCTCGTTTAATATTTTTTCGTAATAATATGGATGCTCAGATAAGTAATCCATTGGCATATCTATTAGCTTTTCAAACTGTTGTTTGTTACAAAAATTATCGCATAGGGGATTCTCATCCAAAATATTTGTTATATTATAAATACACTGGGGGCATACTTTCTTTAAATAGCATTTTTTACAAAGTCGCTGTAATTTGTTAACGAGCTTGTTTTGTTTCTCCACTATTTCATCAAGGTCCAAATGAATTGAGTTTTCAGTTACATATCCAAGAGCAAATTGATGTCCGATCCGTTCACATTGCAGAATTTTTCCATTAACTGTAATAAACATCTTCCTTGAAAAAGGGGAACATGTCCCGGTTTGTTGTTCTGATTTTCCTGCTACATCAAAAATAAGATCGTTATACTCTCCATAAACATTATTAGAATGCCGGAATATATAGTTTACAAGACTTGAAATGCGTGGAGACCTTATAAACATATCTGCCTCCAGGCTTTCGCAATTTGAAGAATTCATTACGCTTTCATTGATATTTTGAAACATCGTATTAAATTCTTCTATCTTCTCTTTTTTGATTCCTACCGGATTCAAAGGTGATAAAAGTGGAGTTTTATCAAAATTTCGCTTAATAAATTCGTGGGTAGATTCGGCACTGTTCATATTATGCATCACGGAATTAAACATTACATTGGTTTCGAAATATCCAGGATACCTGGTTTTTAACAAATTAATATTTCTGAATACCCTTTTGAAAGAATTTTTGCCCGTATGATCAACCCGGCAGCTCTGTCCTTTTTCATCGCCATCAAGACTTAGGGTAAGGCGAAAATTATTTGCCGCAATAAAATCCATATATCTATCGAGTAATACTGCATTGGTGGTCATTCCGAAGTTCACTTTTTTGCTTGAATATTTGTTTTCAATATAATGAATAACTTCACTGATTAATGAAAAATTCAAAAGAGGTTCGCCTCCATAAAAGCTAATTGTTAAGGGATAGTTAGTATCCGGGGATGAATCCCTGGTATTCATAATATAATCAATGGCTGTTTTAGCTACTCCAAAGGGTAGTTTTTTAAATTCTCTTTTATCATAACCCTCGTACATTGAAGAATATGCGCAATATTTGCAATTCAAATTGCACCCGTCAGTTACCTCGAATACAAGCTGGCTCAAATGTTGCAGATGGTATAAAACAGTAATTTTATTTTCCATGTTATCATTTGAACTTTTCAATTTTTAAAACAGGATTGTCCCCAATATTTAATCTTGATGCTATTTCTTTCA
>CAZJGI010000239.1:0-2809 GCA_964545315.1 uncultured Prolixibacteraceae bacterium
TTATCTCCGAATCGGTGCCGTTTATTCCTAATGTCACAAAACTTAGTGAAAGAATTGGGATATCCCGTAAATCTTTGCTTTTCTATCTCTCCGGGCTTCAGGAAAGCCATCTTACCCTTCAACTGCATAAAGATGCAAAGGGTATCAGTAAACTTCAAAAACCTGATCGTATTTATCTTGAGAATACTAACTTAATGTTCGCATTATCCTCTGATAATATTCAAACCGGAAGTGTCAGGGAAACGTTTTTTGCGAACCAGCTGAAAGAATCGTATCAGTTAAGTTATACTCCCAGGGGAGATTTCCTGGTGGATGGAAAATATACTTTTGAGATAGGCGGAAAAGACAAAAATATGAAACAGATTGAAGGAATACCCGGGGCTTTTATCGCTGCTGATGATATCGAGTATGGATATATAAACAAAATTCCACTCTGGCTTTTCGGATTTCTTTATTAAATGTGGATATTAGTTAGTTTATTCGCTGGCAAAACCCCTGTTTTTTATAAAATTTTTCTAAGCTTATTTTTTTCATCATAATGCTTCTTAAACGGATTTTCGATCTCTCTGTCTCCCTCGCGGGGATTATTGTCCTTCTGCCGGTTTTTTTGATCATTGCATTGCTTGTCACAATAAAAAGTGCCGGGCCACTCTTTTTTATCCAGCAACGGGTAGGCCGTCATGGTGAACTGTTTCGACTGGTAAAATTCCGGACAATGTATTCAGGGCATGAAGGTAATAATATTACTGTTAAGGGTGAAAGCCGGATCACTCCTTTAGGTACTTTCCTCCGCAAATACAAGCTGGATGAGCTCCCGGAATTGTGGAATGTTCTGAAAGGGGACATGAGCTTTGTAGGGCCCCGCCCCGACGTACCCGGCTATGCTGACCGGCTTAAAGGGGAAGAACAGAAAATCCTTGAACTGCGGCCGGGTATCACCGGCCCTGCCAGCATGAAGTATTCCAATGAGGAGGAACTGCTTGCCTTGCAGTCAGACCCCGTAAATTATAATAACGAGGTTATCTGGCCCGATAAAGTCCGTATTAATCTGGAATATATGAAGAACCGGAACTTTTTCCTTGACTTGAAGATTATAATTTATACTGTCATAGGGAAAAAACTAAACAGATATTCATAGAATTCTACAATCATATTCCGTTGAAGTATTTCACTGCTTCACTAACCGGATAATTAATGACCGCACCACCAAAAATATGGCTTTCACCACCTCACATGGGCGGGGCTGAACAACAGTTTGTAAAAGAAGCGTTCGATACCAACTGGATTGCCCCTTTGGGGCCTCATGTAAATGGGTTCGAAGCCGACCTCCAGGATTTTACAGGTGTGGCTCATACTGCTGCTCTCAGTTCCGGGACAGCGGCCCTGCACCTGGCTCTGATCCTGCTGGGAGTAAAAAAAGGTGACGAAGTTATCTGCCAAAGCCTGACTTTCTCATCATCAGCAAATGCAATAGTATACCAGGGTGCTATACCGGTATTTGTCGACAGTGAACCGGAAACCTGGAATATGAGTCCAACAATGCTTGAACAGGCCATAACTGAAAGAATTAAAAATGGTAAAAAACCTAAAGCTGTCATTCCTGTCCATCTGTATGGCATGCCTGCAAAAATGAACGAAATAAATGCAATAGCAAAGGAGTATGGAATCCCGGTAGTTGAGGATGCCGCTGAAGCACTGGGATCACATATTAATGGTAAAATGTGCGGTTCATTTGGAAAGTTTGGAATTCTAAGTTTTAACGGAAATAAAATCATTACCACCAGCGGTGGTGGTGCTTTGCTTTCAGATGACGGGGAACTGATCCAAAAAGCCCGTTTCCTGGCTACCCAGGCCCGTGATAATGCTCCTCATTATCAGCACAGCCAACTTGGGTATAATTATCGCATGAGTAATGTACTGGCAGCCATCGGCAGAGGCCAGATGAGGGTGCTTACCGACCGTGTGGAAGCACGCCGGAACAATTTTGAACAATATAAAGAATACTTTAGTAATCTTAACTCCATGGGGTACCATATCGGGTTACAGCCCGAACCCGAAGGATTCTTTTCAAACCGCTGGCTCACAACTATCATAATAGATCCGGAAAAAAATAACGGAATTACGCGGGAAAATTTAAGAATCGCCCTTGAGGCACAAAATATCGAAAGCCGGCCGCTCTGGAAACCTATGCACCGGCAGCCTGTATTTGTCGGTTCTCCTTTCTATGGAAACGGTATATCAGACCAACTCTTTAATAATGGCCTTTGCCTGCCTTCAGGCTCAAACCTTTCCGATGATGAACAAGAAAGGATATTTTCGGTGTTGAAAAAAATTTTCAGAAAACATTAAAGTCAGGATTTCTGAAGGTAAAATCTGTATTTCTTTATTTTTTTTATTTGCCAATGTCAAAAAAAATTGAATGCCATTTTTTAAAAAATATTGTTTTTCTGATTCTGTTGCTATCGCTGCAGTTTACTGGATGCCCCAAAGATGAAGATTTTACAAAAAGCCTATTAATTAAATCCTGAAGAGAGCGGCACCCACAATGGAAGAATCTTACTGAAGATGCATTTATTTTAACCTCGTTGCAAATAATAATAAAACATATATAGAAAGCCAGTATAAAAAGGCCGGCCATGCAGTACGTTGTATAAAGGGCTGACTCAGTGTAAGTGCTATTTTATATCATACCCATGAGGGCATCAATAAAAAATCGGCAATATGTATGTGTTTAACCCCTTCTATATTATCTTTCCAGATTTCATCCATAGTTACAACAAATTTAGGATGATTGTCTTTTATGCCGAGG
>CAZJGI010000240.1:0-2794 GCA_964545315.1 uncultured Prolixibacteraceae bacterium
ATCAATATTGATGTTAAACCTGATCTGGATATGGATAAAGCAATTGACATTGCATTAAAAACATACAAAACAAGTGATCGTTCCAAACTAAAAAGGAAAGATGACACCCTGATTATTTATCCGGAAGAATCGGAACAAAAAATTACTTATCATCTTGCCTGGAAGTTTCTGATTATTGAAGAAGAACCAAATCCCGATATGGATAAATGCTTTATTGTCGACGCCAAAAATGGAACTATTTTAAGTTCTTATCCTTTAAGGTTTCCCGGGGCACAGGTCACCGGCAAGGTACAAGGCGAAGTTTATCCAGCTAATCCGACAGACACAATAGCAACTGTGCCTATAGGACATGAGCATGTAGACATAAAAGATGCCGGCGAAGCTACCACAAACAGCAGTGGTATTTACAAAAAAACAGTCAGCTGGTTTTGGGAATTATTTAATTTTCTGAATGGACAAGCCACATTCAGGTTAGAAGGCCCTTATGTACGTGTTCAGGATATCGACGGTTCTGATTTCACTGAAGTAAGATCGTGCGATACAAATAGTCCTTGTAATTTAACCTGGACTGCCACAGACAGGGACCATATAAATGTCTTTTACCACATGAATCTTTTTCATGATTGGCTGAAAGATGAACTTGGATATTCATGGATTAACCCGTGGAGCGGCTCTTCCCGCTTCAATGCAAGGGTGAATGATCCCAGGAACAACGCATACTCAGGTGATCCTATGCTTTTTGGCACCAACAATTATGCAAGAAGCAGTGATGTTATCTATCATGAATGCACCCACAACATCCTTTATGAAATTTATGGTGACTGGATTGGCTATCCGGCGACCCATATTGAAGCTTATGCTATGGATGAGGGCTTTGCTGATTATTTTTCATGTAGCTTTACCAATGAATCAAGACATGGTGAAGGATGTTCTGCAAACCCGAGGGACCTGAATAATAACATGCAGTATCCGGGTAAGGGCAGTTATAATATTGAAGGGCATACAGGCGGGACAATAATTGGCGGGGCAGCATGGGAATTTCGGCAACGCCTGGTTGATATTTATGGTACTGCGGGTGCAAGAATAGCAGACCAGCTAATTCTTGAAGCCCATCAGATCCTGTCAACTTTTCCGCGAGGTTACTTCTTCTCTGATCCGGGTGAAAGCAATCTTCTTTCAGCTCTTTATAAAGCTGCTGACATTGATAATGATCTTCTAAACGGATTCCCGTATTTTACTGATATTCAGCTCGCGTTCCATGCCCATGGCCTGCTTCAGGCTGTTCTCAGTGAAGATGACAGCTTTGATTTTTCCACAAACATCCCGGGCACCTTAACCGGAGGTGATTTTTACTATTCAGGTGGGAAATTCTGGGCAAACAATATTGATCAAAAAGGAGTTATTGATTTAGGAGATATCGGTGATGCGGATCTGACAACAGTTAGTATTCCTACAACCGGTTATACACGGCAAGGAGTAACTGCAGTACAAGGGCACACCTATGTTTCAAAAGCTCAAAAAGGAGAATCCGGCAGTTTTATTGCTTTTCACGTTGACGCTGTAAGCGGGGATAAATCAAATGTTACTATAAGTTATTTTTACCGGTTAACTCCTTATTGGTATATTGCAAATATTAATTCACTGGAAATACATAAGCCAAATTGTAATTGGGTATCATTAATGGCTCCCGGCAATAAGATGACCTGCAAGGGTTTAGATAAAGTTGCGGACTTAATACAAAACAATGGGTATAACGGATGCCATTATTGTCTTCCAAGATATGATACAGATACGCTTTCCAAACAAAAAGTTTTGGAAAATTTAAATGAAGATTTAGCTTAAAGGATTCTCAAATGCGGGGCAACTTCCATGGAGCCCTGTATTCAGGTTCTATATAACGGTTAGCTTTTTTTGAGTTTGTAAATTTATTTGCATCATCATCCCATATTAACAGTCCTTCACCTGAGCGAACGGCTATATTGGCTATATGTGTTGCCATTGCTGCTGCTCTTCCTGTTTCCGGGGGACAGGCAGGAACATCGCGTGTTTTTATACAATTAATGAAATTTGCAGCATGTTCAGCGTGGCTATCCCTTCCTTTTCCTGATTCTTCAGATATTTTTGGGGCCTCCTTTTTGGTATCCCATTCAGGAATGATTTTATAGCCGGCACGGTCAGCCAGTATCGTGCCTGCATCACCAATAAAAGCAAGGCCGTAATTCTTATCCCAGGGGCCTTTCTCTGTTCCTGAGGTCTGATCCCATGTTACTGCAAATTCTCCCATATCAAAAATTACTGACATAGTATCAAATGCTTCATGATCATTATCTTCAAATGACAGATTTCCGCCTGAAGCCATGATTGACTTTGGTGGCGCTGTTAAATTCTTAATCCAAAAAGCCATATCTATAAGGTGTACCCCCCAGTCTGTCATTACTCCGCCCCCGTAATCCCAAAACATCCTCCACATTCCGTGAAAACGGTTTATATTAAAATTTCTTTCAGGTGCAGGGCCCAGCCACATATTATAATCGACACCTGCCGGTACCGGCTGGTCAGGCTTCTTAGGCGCACCAACCCCATAATTGAAATTGCCCCAAATATTTACTTTCCTGAGTTTACCTATACGCCCCTCCTTCACCATCCTGTTAATTTTTTGCCAATGCTCACCGCTGCGTTGTTGCTGGCCTACCTGTACAATTCTGTTGTAGCGTTTTGCTGCTTTAACAATCAAATTACACTCTTCAATCGAATTGGCCATTGGTTTTTCCACGTATACATCCAATCCCGCCTG
>CAZJGI010000241.1:0-2758 GCA_964545315.1 uncultured Prolixibacteraceae bacterium
TGCCGTTTATATCACTAAGGTAAAAATCCGGTGCAGGCTCTCCGGTATTAAGGAACTCTGTTTGCTTCAAATTAATAACCTGTCTGCTTGTGTTTTTAACGACATGATACAAAACAGTATCGCTAAAACAAGGTTTTACAGTTACAAATAAAGAATCAATCTTTTCGATTTGGGATTTTTTTTCTGCAAGAAAATAAAATCTGGAAAATTTATGAGCGAAATACCATTCCCTGATAATGCCACCCAATTGCCTTTTAACATCATCTATTTCTGCCAGAAATAAAGGAAATGCTCTTTCAAAACCCTTAGCATTACCCTCCATATCAAGTTTTTCGTTCAATAATTTATTATTCAAAAAATAGTATGAACCTAAAAAGAAATAATAATTAACTGATTTGCTTGCATTGATATTATTAACTGATATGGTGTCTAAAAACTGAAAATATTTATCGTTTCTTCCTGTAGATTCACCATGAAAATAATTCCGGTAGGGTATTGCGCTCATTTTAAAAGAAGCATTACCGTAAAAAATATTTTGCCTTTCCATTTCGATGAACCAGTCAGGTAATTTTATTTTTTCAAGATATGCAGATAAATACTTCAGTTCTTCATTATACATTGAATCGATTTTCTCAGAACCTTCATATATAGTGAACGATGGCGAAGTAAAATTGGAAGCAGGGATACCTGTGTCGAAGTAGTTGAAATGCTGTGTTTTATTTAAAAGATAAGTATTTATCTTTTCAGTAATCCCTGCAAAAGAAACGGAACTGTAAATCTTTTTATTGTAATCAAAATCAAGGTTAATTGTAAGTGTATCTCCGGGAACGGCAAATAAGGGAATTATGGTATTCCTGAACGACATTTCAATTTTATTGAAAGGAGAACATTTGAAAGACATATTATATTTGCCATCCTTCGGAATTACGATCTGCTGCATCAAATGTGTATAGTAAGGAACAATATTTACATGGTTAACATTGAGTAGAGTGGTATCTGATACATTTTTAACATCAAACTTAAGAAAGGTTTCTTCATACCATTTCAGATCACTGAAAGGATCAGATTTTCTGCATGAGAAAATCAATATTATTATTGTAGTAATAGTGATAAATTTTTTCACACTCGTTTCATATTTTCAGTTTCTCTTTAAGTTGGTTGAATAACTTATCTCCTTCACTTGGATAAGCAGCATTTGATTCCAGAATTTTACCATCAGGATCAACAATAATATAGCTTGGGAAACGAGTGATCTTACCTGAATATTTTTCAAAATCGGATTTGAAATTATCGTCTGAAATAAAGTGGTACCCGGTTAACCGGAATGCTTTAATAAAGTTCTTCCATTTCTCCCTGTCCATCTCATATTCGTATGCAATATAAACCATCTCAATTCCATTCTCATTTAAAAACGATTTCAGTTTGTCGTTATATCTGAATTGATACCTGCATGGTCCGCACCATGTTCCCCAGTAATCAATTAGAAACGGCTTGCCGTTCATCGTGTCAAGCAATTCGCGGAAAGACTCAACCGGCTTTTCCTTGTCCAGGATAAAAATATCGTCAGCGAATTCTTTTGCTGAAAGTTGTTCAAAATCTTCGGCCCTTGGGATCAATACGTTTTCCAGAAAATTTCCGCTTTGACTATTTTTTATTTCAGGATATTTTAGAAGAAAATCTTCAGCTGCTTTGGCTGAACCTGAAGCCAGACTTGCAGTGTAACTCATAGTATTCCTTAAGGCATAATATCGGTAGGCTATTGGTGACAAAACCTCTTCAGCATGTTTCATCCGTACTTTTGTAATAACAGTACCTTTCCTGATTACAGGCTTGAATACACCGTTCTTATTATCTTCCAGAAAAAGTAAATAAAGATCAATATACCTGTCATATCCATATAATTTTTCCATTGCCACTCCTTTAACCGGATACAATTCAAATATTTCAGAATAAATTTTATGAAGCTTATTTTGAATAACCGTATCATCGACACCATATTTTACAGGTAATTGCCAGGTATCATATATTGTAGAAGCTAATTGATAGGCGTTGAAATATTCCACATTCATTTTAGCGATTTTATAGAACTCATTGTCAATCAACCCTTCATCAAGTAATTTTTGAAAAACAGCTTTTTGTGCATTAATTCTTGCTTCCAGGGTATCGATCAATAGGTCAGGCTGATATAAATCCCAATTGTCATGATAAAGTGATCCCATGGTTCCATTATCGATCTTATTGTAATATATCTGTCCGTAATCAACAGAATAATAAGGATTCTTTTCACCGGGATTTGTTCTCAGGGAATATATTTCGGGGCTGTAATATGTATTCCAGTTTTTACTTTCAAATCCTTCACTAACAAATGAATAATATGTATCCGGTTTTAAGATCAATCTGCATGAATGCCTGATTCCTCCCTGGGAATAATGCAATGAAAAAAACATTGTTTCTTTTACTGATGTAAATATTGAAAACCGTCCAAGGCTGTCGGGTTTTATACTTTTATCATGTGGGGGACCATAAACAGGGGAAATTCCATAAAGAACTTCTTCGCTGCCGTCGTACCCGATTATTTGTCCCTCGATTCTGACATTATTTTGGCTCCAAACAATAAAAGGTGTGAGCATTATTAACAGCAAAAGAAATGTTTTATATTTCATGATTTATTTTGTCAATTCGGTTAATAAGTTGGTTATGTTCTTTTCTATGGTGCTATTGTAACCCTGAAAGTTCATAAATACATTTCCGTCGGGAG
>CAZJGI010000242.1:0-2749 GCA_964545315.1 uncultured Prolixibacteraceae bacterium
TATAATTTTGAAGAAAAAAGTTTTGACTATTCTCTTATAAATACGGCATTTAACATTATCAATCTTTATTGTTATGCCAGGATAAGCTTTGACACGATGGAATTTCCGATTGATACAGATTCTCTTGATGAGGTCACAAATTTCATCAGGTCTAAGAAAAATCCGCTGATATCTGTTTTTTGTCGTCAGGTTGAAAAAATTATGACCATACAATCATGCCAAGTTGCAGGTATATCCATAACTGACTTAACCCAGCTTATTCCTGCTCTTACAATGGCTGCCTGGATCAAAGAAAATCTGCCTGATGTTCATGTTACCATAGGAGGTAATATGCTGACCAGATGTGCTGAAGGATTGGTTAAGAGGAAAGATTTTTTCACTTTGTTTGCAGACAGCGTTGTGCTTTATGAGGGTGAAAAACCTCTTTTGGAGCTGGTCAGGGCTGTTAAAGCCGGCGGATCAATTGAAAAGGTGCCAAATCTGCTGTATTTGGATAAAGAGATAATCAGAACCGGACAGTGTGAAAATCCTGATCTTAATTCCCTCCCGACACCGGATTTTGACGGACTGGATTTCAAAGAATATTTTTCACCTAAACTGATAATTCCTCTTCTTACATCCAGGGGCTGTTATTGGGGTAAATGCACATTCTGTGATCATAGTTACATTTACGGAAAATATTACCAGGAAAGAAAAGCCGGGTTGGTTGTCGATGATATCCGGAAGTTACAGGAGAAGTATGGAACTGATTATTTTACCCTTTCGGACGAGGCCGTATCACCGCAAGCTGCAAAAAAACTGTCTGATGAGATTATAAGATCGGGGATTAATGTCAGGATGATCACACAAGCCAGGTTGGAACCTGCATTCACTGATGAGATATGTAAGTTAATGTATGATGCCGGCTTCAGGTGGGCATTTGTCGGCCTTGAATCGGGTTGTGAAAAGGTACTCAGGATGATGAACAAGGGGATTGATATTAAAAATACCGGCGATGTGATAAGAAGATTTCACAATGCCGGTATACTTGTTCACCTGTTTATTTTACTGGGATTTCCGGGAGAAACTGAACAGGATCGCAAAGAGACTGCTGATTTTGTCATGCAAAACTCTGAAAACATACTATCAGTCGGAGCTTCTGCATTCAGTCTCGGCAGGTTCTCTTCCATTGGACGGGAACCCTCAATGTACAGCATTAAAATTTTGCCTCGAAATAATGATGATACACTTTCTTTTGTATATGATTTTGAATATCTTACAGACCAATCAAAATTTAAAATAGAAGATATCCGGGATGAATTCATGCAAATGGTACGTGAAAGATTAAATTTAAGTAATATATGGCCTGTTCTTTTCAGGGAACAACTTTTTTTATATACTGTGCGGTATTCATACTCCCAACTGGAAAATATCAATCAAAATTTTGAAAGCTTCATTAATAATCTGGTTGGCATATCAAGGGGAACTGATACACCTCCCGGACCAGTGTTAAAACCGCGATTGCGCAAAGGCAATTACCTTATAAATTCAAAGTTCAATATTGTTGAAATACAGGAAAACCTTCGAAATAAAAGCGATAATAATGTTTCTCCTGAGGAATCCTGGATTTTGTATAATTTTTATGGACAGGAATGTATCAGGTTAAACCACAGTGCGGGATTTTTAGTCAGCTTGTGCGATGGAGAAAAATCAATAGAACAGATTTCTGAAAGGTTTGCAGAATTTCTTGCATCAAATGTTGAAAGTGTTAGGGAAGTTGTCATGAAATTTTTCAACGATTATAAAATAAATCGATTGCTCGAGTTTAATTAGTAGCTGCAAAATACCTCCGACAGGGTGGTACGGCTGGTCATATCCGCGTAAATTCAGGCAGTTCACGTTCATCGTAGAATACTAACGGATATGGAATTTCATATAACCGGGGGTCTTCAAATTTTTTTTCAAGATAAAGAGTCTGTATTTTAATTTTTTCTTTAAGCAGTTTTTTAAAGGGAAGGTTCTTTGTAAAGGAAGTTGAACCGGCCCAGGTTGCTTTGTAGTTTTTTGAATATTTAATTCCGTAATGATCAGGATTCCGATAGATATCTGTCCCGGGAAGGATTTGCAATGTATTGATCAATATCCTGCCTGAGATTTTATGGTTTTTTACAAATCCATATATTTTTTTAGTATTATTCAGATTATCTCCCGGGAGACCCAAAATAAAAGATACATCAACATTAATTCCTTCATCAATAGCTATTTCTACCATCCTGACAGCCTTTTTTGCTGTAAATCCTTTTTTTATTTTTTTTAGTACCTCATCATCCAGTGATTCAATTCCGAAAAACAGTCCTATGCAACCCGCACTGCTCATTATTTTAATCAATTCGGGATCAAGTGTATCTGCCCTTGCGCTGCAACCCCAGTTAATATTCAGGTTACGTCGTATTATTTCCTCACATATTTTTTTTGTTCTTTCTTTATCAACTGTGAAAGTATCATCGACAATGCTAAAGTTGTCATGATTATATCTGTTTTTTAAATATTCAAGTTCATCTGCAACTTTTACAGGATTCCTTTTCCTGTATTTATGGCCATGCATCACTGCGGTAGAACAAAAAGCACAATTAAAGGGACAGCCTCTGCCGGTAAGTATCGGAAGATCTCCTGATTTCTTTAGATATGTGCTTATGTCAGGCAGGACAAGCCGGTCAAATGCGGGCAGGGGCAGATCATCAAGCTGTTCAATCTTCTCTCTGGGAGGAGT
>CAZJGI010000243.1:0-2738 GCA_964545315.1 uncultured Prolixibacteraceae bacterium
CCTCTACAAAAGCTGTCTATGGATTTACAGGTAAAGAGGGTGAAATATCACTTTCCAATATGAAAATTGATGTTATTACAGATTTTGCAACTGTTGCTGTAAGCTCTTTAACAGATCAACCGATATCAAGCTCGGATAATATGCTTCTGACTGCAGTGGGAAGGGCTGACAATACAGGAAGTAAATATAATGACGATCATACCATACAGCTGGATCCCGGACATGGCCCTATACAGGTTGAAATAATTGAAGCAGAAATTAAAATTGAAACTAACCAGCCTGACCTTAGAGTTATGGCTATTAATCCTCAGGGTCTTCTTACAGGGTATATACCGTCAAAATATGAAAACGGCATCTTTAGTTTTAAAATAGGCGGTGAGTTTCAATCTATTTATTATTTGATTCAGGGTCTTTAGCTGAAAAGTGCTAAGTGCCGTCTATGGCAGGGGTCAATTCTTTAATTTTGAAATATGTAAGAATAGATGAAGATAAAAAAGTTAGTGACATTTTTTCTGCAACTGATAATTATTGTCAGTTTGTTACAGACTAATTATTGCCTTTCAGGATGTAAGGATCAAAATATTTTCAAGGCAGGTGCCGCTGTAGCTGACATAACACCAAAGCCCGGGGTATCGCTGAGTGGACTGCTTCAACAGTATGGTCCGATAAAAAAAATAATTGATCCGCTGAATGCAAGATGTTTGGTAATGGAAAATGGAAAAACCCGGATTGCAATAGTTTTATGCGATGTTTGCATTATTTCAGGTGAAAATATTGAAAAGGCAAAATCTATGGTTTATGAAAAGACCGGATTGCCAATATCTAATATTCTGATTGCTGCAACACATACTCATATGGCACCTCGTGTAACCGGCTGGCATATGAGCGATATTGACCGGGAATATTATGACTATTTTACAGACCAGATTGTTGTAGCCGTCCAACAGGCTATTGATAATTTACAGCCGGCACAGTTGGGCTGGGGAGTTACAGATAAGCCTGAGTATCTTGAAAACCGCCGGTGGATAATGAAGCCGGGAACAGTTCCTCCAAACCCTTTTGGTGAAACAAGTGATAAAGTGGTTATGGGCGGTAATCCCAAAGAAAACAGAGTGGGACCGGCAGGTCCTGTCGACCCTGAAATGGTGGTATTATCGGTCAGGCATAAGGATGGTACACCTTTGGCAGTATTGGCTAACTATGGTATACATTACGGCATAAATATACCCGGGTCAGCCGGATCAGATTATTTCGGGCATTTTTGCCGTCAGCTGCAGAATAATATATCCCCGGAAGAGTCAACACAGCCTTCTTTTGTTGCGATTATGTCAAGTGGCGCCAGTGGCGATGTTTCAGCATTAAAAACGGGAGGTGATATAAATAAAATGTACGCTTTTGCGGATGAGCTGGCAAATGATGTTAAGGGCATATGTCAAAAAATTGAGTATAACGGTAATATTGACCTTGATTTAAGGGATGTGAACATTGATCTTGCAGTCAATAAGCCGGGCCCGGAAAGGCTGGCATGGGCAGAAAATATTCTTTCCATGCCTGAAGACAGTCTGAGGCATCACTGGACGAAGATTCATGCAGAGGAAGCCCTTCAGCTGAATAAATATCCTGACAGCGTGGCTGTGAAACTGCAGACTATAATGATAGGAAATGCATGCATAGTTGCTTTCCCGGGAGAGGCTTTTGCTGAAACGGGGATCAGGATAAAGGAACTAAGCCCGTTTAAACCGACTATTATAATTTCTCATGCTAATGAGTGGCACGGGTATATTCCTCCCAAACGGCAGCATTTACTGGGAGGCATGGAAGTTTGGCCCCGAAGGGCCAGCTACCTGGAAGAGGAAGCAACAGACCGCATTGAGTCCAAACTGGCCGAACTTTTTGAACAGATGGGCGTTAATAATTAATAAGTTATTGGCATTAAAAAGTTCACTTAAAAAAATGGTGTAGCAATAATTTTTCCTGATCAGTGGCTTTAGGGAGTTTACGGAGAAACGAGTCAAGCATTATCGTAAACATGAATATAATAGTTGTATGACGAGTTCTTTCTTATATCCTTTAAATAAACAATTTTAATGAGAAAAACATCACTTGAAATAATTAATTGAAAAAGGCAATAGTTTAAGACTCCTACTTATGTAAGTTCTATTTAATACCTTTAAAATTAATGATTATAAAAAAAGAATTAAATGTTTACCTAATTTATATTCAAATGAAAGTATATCTAACAACTATTTTGATAATTATTTTCCATCTCGGTATATATGCACAGGATAATATATTCAGGGTAGGTTCGGCAACAAAGATTATTAACCATGAATTAGGCAGCTGGGTGCAGGCTGCCACTAATCCCAGCCGTGCTACAGAAATTAAAGGTGACCTTGAGGCAAACGGAATATACTTATCCAAAGGTGACCTTCAGCTTTTTATTGTCAGTTGTGATCTTGGTGGCCTTGAATCTCCTTTTGTCATTGAACTCAGGGAAGCTATAGGGGTTGCGGCAGGTATTCCTCCGCGCAATGTTTTAATTTCGGTGACACATGCGCGAGGGCCCTCTTTGTTAAAAACAAATTATTTGATGCCACTTGATACTGTGTATATGGAACGGTTGAAAGGCTGGTTAATTGAACTGGCAAAAGAAGCTGTGAAATCGGCAATACCATCAAAAGTGGGATGGGCGGAAGGTGAAGTTCATATTGGGTATAACCGCAGGCTTACATGGGCGG
>CAZJGI010000244.1:0-2733 GCA_964545315.1 uncultured Prolixibacteraceae bacterium
CCCAACGATATGGCAATACCTTCTGGTATTATTTTCACTTTAAATAAGCATCCTTACTTAAGAATTTATAAATTATTTGAATAAAATCCCTTCCGTTTCAAGAATCATTTCACTAAACCGGAGCATTTTTATACCTGCAATACCGGGCCATTTCTGCCTGCAGATCATTGCGGACCGACTCATGCCGAATCAAACCCTGTATTATAATTTATACTGAGGAATCTTCATCCATTCCCCGTCCTTTAAGGCTGACTGGTGAGCTACAATTCCCGCAACTGTCATATTCAGCGCTATTGCCACATCAACAAGTGGCTTACGATCTTCAATTATTGATAAGATAAATTCGTTCATAAGATACCCGTGAGATCCGCCATGACCTCCTAAAGTAACTCCTGGAGGCAATGGAGGCCGGGATATGTCAGGAAGATTTTTTTCAAGTCCTTCATATTTCCCGTAATATGAACCTCTCTGACCTCTAATCCGGCCCATTTCCCCACTGTATCCGGGAGTATCCCAACTCACGGCCATACGCGACATCCCCCCTTCACTGGTGCGAAACAGTGCGATCTCGGTTCCGAAAGGATTTTTATAAACATTGTTTTCCGGTTTTAAATGATCCACAATGCTGGGTAATCCGAGACATGAGACATCGGTAAAGCTACCATCATGAACTCCCACGTAATATGCGTCTGAATGTGTGGGATACCACTGCGGAGGTACACCTACCCTCCATTCTTTGTATGAACCTATCGGTTCAGGTGCATAATGATAGTATTCACCTTCAGAATAAACAATTTACCAAATCCGCCGGCCCTGTATATCTGCCTCATTGCATAGAGATCTTGATGAAAAAATGAAGTTTCAAACATCATATATTTCAGTCCGCTCTTTACAACTGCCTCATACAGCTGATCTGCCTGCTCCAGCGATCCCCAGACCGCAGGGACGGCAGATGCCACATGCTTTCCATGATTCAGTACATCAATAACATGCCTCATATGGCTCGGTGCGTCTGTCGCAACAAATACTGCTTCAATATTATCATCTTTGACAAGTTCCTCCAGAGATTCATAACTCTTGGAACAATTATAAACTTTCATAAGGCGTTCACGTTTTTCTGTTTGCAGATCGCTTACTGCTTCTACAATACAGTTAGGATGCGCATTAAAGTAAAAGGACGATCCAAATCCGCCTCCTACGATGCCTATACGCAGCTTCCTGTCTGATACGGGAACCCATCCTTTTGAAGCATCCTGATTCTCAGGTGCAATCTCAAATCCCTGCATAACCGGCTGTGCAACTTTCTTACTACTGCCGCAACCCATCTGCTGCAGTCCCATAATACCAGCCCCTGCTCCTAAACCGGCCAGTTTTAGGAAGTTTCGCCGGTCATGTGACCAATTCAATAATTTTGTACTCATTTTTATTCTTTTTAAGTTTATAACATTGGTTTACCTATTCTAACTCTCAAAGTATATATTGCAGTAAAAAACCTGTTAATTCCGCCTGTACGACCAACGCACCAGGCCAAATAATTACATTTAACCTATGTTTAAGATATTAAAATATTAATTGAATTAATCCATAGTGTTTGAGTTTAATTTTTCTTTTCACAATGGTTTAGCGATAGCAGTGCCTATCCCAGTACTTCCATATCCATTTCCGCAATAAAACATTCGCAATTTATTTTGCTCGCGAATGACTGCTGGATACTCCACCATCTTACTTTCCCATCCATCGCCAATTGGAGCAAGAGCAAGGTTTTCTTCCGGTTCACCTCGGTCCCAGACCAAACCATCTTTACTTGATGCTTCGCATATCGAGTAGGCACCAAATTGAGTTCCAATGGGAGGATATATAGCACGCCAACCTTTTTTAGTTTTCCAAACATCCAATCCTGTAGTTGCAGCATTTTCATAAGCAGCTTCTTGTCTCGGGCGTAACACGACTCTTTTATCGAACCAGGTTATTCCATCATAGGAATGCGCAATAACTGACTGTTTTGCTTGATTGACCTGTAAAGTTTTAGAAGGTACACCAGTTAAAAGGGTGTAATGCATCCTGTATAGAATTTCCCCATTTTTTTGAGGAATATCTAATATACAACCACCGCCAGCTATACCTATATTATCAGGCCATTCGGGAAAACCATCACCTAACATAACCGGCTTTTCGCTGTAACGGGTCCATGTTTTTAAATCACTACTTATGGCAAGTCCAATCCCTCTGAATGCTTGCAATCCTACACCTTCATCTGCACTGTGCCCGGTATAATACAAATGCCATTTTTTACCAATTTTATGTACACAAGGCAGCACACACCATATCTCATCGAAAGCTCCTTTCTTTCCAGGTTCAAACAAAGGTCCATGACGTGTCCATTTTGACAAATCCGAAACTGGTGCAGTAGCAAGGCATATCCTGCGTCTGCCATCCTTATCCGCACCTGCATAATAAAGGTAATACTCATCTCCAATACGTAATGCAAAGGGATTCATGCAGCATTTCTCATCGAACCATCCTCCACCTGGGGGCAAAACAGGATTTCGTGGGTCACGTTGCCATTTGTGAACCTGGAAGGTCTTTTTAGTTGTTGGTTCAGGCAACGAAGTTTTTCTATCTTGAACAAATAATTTATTTGCTGAAACAATCATTAAATCAGGTGCAAAAAAAAATGAACCAATAGCAGTACTTGCCATACTTATAAAATTTTTACGACTTGACATATTATTA
>CAZJGI010000245.1:0-2727 GCA_964545315.1 uncultured Prolixibacteraceae bacterium
GACATTAATTAAAGATGCCACTATAATAAATGAAGGTCTTAAATTCAAGGGAAGTGTCCTTATTAGCAATGATACAATTGAAAAAATATTTCCTTACATTACACCTGAAAATGTAATATCCTCCCAAGTCAGGATAATTGATGCTTCCGGGCTTTATCTTATACCGGGCGTTATAGACAGCCATGTTCATTTCAGGGAACCCGGGCTGACCTATAAAGCTGAAATAGCAACTGAAAGCAAGGCCGCTGTTGCCGGAGGTATTACATCATATATGGAGATGCCCAACACAATACCGCAGACAACAACTCTGGAACTGCTCGAAGAAAAATTTCTTCGGGCTGCTGAGGTTTCCCTTGCCAATTATTCCTTTTATCTGGGTGCGACTAATAATAATTTTGATGAGATAACAAAAGCTAATCCTTCTGATATTTGCGGGTTAAAATTATTTATGGGGTCATCAACAGGTAACATGTATGTTAATAATGAAGTTGTACTCAATGAACTTTTCAAAAATTCACCTTTGCGAATTTCAGCTCATTGTGAAGATGAACAAACTATCCAAACAAATCTGAGAGAGGCAATATCTAAATATAATTCTCATTTACCGGCTTCCTGCCACTCAATTATAAGAAGTGAAGAAGCATGTTACCGCTCCTCATCCAAAGCAGTTGAACTTGCCTCGGGAAACAATGCCAAACTACATGTATTACATCTTTCTACTGCAAAAGAGATGCAGCTTTTCTCTTCAGGCCAGGTTAAGGAAAAACGTATTACTGCAGAAGTATGTGTTCATCATTTGTGGTTTGATGAAAAAGATTATAAAATACAGGGGAACCTGATAAAATGGAATCCTTCAATAAAAACCGTTAAAGATAAAGAAGCTTTATGGGAAGCTTTGCTGAACGATAAAATTGACGTCATCTCGACCGACCATGCTCCTCATACATATGAAGAAAAAAGCAGACCCTATACGGAAGCCCCTTCAGGAGGGCCACTTATACAACATTCACTGACAGCTATGCTCGAAATGAGCAAAAAAGATATTATTCCAATTGAAAAAGTCATCCAGAAAATGTGCCATGCACCAGCTGACCTTTTTCTTATTAACAAAAGAGGATATATCCGTGAAGGGTACTATGCTGACCTGGTGTTGATTGATCCTCATGAAAACTGGATGGTTTCCCCGGAAAATATTTTATCTAAGTGTGGCTGGTCACCTTTTGAGGGATTTGAATTCTCTCATAAAGTAGTATCAACCTTTGTAAACGGACAACAGGTTTTTTCAAACGGAGAAATAAACAATGACATAAAAGGTAGCAGATTGCATTTTGATTATCCTGTATAAAATATGAGGCAATTTATTTCCCTTCTCACAATATTATTATTTGTAAACTTGCTGTTTGCACAAGATGATCCGTGTAACAGGAAAACGGAAGGAACGGATTTCTGGTTTGGATTTATGGAAAACCGGAATTATCACAACAACCACTTTGTTGAAATAAGTGTTACAGCAAGGGAAGCCACCAATTTTAGAATTTATACAGGGAAAGAAGAAACTCCTTTCAACAATATTTATACAATCCCGGCCAATTCAAGCCTCCGTATAAATATACCATGGGAACTTGTTGAAGCAACAGGATCGGAAGTAATACAAAATAAAGGTATCAGGCTTGTTTCGGATAAGCCTGTTAATGTTTATGCCCTTAACTGGGATAAAAACTCATCTGACGTAGCCTTGATCTATCCGGTTGAATCATTAGGAAACGAGTATTTTGCTGTATGCTTTGAACCACATATTCACGAAACCGCGAACGGAGCATTTGGAAATGGCAGAAACAGCCAGTTCATGATCGTAGCTTCTGTAAATGAAACCAATGTGAGCATTATCCCTTCAAAAGTTACAGATAAACTGGTACAAAAAGGTGACACAATTAATATAACCCTCGACAAAGGTGAAATATTTCAGGTGCAATCATTAAACCGGAATAATCTTCCCGGACAGGGTGATCTGACAGGTAGCTATATTTTTTCAGATAAACCAATAGCATTTTTCTCAGGATCCCTTGCTACAACTGTACCTGCTGATCCCAATGTATCTGCGTGGGATCATCTTTATGAACAAATACCCCCGGTCTATTCATGGGGACGTGAATATTATGCAGTACCTCTCCAATCACGGGAACAGGACAGATATCGTATATTGGCAGCTTACGATAATACAATTGTCCATATTGATGGATTGAATCCCTTTGTGATAAACAGAGGAGAATACAAAGAATTTACCCTGTACCATTACCAGCCAAAAAAGATATTTGCAGAAAAACCTGTTTTAGTGGTTCAGTACAGCCAGTCACAAACAGTGGATAAAAACTATACAGGAGGAAACGGCGATCCCTTTATGATAATATTAAGCTCTGTCACCCAGTCAAAAAATGATGTAACCTTCGTAGCTTATGATTCTGAACAAATTGTGCGATACTATGTAAATGTGATTACCAGGACCAACGAGACAGGCAATATATTGCTTAATGGCAATACAGTTGGGAACCTGTTTTCTCCCTTTCCGAACAGTAACTATTCATATGCGCAATTAGCCCTGGAGGCGGGAACCCACCGACTTCAAAATACATTGCCGGAAGGAGGTTTTCTTGCCTATGTTTATGGCTTCGGCGGTGTTGAGTCATATGGCTACGGTGTTGGATATAATCTGAATATTGTTCTCGACCT
>CAZJGI010000246.1:0-2714 GCA_964545315.1 uncultured Prolixibacteraceae bacterium
AGGTCGTTTCGGCTTGCAGGATGTCAGGGTGTATGTATCGGCTGATAACTGGTTTACGTATTCACCTTACACAATTCATGACCCTGAAAGAAATGAGGACCAATATCATTCCGGCGGTCAGACAGAGGCCGGGGCATATCCAAATGTTAAGACTTTATCCTTTGGTATAAGACTAAATATTAAGTAATGAAATTTAAAATTTATTGAACAATGAATAATAAAGTAATAATTATATTTTTTACAATCCTGGTTATTTTATTTTCTGGTTGTAATGAGGATTTTCTTGAAAGACATCCTTCAGATCAGGTTGTAAGTGAAGCGTTTTGGAAAACTTCAGCTGATGCTACTATGGCTCTGATGGGCGTTTACAGCAGATTATATCAGGAACCTTTCGGAACACGTTTCAGGTTTGAAGTACTTACCGATAACGCCCGTAGTTTCCCGCAATTGGAAGTTGAGTATAATCAAATTTCGGAAGGTATTGTACACCCGACCACAGGAGGGCCTGTCTCTGCATGGTATGCTAATATGTACAGGGGAATTTCATCGTGCAATTTCTTTTTGGATAATATTGACAGAGTTGAAGGTATTGATGCAAATGTAAAAAAACAATACATTGCAGAAGTTAAATTTTTGCGTGCATGGCACTATTTTCTTTTACAACAAACTTATGGCGGAGTAATTATTTACACCTCAGTTCCTCCAACCGTTGATGAAGCAAAAATAAAACAAAGTACAAGTCAACAGGTTATAGATTTTATTCTTGAGGATATAAATGCTGCCATCCCTGATCTTCCCAACACTGTCTATCAGGGAAGAATTGTCAAAAATTCAGCCTATGCTTTCAAAGCAAAAGTTCTTTTACATACGCAACAATGGGCTGCTGCGGCAAATGAGGCAAAAAATGTTATCTCTTCAGGTTTATGCACTTTGTATCCAAATTACAGAGATCTGTTCCTTTCTGCAGCACAAAAAAACAATCCAAGTGAAATTTTATTCTCAACAGTCTATGCAAATCCCAACAGATGGCATAGAGGGGGTAATGACCATTTAGTATATGGTACAACCAAACCAAGAAAAGAGCTGTTTAATGCTTATTTATGCAAAGACGGACTACCAACAAGTCAATCACCTCTGTATAATCCTGCAGATCCAACTGCAAACCGTGATCCGCGTTGCCTTCAAACTATCAATACAACAGGGACAAGGGTAATTGAAGGAAGAACATGGACTTATGCTTCAGAAACAGATATACACTGGAATAAATTTGTGGAAGATTTCTGGTCCTATCATAACCGTGATACTGAACTTGATGATTATGACATTATCCATCTTCGTTATGCAGATGTATTATTGATGTATGCAGAAGCCCAAAATGAAGCCGGCAGTGCACCGGATATATCAGTTTATAATGCCATCAATGCAGTTAGGTTTAGGGCCGGGATGCCCGATGTTCCTGAAGGATTATCCAAAAATGCAATGAGAGAGGTGATACGTCTTGAACGGCGCATTGAACTTGCAGGGGAGGGATACCGTTGGTTTGATCTAAAAAGATGGGGTATTGCGAATGAGGTACTTTTGCAGGTTGACGAACCCGGAAGAGGTCCTGGCACATTAAAAATGTTGCCTCATCAGTATATTTGGCCTATACCTCAAACTGACAGGGACCAAAATCCAAACTTGGATCAAAATCCGGGCTATGAAAGTTGATATTCATAAATGTATTCAATAGTATAACTGATAAAAACAGGGTAAAAAGCAGTTATGTGCTTTATTCCTGCTAATGTATATTTTAAATCTTGATCCGGGCTTAACTTCAAAGTCCGGATCAAGTTAATTTTGATTTGCATATCTTCACCTTAAAAAATTATGAAATGCTCTTGAGGTTATTGCGTTTTTTATTAATAATATCGATACTATCCGCGTGCTCAGATATCAAAAGTACACAAGATGAAACGGTATTAAACCAGGCTTTTCAAAATCCCCCGGAATCGGCACGTCCCTGGGTTTTTTGGATATGGACTAACGGAAATATTTCAAAGGAAGGAATAACAGCTGACCTTGAAGCAATGGAAAGAGTTGGCCTGGGAGGTGCATTGTGGTATGAAACAGGAAGTCCATGGTGGCCACCTGCAGGTAAAGTTGCTCCCTATAGTACTGAATGGTACGAACTTATGCAATGGGCTATACAAGAATCTGACCGTCTCGGCCTTGGATTTGCCATGAACCTTGGATATGGATATGGATCAGGTGGCCCTCACATTACTCCCGATATTTCAATGCAAAAGCTATACTGGAGTAATACGGTAATTGAAGGTGGAAGAAACATAGATACTATTCTGATAAAACCGGAAATATCTATTGAAGGTGCAGCGGAATATTGGTTGAAACGGGCCGGACATCAGGACGAAAAAGTTGTTGATCAGTTAAAAAAACTTGACACCTACAAAGAAGCAGAGACTATTCTTACTAAAATGGAGCAAATTGGTTATTACAAAGATGTTGCTGTCCTGGCAATCCCTGCTACCGGTGAATTTCAGAATGACCAAATTCCGCAACTTGATATGAGAAGCGGATTGCACTCTTTTACATATTTTATGGAATTGGAGTATTTATCAGATACCGGGAAATCTTATATTTCGCAAGACCAAGTGATTAATTTGACAGATAAAAGGAACCCTGACGGAACTATATCATGGGATGCCCCAAAAGGA
>CAZJGI010000247.1:0-2708 GCA_964545315.1 uncultured Prolixibacteraceae bacterium
GGCTATCTCTTTGGGAATATTTTTTCAAAGCAAGTTTTTATTTTACTGAAAAAACTAGCAACGGAATTATGGAATTAGATATTGGGGATGATTTGAAATCCTCATTTATAGAACAGGGAATGATCGGAAAATTGATACCATTAATTCTCAAAATTGATGATCCGTGTAAATTAGCATATTTCAGAAGAATAGCTGAATACAAAATGTCTTTAAAATAATTATACGGGCAACTAAAGTAAGTTATTTAAAATGAAGTTAAGAAGTTTATTAAGGACCCTCCACAGAGATATAGGTTATTTTATTGCAGGGATGACAATTGTATATACACTTTCCGGTATATTTCTGAACCACCGTTTTGATTTTAATCCGGATTATAAAATAATAAATGCCGATTTTCAAACACATATAAGACCAGATATTGACTTCAATGAACAGGAAATTAAAAAAGCGCTCCGGGAAACAGGAAAAGATGTTATTTACAAACAACATTTTATTACTAACCAGGGAAATATTAAAATTTTTATAAGTAACGGGGAAGTGGTCATTAATCCTGAAACAGGCGTTGGGACAATGACCTATTTACAAAAAAGGCCAATTATTTTTGAAATGAATTTTCTGCACAGGTCTTCAATTGGCAGTATCTGGAAATGGGTAAGCGATGTTATGGCTGTGATCCTGCTATTTGTTGCTGTTTCAGGCCTTTTCCTGTTGAAAGGGAAACGTGGATTCGGACGATGGGGCTGGTATTATACAATTGCCGGAATAATTATACCTTTGTTTTTTGTATTAATTCAACTATTCCGGTAGCATATTAATAAAAATTGAATTATATTTTCACGATCAAAGTTGGAATGCGGTTAAGGATTTAAAATAGGCAGACAAGTGTGTTTATTTTTGTGGAGTATAATTTACAACGAATTTGTGCTTTACTTTAAAATAAATAGTATTATAAGAAATATTCAGTTGGATAACTGATTGATTTCTAAATAACTAAATGATTCTTTCTATGAGAAATTTAATATTACTAAGCTTGATTGCTGCCTTTTTATTTGGCTGCGTAAACAGAAAAAAGCAGGAAAGTGAGTCTGAAGTGTCTGAAAATAAAAGGGTGGTTTATACAATTGACCAATTGTATGACAGTGCAACAGATCTTGTTGGCCAGGAGGTAGCAATAAAAGGTACCGTTATGCATGTATGTCAACACGGGGGTGGCAGGTGTTTTCTTATGGGCAGCTCTGAGGATATTATTATACGGGTGGAAGCCGGTGAGAATATTGGAGCCTTCAGCCAGGAACAAATGGGCAGTGTCCTTACGGTAACAGGAATCTTTAAAGAGGTTAAAACCGAGGCGGATGCCCACAATCCCGCCAGTGAGCATGGCTCCGGCGACCAAAAAGAAAATGAGGAGACAAAGAGTGCTCACCGGATTATTTCAGAATCTGAAGATTCAGTCAAAATAGTTTATTTTATCGAAGGATTGAAGATCATTGATGAATCCTGATTGCCCAACCGACACCTTTTTCTAACATCCAAACAATGGTTATTATAGGCACGAATATCTGAGTTGCGAGTTTTGCTGATGAAGTTCTCTGCCTTCAATATTAAAACACTATTGAATTTTATCCGGATGTTAACTGAATTGATAAATCCAGGGCTTCAGCAATTAATAAAAGGTTTGATATTCTCACATCCTCCCCATTCTCGATTCGGGAAATATATGGTCTTTTCTTTCCTACTTTTTCTGCCAATTTCTCCTGACTCATTTTTAGTTCCTTCCTGCGAGTTCTGATAATTTCTCCAAAATAATAAGAATAAGCTTCTTCTCTGAACTCTTCTCTACTCTTCGTTCCTTTTTTTCCATATCGTTCGGTCAATAAATCCTTAGCTTTTATTGTTTTCATAACTTGTCACTTTTATAAAATTCTTCCAAAATCTTTTCAGCTTCTATAACTGCTTTATAATAATCCTTGTTAGATTTTTTGATAAATCCATTAAGGCAAACTGCTCTTGTGCATTCTGAAAAGTTTTGATGGTCAATTGCAAATATTATAATCCGGTATTCTTTACCTGCTTTAATTCTAAGTTCATAAAATCTGGTATTAATTAACTTTTTTACAAAATTTGAATGAACGATTTTAACTTCCTCCATAATCTCAATAAGATGAAAGAATTTATTTGAAACACGTTTCCCTTGATTATCAATAAATTTCAGGCATTCTTCTGTAATTTCAATTTCTCTCATATTGCAAATGTAACTAATTCGTTACATATAAAACAAAAAATCAACAAATATTTTTATAACCTACTAAAAAAATAGTAAATTTTTTATTAAAATAGTTTTTATTCTAAATTTTTAGTACTATGTTTGTAGTAGAAATTTAAAATGTGTGAAAAAATATAATAAACAAATGGTCTATCCAGGGAATTAATACTATTAAATTTTTAACAGGATGGAACAGGTACCCTAATTAAAACAGACCTTAAGTGGATAAGTAAAATATAAACGAGTTCCCCGATTCCAATCGGGGATACTTTGAAAATAATTAATTCAATCATGAAAACACTTACTAAAGCGGAAGAACAGGTTATGCAGATCCTTTGGGGATTAAAAGAAGGAATTGTAAAAGACGTAGTTGACAAATTCGATGACCCTAAACCTGCATATACCACTGTTGCCACTGTCTTAAAAGTACTGGAAAACAAAGGAT
>CAZJGI010000248.1:0-2630 GCA_964545315.1 uncultured Prolixibacteraceae bacterium
TAACAAATGAACCACCCTCAGTAGCCACAGCAAAAATCAGAAAATTATACATTAACTTACCTTCGATATCGGTAAAACCGGCATCACTTCTTAAACCTTCATATAAAAATTTGGGATCATCCCCGGGGAGTACATCTGCACCAATTATATCCTTAAAACCTCTGTTACATAAGGAAAAAGCAGCCTTACCGTCAAGGAATACCCCCCCACTAAGCAGTTTTATTATTTGATCATCAGTCATCAAATCAACAGTATTACCCGAAACCATCTTTACCTTACCATTGACAGATGTATGTGGTATTCCCAAACGTCCTGTAACATTTGCCCATGCGTAACGTTTATTTCCCGGTTTTCCATAAGCATCCGCAATGTGTTCAAAGGGATCATATATTATTTCACAGCCATCAACCTTACAATCCATTACTGCTTCTTTTAAGGCATTAAAACGGTTGATTTCTTTTTGATACATTTCAGTATATCCTGTTTCTTCCAGGAGGTTATCTGTATTTTGTACAGGATGAAATCTTGAATCGTGTAATCCATAAGCAAATGCAGCAGTCATGATACTTTTTATTTTTGCAGCTGACATAAAAAAGCGGGTATGAGGAAAAGTATCTGATTCATGAAACAATTCAAAATCCTTTGGCAGACGCTGAGCATTATATAAAGGGTGAAAAATCGTCTCAGGTAAATTCTCCGCATTATCTTTACCATAACTTGTACCGTAAAGTCTCACGGCCGGCTTGGTTTTGCCGGCAAATGCCCTGGTTACAGCTTCTGTCAGATCACCTTCAATATCAGCACTTCCCGGCTGACATAGCAAAATTCGGGTTTCAGGGGCAATTAAATCTACTTTTTTTCTTATCAAACCGGCAAGATTTGCAAGAGAATCACGGCTCAATTCTGCCCACGACCTTCGCAGCCTTATACTTTCAGGTGTTACCTCAGAAAATATTTCCAATAACTGTTCCCTTGAATAGTTTCGCTGTTCTTTTTGAGAGAATGCTTTCAAATGATAAGGGCAAAAACAACCAAATCCGGCATGTCGTACAGTATAATCATCTTCCATAATCACCATAAAAGGCTTAGCAATAGATACTACAGTTTCAATGTTATTGCTTAACACTTCTTGAAAACCCGGGTCCAGAGGACAAAAAGATATCTCTGAAACCCGGCCATCCAGTCCGGTAAGAAATTGATATGGTGCACCGGGACCTTGTTTGATAGTTGCAGAACATTCCCATCCCATTTCAATATCGTGACTTGACAATCTATCTTTTATCCTCAAAAGCCTTTCTCCGATGTCAGTATAAACCTCCGGGCCCGGGAATCCCGAGAACCTGACTGTCTTATCAGGTGCCAGGAACATAAAACGCCGGAATCCATATGTTTTTCTCAATTCAATTATCTGATTAATGATCTCTTCCTGATGATTTACATAAATCCTGACGGGGATTATCGGATCAATCGATTTATCTGATAATATTACCGGTTCTTTACCTTCACAAAACATGAACAATTTATTAGCAGCTATAAGAGCTGAAGTTGCTGCCGAGGCCTTAATGAAGTCTCTTCGTTTCATAACTTATATTGGTTTATTATTATTCATCCCATTCATCAGATCGAAAGGAAGATGCAGGAAGACCTGCCGTGTTGAAAAGTGTCCCCCTGATATAATTCTCCCAACAATAGCGTACTGCTACAGGCTTTTCGACATTATTATGCCAAACCTCTATTGATGAACCTTTTATTATAGCTTCTGCAGGGTAGAATCGCCTGTTCTCTCCAGAAATGACAAAACCTTTTAACTTTTTATCAAAGCTTGTCAGTCCCAATTCTGCAAAATCAAAGACTAATATTGCCTTATTTTCTTTTACAGTCATACTTTTAAAAACAGGTCCGGAATATTGAAGTCCTTCAAAACCGTAAGTATTTGCTAATGCCCAATAAGCAAGCCTCTTTCCTACCATTACTTTTTCCGGCGGATGGTTACTTAATGAATCTCCTATATCCATTGTTACCACCATACCAACATTTGGAGTGCCAAGCATTGTCTTTAGCTGGGCTTCCCGTAAAAGGGCAGACTGGGTATTCTTATCAAATCTGTAACTGTAAGGTGCTATTTGAACAAAATAAAATGGAAAATTACCTAATCCCCAACTATCTCTCCAATTATTAATCATTGCAGGAAATAACCGGCCATACTGCTTTGGCCGATCCCTGTTCGATGTACCGTGGTAAAAAATTACACCCCGAATTGAGTAATTCACAATTGGATTTATCATGGAATTGAATAAAACAGATGGAGTTTTTTGAGATACTTCTTTTGTGGTCAAGGCTGAAACATCTATTTCCTCAAAATCATTCTCCAAAACATTTTTGCCAGTCCATGCCTCTAATGGAGTATCACCCCAGCTGGCATTTATTAACCCAATGGGGATTTCCAGTATATTCTGAATGTATTTACCAAAAGAATAAGCTACTGCACTGAAGTTTGCTACCTCAGAAGGACTTGAAACAACCCATTCCCCGTTACAATTTTCCATGGGAGTTACACTGAATTTTCTTTCTACAGTGAATAACCGTATATTTTTATTATGGCCATGAGCAATGTAATCGTTACTCCCGTT
>CAZJGI010000249.1:0-2624 GCA_964545315.1 uncultured Prolixibacteraceae bacterium
TTCGTTATGAATCTCTATATTATGTTTCTTTGTCACATTAATATGTTTGTTGTTCGTTGTTATCTGAAATCATAAAATCTATTTTTTTAATTTTACTAAAAAAATTATTGGATTGTCATTCTCGCCGACATTGTTGAATATCTCCTGGATTTCGTATGCGTATTTTCTGAAATACATTTGAAATTCAGAATCGTTTAATGGTCGTGGAATTATTTTACCAGTCTTATAAATATCATCATTTAATCCTGAATTTGTATTATAATAGACTTTGTTTTGTTGGTTATAAAAGCCAAAATATGATTTATTGTCTATATTATATTCCATAAAAATGTAATCTGAGGATTTGTACATATTAAGAATGTTTAATTTTTTATACGGGAATCCGTCTTCTATCCTCTGTTGCTTTATGAACTCAGGTTCTTCTTCTCCAAAATCAAATTTAAAATATGGTTCAAATGAATTGTTTTTAAACCGATATAATGTATCCCGAATGAAGGGTTCAATCAAAAAAACGGGGTTGTAAAAAAATATATCATTTGAAGATAACGAAAAATTAAAAGTAAGTGGTTGGTGTATTGCAAACGCTTTTGTTAAACTTACGTATGCAATATTGATACTATCTAAAAGTTCAAGATTACTATTGTATTTATAAAGCCAGGAAATATCCCAATGACCAGATGCACTTTTTACATTAACATATTCACTATTAACATAGATCAGGTTATCAATTGTTTCAATAGTATGAGGAAATCCTTTAATTGGGACAGATTTTATGAAATTATTATTTTCATCATACTGGATTATTCCATTTGAAGCTAACAGATTGATTGTTCCATTCAAATGATTCAAACAAAAATCAAAGATTAAGTGATGTTCCCCAGGCCCTCTTCCTTTTCTTCCGATTTGTTTGACAAAACCACCATCTGCATCAAATTGAAAAACATGACTATTGTCTGCAATATATATTTGGCTCTTCATTGTTTTAACTTTAATAATTTTATCAATAATGCAACTATCGTTAATTTCCAGGGGAATACACTTAACATTTTCTACAATCTCCGATAAACCAACATCATTGCAGATATTTAAATCAACTTTAACAGAATAAATGTTATCCATATTATTATTACACCCAAATAAAATTGTACCCGATAACAGCATAAAGTGTAAAAGTACATTCAGGCGACCCTGTTTTCCATTCTTTTCATTTTGTTTTATCATGGTAATTTGTGTTTAGTAAAACAAAGAATTTTAATAAAAAATACCTTAATAAATTGTTTAATCAATTTTCATCAGAACGAGTGATGCCCCACTGTTTCCAATATCTTCGGCATTATGTGTCAGATTGGTTGGCGCAAGAAAGGCAATAAGCCCATTGCTCATATTATTGAAGATATTTACAACCAATTCTTCAGTATTGAATACATCATCAAGGATTTTTTTATTTGGCAGATTATATGATTTATTTGTTTTAGTATTATAAATATAAGAAAACTGCTTTTGTTGAATTCTATATCCAATTATTATCCATTTCCCATTAATAATTTGCGGAGAAGCAGCTACATAATCATAATAGTCCGGCTGGCCATTTATAAATTGAAATTTAACATAAGGCTCCATTTTTGAGTTTTCAATTTTATATATGGTTTGGTCTAAATACATTGAAAAAAATAAGGCCCCATTGTTTGAAGAAAAGGATGGGGGAAGCCTGCCGTATTTCATATCAGGAAATGAAGTTATATCATTTTGCATTTCCCATACAAGAGTACTTTCCCCTTTTTTGTTGGTAGAATATAGAGAATAAATATCATAATTATCCTCATTCTGTTTAGCTGTTCCCCACAACATTTTGTTATAATAATAAAATGGAGGGCGATGAGGAACCTTGAATTTATTGAGGATTTTACCATTATAATCTAAGCAATAAATAGTATCACTCATACTCCTTAAAAAAAGTATGTTGTTCAGAGTATCACAATGAAAATTCAAACTGCCTTTTATTAAATTTTTATCAATTGAAATTTTACTTTTCAGGTAGCCTTTAAAGTCATAATTGTATATTTCTCTGGGGAAAAAGCCAAAAGTTAAAAAAATATTCTCACCATCAATAACAACCGTATTTGATTTTAAAACTTGTTTTGAATATGTTTCTTCCAAGGGAATTATTTTTTTTACATATCCGATTTGACTAAGTTTAAGAGTGTCTTTCTTGCTTACATCAATTGTTAAATCATATTTGATGTTTTGCGAGGTGCAAAAATTCAGGTTAACAAAAAAAATGAAAAATAGTATTGTAAATAATATTTTATACATAAAGTACTTGAATTTTAATAAAACATTGCTAAAAAATAATTTATGGAGGATGCTTTCTATTAAATAAGCATCCTCCATTGGTAATTAGTAACCATCCTACCAGTCAGGAAGACATGCACAGGAAATAAGATAGTCTCCACATCTTGCTATTGCCCACTGGTAAGCCCCATAGCAATCGTTTGCCGGTGCAAAAAAATGGTCACCACCACACACACACTCATATTCGTCATACCCCCCTCTCAAATTCACCAACTCTTCATTCTTTATCACCTTTTCAGGATTTATTGATAATTTTTTTAAAATCTTCATTT
>CAZJGI010000250.1:0-2577 GCA_964545315.1 uncultured Prolixibacteraceae bacterium
TTCTCGGACTTGTACCCTTTATCTGGGGCGGACAGGACGAAGTGTTCTGGTTTGCTTTTGCCGCCGGAGCCATTGGCGGACTGCTCTTTTCGATGGTGGCTATATTGATATATTTGCCGTTGTTGCTGAAAATAACTGACCGTCATTAAACAATAGTAAATCAAATACTCATATCTTTACTACAGGGGAATTTGAACAATTTTTCAGTTAAAGGGTTAATATTTAACAAAAATCAACAATATTAAATGAATAAACGAATTCTGATCATTATCAGTTTGCTGATATCATTTTTTCGGATGTCCGGACAGGAAAATCTGCTTACTATACAGGAATCGGTAGAGTCAGCTTTGAATCAAAATGGTGAATTACAGCAAATGAGGGCGTCATTGAAACAAAAGGAAAACCAGTGGCGCCTGGAAACAGGAATCTCCTCTCCTGAGATAAGCTATTTTAAAGAAGGTATTGCAAGCGGCCCCGGCGATATATTTGATGAAAAAAGAATTGCAGTTACCCAGGAGATAGATTTTCCCGTTACTACCCATTACCGTATGAAAGCTGTTTCAGAAGAGGTAAAAGCAATGCAGTTAGAAGTGGAAGCCCTTGAAAATGAAATCAAAGCAGAGGTAAAAAGTTATTATATAGAAGTTTTGTATGCCATTTACCTTCAAAGGTCAAGAGAAAATCAACACAGGTTAGCCCTGGACCTTTATAATGCTGTTTATACAAAATTTGAGACCGGGATGGCTAACGGGATTGACATTGCAAATGCTGAATTACGGCTTGAGGAGGCTAAAAATGACCTTGACCAGAGTGAATGGATTTTGCATAAAGCAAGATATGGTCTTTTTTATGTAATGGGACTGCCCGAAGAAAAACAACTATACTCTGTTGCCTTTTCAGATACATTATTTACTAAAGATATAGGAATTAGCCAGATTGAAGCGCTGCTGGCCCAAACGGACCATCCACGGTTTTTAGCGGTACAACACGAAATCGAATCAACCAGATACTTTCAGAAAGAAGCAAAGAGTAATATGTTGCCCGATCTGAGTTTAAGCCTATATAAACAGGATTTTGGTGAAGGCTATAATTTCAGGGGATTTGAGGTCGGTTTAAGTATTCCGATTTGGTATCCTTTTGACCATAAAGGAAAGATAAACAGGTCACTGGCCCGTATGGAGGAGATTAAATGGAAGCAAAAAGAGGTCAGCCTTGACATTAAGCGGCAGATTGAATACGCATGGCATAATTACGATGTCAGCAGGTCAATTATTAATCGTTATAATGAAACAATGAAAAATAAAGCATCTCAGCTTCAGGGGCTGAGCCTGCGAGCTTATCAGTTAGGGGAAATTGACCTGCTGAACCTGCTGACAGCCCAACAAACATATCTGAACAGTGAGCAGAGGTACTTAACAGCCCTGCGTGATTATTATCTTCAGCTGGTGACCCTGGAAAAATATCTGAGACAGGAACTTGTTTATTAGAAAAATTCATTAAAAAATATAATATGAACAGATATGCTATATTAATAATTCCGGCTCTTATCTTTTTCGTATTGGCGTGTGGAAATAGAAAAAACAATAAGGTGCCGGTTTCTGTCGAACAGTCAGAGCTCCCGCCGTCACTACAGGACAAAGCTGAAGTATCGCTGGTAAAACTTACCCCCCGTCAGCAGAAGGATCTTAAAATTGAAATTACCCTGGTATCCGGTAGTTTTGTTGATAATCTGATTACAGCTCCCGGCGTGGTATTTCCTGCTCCCGAACATTCCAGCATAATAAGTGCCCCTATTTCCGGGCAGGTACACGAAATTAATAAATATGAAGGCAGCTGGGTGCAGGAGGGTGAAGCCCTGTTTAAAATACAAAGCCTGGAATTTGGCACTTTAGTGTCAGAATATCTTCAGGCACATGCTGAAGAGCACTATCAGTCCAATCGTTTAAACCGCATGAAACAACTGGTGGAGGAAACAATCAGTTCTGTAAGTGAACTTGAGCGTGCCACATCTGAATATCAGCGTGCCTCGGCATCAGTAAGGGCTTCATATTCAAAACTTAAGGCACTGGGTGTTTTAGATAAAGAGATTGACGCTCTTGTGCATGATGAAAATATTGACCCGGTGCTGCTTGTGCACGCTCCTATAAGCGGAATGGTTGAAAAGCTCTTCGTAGAGCCAGGGCAGTCAGTGAATGCCCTCGAAAATTTTTCACGTGTGCTTGATACCCGTTCTGTTCTTGTCAGGGGTTATATTTCACCCGATGATGC
Organism: uncultured Prolixibacteraceae bacterium; assembly: GCA_964545315.1. Taxonomy (GTDB): domain Bacteria; phylum Bacteroidota; class Bacteroidia; order Bacteroidales; family Prolixibacteraceae; genus JAAYJR01. The sequence continues at coordinate 2,269 of CAZJGI010000250.1, forward strand.
GCGTCTGGTCAACAAAGGTGACTCTGTCAGGATCATGAAAAGGGAAAATGACCCGGGATCCAAAATTACTGCAGTGATCACATCTGTTAATCCCGGATTGGATGAAACCAGTCGTTCTGTTGTTGTAAATACTGTTGTCCATGCAATTAATAACTGGCCCCGGCCGGGGGAGAATGTAAGGCTGGAGATCATCTCCTCCTCTCCGAAAGAGATCATCGCCATACCGGTTGAATCTCTTTCTTATGACGGTAATATGCCTGTTGTATTTGTTCAGAAAGAAACCGGGGTATTTGAAAAACGGTTTATCAG
>CAZJGI010000251.1:0-2572 GCA_964545315.1 uncultured Prolixibacteraceae bacterium
AAGGGCAGTAGGATGGTTTTGGTTTGTTTTTACAGGAGGCTTGGTTGTGCTTGGTGCTTTCTACTCAAGTTGGGCAATAAACAGGATTGGTTATATTAACACATTATGGAGTGCAATCGGATGGGTGCTTATCGGTGCTTTTTTTGCACTTGTGCTTGTAAAAGATAAATCAGCACTTGGTATTAAGGGAGGATTAAAAGACAAATTAAACGAACTGATAAAAGGCCTTACTATTGTTCGTGAAGAACCCAAGGTACTCCTGGGTGGGCTCGTCAGGGTCATCAATACAACAGCACAGTTTGCTTTCCCCGTATTTCTTCCGACATATATGGCCCAACATGGCTTTTCTACTACCGAATGGCTGCAAATTTGGGGAACCATTTTCACCAGTAATATCATTTTCAACCTGATCTTTGGTTTTGTGGGGGACTCCATGGGATGGCGTAACACCGTTATGTGGTTTGGTGGTGTGGGATGTGCGTTATCCACACTTTTGTTCTATTATTCACCACAGTTATTTGGAAGCAGTTACTTTGCCGTTATGATTTCCGGTGTTATTTGGGGAGCTCTCCTGGCTGGTTACGTCCCGCTGTCAGCATTAGTTCCTTCACTTGTGAAAAAAGATAAAGGCGCTGCTATGGCAATACTGAATCTTGGCGCCGGATTACCGGTGTTCGTAGGTCCGGCTATCGTTGGTTTGTTTATAGGCCTTGTAGGAAATGAAGGAGTGATATGGATATTAGCTATCCTGTATGTTATTAGCGCGATATTGACGAAATTTATTACCCTGCCAAATAACGTTAAAACTATTAATCATGTAGTTTGATTTAAAATAAAAAAGTCGCAGCCAAAGGGGGAAAGAAAAGATAAAGCTTATATGCAGCAATTGGTAGTTCGAAACTTTTTTCCCCTGCTTAATTCAGGGAATGGTTAGTTTTAAGTAATATTGAAATTTTAATGTTTAATAAAGTTATATTCGAATGATAATAAGTGTTAAAGAAGCATTGGAATCTGCAAAGGAGACCCATGCCCTGCTGATTGGCCGTAATATTCTAAACAATATCCCATCTATTTTCAGGGAAACATTCGATGAAAAAGCGGCAATTGTAATTTGTGATGCCACCACATGGGACGTAGCAGGTTATGCTGTGCAGGATATAATAAAAGGTGCCGGTATTGATTGCCGTGATCCTTTTGTTTTTGATGATCCCAAACCCTATGCAGGGTTTGACAATGTAATAAAACTGGAAGAGTTATTAAAAAGTAACGAAGCTATTCCGGTAGTAGTTGGTTCGGGCACGCTTAATGACTTGACAAAGCTTGCGTCGACCCGCACTGACAGGCCATATATGTGTGTGGCAACGGCTGCTTCAATGGATGGTTATACTGCTTATGGTGCATCTATCACTTATCAGGGATCGAAGCAGACTTTTGATTGTCCTGCACCTAAAGCTATTGTGGCCGATATTGATATCATTAAAAATGCCCCGGTGTCTATGACTGCTTCCGGTTATGCCGATCTGTTTGCGAAAATTCCGGCAGGAGCTGACTGGATTTTGACAGATGAATTGGGACTTGAACCAATCGACAGTCATGCCTGGTCAATCGTTCAGGACAGTTTGAAGGATGCACTATCAGATCCTAAGGGTATAAGAGACGGGAGGGAGTCTGCGCTCACTCTTCTGGTAGAAGGTCTGATCCTTTCAGGTTTTGCAATGCAATATGCCAGATCCAGCCGCGTAGCTTCAGGTGCAGAACATCAGTTCAGCCATCTATGGAATATGGAACATCATACATTTCAGGGAGAGGCGCCATCGCATGGTTTTCAGGTCGGAGTGGCAACATTGGCAGTTACCAGGTTGTATGAGAAAATGCTGGAAAAACCTTTGGAAAAACTTAATGTGCAGGATTGTTGTGAAAAATGGCCTGAATGGGCCGAGGTAGAACAGAAAGCTGTTGATATGTTTCAAAAAACTGATTTTTTGGAAACAGTATTGCAGCAATCGAAAGAAAAATATATATCAAAAAAAGATTTGGCAGTTCAACTGGAACAGCTTAAAGTAATTTGGCCCGGTCTGAAAGAAAGGATAAAAAATCAATTAATGCCATCATATCAGGTTGAGGAAAACCTGGTTGCAGTTGGAGCACCTGTTGACCCTGTACAAATTGGCATTTCAAAAGAGAGGATGAGAAATTCGTTCTTGCGTGCATGGTATATCAGGTCAAGATTTACTGTTTTGGATTTAGCTGTCAGAACCGGGTATTTGGATCAATGCTTAGATGAACTATATTAAATGCAACGGGCATCCCGATTAAAATCGGGACAAAAGTGTATGAATAAATTCCAATGCTGGTTCCATCTGGTTGAGATATTCATTTGAAATGGAGTCAATAATACGAAATTTGTAATCAATACCATGTGAATAATTTACACTGATGAAATATCTCGTTATAATCCTTAGTCTTGCAATTTTCTCATTCCCGGGTTGTTCAATAAATATAAAAAACGACAAAAGTAAACCCAATATTATTTTGATCAACGCAGATGATATGGGTTATGGTGATGCAGGAT
>CAZJGI010000252.1:0-2504 GCA_964545315.1 uncultured Prolixibacteraceae bacterium
GTTTATTAAGAGTAACAAAAATACAAAAAATTGTTTACTCTGATAAACAATTTATGCGAATTTTGAGAACTTTGATAAACAATTTTCAATTTTCACCCAGTTCGTACCAAAGGAGCCCTGCATATTCATGCACAGCGCTTTCCATTTTTTTGATATTATCGGAGGATGGAAAACCAATCCACTGATTATAATTTTCATCTTTCTTTATCAGATGATTTGTAGGAGCAGGCACAGGGTCAAGTCCCTCTTTTTGAAATGCAAATATGGCCCTGCGCATATGACCAGCACTTGTAACAAGAATGATATGTGCGTTATTACCAAACAATCTGATATACTCAGAAGCCTCCATCCTGGTATTTTTCGGAAGAGGCTGTTTTTTGATATAATTTCCATCCACGCCCAGAAGCAGGGCAGTTTCAGCTAAAACCTCAGCCTGCGGAACTTTACCTGAGGCGCTCCAGCCCGAAGTAATAATTACGCTACCCGGTAATTTCCTGTGAATCCTGATCGCTTCAGACAATCGAACCATAGCAGTGGGCGACAAACGGTCATTTGCCGGAAGCCGGTCATCGTTCACATGTCCGCCTCCCAATACAACAATATGAACAGGCCTTTCAATGGCTATAAACCTTTCAGGATTAAAAACCGGATACCGGTCTTCAAGACGTGATATCAGAAGATCAGGCAGCAAAGGAGTAGAAATTGCAAAAAGCCACATGATAGAAAATATTCCCAGAAATTTTGATAATTTTCTTTTTCTCCCGAGATAAAAAACGACAGACAGAAAAATCAGAATCCAGAAAACCGGTAATGGCATTATGATATTAGAGAAAAATGATCTTAGCATGTATTAATCAGGTTTTACAAACTCTACCAACAGATAATCATTGGGAAGTGATTTTATAATCTTCATAGCTTTGTTATTAGAATGAGAGCGCATCACCAATTTGTTATTTTTTGAAATAGTTGAAAGACATCTGAAGCCCGATCGCCATGCTGTATTATACATGATATTATTCATCACCCTGCCGATACCTTTGCCCTCGGAGGGTTGGTCAATCAGTCGCCCCACAAAGCATTTTTTGTTCCAGAAGCAGCGAAGGAAGAAATAACCCACCATATTGGAATCTTCAAATACCCCCATCATCAGGAAAGCGGGGTTAGAAATGGTTCTGTTCAGAGCCTTTAAATCATAAGCATGAGGTTTAAAATATTCGAGTCGTGCCGGAGATTGCCTTGCAAGAAGGTTTTCAAGTAAAGGCATGTCATTTTTTTCTAACCGCCGGAAAATAAATCCCTTTAGATTGTATTGGTCAAATACAAAATTTAAATTATGCAGAACTTTTTTTCTGCATAAAAATCTATATAAAAGAGCATTAAGCAACTCAATCACGTTCCAAATAAAAGGGAGATGGTATTTGATGTATAATAATAATTTTGTCACTTACAATTCAATTATCATTCATTTCATCTCATTACAATTGTTAATTATTTAAGGTATGAGACGGAACTAGTCATTTATAGTGTTTCTCCTGTGTGTACTATAGTACAAGACTCGTTTCATTTTTAAAAACAGGTCTTTTACCGGAAGGCAGAGGTTTAATCTCATCCACAATTTTCAAATGCACCTTAGCGCCGATACCTAAGGTATTTTCCAAGCCATAAATAATTTCATCTGTTAATATGGGACTAATGTTCCCTTCTTTAGTTTTGATACGCAACTCATAAATGGAGTCCGTTATTTGTGCAAACTGATATTGGCAGAACTGTCCCTGCCGTGACAGAGGCTTATAAATAAACGGCCCAAGTGCAAGAGGCGAAACAGGTATACCATTGACATCAGTTATCTGCTCTGTTACACGACCTATGATGTTTTTAATACTGATCAGATGACCGTTTTCATATCTATTTACTGTTGCCAAATCACCTGTATCATATCTGACAACAGGAATTAAATCGTTATAAATGTCAGTAACAACCACTTTGCCTTGTTGTCCTTCGTTAACCGGAAGTAAATTATCCGGATCAACAACCTCCACGTAAACTCCAAACTGGTTTACAAAATATTCTCCACCAAACTCTCTCTGCTGGGCAATCAATCCAACCTCTTCGTTACTGTAGCGGTCAACGAAATTGCATTTGAACACATCATAAATTAATTGTCGTTTGAAATATTCAAGAGGTTCTGATACAGTGATAATTGATTTTATTGCAAGTCCCTCTTTTTTAGACGGATTTCGCAAAAAAAATAAAGCTAGTTCATAAATAACGGTTGGATAACCCATAAGAATTTTAACCTTTTTCTTTTTCAATTCATCAATAAGCAAACTAATCCGTGTTTCAGAAATATCTTTTGGAATGAAAATATTTTCATTTCGTAAAAACTTGATGAAAGGCGATTTATCTTTTGCCCTTATCAATAAAAAAGGATCACCTAATTTATATCCTCCAATTTCATTATAGTACTTAAATGTTGCCGTACGAATTAAATTACGCTTTTTAGA
>CAZJGI010000253.1:0-2476 GCA_964545315.1 uncultured Prolixibacteraceae bacterium
GCTTTCAGCCCTACTGGCTGAGGTACGGATTGCAAATCCGCACCAGCGAGGGGTTTTTCAGCCTTTTAGACTGAGGTACGGATTGCAAATCCGCACCAGCGAGGGGGTCAATATACCGGCATTGTGTGGCGTAGTTTATGCATTATCAATCGATAATACTATTGATAATCCGATTCGTATTTCTTCCATAATCGAATCAGATAATTCTCCAAGTCGTTTTACAAATCTATCCTGTGACACAGAACGTATTTGAAAGCAGTCAGCCGAAGATTCTTTTGTCAGACCATTTTTATTATTGGGATCAATTTTAATCATCCAAGGAGCTATATAATATCGGTCTTTCCAGTCAGTTATCGGCACAATAATTTTTAATGGAAGTTTTCCCAGCGCATTGTTATTTACAATAATTGCAGGTCGAGTCTTTTTAATCTCTGCTCCAATTGTCGGGTCAAGATTTATTAACCAAATTTCATTTTGCTTCATAAAAATCTACAAAATCAAGATTGGTAAATGAAGTCAACTCATCATCAGTTTTATAATTAGCATATAAAGCATCTGCAGCTTTTTTCATCACATTTTTATCCTCCTGTGTCCTTATGGATTGTATGGTTTTCTCAACCACATAAATCCTTTTTGAAATCGGCAATCTTTGGATTTCTCTTATTATGTCATTTGTCCTCATATCAAATCAATTTGTTTTGCAAGATACGAAAAAATCATCAGTCCTTTGTATTAACTTTCAATGTCTCCGGGTCTCCTACTGTGCCACACAACGGTCCGCAGCTAAACGTGGTGTGGCATTTCAAATATTAACTTTATTCCAAAGTTATTTGTGAATAAGTTTCATATTCAGCAGATTGCGAGCATTGCTTTAAGGTGCTGTTGGCATTACAGACATCACTGACGCGTTTGATACCAGTGCTTGTTTTTTGCATATAATTAAAATAACAATCCTAAAATGACTGACTATTTTATTATCATTCATTCAAATATGTTGGTTGCCTTATCAATGAGGAATTTTTTTATTTCCTCATCAGGTATAAATGGTATAACGTATTCAATAGGTTCAGAATAGTCAATATCATCGAAATAACTTAGTTGAGCCCTAAAGAGTTTTTCGGAAAAAAGTTGTCCGAATAAAAAAGTGGCATTTTCTGCAATCTCCTTAATGGAAAAATAATCTCTTAAAAGAAAAAACATATCTACATAGTCTTTCCACTTTGATCTTCTGCCTAATGCATATGCTTTCATTGCAGCAAGATCCAGCAGACTGGGCATACGAACTGCATCATCAAAAATTATGGCCGCTTCAACTTCAAATGGGTATTGATAAAAAGTGAATTTTACCTCATGGACAACTACATTTAATTGTTCTGTAACACTTCTTGTTACCTGATACTGATAATTATAAGATTCTATTTTATTGATAATACTGCGATGTCTGATTCCGGAAAATTTAAATAAGTCGAAATCAATTGACCTTCGATGACCTATATGCAATGCAATTGCTGTTCCCCCTGCCAGATAAAACTCTCTTTTGAATTGTTTTACCAGAGGTAAAAGCTCAATTTGATTTGGATTTAATATTTCTTTATGCATATTTATTGAATACTAAAGAAAAGTAATGGTAGATTTCAGGATAATAATTCAACTTTTTTCTGCCTTTTGTACCAAAGAAAATATTTGCCAATTGTTGAACCCCAAATATTTTAACAAGTTCCCTGAAATCGTCGAGAGTACCATAATTTAAAATGGTTTCTAAAAGAAGCTCTTTACTGATCTCTTCTTTTTTATCCTCAGGGGTGTACCAGAAAAGATTACTGTGTTCCCGGATAAATTGTTTGATCTCAGGTGTAATTATCAAGGTCTTCATTTTCTTTCCTTTATTATGGTTATTCTTTTCTGATATACAAAGATAGTTTTAATCATTTAATTCTTAAACAGAATTTGAGTTTGAAGTTCCGGATTACCCGTTCCATACCATTATTATCATATGGAACATCCTGATAAAACAAAAAATTGAATACCTGATTTTTTCGTTTTCTTAGTCTCCTTTGAAAAGGGAATAACTTTGAATACTTTTCCGGCAGCTTTTGGTTTATCAACTGATCAAATTCATTTAACAAGTCACTTCTTGCTTCAAAGGGCTGATCATACTGCTCAGTGGTCATCCTGTTTTTCGGCCACCAACTCTCCTGAGCTTGTTTTTATTTTTTAGTTGCTTGATATCCCGGAGAACAGTCCTTGGTATTAATTCCAAACGCATTGCGATCTAGCCAGTTGTTATTGATGGATTAGATTAAACAAGTTCGAGAATTTTTATTATCCGTTTTTCTTTTGTGACATCTTTTATGACATCTTTTGTGACATCCGTTTTTTCTTTGAACAAAATCACACGATTGAGTTAAAATAATAGCATCCATTTTTTTCTTCAATAAAAAGTGTTTCCATGTTTTTCATTTAAATGATTCGTACA
>CAZJGI010000254.1:0-2466 GCA_964545315.1 uncultured Prolixibacteraceae bacterium
ATTTTTTCTTTTATCAACCGGAATTTCATGTGACGGGGAAAGGGATAAATCCCCATCAAGCGACTTGCAAAATTTTTGAAGTGCTTCCTTTGATCCGAAATCTACAGGTTTTTCATCTTTCCCGCTTATCAGAAATTTTTCCTGGAATCCCGGATTAGTCAATTTCTCAATCCTGTCAAATTCATTTTTTACCTCTTCATATCCGGGAGTATATAATTTGCCCTTATATCCTGTAAATGGAGATCCGCTTAGCGAAGATGGATTATTACGATATTTTTCAATATCATCGATAATTTCGGGAACGAAACTGTATTCAATAACAAGTGAACGCGGAGCAATAAGAGAAGCTATTTCAGCATCTCCAAATTCTGTCAGCAGAGCCCAGACATTTCTGTAGATAGGTTCATCCCAGACTTTCTGCCTGGTGTTAAAATACCCGCTTACCATTGTTGCATCCACTCTTTTATCGATTGCAGCGGAATAAAATGCAATTAATCCCCCTTCGCCATATCCTGCAACACCTGTTTTCAGATTTTCTGATTGTTTAAACCAGTCAATCGCAGAAATAACCTTCTGAACTTCAAATCCTATTATATGTCGTCCCATGTGGAAAGCCTGCCTGTATATTCTCTCGCGGTATGTCTGTTGCTGTGCGGTTCCCGGGAATATAAGGTTTCTGTTTATTAATACAGGTATCAGTACCTGATAACCATTCTCTGCAAGAATCCGGGCAAACTGCGAATCTTCAGGAATTCCCGGTGCCAGTCCGGCAAGTTGCTCCGGAGTCTGGCCTGCATCGGGAATAGCAACAACATTGGCGACAATATCTGTTTTTGGCTGAATAAGAAGTCCCTCTCCGTTTATATGATTTAATACAGGCCACCTTACCTGGGAAATACGGTATTTTGAAGTTTCTGCAATAATTAACGGATCATCATTGACAGAATATTTTTCCATTATCACAGGAGGATATTTGTCCTCCAGGGCTTTTTTATAGTTGCTTAGAGGCTGGCTTTTATCGGCTACACCCAGATAGCTCATAAACCTTTTACGGTTTGGTTCTATGGAGGCATCATAAGTATCAGTTGAGCTGAAATCGCGTTTCCAATAGTTAGCACGACTTTCAATTGAGGCAGCAATTTTGTTTTCAATAAAATTATGCGCCCCGTCCAGCATTTGAGCTGATAAATCACCTTCCATGGTTAGCAGATTTGTTCCCGGTAATACGTCAGGCATATTATCAAAAGAGTATTCCTCAGCCGTTTCTGCTTTTGAATAATTTATAGAATTATTATCAGTAACGTGTCCTGTTGAAAAGGAGATTCCGGTTACAGTAGCTAATATAATAGTAATAATTATTATTTTTTTCATGCGTTTAAAATTTTTCAATCTTTCAACCGGGTTAATTAACAATTTTTGTAAAGCTTTTATACAGACGGGGCCATTTCAAAATATTTGTCCGGGTTGATTGCAGATTCAACTGATTGGGATTTTTGATCACTGCCTTGAAATTAACCATATGTCAGGCTGACAGTTTTGAGCCTGACACATTGATGGAATGATAATATGATCCGTATTTCTATGTTATTTCCCTGCATTCAGCTCATCCTGGTACTGCTTAAGCTCATCCCATTTCCCTGTGCAGGCCAGAAGAGCCTGCTTTGGCCAGGTACCCGGTTCATGCATATGGTATCTGGGGCCGCCAACTTCCAGCAGGATTTCTTTAATTTTTACCGGGTCGGCATGTGATAATTTAACCCATGTGTCAATGCCACTGGCCTTTAGGATGGATTCTATCTTTTTACCTATACCCTCTATTATTTTGAGGTCATTCTCGGCAAATTTATATCCGAGTGCATTGGCAGCAAGATCAGCATCAAATTCAACTACCGGCATTCCGCCGGGTACTGAAAAAAGTGCCTGTTTTTCAAGATAAAATTCATTAAGTCCGGATTTTAACTTTGAAATTTCTTCATCTGCCTGGGCACATCGTTTTTTTAACTGAATTATCTCTTCCTTAGTTTTATCGCAGCAGTTTTTTAATTGCTTAATTTCTTCTTCTATCTCCGAAAATTTAAGGTATTTGTACTTTCGGAGAAAATATCCGATGAGGAAACCAATTAATGCGGCGATGAGGAGGACAACCAAAATAAATATCAAATCGGAGGCAAATCGTTCAGACATATCATTAAATTTATTGGATTATTATTTCAGCTCTGCGGTTTTTATTGCGGCCTTCCCTTGTACTGTTATCTGCCAGAGGCTTTCGGTCGCTTTCAGATTTAACTTCTATGGCGCCGGGCTCTATACCGGCTTCAATCATCTGATTTTTAACAAAGTTTGCCCGTGCAAGGCTCATATACTCTTTGGCCGGATCTGGCCCGATACTGTCAGAGTGGCCTGTTATTAATACTTTTTTACCAGGATTGGCCTCAAGATATTTTTTAACCTGGCCAAAATAACTAC
>CAZJGI010000255.1:0-2461 GCA_964545315.1 uncultured Prolixibacteraceae bacterium
ATGAAAAATATATTAACAGGTCTTGTCCTTGTATTTGTAATAATAGCTAACCCGGTGGCTGCTCAAAAGAAGAAAGTGAAAAACATTTTTTATGCCCAAAACACATTACAAGGGTTCACTAACACTCCTAAAACTGCCCGGGAGAAAGCTGAATTATTAAAAGCAATTGGATATGATGGTCTGGAAGGATTTGGCTATGAGGACTTTTATGAACTTAAAGATGCACTTCATTTTATTAAAGTATTGCTAGACGACGGGTATAAAGGTTCAATCGGATTACAATGTTATAATTTAAAAGGTGACGTGGTAATGACATTGACAGAATCGCTAAAAATCTGGAATAATTATAAAAACCAGTATTTGGAAGAAATAGAATAATAGACAAAAGTTTATTAATTGAATAAATTGATCAAAAATGTTCGATAAAATAACCAATAACTTGAAAGTAATGAAAAACTACATGAAACATTTGAGAACTTTGTTTTCTGTGCTACTCTTAATTTTACTCTTTATTTCATTGAATAATTGTAGTAAAAAAGATAATAATGTTGAGAATTCAGAGTCTGAGGACAGTAATTTTCTATTAGGATGGGCATCTGCCGATATAACCCCTGATAAACCGGTACTGATTCATGGTCAACTCTATGCCCGTGTTTCAGAGGGCATTATGGATCCAATAACGGCGACAGCTTTGGCAATTGAATCCGGGATGGGTTCTTCATCCAACAAAACAATAATGATCAGCGTTGACCTTTGTGTGATTTTCGATGGAAAAGAAGATGGTGCTGCCAGCAATTTAAGGGATAATGTCAGGAATATTTTGAAAGAGTCCCTTCCTGAGATTCCTTCTGAACATATTTTTTTAAATGCGACACATACACATGCAGCACCATTGATCAACAATGATATAAATTCATTGGAAGCATATGGAATTGATCTGGATATTATGTCACCATCTGAATGTCTTGAATTTGTATCATCACTTATAACTGAGACTGCCAAAAAAGCCTGGAATGAAAGAAGACCTGCCGGAATAAGTTATGGGTTGGGACATGCAGTTGTTTCTCATAACCGTCTGGCAGTGGATAAGAATGGAAAATCAACCATGATGTTAAACCATGGTGATGAAAATTTCAGCCATGTAGAGGGATATGAAGACCATTCTGTTAATCTGATTTACACCTGGAATAATAAAAGGGAATTAACAGGTGTGTTAATTAATGTGGCTGGTACTTCTCAGGCTACCGGCAGCATGTTCATGGTAAGTGCTGATTATTGGCATGATACAAGGGTTGAACTTAGAAAACGTCTTGGTAATGATATATTTATTTTTCCACAATCCAGCCCGGCAGGAGATCAATGCCCCCATATATTCTTCCGATATGATTTTAAGGCTGAAGAACGTATGCAAAAATTAATGTTCCCCGGAGTGGATTCTGGCAGAAGTAGCCCGGCCCGCAGGAAACAGATCGCAATGCGTATTTCTGATGCTGTTACTACTGTTTTACCTTATGTAAAAGATAGTATTGAATGGGATCCGGTATGCATTCATAAAATGGAATTGGTAAAGCTTTCAAGACGACTGATCTCAATGGAAGATGTTAATATGGCAATTGAGGAATCTGAAAATCATAAACAGAAATACTTCCAACTGCTTAATGAGATTAAAGAAAATCCCGGATTAAAGAAAGAGCCAAGATGGTACAGGAATATATCTTCTTCTTATGTACTTATGAACAGAGGCATGAGTGTTAAGGAGAGGTATGAACTTGAAAAAGTACAGCCCAAAATTCCTGTTGAAGTACATGTAGTCCGTTTGGGAGATGTTGTTATAGCGACTAATCCATTTGAACTTTACCTTGATTACGGTATCCGCATTAAAGCACAGAGTCCTGCTGTACAAACCTTTCTGGTACAACTTGCAGGAGGTGGTTCTTATGTTCCAACCTCACGCTCTATTGCGGGAGGTGCCTACGGCGCTGTTCCGGCAAGTACGTTGATAGGACCTGAGGGCGGACAGGAATTGGTAGATAAAACTGTTGAAATTATTAAATCAATCTGGTAGGGATATTATTAAACTTTTTCATATCAATGTCCGATAATTATTTGGATTGTAAGATTACAGCCCGGCTTAATGACAAAATCGGTTATTTTATTGTTTAGCATAAAGTTTTTACAAAAAATGGTTGCTCAGCTTTGAGGGGAAAATAAAAGGGACTACATTTACTCTTATTTTTTTGTTTTCACACTGTGAGACAATTAAATATAATAACAGAATTTATTAACTAATTGATAATTAGATTAAAAATATACATTATGAAAAAACTGTACTTCCGAAAAAAATCATTTGTAAAAAATTTTATAATACCATTCTTTTGTTTGGCTTTAAGCATATCAGGTTGCCACCTTATGTCCGGTGATGTTGTTTTCACAATCACAGGCGATGATGGCAAACCGGTAA
>CAZJGI010000256.1:0-2443 GCA_964545315.1 uncultured Prolixibacteraceae bacterium
GCCGTAAATAAGGTAGACAATAACATGCGTATTTCTGATGCCCAGGAGTTTTATGGCCTCGGACTGGGTGAGATATTCTGCATTTCTTCAATAACGGGAAGCGGGACAGGCGACCTGCTTGATAAAATCATTGAAAGTTTTCCCGGAACTGATGACGGGGAAGAGGAAAATGAATTGCCATATCTGGCAGTTGTGGGCAGGCCAAATGTGGGTAAGTCTTCTTTTATTAATACCCTTTTGGGGGAGGATCGTTATATAGTCACCGATGTTGCAGGTACTACCCGCGATTCAATACATACCCGCTATAACAAGTATGGTTATGATTTTGTAATTATCGATACTGCCGGTCTCAGAAAGAAAGGAAGGGTACGTGATGATATTGAATTTTATTCCGTGCTCCGGTCAGTTAGAAGTATTGAAGCTTCTGATGTGTGTTTTCTGATGATTGATGCTACTCGCGGAATGGAGGCACAGGACGTGAATATTTTTAACCTGATAATCAGAAATAAAAAGGGAGTTGTGATATTGGTCAACAAGTGGGATCTTGTTGAAAAAGATACACACTCGACAAAGAATATGACAGATGAAATTCGGGAAAAAATTGCACCCTTTACTGATGTGCCAATTATTTTCATTTCAGCAACTACCAAACAAAGAGTTTATAAAGCTTTGGAAACAGCAATGACAGTTTATAAGAATCGCAAACAAAAAATCAAAACTTCTTCATTGAATGATGTGTTGCTTGAAGCGGTAAAAGCGTATCCTCCGCCTTCTGTGAAAGGTAAATTTGTAAAAATAAAGTATGTTACCCAATTACCTTCACACACCCCTGCTTTTGCCCTGTTTGCTAATTTGCCCCAATACATCAGGGAACCATACAAGAGATATATAGAAAACCAAATCCGCAAAAATTTTGACTTTACGGGAGTTCCCCTGCAGATTTATTTCAGACAGAAATAATTGAAATTCATAAATGCTATTTTTTTTCAATTCTTATTGGAGGATGGTTTTATTTTTTTCTCCAGTTCTTCGAGAGAGACTCCTTTAGTTTCCGGTACAAATAACCTGACCCAAATGAGTTGCAAAACCATCATTCCGCAAAAGATACCAAAAATTATTTGAGGGGCCATTGCTTCTGCCATCAGCGGAAAGGCCAGAGTTAGCAAGGCTGCAAAAAGCCAATGTGTGAAACTGCCAAATGACTGGCCAAAAGCCCGTTGTCTGTTTGGAAAAATCTCACTAATGAACACCCATATAACTGCCCCCTGTCCGACTGCATGTGAGGCAATAAAAGCAAAAATACAAACAGGTACAATCCCGGGATTTCCGGATGCAAAACCCCAGGAAGCCAGTCCAAGGGAGGTTATGTATCCAAAAGAGCCTATATATAACAATGTCCTTCTGCCCAGCCGGTCAATAAGTCCCAGGCCTGCAAATGTGAAGAGGAAATTCATTATGCCGATGCCTACAGACTGTAAAAGGGCAGCTTGTGATTCCAATCCTGTCATTTCAAATATGCGCGGAGCAAAATAGAGCACTGCATTAATGCCGGAAAGCTGGTTGAAGAATGCAATGAAAAAAGCCAGTGAAATTGGAGTAAGTAATTGTTTTGAAAAAAATGTTCCGGCTTGTTTTTTTTGATTACCAGTGGCCTCAATTTCATTTACCAGTTTATCAAGTTCTTCATCAGATAGCCGGGGATTGACCCTCTTTAATACATCTGACCCGGCAATCCTGTTTTTGTTGTGAACGATTAGCCAGCGCGGACTTTCAGGTAATCCGAAACAAAATACAGTAAACAGGAGGGCAGGAGCTGTTTCAACTCCCAGCATCCAGCGCCAGGCATTTTCTCCAATCCCTCCAAGCAGTGAATTGGAAAGATAGGCAATCAATATCCCAAATACAATATTAAACTGAAACATGCCTGTTAACCGGCCTCGCAGTGACGGAGGAGCTATTTCTGAAATAAACATGGGGGCTGCTACTGTAGATATCCCAACTCCCAAACCACCAATAAAACGGAATAACATGAAAGAATATACTTCAGGGGCAAGCGCTGAACCTACAGCAGATACAAGGTAAAGCACACCAATCCACAACAATGTTTTTTTTCTGCCAAAATATTCTGCAGGCCATCCACCGGTTATCGAGCCAAGTACTGTTCCCCATAAGGCCATACTGATAGCCAGTCCATGTAATGAACTGTTCAAATTCCAAAGCGACTGGATCGTTTGTTCGGCACCTGAAATAACTACTGTGTCGAACCCAAAAAGAAATCCTGCTAATGATGCGACAATTGCACTTTTGTATAAAAAATTCCTGCTGCTCATTATTTATATATTACATTAACTATCCTTACCGTAATCCGGAATTATAAAATTTTATATTTCCGGTAAAAGTGCAATTATTTTATTAAAACTGGCAGCAGTTACAGATTAAAAAA
>CAZJGI010000257.1:0-2432 GCA_964545315.1 uncultured Prolixibacteraceae bacterium
GAAGACCTGGAAAAAGTAATTTCACAATGTGATTATGTGGTACATTGTGCTGCAAAGACTACACAAAAAGGCAGGTTTTCTGAATACGAAGACGCTAATATTCTTAGCACACAGCTTATTATTGAAGCATGTAAAAAACACAAAGTGAAACGTCTGGTTTTTGTCAGTTCCGCTAATTGTTTTACAAACGGGACTTTAAATAAACCCGGAACTGAAGAATCAGATTTTTTGCCCTGGTTAAAACAATCGGGATACGCCTTCAGTAAATATATTGCCCAAACCTTAGTGTTAAATGAAACAATAAATAATTCGTTGAATGCAGTCGTTGTTGCACCAACATTCATGATAGGCGCAAGAGATACAGGAAACTCGAGTGGAAAATTGTTGAGATATGCTATGCAAAACCAAATTCTTTTCTATCCTCCGGGGGGTAAAAGTTTTGTTGATGCCGGTTTTGTTGCCGAAGCCATTGTAAATGCTTTAGCAAATGGGGAAAGCGGGAATTGCTATCTGTTGGCCGGGGAAAATTTGACTTATAAAGATTTTTTCAAAAGAGTGAGCAGACTAAACGGTACCGGGAAATTGCTGATCCCCATACCAAAATTCATACTGGTTTTGATAGCATCAGTGTTAGGATCCATTGAACAGCTATTTCATATTTCGTTGCCTTTGAGCAAGGTTAATCAAAAACTCTTGTGCCTTGACAATTATTTTTCCAACAAAAAAGCAGTCCAGGAAATTGGTTTAAAAAAAACCAATATTGATGATTCAATCATTAAAGCGATATCATGGATAAACGCAAATTCGAATGTTCAATAAGAGGCTTTGAATGTCCCACAAATGCACTTATATTATATATTTTTCCACTCCAAAAGTTTTCCGGAAATAGATTTCAAGGTAATACCAGTATATTATTCAGGAAGGTTTCTGATTTCAACCTGTTTCGTTTCCATCATATTTCCTTGTCATTAATTCGAAAAAGAAGTAGAAACAATGTCTGGATTTAGTAGAGATAAGGCATGACTTGTCTCGACTAAATCCTGTAATTCCCAACCTGCTGAAAGCTCCTCAATAAATTCTTTAAAATAAGCTATTTTTTAAAAATTTCCCGTTAAAAACTTCCGTACCGAAATATGTTCAATGCCTTTATAATTGCCGGCAGCGGTTTCATCCATGCTCACCACCAGTTTTTTGCAGTTATCGGGAATAGACAACAAGTTTTCAAATTCTCTTTCATGCGTTTTTCCATCAGCAATAAGGTATGCTACCTGAACATAGATTTTTATATCCTCTTTAATAGCCAAAAAATCAATCTCCTTGTCACCGTGTTTCCCCACAAAAACCTGGTAGCTGTTTATTACCAGCTGATGGTATATCAGGTTTTCAAGCACTTTTCCAATATCTTTCTGCTGAAACGGAATAATGGCATGACGCATGCCGATATCTTCGAAATAAAACTTTTCTCCGATTTCAAAAATTTTTCTTCCTTCAATTTCCGCACGTTTAACCCGGTCTATCAGATAAACCGCTTCCAGGTGGGTAAGATACTCGAGCACCAATTTGGGTGATAGGTTGATTCGCTGCGATTTTAAATAATCGCTGATCCGTTTGGCTGATAAAACACTGCCCGTAATATCGGCCAGAAAGTGAATGAGATCTTGCAAAAACCTGACATTTCTTACATTAAACCGTTCTACAATATCGCGCAAAATAATGGTATTGTGTATATTTCTCAGGTACTCAAAAACCACTGAATCTTCTTTAGGCAGATGAATCAGGTGTGGCATGCCCCCCCAACGAATGTATTTCAGGAATGTATCAGGGCTCTCTGGTAACTGATGAAACTGCATAAATTCACCATACGATAATGCATGAACTGGAATTTGAATATATCTGCCGCTCAGGTAAGTGGCCAGTTCGCCCGATAAAAGGGTTGCATTGCTGCCCGTAATATAAATGTCCCAGCCATCGATAGTAAGCAGACTGCGCAAAGCCACTTCAAAACCAGAAATATCCTGTACCTCGTCGATAAACAGGTAATGATTTCCTTTACCGGAACGATGTTCTTTCAGATATTCCATCAGGTCGGAATGGTTTTTTATGGAATCGAACCGGTAATCTTCTTTATTAATGCTAATAATGATAGCCCCCGGATCGCGTTTTCGTATTTCATCCATCAACTGCAACAGCACGTAGCTTTTGCCAACGCGGCGCTGGCCTGTAAGCACTTTAATTAGTTTTGAACCGATAAACGGCTTTATTTTATTGAGATACAGCGGGCGGGCTATATATTTTTTATTGTTCATATTATTTACTTGTAAGTAAAACTTTTGACAAATATACAGATTCTTTTACTTACAAGTAAATTTTTGTATGGACATTTTTCCAACTCACAACTTCTATTCCTTCTGACCTCTTTTGTTCCGTATCCC
>CAZJGI010000258.1:0-2428 GCA_964545315.1 uncultured Prolixibacteraceae bacterium
AATCAAAAAAAGTATGATAGAAAACGGTATATGGATTGTAAAGCTTCCTCGAAAAGTATCCGTCCGGGCATGAGCATATTTTATGCATAAGATAAAATGGCCATCTTGCTTCCAAAAAATTATTATGACTTTACAGGAAAAACGTACCACTATGTTAAGTAAGGTGGATGAGTGGCAGACCTCAGGCATGCCACTGGCTACATTTGCAAATAAAAAGAATATTCCAACCTCAACTTTTCGATACTGGGTTTCCAGGAGCAGGGATCTTTCCAATAATAGCGGATCAATACCTGAAACTTCTGATTTTATTCGATTCAGCAGTGACGAGTTTCTACCAGGTATAACCGGCCAGCAGATTAAGTTACAATATCCCAACGGAGTTTGTCTTACTATGCCGGCCGATACATCAATAAAGGATTTGAAAAAACTGATTAATTTTTAACTGGGGTGTTTTCTGTTTCTTCCGATAATTATTACCTGTTCAAATCACCTACCGACATGCGGAAGAGCTTTGACGGATTATGCGGTCTTGTCAGTGGAAGATTATGTAAAGATCCACGAAGTGGAGATATTTTTATTTTCATAAATAAAAAACGAACTCTTGTTAAATTGCTCAGGTGGGAACCCGGCGGTTTTGTACTGTTTTACAAGCGCCTTGAAAGGGGCACTTTTGAGATTCCCATGTCAAAGGATACGGGACTTGCCCAGCCTCTGGAATACGGTCAACTGGCCATGATGATCACTGGTTTTTCATTGAAATATACAAAAAAAAGAAGGCGTTTTTAGCAACAATTTTTTGTTGATAAAAGGGCTGTGAATCCTTTGATATTTAGGCTTTTGATAGGTATCTTCACATCATGAAAACAGGTGAAACCATAACCATATCAAAACAGGAATATCAGGAGCTTTTGGACTTCAAAGCCGAGGTTGGTTTATTAAAACACCAGCTTGCCGAACTCAAGCGTATGTTGTTTGGTCAAAAGCGTGAGCGTTTTATTTCACCTGATTCGGCCCAGGGAATGCTGTTTGATCTTCCTCTGGTAGAGACACCTGAAAAGCAGGTAGAAGAGATCACCTATACCCGCATTAAGCCAAAAAAAGATAAAAAGCAGCCACTGCGTGCAGAACTGCCCTCACATCTTCCACGCAGAGAGGAAATAATCGAACCGGAGAACATACCTGAAAACGCAAAAAAGATTGGTGAAAGAATTACCGAGGTTTTGGAATATGAACCTGCCAATATTTATGTACGCAAAATTATATGCCCCAAATACATTGTTGAAACAAGTGAT
Organism: uncultured Prolixibacteraceae bacterium; assembly: GCA_964545315.1. Lineage (GTDB taxonomy): Bacteria > Bacteroidota > Bacteroidia > Bacteroidales > Prolixibacteraceae > JAAYJR01. The sequence goes on from CAZJGI010000258.1 coordinate 1,293, forward strand.
GAAGGAACAAAGATCGAGGTGGCTCCTCTTCCATCGCTTCCAATCCCAAAGGGCAACGCAGGGGCCTCTATAATTGCACATATCCTGGTAAATAAATTTGCAGATCATTTGCCTTACTACCGGCAGTCAAAAATTTTCAAGCGCCAAAACCTTTACATTCCTGATTCCACTATTGGGGGCTGGGCTAACACTGCCATATCAAACTGGCTTACACCGCTTTGGGAGGTAATGAAAGAAAAAATCACTGAAACTGATTACCTGATGGCAGATGAAACCCCTATCCCGGTGCTGACAAAAGATAAACCCGGAGCAACACATCGTGGTTACCATTGGGTATATTATGATCCGATAAGGAAAATGGTTATTTTCGACTATCAGCAAACTCGTAGCAGGAGTGGGCCTAAAAATTTTCTCAAGAATTTTTCCGGATACCTGCAAACCGATGGCTACCAAGCCTATGAACAGCTAGCTCCACCGGGCAAGATAACCCTTCTGGCCTGCATGGCGCATACCAGGAGAGCCTATGAAAAATCATTGGATAATGATCCCAAATTAGCTCAGGAAGCATTGACTATTATTCAGGATTTATATAAAGTAGAAAGAGAAGCACGAGAAGCAGAACTCTCTTACGATGAGATTAAATTGCTACGACAGGAAAAGTCTGTAGAGATACTTGATCGATTTGAAAAGTTCCTAATTGAAAACAAGCCAAAAGTATTGCCCAAAAGTGCTATTGGCAAAGCATTTAACTACACATTGAATTTGTGGCCCCGGTTAAAACGTTATGTTGATGACGGTCGCTTTAATATAGACAACAACTTGACTGAGAACAGCTTGAGAGGTGTGGCGCTCGGCCGGAAAAATTATTTATTTGCAGGATCTCATGAAGGGGCAAAAAACGGAGCTGTTATTTATTCTTTATTAGCCACCTGTAAGATTAACGATATTGAGCCTTTTGAATGGTTAAAAGAGGCTTTGGAAACTATCCCCGATTACCCGGCCAATAAACTGCATAAACTGATCCCTGGCCAAAAATAATAGAAAATATTAATCAGGAAAGATGTAGTTCCCCGGACGGATACGGAAGAAACAACTCTGGTTTCTCAAGGAATATCTGTTGGTCAGAATGGATATCA
>CAZJGI010000259.1:0-2401 GCA_964545315.1 uncultured Prolixibacteraceae bacterium
GGCCGCCCGCTTCCGCCGTCAGAGTCACGGATTATGAGATTGGGACCCTGGGAAGCTGAAACATCAAGCTTTGCTGCCGGATTGTCGATCCCGATTCCTACATTACCCACTTTGAATATGAACCTGTTTGCATCATAAAAAGTCATACCGGTCGTGTGTTCCCCCCTGATGTAATGATTGGCGTCACCGAATCTCAACTCACCATAATCACCGGCAGCATTCCATTTATTGGGTTCAATGAAAACTAACGCCTCTCCCGGAGAGCTTCCCTTTATATGTAGTTTTTGGGAGGGTTCTGTTGTACCTATCCCAACCATGCTGTTGACATAAAACCGACCCCCTGTAAAAAATCCTGAATATCCTGAGAAAGAAGTTACAGAACCACAAATTCCGATACCTATTCCGGTAGATGAAGTGTTATAGCCCCAGACGGCTTTCCCCTCAGAAGATTTGGATTCCCCAAATACACCGAAATTATCACCCGATGTGTGTGTAGCAATTCCCTTCACGCCTGTTCCATTCGAACTGGCAGTAACACCCATAATTCCGTTGGTTGTGCCTCCTGTTGCCTGGGCATAAGCAGCTATACCTGTACCGGTGACTGACTTAAAAGATACCTCTATGCCTGTTATATCTCCGGTGGTACCGGGATTATTTACATAAATACCTTTCCCTGTTCCAGCCTGGGTAATTGCAAATGCGGCTTCGGCAGAATTACAGTCGCCTGTATAGGGCAGTTGAAATCCACCTGCGGAAGTTTGCCAGGATGCCAAACCTACTGCATCAGAAGTGAGTACCTTTCCGGCACCAGGGTTGCCTCCTGTTATTTTAATCTGTCCGTTAACATCAAGCTTTGCTGCGGGATATTGATTACCAATTCCGACATTACCGCTCACATAAAATTTCCCTCCATCAAAAAAACCGGAAAATCCTGTAGAAGATTCTACTTTGCCAGCTATTCCAAAAGTCATTCCGGACGATGCAGAACTATACCCATAAACACCAAATCCATCCGAAGAATTTGAGACACCATAAACTCCCACATTGTATGCGGATGTAGCTGCAGCTTTACCTACAATAGCAATACCAGTCAATCCTGTATTTGTTACCTGAAAAGCCACATCTTCAGACGAAACAGTATCGCTATACGGAAGGTGCAATCCCGGTATTTGCCACGACGCTAACCCGCTTACATCTGACGTCAGTACTTTGCCCCCTCCGGGACTTCCTCCCCTGATTTTTATCTGCCCGTCAATGTCTAATTTTGCAGCAGGATTTTCTATGCCTATTCCTGTATTATTGCTGATATAAAATTTGCTTCCCACAAAATATCCTGAATAACCGTCTGGTGAATCATTTTCTCCCCTTACACCATAGTTTTTACCCGATAAAGCATGAGCTAATCCGAAAACTCCTGAGGTATTGGTCCCGTCTGTCATCCCAAATACGCCGGAACCTGTTGCTGACTCTCCTGATATTGCCATACCACTACCCGTATTGGTTATCTTTAAAGCCTGTGTGGTATTACCGGCTGTTCCCGACCAGGGCAGAGAAAATCCTCCTGCATCATCACCGGCAGGAGACCAGATAGTGCCGTTCCATTTCAGAACCTGACCATTGATAGCTGACTGCTGTGCGATTTTCAATGGAGCTGCTGTCGTTCCCTTACCTTCCAGGGTAACATCAGTACGGACATAGTCAGTGCCCCAGTTATCACCCGCACCTGAAGAAGGCAGAACGACTGTTGAATCACTTCCTGTCAGGCTTAAAACAGTCCCCGACAACTTTAAATGCTGAATTTCATTCACCGGATCACCATCAGCTTCCTGCTCTACATTTTTAGCATTAAGTGCATAGGGCACACTAAGCAGCTGGCTGCTACCCAATGTCTGGTAGGATGATCCTCCTGCCGGGTCCATTTCTACTTTAATATAATAAGTCCCTGTATCCCATGCAACAGCAGACAAAGTTCCTGCAACCGGGGTACCTTTCCCGATAACAAGGTTTACCAGTCCGAACTGATTGGTAGTTATCCCTGTATGTATTTCAGTATACACCGGTGTTCCCGTGGTACTTCCACTAAGAATGCTTATTTTAAAACTTACAGACTGATTGGCTAAAACCTGTCCTGATGAATTACGCGCCACTGCCTGATAATTAATTGCCTGGGGAGTCTGGGCGACCATATTTATCCATAAGAAAACAAAAATGGTCAAGATGAATGATGCTTTCATATTACATTATTTTAGATAAGAAAAGTTATGAAAATTTTTGTTTCCTATTATCATCATTTAAATTTTTTACGAGTGCCTTTTATTACTGGACAGGGATACTTTCCTTTATGGCTCTGGAACAGGGTGTTTCAAAATTAAGCTGCATCGATCTTTCTAAATCAATGTTG
>CAZJGI010000260.1:0-2330 GCA_964545315.1 uncultured Prolixibacteraceae bacterium
CAAATTCTTTGGCAACATTTTTTGACTTAAAATACGATCTGAGGATATCTTCCTCTTTTTCCGTGGTTGTCCCGTCAAAATAACGCTGCAGCAATTGTTTTACCTCTTTCTTTTCCATCTGAATTTATTTTTAAAAATTCATCACGTACCTTCTTTCTTGCCCTTGAAAGATTTACCCTTATAGTATTGATATTTAAGTTAGTCATTTTAATTATCTCTTCGTATGACATTTGATCGATATCCCTTAATTCCATAACAGTCCTTTGTCCTTCCGGCAGCCTTTTTATAAGTTTCCTGATTATCTCTGCCGATTCGCTTAATTCTATTTTTAAAGAAACATCCGAATCAGCCTGTTTAAGATTTATTCCGGTTTCACTTTCCTTCGATACCCGCCTGCTTCTTCTGATAACATCCAGGCATCTGTTATGGGTCATACGCATAACATAAGCCTCAATATTGTCAATATTGTCAAGTTCCGCCCTTTTTTGCCATAATTTTAAAAATACATCCTGCACGATATCACGCCCTTCATCCTCACTGTTAAGCATAGAACAGGCATACCGGAGCATCTTTTTACTAACAGGCAAAACCTTTATCTTAAAATCACTGGCTACCATTAAATTCTCTGTTTCATTTTGGTATCGAAGCTTATTTACAGTTAAGACGATGTTATCAGTAATTCATTACATCTGTTTCTATTTTTTTTTGAATACTAACTATTTAAGGAGTTTAATTCATTCTCCCCTGAAATCGAACCATAGTTTTATCGGGTAGCCATTATCACCTTCATGTCCCCGGAAATGTCCTTTCCCGCTTTTTGGGCCCAGGGCCCCTGCTTGTTTAAACTTGGTACCTATTGCGGGGATCTCATATAAAAATGAAAGGTCGCCATCGGGGAAGGGTGGGTAGGAACCTCCTGCTGCATGCTTCGGTTTCTGAGGAGTGAAGAGTTGAAAGAATAAGTTCGGAGTCTCCGTTATTATTGTAAAATCAGATTCGGTGGTTTCCAGGGTAATCCAATACAAATTACCGTGATAGCCTTTAAATTCAGGATACACCAGGTTATCGAAAGTTTCTCCTGTTACAGTATTGTTGTATTTTTTCTCCCATACTCCGAAATTACTGCCTTTCAGCCGGTTTTTCCATACCCGGTAAGGCCCGCGGCCCATCCATTTTACCGCTGTGCATCTGCTTTCCGGGTAGTTGAAAGATATCCCGATAAAATCAATGTCACTAATTCCTTTTTGAAGCGGAGTTGCTTCAAGTTTTAATAATCCGTTTTTTTGCAATGTCCAGGTCATCTTAGCAGGGAAATTGTCTGTTGTTATTACTAAGGTAAAATTTCCTTCAGAATCTTTTCCCCATTGTGTACCTGTTATTTTCGATTCAACACCTGCCGGCACCGGGCCGCCGTTCATGGAGACAGCACCTTTGTTGTTTTTTACTGAAAGTAATAACCCGGTAGATTTTGAAAATGAAATTTCCAGACCGTCAACAGATGCGATTATCTCATTTTCTTTTTCCTGAATGTTTATTTTTTTACCTGTTGAGGTATTGGGTGCATTCATTTCAGCAGCTATTTCACCGGGTTGCAGAACCGGCCAGCTCCAGGTGTACAATTCGTAACCCTGGTGGTCGATGGCTGTAAACTGAAAAATATCGGCTGTTTGCAATGCTTCCCGGCAGTTTATGTCAATCATGACTGTTTCACCGGGTTTGGCATTCGGGCTGCTGATGATCCCGCTCCCGGTAATTACTTCTTTTGTGCTGCCAATTTCTGATTTAATGGCTTTCCAGTTGAAGCTGCAATGGTTAAGGTTAGTATAAATGAATTTGTTTTCGAGGAACAGTTTACCATTCCATTGACGGTTTATGCTAACAGGTTTTATCTGCACCGGTGACCATATTTCTTTTACAGTGTAAAAACTTCCTTCTTTTTCGCGGTGTGGCCCCAGGATACCGTCGGGGGCATGGTTGCCATCGGCATCAAAAACTTTCCCGGGTTTGTCTGTCCGGAGAACAGCCTCATCCGCCATCACCCAAAGAAAAGCGCCTGCAAGAAGAGGGGAAGATTCATAGCTACGCCAGAATTCTTCCAATCCGGCGCCATGACCACCATCAAATAGCCCGTGTAAAAACTCAGTGGGCATAAACGGGTCATTACCATTGACAAAGCGACCGATCGCGTAATCAAATTGCGGGTAGTGATGGGTGTCGGCGCCGTTGTGCAGCAGCCACGGACAAATTACCGGCCGGTCCTGAATATCCCAGTAATGCAGCCATTTTTCATTGGCAAAATCCCAGCCTCCTTCATTGCCGTGATCCCAAAT
>CAZJGI010000261.1:0-2239 GCA_964545315.1 uncultured Prolixibacteraceae bacterium
ACTGCCGGTATCTCGGATTAAAGAAACTGCCGCTTAACTATCAGTCTGTAATAGAAAATGCAGGCAAATCGAACATGGGCTTTTACCGCTTTATTGAAGATATAATCCAGATGGAGGCCGATGATAAAAAGGAAAGAGGTATAAAATACCGTCTCAAGGCAAGCCGGCTTCCCCGGCCCCATAAGCTGTTGCAGGATTTTAATTTTTCCTTTCAGCCCAATCTCGTGAAAAAAAAGAAACTTATCATGGATCTCTCCACAATGGATTTTTTAAAAACCCGGTCATCGATACTTATGTACGGGGATTGTGGTGTGGGCAAAAGTCATTTAGCCCAAAGCCTTGGAATGATAGCCTGTGAAAAAGGGATTAAGGTATACTACACAACCTGTGCAGACATGCTAAATGACCTTAACATCGGGGTATATGAAAAAACACTTGTGAAAAGGATGCGCAAATACGTGAACCCCCAGTTGCTGGTCATAGATGAGATGGGGCACGATCGTTTGGAGTTAGAGGTTACGCGTGAGGCGCATCTTTTCCTGTTTTCCGCACTTTTTCGGGACACCCTCGTAAAGCATTGTAAATCAATATACATTTGTTATTTTTGGGTGTCCCGAAATAATATGATATGTTTGTTCGAACTAAGAAAAACACTTCTGGAAGCGTTAGCGTACAGATAATTAGCAAGGCCAGGGGCCGGTATAAAGTGGTAAAAAGTATGGGTTCTGCCACAACACGGCAGGAAATTGACCGGCTAATTCAGATGGCCGAACAAGAAGTAGATCGGCTCTCAAAACCACAAAGTCTTTTTTCTTCTAATGATGACAATTTGGTTGAAAAAGTTATTTCTTCACTCAGTAACTCAAGCATACGAACTGTTGGCCCGGAGATTATTTTCGGGAAGATTTTTGATCATATTGGCTTTGGTGCCATAGAAGAAGATTTCTTCCGGCACCTGGTAATATCGCGGTTGGCCTTCCCGTTAAGCAAGCTAAAAACCATTGATTACCTTTACCGGTACCAGGGAGTAATGCTCGATATTGATGCTGTTTACCGTTTTTTGGATAAACTCAATAAAAAACTAAAGGATAGGGTTGAACAGATTGCCTTTTCACATACGTTAAAAGTGTTAAATGGCAATATCAGTGTAGTTTTTTATGATATGACCACTTTGTATTTTGAAGCCAGTGATGAGGATGATTTGCGCAAAACAGGATTTTCCAAGGATGGCAGGCACCAAAACCCGCAAATATTCATTGGCCTTTTAGTCGGGTTAGGAGGATATGCTATCGGGTATGATATCTTTGAGGGGAATACTTATGAAGGGCATACTCTTATTCCGTTTCTTGAAAAGATAAGTAGCAAGTTTAACTTGGAGAAACCTGTTGTTATTGCAGACGCAGGTCTTCTTTCAAAAGAAAACATTAAGGCATTAGAGGCCAATCAGTACCAATATATCCTGGGAGCCCGGTTGAAAAATGAACCGGATAAGATTAAAGAAAAAATTATTAACTCAGCTTTTAAAGATGGTTCCACTATTAGTTTACTAAAATCAGACAATACAAGGCTGATAGTTGGTTATTCCTCGGCCAGGGCTACCAAGGATGCCTACAATCGTAAACGTGGTCTGAACCGGTTAGAAAATAAAATAAAATCAGGCAGGCTAACCAAATCTAACATTAACAACAGGGGCTACAACAAGTATCTGCGGCTTACAGGAGAAATAACCATTGACATTGACTACGAAAAGTACAACCAGGATCAGGTCTGGGACGGACTAAAGGGATATATCACCAATAGTACTCTGAATGAAACAGAGATCATAGACAATTACAAAAATTTATGGTTTATCGAAAAGGCGTTTCGGATGTCAAAAACAGATTTACGTATAAGGCCGATATATCATAGATTACGGGACAGAATCGAAGCCCACATTTGCATTGCATTCACTGCATACTGTGTTTATAAGGAACTGGAACGGAATTTATATCAGGAAAAGTCAACTTTATCGTTGAAAAAGGCGGCTGAACTCACCCATAACATGTATCAGATTACATATACCCTCCCGGATTCGAAGCATACAAAAAGCAAGCTGCTGAAAATGGATGAAAAGCAACAGGAATTATATAACATTATCCATAAAAATTTTTAGGTGTCCCAACGCTGAAAACAGGAGGGATTAAGGTATACTACACAACCTGTGCAGACATGCTAAATGACCTTAACATCGGGGTATATG
>CAZJGI010000262.1:0-1061 GCA_964545315.1 uncultured Prolixibacteraceae bacterium
TTTTCTATGGTGCTATTGTAACCCTGAAAGTTCATAAATACATTTCCGTCGGGAGAAATGACTATAAAATTCGGGTAACTTGATACCTCATAAAGTTCACCAATATGAGGTGCTGAGTAGAGTATGGTTGATTTCAGGTTATTTTTTCGGGCAAATTCCGATATCCCCTCCTTTTTATCAATTTCGCTGCTAAAAATGCTGACCAGGGCTATATTTTCATTATCCCTGAATTTATCTTCAAGCCTGTTCATCATTTCACCTGCTTCAATACAATGTCCACACCAGGTGGCAGTAAATTCAAGAAGTACGTATTTACCCAGTAAATTTTTGTTCGATAACATTGTATCTTCGTTTAAAACCGGCAGGTTCCAATCCGGAGCTTTCTTCCCTACCAGATTTCCCGGATTTTTTAATTCGTAATTTTGATTGGCTTCCTGCCAATTTTTTGGCAATAAGTTTTCTTCACTAAAAAAATCGGGGTCAAGATGTTGATTAACTTTGGTTTGAATAAAATGAGCAGTTTGAAATTGACTGATTGAACTGCTTTTTAGAACTCTGTGATAATATACCGGTAATAATGTATTTTTATCGAAACAGAGGTCATAGGTTATTTTGGCATGTGAACTACCCCTGTCCAGATTAAATGAACCTGAGTGTGATTCGAAATTCCCCGGGGTTAAAATAAAATGGAAACAGGTCTTGCTGTTAATGGAAGTATCCGGTTTTTGTTGTATGACGCTGGTTTTATTGTCCAGTATCTCGTTTATTTTGCCGGCAATTTGATAGGGAGTAACAAAATACAACTGATGGTTATGATGAACAGCAGGAATAATATTATCACCCAATTTTCTGTCAATAAATGCGTGGGGTTTTTCCTTCTGGCTGATCTTTTCAATTTTGCCTTTATAAGACCTGTAAACGGTATTATTGAAAAAGATTGAAAAATCAAAATCGTTAAATCCATCACCTGAACTATTGAAGAAATAATAAAATCCACACAAGGTATCCTGAGGTTCTTTTTTTGTGATTATAGTTGATTCAATGGTCATCGGGTCTCCATA
>CAZJGI010000262.1:1161-2235 GCA_964545315.1 uncultured Prolixibacteraceae bacterium
ACATCAGGTGGACTATCACCAACAATGCCAACAATTTCAAACCGGGTTTTATCAATTTTTTCATATAATCCTTTCATGTTGGGGATTTCGTGTATACATGGACCACAGAAAACGGACCAAAAATCGAGTAATACATATTTCCCTTTTAAGTCATTCAGCGAAACGGAAGTTTTTGTTTTAAAATCACTTCCTTCAAAGCGAAATGATTTAAATCCAACCTGGGTGGAATATAGTTGATTTTTGGGCAGATTGGTTTTTTCAATAATTAAAGCGTTCCTGTTAAGGTTGACTCTGATAATTTTGTACAACTTGTTTTTTACTTCTAAATATTCGTTTTTTGAAAGTATGCTATTGTAGTGGACTTTATCTCCTTTCTTAATACTATCGTTTAATAAGGCAATGCCGGGATTATTATAGGATAAATTTGCAAAGTAATCTGAACAGATTCCAATTTTTCTGCCATTAATCTCAGCTACAGCGTATTGAGGGAAGTTGTACATAAACCTGCCGGATTCGCTGTCATGTACTATAAAAAGTTGAGCACTTTCTTTTGCTATTTTGTTTTCAAGAAATCGCTCATAGGTTATATTGATTGAATTACCAAGAGCCATTGAATCTATATTTCCCCATTTTTCACCATTTATTTCTGTTGGTGAAAAAATATCGTCATCACTCAGGTTATAATTATTGTTGGTGTCGACAATCATTTTTAGTTCACCTGTTGTGTCCCTACCAAATGCAAAAGCAATCTTACATTTAACGGGCTTTTTTGATAAATTTACAGTATCCGGCACCCAGCTCCATGCTTTTTGCAATGATTCATACTTTTCTTTACTGATATTTCCCAATAAATAATTTTGATAAACTGCCTGGTATACATTCGTTTCTATGTCTCCCATTTTTACATCTGTCCAGTTTTCAGGAATGCCGGATATTTCAAGATAGGTCATCTCTCTCTTTGGATCCTTTCTATAAGTTGGCAATCCTCTTAATCCGGTCTCAAATGGACCGTATCCCTTTTTTACGGTTAAGGGCAGCTCAATAATTTTATCGTTTGTACAGCTTAGCAAAAGG
>CAZJGI010000263.1:0-2216 GCA_964545315.1 uncultured Prolixibacteraceae bacterium
AACTTAGCCGGGATAAAAAAATTTGTAATGCCGGATTGCGGTTAATAAAACAGGGTAAAGAAGTCAGATACATTTAAAAATATTCGTTATTTGAAAGAAAAAATATTAATTCAATACAAATAAAAAAGAGATAAGTATGAACGCTACAAATCGTCGTGAATTTATTAAAAAGACTACTGCTACAGCTGCCGGTATGATGTTGAGTGCACCTGTAATTAATGCAGGGTTCGGGAATAAAAGTCCGAATGATATTATTAATGTTGCCGTGGTAGGTATCAGAGGAAAAGGTGGCATGTATGGAGGCGGGGGGCACTATGCAGTTTATTCCGCTATGCCTAATGTCAGGGTGACAACAATATGTGATGTTGATGAGAGGGAATTCCCTGCAGCAATCAAGAATATCCAGAATATTGGGGGCAATACTCCCAAAACAGTTGTAGATATGAGAGAGATGCTTGAAGATAAGGATATTGATGTCGTTTCAATTGCGAGTCCTGATTACTGGCACGCTCTGCATGCTATCTGGGCATGTCAGGCCGGTAAAGATGTATATGTTGAAAAACCAATATCATATAATCTTTTCGAAGGCAGGAAAATGGTTGAAGCAGCCAGAAAATATGGCCGTATTGTTCAGGCTGGCACACAAAGAAGAAGTGATGAAGTTGTGAATGAGGCTATTAAATTCATTCATGACGGTAAGCTTGGTGATATTTACATGGGAAGAGCTATTGTATATGGCCACAGGGGAGATATAGGACGCGCCAAGAACAGTCCTGTTCCCGAAGGAGTACATTGGGATATGTATCTCGGGCCTGCTCCCTATCGTCCCTTCAATGAAAACAGATTCCATTATAAATGGCACTGGTACTGGGATACAAGTACTTCTGAATTCGGTAATAACGGTACTCATTTTATGGACCTTCTGCGTTGGGGTATGCAGAAACGTGAACATCCTGTAAAAATTCATTCAACCGGCGGTTTTTACGTTTGGGATTCAGACCAGGAGATACCAAACCTTCAGACTGCTACTTATGAGTATGCAGATGGCACTATCATAGAACAGGAAGTACGCAGTTTGTTTACTAATTCTGAGTTTAATTCAAAGAGCGGATGTTTCTTCTATGGATCAGAAGGGTGGATGTACCTGGGAGGCAGTGAATTCCAAACATTCTTCGGAACAAAAGACGAACCTGGGCCAAGTATGAAAGCTTCAAGTCCTGAATTGCCTGTACTAAAAGATTTTGGTGATGCAAAAGCAACAGATTCAGTCAAGATCAGGCCACTGGAATTTGCTCACTTCAAAAACTTCATCGACACAGTGAGGACCAGAAAATGGCAGGACCTGAATGCTGAAATTCTGGAAGGACATATGTCAACAGCATTTGCACACCTCGGCAATATCTCCTACCGTACCGGCCGGAAACTTACTTTCAATCCTTATTCTGAGAAGTTTATCGGTGATGAAGATGCCAATTCATATCTGACCAGGAATTATCGTTATCCTTATGTAGTGCCTGAAAATATATAATTAATAAGTATTTACGTTAACTGTCATCATGTTTTTATGACATGAATGTCGCAGTTATATAAAGTTATAAAATGGAGAGGCTGTAATACTTTATTGAGTATAAAGCCTCTTTTTTTTATACAAAAAGTTTATCTGTATATTATTGTGGACCATATGGCTACAAATGGCCAAAACTTTCTAAAATGCATTATAAACTTTTCAGTACCGGATTTGAGGAAGCTCATAACGCAGCAGTTGACATCACAGCGACAGCTAAATTTTCCTGGAATTAAGAAGATTAGGGGAAATTTATTTTGAATTAAAAAAACAAGAGAAATGAAACGAGCATCCCGATTAAAATCGGGACATAAGAGGATGATTAAAACATGTGCGAGTTCCCCCGATTAAAATCGGGGCAAGCTATATGATACCACTGAAAATAATTAATTTTAATTGTATATGAAAACAAAAAAAATAAGAAGAAAAAGCCTGGAAGAAATGATTGATGAACATATTGGAATTAAAGGCACAAAAGAAAGAGATATTTTTGAAGAGGAATTACGGCTTGATATTTTAGGACAGACGATCAAAAAAATAAGAAAAGAAAAAAATCTAACTCAGGAGCAACTCGGAAAATTAGTAGGAGTAAAAAAAGCTCAAATTTCAAAAATTGAAAATCATTTGACAGATGCACGATTTGAAACAATTT
>CAZJGI010000264.1:0-2204 GCA_964545315.1 uncultured Prolixibacteraceae bacterium
ATGGAAAAACGCATCGTTTTTTTTGAAGTAAAACGCAATAAAAAGCGAATATCTTTACCATTGCTTAAACAAAAAGCAAACAATATAATGAACCACTTTTCAGGCTACATTACTGAATACAAGGGGCTATCAATGGAAGATATGTAAAACTCACTCATGCGCCTGATTCAGGTATTATCTAAAATGTGTTTGGTGACTGAATACTTGATTACGTTATAGCCATTTTACATGCTACTATATTAATTCCCCATGCTCTTCCACTCAAAATTTACAATATTACCTTCTGCGCTGTCGAAATGTATGCCAATGAGGTAAATGTTTTTATTCTCTGACAGATATTTTTCGTAGTACTTTTTGTTTTCAATCTGGTGGATGGCTGATTCATCGGGCATATCTACCTTAAACTCGATTATAAAGATGCTATCCGTGCCAATCATGGTCATGTGGAATGGTTCACGCCACGAACGCCACGTAATATAGTTACACGCCACGAACGCTACGTGGAATGGTTCACGCCGCGAACGCCACGTTAAAATAGAATTAATTTATAGTTTTGACACTCTGGAATTGGATTTTTTATGGTGGAGGGAGAGTAAAAGTTTGATTAACAAGTTGATAAATCCAGGAATAAAAATATAAAATTCATCGAGTCATACAAATCTATACGTTATAATCGTATAGATTTTCTATATTTTATACGTTATTATCGTATTATTGTTATTTTTGTGTAAAAACAAATGGAACAGATTCTGTACAGATACAATCCCTGGTGGGAAGAGGATTTTAGCACTGAAGGCCTTATAGAAAGGGATGAGCCGTTACAATTACTGGAAAAAAATTTTCATTCAAAGCATGTATTATTAGTTACGGGATTGAGAAGAATTGGTAAAACTTCATTATTGAAATTATTTATTCATAAACTAATCAATACGAAAAATATTAATCCCAAACATATATTTTATGTGAGCCTGGATGATTATCTGCTTCAAAAAAATAGCATTCCTGAAATCATTGATCACTACAGGAGTATCCGGAAATTGAAATATTCAGAAAAAATTTATCTGTTTCTGGATGAAGTAACCTATAAAAATGATTTCGAAATTCAGATTAAGAACATTATCGATAATCAAAATGTAAAGATTGTAGCTACTTCTTCCAGCGCATCCCACATTCGAATAAAAAAATCCTATCTTACTGGTAGACAATATACTATAGAATTATTGCCTCTGACATTTCATGAATATTTGAAATTTAAAAATATAACTATACAAAAAAGAGATGAACATCTGGAACAAACATATTTTAATGACTTTTTAAAAACAGGGGGTATTCCTGAATATGTCATAACTGGGAATATGGAATACCTTAAAGAATTGGTGGATGATATACTATATAAAGACATTATAGCTTACTATCATCTGAAAGATGAACAACTTATTAAAGATTTTTTTCTTCTGCTGATGGAGAGAGCAGGGAAACAAATCAGTATTAATAAAATAGCTTCCATCCTCTCTATCTCCCCTGATACGGCAAGACGGTACCTGGCAATTTTTTCCAATTGTTATATCATTCATTTGATGGAGAGGTATGGGAAAACCAATGAGCGCATTCTTTCGCCCAAAAAAATTTACGCTGCTGACTTAGGAATTCGAAATATTTTTACAGGATATCGCGACTTTGGTAGCCTTTTTGAAAATTATGTCTTTTTACGGTTTAAACATCTTCATCCTAAGTATATATATCAGGATAAGACTGAGATAGACTTTATTCTTAATAAACATTTGTTAGTTGAAACCAAATATCATGATGAAGAAATACCTGAAAATCAGAAAAAACTTCCGGAATCAATGACGGATATGTCTTTTTTAATAGTTAGAAATGAAAAAGATATTGTATTAGCCTTGTCAAATTATATAAGACGTTGATTTTTAGTACTCTTTCATAAACACAAATGTTAATGATTGCCAATTAATAATTGATAATACATATTCATTGGCGAGGGGTAGGTTTTCGCGACGACGCAGCGTGAATTAGTATTTGTTGATTTGCATAAATCCAACATGACAATGGAACTCATTCAGATTTATGCAAATAAATTTTTTACTATCTTTTTATTTATACATGATTTTTCCTTTTATTTGGTTTTAAATATCAGGATAATTTAAACTTAAACTTTAAAATATCATGTATAAAAGAAAACAAAA
>CAZJGI010000265.1:0-2202 GCA_964545315.1 uncultured Prolixibacteraceae bacterium
CTTTTGTAAAAGGAAGTCCGGTTGCACAATTTATAAAAAGCAATTTAAAATCCAGAAATATGGATTTTGAAGGCCCTGAAGTTGAACAGGGGGACCCATGGGGATACCGCCATCAGTTCAATATTGCCGACAGCGGATATGGCAGCCGGGGACCCCGGGTACATAATGACCGTGCAGGTGAAGTTGGCCGTACGCTTAATGTAAAAGATTTCGACCTTGACCGTATTTTCGGTGAGGAAGGGGTTCAGATAATCCATATATCCGGATTGATAGCAGCTCTTTCACCCGATACAAGCAGATTTTGTCTTGATTTAGCCAGGGCAGCAAAAAAATATGGAACCCGTATATCCTTCGATCTAAACTTCAGGGCATCATTCTGGAAAGGCAGAGAAAAAGAACTGCACGAGAACTTTACAGAGATTGCTTCTGTTTCAGATATTCTCATTGGCAATGAAGAAGATTTCCAGCTCTGCTTTGGAATAGAAGGCCCACCGGCAGGAGGTGAAGGTATTAAAGCAAAAATAGATGGTTTTAAAGGACTTATCGAAAAGGTAAAGGAGACATTCCCGAATGCATCTGTATTTACAACCACCTTGCGTGAAGTGATCAGCGTAAATGAGCACCTGTGGGGAGCAATCATGCTTGCAGGAGGTGAATGGCAGGTTATCGAACCACGAAAGATACATGTTCTCGACCGGATAGGTGGAGGCGATGGATTCGTGGGGGGACTCCTTTATGGAATATTAAAAGGTTGGGAACCTGAAAAATGGCCGCAGTTCGGATGGGCTACAGGAGCGATGGCAACTACATTCCTTACCGACTACGCCCAACCGGCAGATGAAAATATGGTATGGAGCATATGGAAAGGGAATGCCCGTGTGCAGCGATAAAAATAAATTGTTATGATCTATTATGAAAACGGCTCAACAGACCTTAATCTGTCAGCCAATGACTTAAAAAAAGGGCTCTTCCAGGCTCTCAATGCTCTGGGAGAAAAAACGAAGGTACTCGTAATTCCTCCGGATTATACCCGTTTGCCTTCAAGGGCAGGTGAATTAACTGAATTTGCCTGGGAATATTTTGGGGAAAAGCTTACCGATATCCTTCCGGCATTGGGCACCCATACTCCAATGACTGATGAACAGATTAGTCATATGTACGGGAAAACACCACGCAGCCTTTTTCGTGAACATGACTGGCGCAAAGACGTGGTAACCATTGGTACTGTCCCGGCCGAATTTATCCATGAAGTCTCGGAAGGTGCAGTCAATTATCCATGGCCTGCCCAGGTTAATAAAATGCTTGTTGAAGGAGGATTTGACCTGATACTTTCTGTCGGGCAGGTAGTTCCCCACGAAGTTGCAGGTATGGCAAACTACAACAAAAATATATTTGTCGGTACCGGCGGCCCGGAGGGAATAAATAAAAGCCATTTTATAGGCGCTGCTTATGGTATGGAAAAAATGATGGGCCATGCCGATACACCTGTACGTAAAATTTTTAATTATGCATCTGAGAATTTCGCATCTCACCTCCCGATAGTATATATTCAAACGGTTGTGGGATTAAATAATGATGGGCAGCTTCAAACTTTCGGAATGTTCATTGGCGATGATCTCAGCGTTTTCAATAAAGCAGCGGACCTGTCACTGAAGGTTAATTTTGAAATGGTTGATAAGCCCCTGAAGAAAGTGATCGTATGGCTCGACCCAGCGGAATTTAAAAGTACCTGGCTGGGTAATAAAAGCGTTTACCGCACACGTATGGCACTTGCAGATGAAGGAGAACTTATAGTATTAGCTCCCGGTCTGGTTGAATTCGGAGAGGATAAACAGATAGACCTGTTGATAAGGAAGTATGGTTATTTCGGTACTCCTTACACTCTTAAAATGGTAAAAGAAAATGAGGACCTTCAGAATAACCTGGGAGCAGCCGCCCATCTGATACATGGATCATCGGAAGGACGATTCCAAATAACATACTGCCCGGGGAAAAGACCTGGCAATATTACACGCAGGGAGATTGAAAGTGTTGGTTATCAATGGGCAGACATTGATGAAGTTACTGAAAAATATAATCCTGAAAAATTAAAAAACGGCTTTAACAGGATGCCGGACGACGAAGAGATATTTTATATATCAAATCCGGCAATAGGGCTTTGGGCGCATAAAGACAGGCTGTGAGGATGGTAGGGAGTGTTTC
>CAZJGI010000266.1:0-2197 GCA_964545315.1 uncultured Prolixibacteraceae bacterium
GTTCAAAGTTGTTTATAAACCAAAAAATATACCTGATCGTGATGAAAATTTTAGGGATTATATTAATTGTTTTTTCCTTGATATTCTTTTATGATGGGGCTAAGTATCTGTGATTGAATGATAAATCCAAAAATTTAAATCCTGTAAAAGCTTTATCAAAAAAATTTATTTCTGTAGTTATTGATGGTTCACTAAAATTTTTTATTTTTGTTCGTAAAATTACGAAATATAACTTAGTTGAAAAAAGTAATAACAGAACAACAGAAAAAAGCATCCAGGTATGCTAAAGCCATGGGGCATCCGGTGCGTATGTATGTACTGGAACTTCTTTCAAAGCAAAGTTGCTGTTACAGTGGCGACCTGAGTGAGGAGCTGCCAATTGCCAAGTCAACACTTTCCCAGCATCTGAAAGAATTGAAAGAGGCCGGTTTAATTCAGGGGGAAATTGAAGCCCCAAAAATCAAATATTGCATAAACAAAGAAAACTGGGAAGAAGCCCAAATGCTCTTTAAGCAGTTTTTAGGAATATAAATTTTTTTATAACTATTGTTCGTTAATTTGCGAATTACGAACAAGATAAATTATTTAACAATATGGAAATAATAGTATTAGGAACAGGTTGTCCATCGTGTAAAAAGCTTGAAAAAGCAACTAACGAAGCGGTTAATGAACTGGGAATTGAAGCTGAAGTAAAAAAAGAGGAAAATATTTTGAAAATAATGGAGTACGGTGTAATGAGAACCCCCGGACTTGTAATTAACGGTAAAGTGGCCTCTTCGGGCAGACTGCTGTCTGTAAATGAAATCAAAAATTTTATCACTGAAAATAAATCTTAATATATGGAAACTTTTAAAGTAATTTTTGCAGGAATTTTAATTATGGCCGGATTGAGTGGTTTTTCCGCTGAGAACTTAAGACCGGACGAAAATCAGAATACCAAAAAGGCAAAGGTGCATGTCTATTATTTTCATACAAACACCCGCTGTATTACCTGCCGGACAGTGGAATCGGAAGCAAAATTGAATGTGAAAGAGTTGTTTGGCGACGATGTACAGTTTATTGCTGTCAATCTTGATGAAAAAACCGGCGAAGCAAAAGGAAAAGAGTTGGGGATAAACCGCCAGGCACTTCTGGTGGTAAAGGGCGATAAAAAAATTGAACTCACAACCGAGGGTTTTATGTATGCACGTACCAATCCGGAAAAGTTCAGACAAATTATAAAGGAAAAAATTCAACCGCTGTTATAGTATGGAATTTTTAACCGGGTTGCTTGAGAACAGTTCTTTTCCTTTTATTACGGCCTTTATTCTGGGACTGATGACTGCAATCAGTCCGTGTCCGCTGGCGACCAATATAACAGCAATCGGATTTATCGGCAGGGACATTGAAAATCGCAGCAGGATTTTTTATAACGGCCTGATATATACATTGGGAAGAGCTGTCTCCTATACAACACTGGCTATAATTATTTTCTTAGGTGCAGACCAGTTTGCAGTATCAGGAATTTTTCAGAGATATGGAGAAAAAATTTTAGGCCCGGCTTTGATTATTATAGGATTATTTATGCTCGACATCCTGAAGTTCAAATTCCCGGCTTTAACAAATTTTACACGACATTTCGAAGAAAAAGGCACAAAAAATTACCAGGACGTTTTTTTGCTTGGAATTCTGTTTGCACTGGCATTTTGCCCTTATAGCGGCGTTTTATATTTTGGGATGCTGCTTCCAATAACAATCAGCAGTGCATCAGGACTTTACCTTCCGGTAGTTTTTGCCGTTGCAACCGGTATTCCGGTAATTATTTTTGCCTGGTTAATTGCATTTACTATTTCGGGAGTGGGTACACTGTACAACCAAATTAAAATATTTGAAACCTGGTTTAGAAGAGTTATTTCTGTACTTTTTATAGGAGTGGGCATTTATTATGTAATCACGGTATATTTTTAACGAAATCTGAATATGTCATTACTTACAAGAACAGTTAACGATGCTGATACTACTACCCGGTATAAAAGAATAATGCTGATAACCTCTGTCATAGTTGTTTTGCCATTTCTGGGACTATTGTACTATTATCTTCAGACCATTGCTGATTATTTCGTTTACGATCTGATAGGATTGAATAAGGGGAAACATCTGGCCGAATCCATCAACTTTTTTATTTACGATACCCTGAAAATCCTGATCCTGTTGTTTC
>CAZJGI010000267.1:0-2171 GCA_964545315.1 uncultured Prolixibacteraceae bacterium
CTTTCCATGGCCACGGAGGTAATGCCATTTTCTTTAAGGCACTTTACAATGGAATACAGGTCAGTTGTAAAACATCCGAATGCACGAATTTCTAATTGTTCAGAACTAATCGGGTATGCTTTGTATTTCAATATTCCGTAATTTCTGGCAACATTGGCATTTTTATGCTCAAGCCGGTAATAATAAAGATTATCCAGTTGTAATGTCTTGATTAATTCTCCTGAGCTGTCATTCGATCCGTCATCCGCAATGATTATCTCATAATCTTGATAAGTCTGTGCAAGAACACTCCTCACAGACCTTAACAATAATTTGCCTGGGTTACAGGAGGGGGGATTACTATGGATATTACAGGATCAGTGGTCATAATATATTTTGTTTTAATTGGTATTTTACTGGTGTTTTGTTAAAAGTCAAATAATGTCAAGTGATTATAAATATTAATAATTTCATATTTCTTTGAAAAATCTGCAAGTAGCCCATCTATATGTATTTGATTAAAATTTGAAACTCTTAAAATTTGTGTAATCTCATAAAGTGAAAAATCCGATTTGAGCTGTTTCTTCATATGAGCCTTACATAGACATTATTTTCCAGGTAAAATAATATTCGTCTACGCACATAATATATAATATTTATTTTCCAACAATATTTTACAAACATGATCAGGGACTTGAGACAATAGTTCATATAATCAAGTTGTATGATATATAAACACTAATCATTCCTTAAGCCTTGCGATTATAACCAGATCATTATCAGTTTCTTTTATTTCCTTTAACCTACTCAAATCAGGTGGAAGTTGTGATAAGCCTACTATATTAGTATGAAACCACTGAAGTAATTCATATGCAGGTATAAATGTTGTTAATTCCTGTTCTTTCTGATTATAAAATGCTCGTGTTAATCTGAATGGCACCTTTTGTCCATTTATTATGATATCATTAGTATTTTTTGTAATTTTTGTTTCACCTGATTTCTTATCATAATAACCCCAATAGTAAACAGTTTTGTAAGTAAATTCAAACAAAATAAATCTTTGGGATTCACAAATATGTCTGAGCACTACATAATTATCCAGAAGCATTTTGGCTAGACCTGATTCTTGACGACCGGTTATTTTTTCTAACTCTTGCCTTCTTTCAACCGGAGGTTTTAGGTCACCTAATTTAAAAAGGCATCTCGGTATTATGGTATCTTTTTTTACCTGAAAAAGTGTATCATTATAAATTTCATAAAAAAATAGTGAATTATTTGCATTATAAAATATTGCTTGATGGGGTTGTATCATATGCCAATATGGTATATTTGCTATTATCCCCCCATTTTTATTAAATATTATAAATACCTCATTTTTTTCGTATGAAAAATTAAAACCAAAAAATAATGAGTCATTCAAAATGCCAAAATTAGGTATAAGATAGTATTTCGGAGTTTTTATATGAGTAATCTTTAAGCCCTCAAGATTATATCCACAAAAAGATTTATCCCAATCTCTCGCATAAATAGTTTTATTTTTCTCATCATATTTCGAATATAATAGTGTGCTTACATAGCCATTTGGGCTTTTATCGCGGATCCCAATTTCCCTAATACATTTTCCTGACTTTTTCTCAAATAAATACATTTGCTGAAATGCAATAGAAATGATGTTATCTTCATCACTAACAAGATGCAAAAAATCATTTATCATACAGCCATTACGACTTTCAAGGTTTACATAACTTATTTCTGAAAATATATCTATATTATAGATTCATTCTTTAAAGCACTTTCTATGTCTATTTCCATAATAGATTCATTAAACTGACTTTCAATATTACAGCTTTTCATTATCAAACATATTATGAAAAAAAATAAAACTAATAAAATTGATTTTATCATATATGATCTTATTGAAATTGTTAGTTCATTTTTTGATGACTCGCATGGACATCAATTATCTTTCTATTATCTTATTGCTAATAAACAACTTAATGTTATCACATATTTGATCTTAATGTCACTTCATTGTCCCAGTTGCGCTCTCAACGGATTTATAAACCTGTAGATCATCCGCATCTCTTTTGTTATTATTTCTGCCGAGCCGTCCATCTCCTGAACCAGCTTTAACTGTTCACTGTAACTGGAAAGCATACCCTCCTTAAGCCTTATCTCAATTATGTACCCTT
>CAZJGI010000268.1:0-2166 GCA_964545315.1 uncultured Prolixibacteraceae bacterium
TCGTAGGCTGAATCATGGATCATTCCGGTATTAATGACTTTAACACGAAAAGGAATATCCAATGCGCTTTGAATATAATCCTGACTTCCATCCATAATAGTAAAATCAGGAATATTTGGATAAATTAACAGTCCGCCTGCAGCAACGGACGAATCTTTAATAAATTCCCGCCGACTTACTGAAATAGCAGAATTTTTATTTTGATTTTTCATGATAGTATTTTTAAAATATTTGACGTTTATGAGCCTAATTAAGATTTGGGAATAAAACTATTATTGCATCAATTATTATTTAACCTTGCATATTATGATATTTTGTCCCTTTTAAAAGGATAAGACATTATTTAGCTAAAGTTAATTATTTTTTAAATGATTATGGAGTGATGACCTGTTGAAATTACTTGGGATAGTTTTACCGGTTCCATACTTTTATTTCTTTACATGAATTGAAGGAAGGTACTTATAGTTCGTTTTTCTTTTGGTATCCTTGTAAAAATAAAATTTACTTATCCTCTTCCATATTGGTTACCTTTCACCTTTGAGCAATAAATTTGTTCAGAGAAAAATTAAACGGATTTTCTGTAAATTGCTGGCAAAAAAAAGAGTTACATTGATTTATTAATGTAACTCTCTGATATTTTGAATTTAGTCGGCTTGCAGGGACTCGAACCCTGGACCCGCTGATTAAGAGTCAGCTGCTCTACCAACTGAGCTACAAGCCGAAGTGGGTGCAAAATTAGTAAAAAAAATTCTTTTTTTACTAAAATGTAAACGCCATCCTGATAAAAGCATTTCGCCCGGGTTCAATACTTATTGATCCCCTGTTTGTTGAAAGGTGGTTTGTATAACTGTTGTTAGTAACATTATCAACGCCGGCAAAAAACTGCAATCCTGACCTTCCAATATTAAATTTCTTTGTATATAAAGCCATATCAAGACAGTAATACCCGTCAGTTGCCATTTCACCTTCAGCAATTTTGTCCTGTTTAGATGCACCTGTGACTGCAATTTCTGCCGAGCCCAGTTTAGGGTAAGTATAACGGAGACCCAAACGTCCGTTCAAAGGAGGTATCCTTGGCAGGTTTTCACTACTTTCCCTGTTTTTACCGCGCACATACGCTCCTGAGGCGAAAAGTACAAGGTTATCGATGAGATTATAATCGAGGCTGAAGTCAAATCCGTAAAGCAGGGCTTTACTTAAATTTGTACTTATTAATGCCGGCAGGGTATCCGGTTCAGTCTCTGAAGTAAGAGTAAACACAAATTCTCCGGGGACTTCCGATATCATATTGGTTATAGCATTGATAAACACCCCTGACTGAAGAGTAAATCCCGGATTCCACACTCTTATTCCCAGGTCGGCAGAATAACCGCTTTCCGGTTTAAGGGCAGGATCACCCAGTTGGACAAAATTGCCCAGGTCGATATATTTAAAGCGTTCTTCAAGGGAAGGGGCCCTGAATGACCGCGCCAGGTTCATGGAAGCATCAACATTTTTGCCTAATGAGTAAAGCAGACCTGCATTGGCACTCCATGAGTAGCTTTGCTCATTGCCCTTTTCAAAGGTGAGCCTCTGTGTTGGGGGGGAATCATTTCTGTCTGCGTTAATAATAAGGTAATCAACATCAAAACCTTGTTCATTATTGATCCATACCCTGTCAATCCTCCCTCCTGTAATGAGTGTAAGCCTATCGTCAACTAAATTGGCTTCATCCTGGAAGTATAAACCTGCACTGTTGAAATGAGATTCGGGTATAGGTGTCTCACCACGTTCCAGGTTATTGGTTTTTATATTTTGTCCGGCAGGATTTAAAACATCTACCCGAATATATTTTTCTCTGCTGGTAGTGAGTTTACGTCCCCAGATATCTGCCCCGGCTATTAATGTGTTTTTTTCTGAAAGTTTCCAGTTACTCCGCAATTGGCCTCCATGTGTCAAATGTTCACCTGTAGGGGTTATTAGTTCAGGAGTTGTTCTTTGGATAAGGCCATTGGGCAGTGTGGTTTCTGAAACTGTATTGGGCTTCATGGATACATCCCTTAGAATATACTGGGTGAAGTAGCTTAGCTGAAGGGAAGATAATTTATCACTTATATTGGTAATATCATAACTGGCATTAATAAGATGCCTGCCTATGTCTGTATAAGTTGCTTCCGCCGGCCCCGG
>CAZJGI010000269.1:0-2125 GCA_964545315.1 uncultured Prolixibacteraceae bacterium
GATCATTGACCCGGAGTATCTTGTCAATCCCGCCTGTAACTATTATTTTATGTTTGTCTCGGCTTTTCTCATTTCAATTGCAGGCACCTGGGTAACCGAAAAAATTGTCTCCCCCCGTCTTGGAACCTATCGCGATTCTGCTGAGGCGGAAGCGATAAATAAACTTTCGGTGGAAGAGAAAAGGGGATTGAAATATGCTTTTTATACTTTTATCGGAATGACACTTGTTTTGCTGGCTGGGACTTTACCGGAATCAGGGTTTTTACGTGACCCGCAAACTGGCAGCCTTTTGCATTCGCCCTTTATGGATGGTATCGTGACTCTTATTTTCATTGCTGCAGCACTTCTCGGAATATCTTATGGGATTGGTGCCGGATCAATAAGGAACGATTCCGATATAATGAAAGGCATGGCCAAAGCCATGGAGACCCTGGGCATGTATATCGTACTTGTATTTTTTGCTGCACAATTTGTGGCCTATTTTAAATGGACTAACCTCGGATTGATTTTTGCAATTGAAGGTGCCAGGTTGCTCGAGGCCTCCGGATTGGGAGCCATTCCCCTGATGCTGACATTTATCTTACTGGCAGCATTTATCAATATGTTTATGGGGAGCGCGTCAGCAAAATGGACAGTGATGGCTCCGGTCTTTATCCCGATGTTTATGTTATTGGGATACTCTCCTGAATTAACGCAGGTAGTTTATCGTATTGGCGACAGCGTAACCAACATAATTTCACCCATGATGTCTTACTTTGCACTAATAGTGGCATTTATTCAGAAGTATGAACCCAAAGCCGGCATTGGAACGGTTATTGCCACGATGTTGCCTTATACAGTCGTTTTTTTAATAATCTGGGCAATCTTGCTCATTGTCTGGATGCTTCTGGGAATACCCGTTGGCCCGGATGCACCGTTATTTATTGAAACAATCTAACCTTCCTGATTTCAACCTTATAAGTTGTTTTCATCCTGGTATTTTCGTAACTTGATATAATTGACATTTTAAATTTAAATGTTATGAAAGCAAAACTGGCTGTTTTAATAATTTTGGTCTTTCCTGCAATAAATTCTGTATCTCAGTCAACAAGTGAAACCCCATTAACTCCTCCACATTTTACAATTGAAAAGCTGTCCGAAGGTGTGTTTGCTGCAATTCACAATGATGATGGGGGACTTGCCATCTGCAATGCAGGAATTATTGATTTAGGTGACAAAACCATAGTACTTGATCCTTTTATAAGTCCGGTGACTGCGAGGGACTTAAAAAATCAGGCTGAATTACTTACGGGAAAACCGGTATCCATTGTAGTTAATTTGGATCTCCATAATGATCATACTAACGGGAATCAGGTATTTGTTCCTGAAGCAAATATCATCAGCACTCCAAATACCCGCCGTTATATTCAAAATCATTTTGATGAAGAATTTGAATATTTTAAGAAAAATGGTTCCAATGAGCTGTCACAAATCAATCAACTGTTAAGCACGGCCTCCGGAGAAGAAAAAACTGAATTGAGCATGAGGCAATTATTATACAGAGCGATGACGGAATCGTTACCCGAATTAAAAATGGCACTTCCTGACATTACTATTAAGGATACTACGGTTATCTATGGGTCGAAAAGAAGAATAATTTTAATCCCCACGGGAATTGGCCATACTGACGGAGACATAGTTACATGGCTTCCTGAAGATAAGATCATTTTCATGAGTGACCAGTTGTTCGTAAAACGGCATCCCTATCTGGGGGACGGAAATCCCGATTCACTTATCACTAACCTGAAACAAATCATTTCATTAGAACCTGTAACAGCCGTGCCGGGACACGGGCCTGTCGGAGACCTGAATTCAATATATCAGATGATTGATTATGTTGAAACTGTTCAAAAATTAGTAGGAAATGAAATAGGGAAGGGCACAGATGAAAATAAAATA
Organism: uncultured Prolixibacteraceae bacterium; assembly: GCA_964545315.1. Classification (GTDB taxonomy): domain Bacteria; phylum Bacteroidota; class Bacteroidia; order Bacteroidales; family Prolixibacteraceae; genus JAAYJR01. Next base: position 1,939 of record CAZJGI010000269.1, read on the forward strand.
ATGGAACTTCCGGTTCCGGCAAAGTTCAATGAATGGCTGCTCAGCAGTTATTATAAAATAAATCTGAAATTTTTATACCGGATGATGGCAGGTACCATTTAATTTATTGTTGTATATTGAACAAAAATAATTTATGAATAACAATCATTGCTCTCAAAACAGTGATCTCCCGGCGTCACAAAAAAAT
>CAZJGI010000270.1:0-2102 GCA_964545315.1 uncultured Prolixibacteraceae bacterium
CCGGAATTGATCCATACGTAGGCGTATTTCATCGCGATGATTATAACAGGCCAGTTCTGGTTTTTGATATAATTGAACGCTTTAGGGTTTGGGCTGATTACGTAGTCTTTTCACTGGCAATGCAGGAAGTAATAAATGAAGATTGTTACAGTATTCGTGATGACGGTTCCTTCTGGCTTGAAGGCATAGGCAAACGAATTCTGATTCAGAGCATGAATGATTATCTGGAGGAGGTAATAAAGGAAAAAGGAATAAGCCGTTCACGCCTCTCACATATAGACTTATATGCTCAAAGCCTGGCCCAGGAATTTAAAAAATTTGGATAATATCAACATTATTTTTTAAACCCGTAACTTAAAAATATCATGTTACAAGCAGGAAAATGTATATACAAGGCTAATGACCCGTTGACAAAAGTAACACCTGAATATCTTTATCATGCAGTTAAAAACCCAAAACCCGCAGTAGCCTCAGCAATAAGGCAACTGCGACTGGTTAAAAATATAGATACTAAACGTTATCAAATACTTAAACGTGATCTGCCATATGTTGTTACAGGCATATTTCATCCACCGGTACGGAGAACAGAGAATTTTGCATGGGCCAGCCATTTTATAATGGATATCGACCATCTTTCCCTGAAAGAGAGCACTCCTGAACAATTAAAAACAAAATTAGCCGGAGACCAGCGTATCCTGTTAATATTCACCTCACCTGGTGAAGACGGGCTTAAAATACTTTTCAGAATCAATGAGAAAATATATGATGCAGCTCAGTATTCCCTTTTTTATCGGGCATTTGTCACTAAATTTTCGGCTCAATACGAACTCGACCAGGTAACTGATACATGCACAAGTGACGTTACACGCGCATGTTTCATATCATTGGACTCCGAAGCTATCTACAATCCCAATGCAGAACCAGTTATACCCCATCATTTCGTAGATTTTAACAACCATGTTGAGGTAAAACAATTAAAAGCACATCTTAAGAATATTGAAAAAGCTGCAGAAAATAATAACCCACCACCCGAAAAACAATCTCTTGAAGATGAAGCACTCGAAAAAATTAAAAAAACGCTTAATCCAAATTTTAAACCTAAACGCGAAAAACAAATTTATATTCCGGATGAAATTGAACAGATTACTGAAACTATCATATCGTTAATGACAGAAAATGAGATTGTAACAAAAGAAACAACAGGCCTTCATTACGGTAAGAAGTTCAAATTTACACTGGGCCATAAACAAGCTGAAATTAACCTGTTTTACGGGAAAAAGGGATACACAGTGGTAATATCACCGCGTAACGGTACGGACCCGGAACTCAATAAAATTTGTCAACAACTATTGGTACAACATCTTATGTAATGGCTAAAAAGAAAAAAGAACTCAGTTTTATTGAAAAACTCCGTAAAATTAAACATGCAGGTTTGGAAGGTTCACCCACAATACGGAAAAAATATGAGGTGGATACTTTGAAGCCATTGTCTGAAAGGATCGAACAAATACTTGGAATTGTAAAACAATTTAATAACAGCAGCGAAAAAATGATATATTTTGTGATGTATGATATTGAAAATAATAAAGTACGGACTCAGGTAGCCAAATATCTCATTAAAAAGGGATGCACCCGTGTGCAAAAATCCATTTTCCTGGCTAATACCGACCGGGTTGTTTTTAACGAAATAAAAACCGATTTAAGAGAGGTTCAGGAATGTTACGAAAACAGTGACAGTATATTTTTGGTACCGATCTCAACCGATGAGATAAAAGCTATGAAAGTTATTGGCCAGAATATAGATTTCGACTTAATTTTACAAAATAAAAATACATTATTCTTTTAAGAATAAGCTAATCATACGTTCTTTGACATTTTGTTTTCTATAGATTTATATTTTATTGCCGAGTAACAAAATTCTGTAAAATCATATATAAAAACCATTTATGATTTAATTCATTATTTCTTTTCACATAATTGATTGTAATATTGATAAATTATTATATTTATAATAATTTTGCAGCCTTAAAAAATGTATACTTTTTTTGATATATATTGTGATTTTTATAGATATTATTTTTATAAATATGTCTATTCTAATG
>CAZJGI010000271.1:0-2067 GCA_964545315.1 uncultured Prolixibacteraceae bacterium
CCATATTAGCGTCAACTGGCAGGGCGGCTAAAATTTTATCCGACAAAACGATAGTAAAAGCCCGAACGGTGCACAGCATGGTTTATCGAATGGCTTCGCTTACTGACGATGTGGAAAAATACATCGAAAACAACAAACCAAAACAAAACCTTGCGGGCAATTATCAGCAACTTTCATTGTTTTTCGAGCCTTTGGTGATAAAAACAACAACAAGTAATCTTTACATTGTTGATGAAGCCTCGATGATTTCCAACAAAATAACAGGAAATACTTCGAATGCGAAATTTGGAGATGGAGACTTACTTGGCGACCTTTTCCGGTATGATCCGAAAGGTAAATTTATTTTTGTTGGCGATCCCGCTCAGTTACCACCCATTACCCAGGAAGAATCACCTGCTTTAGACAATAAAACACTGCAAAGCTGTTTCCCCGGGCAGCCAATTGTTGAATATACTTTAACCGAAATTCTTAGGCACGATAGTACAAACGACATACTGGCATGTGCCACGATTTTAAGAAATACAGCCGAAACATATAAACAAAAAGGTAATCAGAATATTCAAACTGTAAATGTTCTTATTCATAAACAGGATCAACAATACCCACGTAAAATAAGTTTCAATCCACTTCCGCTTAAAGGTTTTAAATCAATCCAAATTATTCAATCTGAAATTTCGTTACTTGAAAAATACATCGATTCAATTAAATTAAATGGGTTCGAATACTCAACTTTGATAACTCATTCAAACAAAGACTGCAATACGCTGGCGAATTATGTTCGCCAGCAAATTCATGGCAATAGCGGACTTCTTGTTCCCGGTGATTTATTATTGGTTACTCAAAACAACTACATTGTCGATCTGGTAAATGGCGACCTGGTAACGGTTAAATCGATTGGCGAAAAAATTACACGGGCTGACCTTACCTTTATTTTTGTTGAGGTGGAAGAAATGGCTAGTAAAAGAAATTATAAACTGCTTTTAATTGAAGATCTTCTTGCAAACGGACAAGTTAATCTTAACGATAATCAGCATAGAACCCTGCTTATAGATTTTGTTTTGCGAATGAGAAAAAGGGGTATTGAAATTTATTCTGATAAAAACAGGAAAAAACTTAATCCATTATTTAAAAAAATGATGAGGAATGATGCTTACCTAAATGCCTTGCGTGCAACATATGGATACTGCCTTACGTGCCACAAAAGCCAGGGTGGTGAATGGAATGAAGTATATTTGTACCTTGGCAAAAGCCTTTATTCGTTAAGGGGATCAGCTTTGTATCAATGGGCTTATACTGCTGTTACCCGTGCGCGGAACAAACTATTTGTGAACGATAGCAACTGGTTAATAAGATAATTATGGAACTAATTTTAAATACATATGGAACTAGTCTGGTAAAAGACAATGACACCTTTCTGGTAATCCATAAGGACGGGAAACAACGCATTCACCCCTCGGGAATAAAAAGTATAGTGATATCAAAAGGGGCACAAATTACTAGTGACGCCGCTTTGCTGGCTATTGAAAATGAAATCGAAGTGCTTTTTGTTGACAAAACAGGAAATCCTAAAGGCCGGATATGGAGCCATAAATATGGATCAGTTTCAACAATAAGAAAAGGACAAATTGAATTTACTTTTTCAAAAGCTGCAATAACCTGGATAAAATCCATTGTTATGCAAAAAATGGAAAACCAGCAGGCACTATTACTTTCTCTGCATCCGGAATCTGAAGTTATGACTGAAAAAATAAAAACGGCAATCAGCCGGATTGAAGATTATCGTACAAAAACACAATGTCTTGAAGGGGAAGTGATGCCTGACATTGCTGCAGGATTGCGTGGATGGGAAGGTGCAGCCTCCCGAATATATTTTGAAGCCATAAATATGACCCTGCCAGATAGTTTTAAAATGAACGGACGCCAGCAACATCCGGCAACTGATTTGTGTAACTGCCTTCTAAATTATGCATACGGAATTTTATATGGGAAAATCGAAGGTGCATTGATCAAGGCCGGAATTGATCCATACGTAGGCGTATTTCATCGCGATGATTATAACAGGCCAGT
>CAZJGI010000272.1:0-2017 GCA_964545315.1 uncultured Prolixibacteraceae bacterium
CATCAGAAATACAAAAATGACCTCCCGGTTTCAACACCCGGTAAATTTCCCTGAACGCAGTTTCCTTGTCTGGAACAAGGTTTAATACACAATTACTTATCACGACATCAAAAGCAGAGTCAGGTAATGGTATTTCTTCAATATCGCCTGATATGAATTCGATGTTTTTAAAACCGGTTTTTGCCAGATTATTCCGGGCTTTTTCAATCATCTCTTTCGTAAAATCAAGTCCGGTAACCTTTCCTGTTTCTCCCACCAGCATACGTGCCACAAAACAGTCATTACCTGCACCGCTGCCTAAATCGAGCACGCTGTCACCCTCTTTTATTCCTGCAAATTCAACAGGCAGTCCGCAGCCTAAGCCCAGGTCCGCATCAGGAATATATCCTGCAAGATTGCTATATTCGCCGGCAACCATGCTGAATTCAGGCTCACCGCAACAGCCAGTACCACCGCAGCAACCCTGTTGACTAAACAGGCTACTTTGTTTTGCAATTGAGCTGTATTTCTCTTTTACAATCAGTTTTAAATCTTCTGTTTTCATTTCAGCCGGGGTAAAAATTCATTTTTATACAATTTGAAAAAGGCATCTTTTATCTCATCGCGTACACGGTAATATTCACTTTGGATAAATTCAGGAGATCCTGTAGCATGTGACGGATCGTCGAATCCAATGTGCAACCGGTGGTTTACTTTTCCCGTGAAAACCGGACAATTTTCATTGGCCCCGCCACAAACAGTAATCACGTAATCCCATTCCTTATCCAGGTAGATTTCAACGGAATCTGAGGAGTGGTGACTAATGTCGATGCCTGCTTCCTTCATCACTTCCACTGCTTTTCTGTTCAGCTTCCCGGAAGGCTCAGTGCCTGCCGAGGCTACTTCCAGTCTTTGGTCAAATGATTTTAAAAATCCATGCGCCATCTGACTGCGGCAACTGTTACCGGTGCATATTATTAGTATCCGCATATTAAGGTTTTATTTTGGAATAAAGTCCCAGCAATTTACTGTTCAGGATATTTTTGATTTCCGGTTCATTTTCTCCAATTGGTTTCACCGGAATTAAATTCATTACCTGTTCAGGTGTTAATCCGGATTTATAGTAAATTTTCAGAGCCTTTTTCATTGTTGAATAAACTGTCTTTTTTGCTTCTTTTTCTGAGAGGCCTGCTTCAAGCGCAATGTTTCCAATCTCCTGCCACTGGAACCAGAAACAGGTAGGCAGCATGGCTGATACAATAGCATAGCTTTCAAGTTTGGCTTCTTCAGTTTCAAAAGTAATACCCAGTTTCCCCAAAAATTTCAACACCTGTTTTTTCTCTTTTTTGTCAAAGTCGTCAGCAAAAGATACCGGATTATACCCTTTATTGATAAAGGACGTCGCATTTGGGATCACCCGCACCAGTTTTTTGGTAACAAGGACTGAGGCCATTTTTCCGATTGAAATTTTGGGGGCAAGTGAAATTACGATTGTATTTTCCGTAACAGCATTTTTTATAGCCTGTAATGTTTCCATCATGACCGGCGGATGAACTGCTAGGAAAACCAAATCCTGTTTAGCGGCGCCTGAAGCAGAATCTGCCGCTGACACCATCTTAAAATCTGCCTGTAATTTCGCGAATATTCCGGCATCGGGTTCATAAACTTTTACATCTCCGGGTAAGACTTTTTTATTGGCAAAACCCTTGAGAAAAATTCGTGTAATTCTCCCTCCTCCAATAAAACCAACTGATTTTGTCTTCATACTTTCAAATTTTATGGTTATAGTTTGTTTATTCCTTCATAAGTTTGTAATGTATGTCAGCAAACACTTTATGGCCTATGGATTCAGGGTGGCACGAATTGCAATCCATCATTACCGAAGAATTGTTAACTTTTCCCTCTTTTCCATGGCATGCCAGACAATTATTTACAGTTTCATTACTTTGCTTATTTGCAATATATTGGTTGGCATGGATGGTGTTTAATGCCTCAGTAATTTTTCCGGCAACATCTCCTGTCAGGCGACGGCATCTTT
>CAZJGI010000273.1:0-1956 GCA_964545315.1 uncultured Prolixibacteraceae bacterium
TTTATCTGCCGATGATTGCTGGAAACGTTTGTAATCAAGCTCGCGCCTCCGCTTATCACGCAATTCTTCCCATGTAAGACGATAACTCTTTGTTCTAAAACCAACATTCTCTGCAGCCTCACTTATGCCCAGCATGGACACCCCCTCACGGGTGATATAAGACCGGTTGCGCAAATACTGCAAGCTATATGTTTTGCCATAATACTTTGCAACCATTCGCAGGCAGGTGGGGTCACAGTCCATGAAGTCGAGTTGCTTATAGTGAGGGGATTTGGGCATTATTCTTTTAATTTTGCTATTATAACCACTGGATTGTCTGAGTCTTTTACTTCTTTGAACTGCTGGTGAACTTCTTGTGGTAAAGCTTTTACTTTTTCAGGATTACTTTCAACCCAAAGTACTAATTCGAATGCATCAATAAATGTTACAAGCTCCTGATTTTTTTGGTTGATAAAAGTTCTTGTTAACCGGAAGGGCATTCCAATACCGTTCACTGTAATATTATCCTCATTTTTTCTAATGTGTGTTTCACCTGTTTTTTTGTCATAGAATCCCCAGTATTCTACAGTTTGATATTTAAATTCGAATAAAATATATCTTACTGATTCACATAAATATTTAGTCTCTACATAATTATCCAAAAGCCATGTAACATTGCCTAATTTATCTCGGGTAATAATTTCCTCAAGTTCACTGCGCTTTTCTGGGGGTGGACTGTATTTGCCCATTTTAAAGACAAAACGTGGTAGAAGAGAATCGTTTTTTACCTGGTAAAGAGTATCATTGTATATCTCCTTAAAACATAAAGAATTGTTAGTTCTATAAAATATACCTTCATAAGCACTATACATAAAAGAACCATCAATATTTCCATAAGGCAAATTGTTGGGAAAGATTTTAATAACTTCTCCATTCTTTCTAAAATTGATAATCTTTATTTCTTCATGTTTTATATATCCAGAAATATAGCCTGCAAATACTGAATCGTTTACAATACCAGCTGAAGAAATATATTTATGCGGTAACTTTATGGACTTAGTTATTTCTCCATTGAAATTATATCCGATATAATTTCTGTTCCAATCTGCTGCGTATATTATTTTGTTTTTTTCATCAAATGCAATACATCCCAGTGTAAATGCATAACCAGTAGGACTTTTGTCTCGAACTCCTAATTCTTTTTCAAAGCTTCCTGTGTTTTTGTTAAATAATAGAATTTGTCTGAAGGCATTCGATACAATATGTTTTTCATCGCAATAAAAACGGGGATATTCACTTATAATGCTTTCTTTACTTGTTTCAAGCATTATATAATTTATTTCTGAAAATATTTCAATTTTTGAAGACTCATCCATGCTATTTATTGTTGTTTCAATATCTATTTCAGGGATAGATTTTATTTTATTTATATCCTTCTCACAGGAAATTGCATGTAAAAATATTAGAAAATATAATAGTCTTTGATGAATAAATATACATTTTTTATATAGGTTCTGCTTTTTATCTCTCATTATGTTACGAGTTATAAATACTTTGCTTTTATTATTGCTCGAAAAATTAATAAAGAGAGGTTCCTGTAAACCTCTCTTCCAAATCAAAATGCATTAAGGATTATAATAAACTAGATGACAACTAGCAGTTCCTGAAGCGCACCACTGCTCACCATCAGATTCTGCTTCAGATTTGCTTGAATAACAACCGTGCCATGTTCCAACCGAACCAACGCACTCACATCGAAATTCCATTCCACTTGGGCAAGGATCACCAGGCACCCAGTAGCCTCCTCTCAAGTTCACCAACTCCTCATTATTGATTACTTTTTCCAGATTAATTTTAAATTTACCGAGTGTTTTCATAATTAATTCTTTTTAAAATTGAATAAAAAATTGAATAATGTTTTGTCTTTACAAAGACAGGAATACGTAATCCCTTTTTAATTAAGTTTTTTTCTTTGTC
>CAZJGI010000274.1:0-1930 GCA_964545315.1 uncultured Prolixibacteraceae bacterium
CCGAATACTCCAGAACTATTGGTATCATTGATCTGGATAGGTACTACTTTTTTAAAATATTAGATTGCAACGTTAAATTATAAAGTTGAAGATTCTTCCTGGTGATCAGTTTAACAGCCAGTAAATGAATGGTTTATTAGGGTTACAACTGCTAATAGGGTTTATTTTCCCTTCTGTTATACTTCCTGATAATAAAAATGGGATAGGATAAGTGTGTCCGGCTTTACAATGTGTCCAATATCCTTTCAAATATCTTATTGTACGCTTGTTCCATTTTATTTATTTCCTCATCGCTCAATTCTTTGTACTGATTTCGTTTTCGATTTGCAAGTTTTCCTTTATTCTGATGAAGAAATAAAATCATACGATCAATTTTTTTATCTGGCATATCTACTATATTTTGAATGTCAGTTTTAAGTTCATCATAGCATTGAAGAAAAAAAAGTTCTTCCGGAACATCTTTATTAACTGCAGACTGTATTGCTTTTGCTAAAAAGACAGCATGAGTTGTCAGGTCTGGGTATCTATATAATCCTTCTATTTCTCTTGCATTATGAACCGTTAATTCTCCAGCATCATTAATATCATATCTTACTTTTCTTTCAATCAGCTTTGAAAGTAACTCTAAAGTTGCATTATACTCATTCATACGGGCAAGTATTTGAGCTGAAACTGGAAGTATTGTACTGTTTGGAACAATTCCATCACGTACTAAGATGTCATGAATCAGAAAGCGATGAATCCGTCCATTTCCGTCTTCAAATGGGTGAATATACACAAATCCAAATGAAACTATTGTGGCTTTTAAAATGGGTTCAGTTGATTCGTTCTTTTTATTGAGGTTAACCAATCCTTCCATAAGTGATCGTACAAATTGTGGGGGTGGACAAACATAATGTATCTTTTGAGAATAGTCTCTCATTGTTTGACCTACATAATTTTGAAAGTTTCTAAAAGCGTGATCAGCATATCTTGGATCAACAATAGTATTTTGTAAACGAACTAATTCTTCTTCAGATAATGATTCTTCAAAGGTTTTTTGACCTGCTTCCTCCAGCAAAGCAATGAATTTATCCAACCTGTCTTGCGGTGGATCTTCTCTTTCTATTTCATTAGAGGATTTTGATTCTTTTTTATAAAGATAATAGCTGGCTCGTTTAAAAATATCAGGAGAGTATTTATGTTTTAGATTTTCAATTGCCGCTTTAATATCCCAATTAAGTAACTCGCTAAGTTCAGCGGTTCTTCTGATCACCGGGCAGTAATCTTTTGAACCTAACAGGTTATCATTAACTTTCCATTTGGATATTTTTGTAATTTTCCCGGTGAAATATCTGGTAGAATCCAGTACATCCTCATAATTAGTAGTAGTGACTTTGACCTCAATTGATTTACCCACTATCAATTCATAAAGAAAGCCAATAATTCTTGGATATTTTCTATTTGGAAATGCCTTTATATAGTCTTCTATTGTTTGATGCTCAACATTTGAGAAAACTTCCTTTAAAAAAGCAAGATTTAAATCATCATACTTTAAAGCAAATTCCAAATGAGACATCGGGCTATCAGTTTTTACATCATATTTTGATTTGAATGTACGCACAATAGTATTTGTTGACCTTAATTCTGTTTTTTCTGTCGTTCCTATATATGACTCATGTGTTAACCTAAATCCCTGAATGTTTAGTCTGTCCTGAAGCCATGTAAATCCTATTTTCTTCATTTTTTTCTTTTTACTGGGGTAAATTTCTTTTCCCAAGGGTAAATATAGTTTATTTTGATTGAATCAAAGTAAAACTGGTTTAATTTGTTTAAGATTCATCCATCATTAGTTTTTTTGGGGTAAATTTAGTTTTGTTAGGGTAATATCAGTTTATTTGTATGCTAACAGAGTAAAATGACTTTTAAAAAATTGGTTCAACAATAGTTT
>CAZJGI010000275.1:0-1920 GCA_964545315.1 uncultured Prolixibacteraceae bacterium
AAGTTGATACGAAAATTGCAGATTAATAAATTGAAAAAATAATAGTATGAAATTTGATTTTATTCACTGTACCCTTGCCATGTTTTGCTTTATTCATTCAGGATGCACTCAAAAAACAGAGGAAATAAAACAAGATATGCCAAATATTATACTTATTGTTTCAGATGACCAGGGATATAATGAGCTGGGAATTTATGGCAGAGAGGACATCAAAACCCCCAACCTGGATCAACTGGCAAGAGAGGGAGCCAGATTTACCAATTTTTATGTTACCTGTTCAGCCTGTACCCCTTCACGTGGCAGTCTTCTAACGGGCCGATATCCCCAAAGGAACGGAACCTTTGAGCTATTCAGGAATAACAGAATTGAGGATGGTCATGTTTATACACCCTATGAATACAGTACTTCACCGGAGAGGGTTCTTGGGATGGACACAAGAGAGGTTCTTTTACCTGAATTGTTGAAAAAAGCAGGATATTATAACGGTATTTTTGGTAAATGGGACCTTGGCCAGTTAAAAAGATTTCTTCCTTTACAGAGAGGATTTGATGAATACTATGGATTTTCCAATACGGGGATTGATTATTATACGCATGAAAGGTATTATGTGCCCTCTATGTATAGAAATAATGATCCTACAATTGAGGATAAGGGTACTTATTCAACTGATCTTTTTGAGAGAGAAGCTATAAGGTTTATTTCTGAAAATAAGGATAAGCCTTTTTTTCTGTATCTGCCGTTTAATGCCCCGCACGGATCCTCCAGCCTGGATCCTGAAATAAGAGGGACTATTCAGGCACCTCCCGAATATCTTGCCTTGTATCCGGAAGGAACTACGTTGCGGGAGAAAAGGAGAAGAGGTTACATGGCAGCCGTTACCTGCATGGACAATGCCATAGGTAATGTTCTGAAACTTGTGGGAGATTATGGATTGACTGATAATACGATTGTGATATTTTTTTCAGATAATGGTGGAGGAACAGGCTCGGATAATTCACCTCTTTCAGGAGGAAAAGCTAATATGAGGGAAGGAGGGCTGAGAGTGCCCTGCATTATTAAGTGGCCGGGGAAAATTGATAACGGAAGGGTGATTGATAATTTTATCAGTTCACTGGAAATTTTTCCTACATTACTTGAAATTGCAGGTGTGGATAAGCCTGATTCTATTGTAATTGACGGATTTTCAATTCTGCCCTTGCTCACAGGTGAAAAAGATTTGGCAAGAGATGAGATGTTTTGGGAATTCAGGGAGGAGTATGCTGCAAGGATCGGCAATATGAAATGGATCAAATCTGAGAGGAGGGAACAACATAATGGTTTATTTGACCTTTCAAAAGATGTGGCTGAGCAGAATGATTTGTCGGAACTCAATCCTTTTGAATATAAAATGGTCACTGAAAAATTTTATTCATGGCAAGAGAAGATGGCTGAGGTTGAGCCAAGAGAACCTTTTAAGGATTTTTGACTTCCACCTAAAATGAGGCGAAAAACAAATTCATTTCTTATATTCACCTGTTTTTAATTAAAAGATGAACAGAAGAGATTTTTTACAATACACACTACCGGCAACAGGTGCCATTATGGTAGCACCGGGAGTGTTTAATTATCAGGCACTGGCTGAAGTAAACCGTCAATTTTCAGGATCCCCGCAGTTTGATGTTTATGACCTTGTGATAAACGGGGCAGGACTGCAAGGATATTTTGCTGCAATAAAAGCAGCGGAAACAGGATTAAAGGTGCTGATAACAGATAGGAGAACCAGCCCGGGTTATGAGATTACCGCAAAGCACCGGATTTGGCTGGGTAGTGAAGGACTGGATAGGTGGGATAATGACCTGATTGATCTTTTTTTTCCTGCACAGGAACAAATTGAAATAGGCAGGGACGGAGGAAAAGGACCTAATAAAAGTCTTTTCGGGG
>CAZJGI010000276.1:0-1919 GCA_964545315.1 uncultured Prolixibacteraceae bacterium
ATTCGTAAATGATAATCACCACCGTAAAAATAAGTATGGCATAAATGGCAATGTTAGTGTTGAAAAGTAAAAGATACTGATTTCTATAGAAAATATAGATGACCATGAGCAGAACGGCTTCTAATCCCAGCATGCCTGTCAAAATCAGAGCACGGAGCCTTTCGCTGCCAGCAATTTCAGCGTTATAGAGTTCTTGCGAATTTTCCTGTCGTGAAGAATAGTCCACCTTTTTACTTTCCGTTTTCATGCACACTAATTAAAATTAAAACAAAGTTAGTTAATATTTACTAACTTGCAAAATTTTTACAATAATTTTTTTACCAGGCTGTTTAATTTTAATTATAGTCTCCAAAAAATTGGGATCAGTCTGAAAGTTGTAAGCTTAAAATAAAAATTCCATGGATTGTATACACTAAATTTCGGATCAATAATTTTGGCACTTTCTCAATACCTTATGAATATAATGAGGCCTTTTAGATAGCAAGTAATTTTGTAAACGGACAGGACTCAATACTTTTCAAGAGGTTCAATTTTAAGGCTGGAGAAACAATAAATTCTAAAATCTGTTACCTTTACAGGCCATACAAAACAACAGGAAAAGAAAAAAAATGCCGTCAATAATTTAATTGAAAAAAGAAAAGACTTGATATTGTATGAATGGAATATGATGAATGAGTGTCAGTCACTAAGATTCTAAAAAAAATTCAAGTTACTATTCCGGGTGACTATTCCATCAATTTGTCGGAGAATATTGCTATAAAATAACTTCAAAAAAGTTGTAAAAAATTAATTTCAAATAGGGGCTATGAGGAATATAAATTGTAAAAATAGCTTTTACCTTTAAACATTAGGCTATTTATAGAAGTATATGAAACAATCCAACATTAAACATTCACAACCAAATTCCTGTCCCTTTTGCAACCTGGATCCCTCAAGGGAGATTATTACAGAATCATCCCTTGCCTTTGCTATATATGACAAATACCCTGTAAACAAGGGACATACCCTTATTATTTCTAAGCGTCACTGTCCGGATTATTTTGAACTTACTGTTGAAGAGCAGGCAGCCTGCTGGCTTATGGTCAATGAATTACAAGTTTTTTTAACAAAGAAATATAATCCTGACGGTTTTAATGTCGGGATAAATATCAATAGTGCCGCAGGACAGACTATCCCTCATGTTCATATACATCTGATACCTAGATTCAATGGTGATATTCCTAAACCGGAAGGTGGTGTAAGAGGTGTAATTCCGGAGAAAAGGTTGTACAGGTGAGTTGTTATTCTGCCATCCTTTGTTTTCACTCTCACTGCGCAGGTATTTTCATTTATCTCATAATCTGCCTCATCAAGTGATCTCTTACCTTCCTGATAGGGGTGCAAAACCGTTAAAAAACACATTAGCATCAAACAATACCCACTTATCGGCATCTTCCACTTAATCCAACAAGGAAATCCCTATCTCACCAAGGAAATACCACGCACGGTTTGAATGGCTGGCATAGGGACTCCACAGATGCCTGGGGTAAAATTGGTTATACATCTCATCTTCTGTGTCCGTCATGAAAAACCCGGCGGATTCCTCTTTGATATGCTGCCGTCATGTGGCCGGAACCCCCATTCACCCGGTGCTGCCGGATCATCATTAAAGGCAGTTTGTGCAGATAATTCCATACAAATGACTATTGATGCAAATGCTAATGTCAAAACCTTTGTAACTGGGAATAATAGTGGAGTTGCAATATCCATCTGATCGAAATTTTATAACTATTTTTTTGCTGTGTCAATATATAATGAAATATGGAAGATATAGTCATAAAAATGTAAGATCAATTTTTTCAAAAAAAACTATGGTTATGCTCTCAACATAATAAAATTATCCGTAACTTATTAAAGATTTTAACTTTTTAAAAGCTTAT
>CAZJGI010000277.1:0-1900 GCA_964545315.1 uncultured Prolixibacteraceae bacterium
AAGGCGGCGACTACCGGACTGCAAACCTGAAGGAGATACCGATACATGTGGATATTGCCAGAGGCGATACGATTGTTACCAGCGGATTCTCATCGATTTTCCCGGAAGGTATAATAATTGGTACTATAAATGATTTTTCCCGCGGCGAGGGGGATAATTATTATACCATAACCCTGTCGCTCGGCACTGACTTCAAGTCTCTTTCCTATGTAGAAATTATTGAAAATTCGCACAGGGATGAAATTTGGGAACTGGAAAAAATGACCACTAATGATTAGCAGCTATCTGAAATATACAGTAATGTTCATTCTCCTGGTTCTGATACAGATACTTATCTTGAACCAGGTGCAGTTAAGCGGGTATATTAATCCGTTCATGTATATTTTGTTTATTCTTTTGCTGCCTGTCAACTCCCCTGCTTATCTGTTACTGACACTTGCATTTTTTATCGGGATCACTGTAGATATTTTTTCAAACAGTATGGGGATACATGCATTTGCCTCTGTTTTTATTGCATATATCAGGCCTTTTGTGATAAGGTCTGTTTCCGTTCGGGATGAAGACCTGGATAATTACCCGGGCCTTATGCAAAATAAATTTCCATGGTTTTTAAAATATACAGTTATCTCTGTAATAATTCACCACTTTATTTTGTTCTATCTGGAGGTATTCTCTTTTTCCGATTTTTTTAATACACTTTTACGTGTCATGTTAAGCTCAATATTTTCTATTTTTATTATAGTTTTGAGTCAGTTTATAATTTTCAGGAAGTAGAATAGTGTGGATACATTTTCGAAAAGAAATTATGTAATAGTTGGTATTTTCGTACTTACAGGTTTGGTATTTATAATCAGACTGTTTAGTCTTCAGATACTTGATCCTGTTTATAAGGTTTATGCCACTAATAACGTTTTACGGGAGGTGGTTCAATATCCTGCCCGGGGACTTATCTATGATCGTAATGATAAACTGCTTGTTTTTAATAAGCCTGCTTACGATCTGATGATCACTCCCCGGGAAATGGCTGATTTTGACACCATCTATTTATGTAACCTTCTTGATGTTTCCAAAGAGGAGATTATCAATAATATTAAACAGGCAAAAGAATATTCATATTATAAACCTTCAGTTCTTGTTAAACAAATACCTCCCGAAACGAATGCCATCCTTCAGGAGATATTATATAAATATAGCGGATTTCATACTCAGTCAAGAACATTGCGTGAATATGTATACCCCTCTGCCGCTCATTTGTTGGGTTATGTGGGTGAGGTCAGCAGGGAAGATCTGGAAAAAGACAGCTATTACAGCATAGGAGATTATATCGGACAAAGTGGTATTGAGAAAACTTATGAGAAATGGCTCCGGGGAAAAAAAGGCATCAATAAATATCTTGTGGATGTGCATAATCGTATTAAAACTGCTTTTCTTGATGGTGCAGAGGATCTGACACCTGAGATTGGAAGCAATTTAAAGTCGACCGTGGATATAGATCTTCAGCTTTATGCTGAAACCCTTCTGCAGAATAAAAAGGGCAGTGTGGTCGCGATTGAACCTGCTACAGGTGAAATACTTACTTTAGTTAGTGCACCGGCATATGATCCGGGACTTCTCAGGGGAAGAGTCAGGAGTAAAAATTATACAATGCTCCTGGTGGATACTTTGAAGCCCCTTTTTAACAGGGCCTTGCAGGCTGAATATCCACCTGGTTCAACATTTAAAGTATTGAATGTTTTAATAGGATTCCAGGAAGAGGTAATAACAACTAATACCTATTTTTCCTGCTCCGGACCTGTATCATATCCTATAAAGTGCACACATGATCATGTTACACCGTTAAATGCGGTTCAGGCTATACGTGAATCGTGTAATCCGTTTATGTGGAATACTTTCAGGGCGA
>CAZJGI010000278.1:0-1899 GCA_964545315.1 uncultured Prolixibacteraceae bacterium
ATATGTTTTATATCGGAAAGAAGATTTAGAATATGAATCCTCTTCAACTTGAATTTACCTTTAAGTATTTAATTGCTCAATTAATTGGAAACACCTGATGGATCATATATATTTTAATAATCGCAGTATTGGGAAATATAAATTAGTTTCAGTACAACTCCGCCCAAAGGTGAACTTTTTTAGTTTAACTTCTCCAGGAGGCGAACTAATTTAATCCACAATAAAAAATTCAGTTAATAAATTCAATTTTTTATTATTTGATTTATCCCGGTTACCCGGATTATTCGAAAGCAGCAGAGAATAGGATTATAACGATTTCTGCGAATACGATATCAATTTTAAAAGTCATAATTCAAGTCATATCCTTTCAATTATTACTTTTGCAATTCATAAATGATTTTTTTGAATTCCTTTTTCCATTAAATACAATATCAGATGAATATTAAAATATATTTTCACCCAAATCAGAGCGTAAAATTCCGCGGTAGGCACGGATTTGTAATCCGTGCCATTGCTGTAAAGGCCCCCCTGATCATTATATTTATGATTTTTTTACTTACCGGCTGTGCAACTTTTAATCCCGGTTTGATCAGCTATAACGAGGATATTGGATTATATAAATACGGTTCAGCAGAAGATGGCATCCTGTTGCGGAATAATGAAAATGAACTGATCTCTGAATCTAATTATGAATTATTTCTGCAGGAACTGGCGATGAAGGATGGTAAATATCAGAACAGTAAAACAATCGAAAATGCCAATTCACTAAAATCAATTGATTATAAAATAGCATCACTCTATTCCGAATCAGTTAATGCAATTAATGACGGGAGATATGAGGAGGTTCCGGGGAAAATGGATAGTTTACTGTCTCTTTACCCTGATGCGCTTTATTTTAGTGACTGTTCTTTTTTGGATGCTATTGCCCTTCAGAATATGGGAAGGATAGAAGATGCAAAAGATAAGTACCGCGAATTTTTAAGTTACTCTGCAGGTAAGTATACCGAAAGATTCAGGGGACACCGAAATTCAGATCCTAACGACAGCCTCTGGATCCAACAAAGAAATTATGCAAAAGATTTTATTACCGGAGAACCTGTAAAATCAAATGATAAGTTTTTACAACCATTTACCCCCAAACATTATTACAGTAGCTTCCATCCGGGTTATGGCATTAATCCTGAGGATTATGCAGAAAACACAAAGGACATTATCATGTTTGTATTAGGAATGGACATTTCAGACAATATTGCTTTTGGTATCGAGTATTATCGTCCATTGAATCAATATTTTGATATAAATCCAAAATACATTACTTCAGGGGGAGTAAATGAGGCAGGATTAGCCGTGCCCATGAAAGTATTTAAATCTGAAGACAATAGTTTTGCATTTAAATTAAGCCCCTTCCTGACTTATTCCAGAATAAAAGAGATAAGTATTGAGGGAACAACACTGGAAACTGATGATAATGTGTTTGATTTTGGGATAAAAGCATCCGCCGGGTATTATTTCGCCCCTAAAATATCTTTGGGGGCATCTTATATATATCACCGATACAACGAAAATTATAAATACCCGTTATTTAAACAGAATGCTGAAATATGGTATTTCAACGAATATGATATAAGTCTGTATTATGACTTCTTCAAGGGTTTCAGTTTTAAATCAGGGATCAAGGCCGGCGATTTCGTGGCAGGGATTTACTGGTCAGGTTGGGAAATAAGTTATAATTTTAACCAAAACGGTTTTGTTTTCAGGACCGACATGTTTTAAAAAATTAATTATAAAACGACCATGTTTTGAAAATCAACCCGGTGTATGATTAAAGCATATGCGAGCAGGCTATATGATAACTTGGAAAATCATTAATCTTAATAATATGAAACGCCGCCTTATTAT
>CAZJGI010000279.1:0-1869 GCA_964545315.1 uncultured Prolixibacteraceae bacterium
TATCCTTTGCCGTTCACTTCAGTGAACGGTTAAAAGGAAATGATTCAAAATTTTAACCATATGAGATTAATAGTAAAAGGAGAAAATATTCTTAATGTACCAAATACCATTAGTTTTTACAGGCTTATTATTTTTCCTGTAATCTTAGCTCTTGCAATCTTGAACCATGAGAAGTGGTTTGTAATACTGATATGTATTAGTCTGGTCAGCGATATCCTTGATGGTAGCATTGCACGCTATTTTAACCTGAGGACACGTTTTGGCGCTGCTCTTGATAATCTTGCCGATATGTGTACATATGCTATTGCTCTTTTAGGCATTTTCCGTTTTCGCTGGGATTCAATTGAACCTCATGCGTGGGTGCTCTATCTTTTTCTGACTGTTTTTGTAATCAGTTATATTATTGCATTTATCCGGTTTGGCAAAATACCCGGATTACACCTATATTCGGCGGTTTCGGCCGGGTATATCCAGGGTATATTCTTTTTTATCCTGTTTGTATTTGGATTCTACCCGTGGATGTATTATTTGGCAGTCGGATGGGGCATTATAGCATACATAGAAAAAATATTTGTCCTTCTCAAACTTGATGACATTAAATTTGATGTAAAAGGACTTTACTGGCTCCTTAAATCACAAAATCAACAATAGTATACTTTGTCGTATGGTTATCTATAAATCAGACTATTTGTTTATAAACCTTCTGCTTTTAAAATAGTATACCAATCCTATATTTGCAGTTATATAATTTTCATAATCTTTGCCTCCTGCAATTCTTCCTTCAAATTCGTTTGGAAAAGCGGTAGCCGAGCCGTTTATATTAATATCCCATTTAGGTGAGGGATGGAATTTCATGGTTATGCCGGCATTTCCTGACAATGAATTTTTTGAAGGAATTCCTTTGTAATTGAAAACATACATATCCCCCACTCCTGCTGATGCCACCAGGTCAAAGTATGCTCCTTCAGAGTATCCCAAAATCATATTGGTCAAACTCAGACAGAGGTTAAAAGAGAGATTTGTATATCTGATAAAATGCCTGTAAGTTCCGTCAGAATTTATAGTAACCTCTTTTCTTACAGGATCCTGATCAAACATTCCGCTGTTATCTCCGGCAGCGGTATACTCCCCTTCGGTGGTACTGAATCCATTTAGAGAAAACCCTTCAGCCTTAATAACTGCTCCAAAAACAGGGCTGAACCACTTACCTGCAGATATTGACACCTGAGGTGTCAGACGATCCGTAAAATCTAGGTTATTTGCATCAGCGGAAAAAAGCATCTGGCTGCCTCCGGTTATTTCCAAAAATAAATTATCATAAAATGTAATTGCCTCAACTGTATCCTTTATAATAAAACGCGAACTTGTGGTTTGAGCTGATAATACCATTGAGAATAATGTAAGTATTACTATAGTTTTGATAATTTTTTTGATCATGATATACTTTTTTACGTAAAAATAAGATACACAAAATAACAGACATTTATACTTAAGTTAGTTTATCACATGCTCCAACTCCAGTATCACTGGTGAATCATAAGTGCCGTAAGTACCGTCTGTTTCAAATTGAATTGTCTGTTTTGCCTGATAAAGGTATGACAGCCGTGAATTATAATATTTAAATATAATATTCCCGTCTTCATCATCATTTGCCCTGATTGTAATATAGTAAACTCTTTTGTTTGCGTCATCCACCAGGGTCCCGATTCCCCTGCACCGATCATCAATAAATGCAGCTACCTTATCGTTATCGGTTGCATAAATATTAATGTTGTCAGGTATTGCTATTATTGCAGTAAAGCTGTTTGGCAGCAGCTCGGGTGACTCAATACCCCAATCAGGTACCGGATATTTTGGATATGGATCGGT
>CAZJGI010000280.1:0-1861 GCA_964545315.1 uncultured Prolixibacteraceae bacterium
GAATACAATTCAATGGTAATCTGGATACTAAATGGGGATTGTTACAAACCAGAAAAAATTCGCCATTATACGGGATTCAGTTTTTTGATTCTCCCGAAAAAAATGATTACCTGTCGCAATACAGACTTGACTATTATCTTGACGGCAGTTACAATTTCAAGCAAGTAGGTTTTTTCATGAAAGTATATACACAATACTTAAAAGAAGAGCCCTTGTCACTTTCATTTTATGAATTGTTTGGCAGCCTTAATTTTTCACCGCGCCTCAGCATGAGTATTGGTAAAAGGCGATTTAACTGGGGCAAAGGTTATGCATTTAATCCGGCTGGTTATGTGAATGCCGAAAAGGATCCCGAGAACCCTGACCTCGCTTTGGCAGGTAAAACATCCCTTTATGTAAATTACAATAAAAGTTTTACATCAGAACTACTGCAAAATTTTGCTGCAACAGCTATTTTATTACCACCAGAATCTATAATTAACCAACGATTTGCCCCTGTCAATAAAACCGGTGCTGCGATAAAACTGTACTTTCTTGTGAAAAATACGGATATCGATCTGATGGCACTGTTGGATAAAAAAGAACCGTCTCGTATTGGAGTTGATTTTTCAACTAATATTCGCGAAAATTTGGAGATTCATGGTGAGTACAGTTATGGGAATGATGATATCTATTATATTTCAGATAATGAAATTACCAGGTATAACAGCAGAGGAGGTTCTTTTCTTTTAGGGGTGCGATATCTTAACCGTACTAATACTACCCTGATCGTGGAATATTACCATAATAACAAAGGGCTTTCTGAAAAAGAATTTACTGATTATCTGAATTTTTTAAATAACAGTTTGAACAGTTATGATCCCGGCTTAATTGGAAATGCAAGGCTGGCCATTCCATCAATTTCCCGTTCCAAGACAATGATGAGAGATTACGTATATGTCAAATTATCACATCCTGAACCTTTTAACCTGCTGTATAGCTCTGTTTCATTATTTACCATATATAATCTGGCAGATAATAGTTTTTTACTTTCTCCACAGATCAGTTATAAGCCATATACAAATTTTGAATTATTATTATGGCCATTTTTTATGGTAGGCAATGAAGATGCAGAATACGGAAGCAAACAGTTCCGTAAAAAAGCAGAGATTTGGTTGAGATATTATTTTTAAAAAAGGTAGCCGGCTACAAAAACAGCCCTTTTTCCTTCCGGAGCCCCATTAAAGCATATTTTTTTATAATCCCTGCTCCAAACGGGATGAGGATCTAATCTGTACGTGCTGTTGCTAACCGTTAAGTCAGTATGAACGGTACAAACCGTAATATCCTCTTCAGTACTAAGATCAATTATTTTTATAGGACATTCACTGTAATTCAGTTTTTTATATTCATTAACGTAGTAATCTGTAAGAAGATAAGATGAGTCAGGATTAACGCTGGGATGGCCACTGCCGGAATGTTTTCGGGAGAGAATCCTGAAGTCCCTGCCAGTGTGATGGAACATGCAAAAACGCATTTCAGTTTCACCTAACCATTCCGGTGTCAGGTTCATAACAATCTGCTCTCCGTCCGGATGCCAGTTTGGATGATTCCCCCTTTTAAACCATTGCTCCCTGGCTACTGATAAATGGACATCTGAACCATCAGAATTAAATGTAAAAAGCATAGGGTTCCACCCCTTTCTATCGGGATTCTTTTTTATTTCCGATTCGGGGAAAAGACACCTTACGACCTGAAAAATTCGTGTTCCCTGTCTATTATATTTTGAATGGAAAAAATAAAAATTACCTCTTTCGAAAAAGGAAGAATCAGAGACTTTATTCCATGTTTGATTAAGGCTAACAAGTAGTTTTTTTTGATT
>CAZJGI010000281.1:0-1849 GCA_964545315.1 uncultured Prolixibacteraceae bacterium
GAAAACGCTTTCAGATATTCAGGTAAGGTGATTGTTGAAGAATATTTCCCCGGCAGGGAGTATAGATTTCTTGTTATTGATTACAAGGTGAGGGCAATTGCATTTCGCGAACCGGCAAATGTTACAGGAGATGGTGAAAGTACGATAGTGCAGCTTATTGATAAAAAAAATGATGGTCGGGGTACAGATTACAGATATCCTTTGTTAAAAATAAATATTGATGACGAGGTAACAAGGCATTTGAAGTCAGCATCGTTGTCGGCAGACAGTGTAATTAAAAAAGGAGAAAAAATATATTTACGAAAAAATTCCAATTTAAGTACCGGTGGGGATAGTATAGATGTAACAGACGAAATGCCTGACTTTTATAAGGAGATAGCAGTAAGGGCAGCTAAGGCGGCAGGGTTGAAAATAGCAGGTGTCGATATAATAATTAAAGATACCAGTTTTGCCCCGTCATTTGATAATTATATAGTAGTGGAATTAAATGCACCGGCAATGCTTTCAATGCATGATTTTCCGTATATAGGGAAAAACCGTCATGTTGAAAGATATGTGCTTGACAGCATTTTGAATTCTAAATGACATGTTTTTAATTGTTATCCGTTGGTTAAAACCGAGGGCAAAGGATACAGCTTCGATGAAGCAGATGAAGTGGTTCAGGGCCTTATCCTTTGCCGTTTGCTTGAGCGAGCTGATTATTTTTGATTATGGCAGCTGCTATGTTCAAAACCTTATCCTTTGCCGTTCACTTCAGTGAACGGATTGTGAGATAAAAAAGAGAATGTTTTTAAATTGTAATTGATTGATTTGAATTTTGGTGATAATGAAATTATCTGAATCCGGCATAACAGAAGAAATAAAGAATAAATCGCAGCTTATTGAATATTTTGAAAAGGGTTGTAAACCACAGGAAAAATGGGGTATAGGCACGGAGCATGAAAAATTTATATTCCATAAAAGTGATTTCAAACGGATTGGTTACAATTCTCACCCGGGAATTGAAACCATCTTTGAAAAGATGCAGAATACAGGCTGGAAGCCGGTTTTGGAGAGAGGGAATGTAACAGGCCTTGAAAAGGAGGGAGCAGCAATCACTTTAGAGCCCGGCGGACAGTTTGAGCTCTCAGGAAGAAATTTCAAGACTGTTAAAGAAACTTTTTTAGAGACAAGAGATCATTTTAAGGAACTGAACTTAATTTGTCAGGAGTATGATTTATTCAGCCTTCCTATGGGTGTCGATCCTTTTTCGCATCCTGAGGATGTTCCGTGGATGCCAAAGGAGCGATATGTATGGATGAAAAAATATATGCCTTTAAAGGGTAAACTCGGACGCGAAATGATGGTTAACACTGCCTCTATTCAGGTTAACCTGGATTATGGCAGTGAGAAGGACATGATAATGAAAATGCGCGTTGCACAGGCATTGCAACCGGTTTTTACTGCAATTTTTGCCAATTCCCCATTTGTGGGTGGAAAACCAAACGGATATTTAAGTTACCGGGCACATATCTGGGATGATACTGACCCTGACCGGTGTGGTTTTTTACCCTTCATTTTTGATGAAGGTTTTGGATTTGAACGGTGGGTAGATTATCTTCTGGATGTTCCAGTATATTTTATTCATCGCGGTAACGAATATTTGTCAGCCGGTAGAATGACCTTTCAGGATTTCCTGAACGGAAAACACAGATTAAAACCGGTTATGCCTGACTGGGAGACGCATGTATCTACAGTATTTCCTGATGTGCGGCTTAAAAAATTCATTGAGATGAGGGGAGCAGATGCAGGTTGTGTTTCCGACATTGCTGCTGTCGCGGCTTTATGGGTCGGATTATTATATGATAAC
>CAZJGI010000282.1:0-1827 GCA_964545315.1 uncultured Prolixibacteraceae bacterium
TTTTTCTATTACTCCGGTTTTTATTATATCTATATTATCAATAATTGTGTTATCCTTTTTTATTATCAACCGGGTAGCATTGCTATCCATGATATTAAATTTCACAGGTGTATCTTGTACATAATTTGTTTTATTACCTCTGTCCAATGCAAGTACCTTATTATATTTTATCACATGGGGAACCTCGTTGTCCACTGCCACATATTTTGAAGGCTGATAAGGTATTTCATCAGGAAAATTATACCTGTATAAAAAATAACTTCTGTCTTTAATATATTTATTAAATTCAGCAGCAGAATATTTTTTTCTTCTGGGGCCTGTATGTACTATTTCCGTTACTTCAATAAAATCCACCACTCCTTCAGAATATGTAATTCCCGTAATAATTTCCATATGGGCTTTAACCTCTGAGTTCAGAAGATCACATAATTCAATCCCGTCAGAACTCTGATCATCAATTAGTCTCATATTTGCATCTTCCGGGTTTTCGTGAACCCTTAAAGTACCCAGGTAATAATCATCCCGGAAAGCATACTGTGCAAAGCTTGAACAGGTCAGTCCGTAATAGGTGGCAGCATTAGGCACATTATAAGGATCTTCCCTTAGATTTTCAGTGTATAAAACACTTTCAGGATTCTGCAATGCAGTCATGAATGTCTCAAGGGAAATATCATATCCTATCCAACGGCCCACGCCCCTGGCTGAAGAATAGGGTACCCCGGTCTGTATTTCACCTGAGAAGAATCCTTTCCGTGATGGTATCATACCGGGCATAAGAGGTTGCCACTTAATTTCCGTCAACTGAGCAATCCGCTTAAGGGCATTTTTCTGGGCCTGACTTACAACAGGTATATTATCATAGTCACTTTTTTTTCTTTCTGAACTGCAGCTCATGAAAGTAAAAAGCAGAAATCCTACAATAACTGAAATAATATTTTTCATTAATAATTTATATTGAAGTTAATAATTACCCTTAAAGCTTTATGACTTTAAAGGTATAACAGTTATGTTCACAGGCTATTTAACCTGTATGGAGAATTTCTTTATCTCTGATCCTCCGGCCCTGTTAAGGGCTTTAACTGTTATATCCACAGTTTTGCCTGCATCTTCCGGTTTTGGCGCTTTTTTAAGCATCAGCTGCCGTTTCGTCTTTTCATCAAGTTTAATCCATTCATTCTCTTCAACTATTTCAAAGTCGGGCACGGGTATTCCGTCAGCTGACAAAACACCTGTTACCTTATTCTCAGGGTCTGAGGCATAAATAACATCTCCCGTTAAAATAATATTCGACGGGGCCACATCATCAACAGGCCTGAAAGCGTTAAAAAATCCAATATTTCTGATAAATCGTGCCATATCAAACATTTCCTTATCAACAGCTTCATTACCAACCAAAAAGCTCGGGCAAGCCAGCAATCTGTCAATGCCGTAAACAAAACCATATCTTCCACCATACCAATAATTTTCAAGAGATCCTGTATAATCAAACACTGGTCCGTCTATGTCATACCATGTCTTTCCATGGTCCGGTGAGTAATGAAAAACCCGGGGATGTGCAGAACCACCCCACCGAAGTTGGAAAATAGCCATCTCCTTTGCATCGTTTATATAAAGTCCGCTGGCATCATTTTGTGGTCCCTTTAAATGTTCGTGTTCAGATGGATTTACAATCTGCTCTATATTTCCAGGCCCGGGAACGTATGGCACCCTGTAAGCGCCTCCCTTATATGAACCATAATCACAAGACCAATACATATAGCCATGACGCCATTCAATATTCAGGCTTTTAAACCTGTTCCCGCTGGCAGCAAAATCCTTGCTTTTCAG
>CAZJGI010000283.1:0-1821 GCA_964545315.1 uncultured Prolixibacteraceae bacterium
AAACCTGCATATACCACTGTTGCCACTGTCTTAAAAGTACTGGAAAACAAAGGATTTGTCTCATGCAGGAAGATTGGCAACATTAACCTCTTTTCTCCGGCAATTGGCAAAAAAGACTATGCTAAGACTCAGTTCAGCTCATTTTTAAAAGATTATTTCAGCGGCTCTTTCCCAAAACTGGCTACTTTTTTTGCCAGAGAAAACAATCTGAGCATAGATGAGCTGGAGGATATGATAAGGATAGCTCAAAATGAACTCAAAAAAGAAAAATAAAAAAATAAACCATGGAAGCACAGTTTGAGTTTCTTCTTAAGTCATCGGCGGGTATTATACTTTTTTACCTGACATACAGGTTCTTTCTCATGAGAGAAACTTTTTACGAATTGAACAGGTGGTTTCTACTTATTGCACTTGCCGCTTCTGTATTAATACCTCTCTTCCCCGTTTATTATACAGTTAATGTAGAGGCACAAACCAGTGCAAATATCTTCGATACTATAAATCACTCTTTCAGAAACATAAAACCGGTTCAGCCGGAATCCAACCTTAAAACTGATGCCCTCAACCGGCAAATAATTATTTTATTCATATACCTTACAGGCTGCCTACTCTTTATATCGAGATTGATCATACAAACTATAGTACTGGTTTTATTGATATTAAGATCCAAATCAGAAAACATTGAAGGCCTCCGTATCGTGAAAAATGAAAAATATAATATGCCCTTTTCATTTTTTAATATTGTGTTTATCCACCATGAAATTAGCAAGAGTTACGAACTGAAGGAAATCCTGGCTCATGAAAAAGTGCACATTCGCGGGCTACACTGGTTCGACCTTCTGATCATTGAACTGTTAACAGTCATATTTTGGTTCAATCCTTTTATATGGCTATTTGAACATGCTATTAAACAAAACCATGAGTACCTCGCCGATAAAGGTGTCCTTGCGCTGGGACACAATGCAGGCAGGTATCAGGCGATATTGTTAAACCAACTTGCAGGTGTTCAGATTATAGGGATTGCAAATAATCTGAACTTCGCAATTAATGAAAATCGATTTCAAATGATGACAAAAATGAAAACACCAAAAATCAAAAAAGTAAAATTTGCATGGTCCCTGCCAGTCCTGGCCCTGTTGTTCTTTGCATTTGCCGAACCTGAGTACAAAATTAACACAGAGGAAAATGCTATTAATCAACCAATTTCAAAAGAACAGACAGAAGGTAAAGAACAGGTTATTTACGGGAAGGTTTTGAAAGAAAAAAATAAAGAACCTCTTTATGGTGCTTCGATTGTTATTCGTGGAACCACTATCGGCACTGTTTCAGATCAGGAAGGGAACTTTAAGCTAATAAATCCCAGTCCCAAAACAGATCCGGCTACAGGTGGATCATATACTGAACTGGTAATATCTTTTGTCGGATATGAGTCAAAGGTTACTATCATAAAAGAAAAGGCAAATAATTCAACTATAAAGCACAGTTTCGAATTAAAAAGGGAGATAATTGGCATTGATCAGAATAGTTTCAGTCAGGCAAAAAAAATCGCTCATCCTGCAAATCAACCTGATAATGCAAAATCAGACGAAAAAATATTCTTTATCGTAGAAAAAATGCCGGAATACATAGGAGGATTTTATGCTCTGGGTCAATATGTCACCGGAATGCAGGAAAAAACTGCCAAAGCAGAAAACCTGAAAGGAGAGGCATATATTGGATTTACAATTAATCCTGAGGGTAAAGTCACAGATGTTAAGATCATGGAAAGTGATAGTGAACAAATAGGTGAACAGGCCGCAAAAATAGTCATGAACATGGCAG
>CAZJGI010000284.1:0-1809 GCA_964545315.1 uncultured Prolixibacteraceae bacterium
CCAGGGTTTAGGTTCATCAAAATGTAATCCGTCACTGCCTTTTGTAACATAACCCCGAATATCATTTCTAAGAGTCAGGAAATAGTTTCCCTGGAAACAGCTTATCGAAGGTTCTCCGTAACCTCTGGGAACATCAAGTTTTAATTCATTCCCATGTTCAATGTAAGTTAATTGTTTATTATAGAATGCACACCGGACAACAGTAACTGAACTTACATTCACTGCCCCGGGCGGGACGAAATATACAGGCAGCAGAATAGTACCATCAGGCTTGTCAAAACGCTGGGTCGAACCTGCCCCGCAGTTTTGAAATTTTTCAGTATCCGGCATTTCCATTTTCTGCCATGTAGACCACTGACTAATCTCAGGATCATAAATTGAGTAAGAGGTATGCCGGGGCCTGGGGCTTGCCACTTTCCATTCAGGAGTATAAACAACAGTATGGCCGGTCCCCAGTAATAATTTAGTTTGCTTATGCCACTTTGGCCAAAAATCACTTATTGCAACCGGCCGTCTTACTCCGTCTATTATTTCATACCGGGGTACCAACGTTTGAAGTTCCTGGGGTGTAGTCCATGTTTTGCCCAAATCATCAGTTTGTAATCCGTATGCAGCTTTAAATACATCACTTCCCTCCAAATCAAGTGTTGTCATTGTCAGCACTACCCGGGGTAAACCATTTTTCCCAGCACCGGCAACAAGGCCCGCTCTGGGATGGACAAAACAGTTACTGCCATCAAAATAGCGTGACGGGTTATCAAGAGAAAGATCATATGTTAATGTATCTTTTCCTGAATAAATATTATTGGCAACAGATGGCATGCACAATACAGAAATCCCTCCGACAACCGATGTTCTTATAAATTTCCGCCTGTCATATTTTTTTAAATAAGCCTTGTCATTTGATTCATTAATTCTCTTCATGTGAATATTATTTAGTTAAACATTTAAATCTATTTTAATATCATCCTGAAATAATACAGATCTGCCTGTTCTGACCCGTCCATCACTGCTCTTTCTGTAAATACAACCAGGTATTCATCTTCATTGATAGGTGTAATAGTGGGATAACCGTAAAACTGTCCATTTAGCGGCCTTTCACAATCAACTCCCAGCTTCGAATTAGGGCGCAGGATTTCATGCTGTAAAGTCCAGCCTTTAGGATTTCCAAAGACATCATCAGGATTTGCCGTATAAATAAACAGGCTATTTTGTTCATTCGGACGGGAATACCTGTCGCTTCCCAAAGCAATAAGCAAGTCCCTGTTTTGATCGTAAATTATCTCAGGGGCCGCACCCCAATGCATATTAGGTGGGATATTGGATTGCTCAGGTTTGGTCCATGTCTGCCCGTTGTCATAGCTTTCCGTCTGAACAAAAGGATGGCCAAAACTCCGGTCATCATCTCTCTGAAGGATAATAATCCTGTTATTTCCACACCATGCCCCGGCAATTTCATTCATTCTGAACTCCTCTCCGTCTGAAACATATTTATATTCATCCCATGAAGACCCATCTTTACTGAATGCAATATATCTCCTTCGTTCAGTATATATTCTGTTTTCGTCCCAGGAAAAAAGAAATCCCGGCATTATATATTTTCCTATGTCAGGATTATAAAACATTTGCCCTGTGCTCATATTACCTCTCATCTTAAGTTCTTCGGGGTCGCCCATCGCGCCGTTTTTCTGAGGCTGTGACCAGGTTGCACCATCGTCGTCGCTGTAAATGAAATACCTTCCTTCGGTATTTAACCCGTCATAATGTCTGAAAAAGACAACAATTCTTCCATCCCGTGTTACACCTCCG
>CAZJGI010000285.1:0-1795 GCA_964545315.1 uncultured Prolixibacteraceae bacterium
ATGATAACGAGTCTCTTGAAGAAGTTTATGAATATATTTCCGGATGGAACCTGACTGCATTACAGGAAATGCGCTCTCTTGTTCCGGTTATGGGATTGAAAGCCGCAAGCGGAGATATTCATGCGGGGAAAGTGGCACAAGATATCTATCATTTTGCCGTGAAAGGACTGGCCAGGCGTTCTGAAACTTCAGGAATAGAGAATGAAAGTCATTTTATTGAACCGGTCAGGCATTTTATCGAAAGCGGAATAACTCAGGCTGAACAGTTTCTTCAGCTTAATGATAATAAAAATAATTTAAAGGATATTGTATACAATTGGCAGAGATCACAGATAGAAAAATGTCTTGATCAATGAACTGAGCGAAAAATTCTGTCTGATCCCGGTTATCGAAAACAACTTGACAGGTAAGGTTATAAACAGATAAGTGTTTTATGTTTTCAAAATTAAAGTTTTTAATAAAATATATGCATCAATACCGCTGGTGGTATACCGGGGGGATCATCTTTCTGATCCTTACCGTTTGGGTATCGGTCACGATACCTGTTTTCATCCAGCGAAGTATCGACATGATTGGCACTTATTCATCAGGTGCAAGGGCAGAGTTTTATGAAAATATTCTGATAATAGCAGGTTTGGCAGTCGGCTTGATACTGGTTAGAACTCTCTCAAGGATACTTATCTTCGTTCCGGCCCGGTTGATTGAAAAACAGATTAAAGGAGAGATGTTCAAAAAGCTTACCTCCTTCGGAAAGGATTATTATGACCAGAATCCGACAGGTACAATAATTTCACGGGTAAACAATGACATCAACGGAGTGCGGATGATAACCGGTTTCGGTGTTTTACAAATTGGGAATGTTTTGCTCTCATTGTCAATCACTCCCTATAAGATGTGGCAAATGTCACCTGTGCTGACTTTTTATTGCATACTGCCTGTAATTATTGTTTTTATTATCGTCAGGATAGGAATAGAAGTGATGGTTAAAAATACCCATTACAGAATGGATATCCTGCAAAAGCTTTCAGGAAAAACTGTATCATTTCTTTCAGGGAACAGTGTCATCAAGAACTATAATATCTATTCATATGCCGAAGATGAGGTGCACAGGGAGAATATTTCCCTGTATGACAAAACAATGAAGATAACCTGGGTCAGGTCTTATATTTTGCCTCTGCTTGCCAGTCTCGGACAGATATTAAAGATTGTTGTCCTTTTTGCCGGTGGTATATATGTTATCAACGGCACCTTCTCAATAGGGGAGCTTACCGAATATATTGCATATGCAGCACTTTTAACTAATCCCATAATGGGATTGGGCTGGCTACTTACAGTGTTCCAGCAGGGATTTGTGGGTATCAGCAGTTTGCAGACTATCATGAACAGGAAAGGAGTTGATGATGACAGAAAACCACTGTCGCAAAATGATAAAGATCAGCTGTTTAAGGATGGCATACATGTCAAAAATCTAAATTTTACTTATCATAACGGGGATAGGCCTGTAATAGAAGATATTACATTTACAATTGAACCGGGACAAATAATCGGGATTACGGGTAAGGTTGGTTCAGGTAAGACTACATTGATCAACTGTTTAAACGGATATTTAAGGCCGGAGAAGGGGCATGTATATTTTGGAGCAAGAGATGCAGCCTTGCTGAGAGGTGATGATATCAGGTCGGTTGTCAAGACAGTAACCCAGGAGGTCTTCCTTTTTTCAGATACAATAGAAAATAATGTAGTCTTTGGATCAGAGAAGTCCTTTTTCAGGGACAGCTTTGAAGATGTAATATAT
>CAZJGI010000286.1:0-1794 GCA_964545315.1 uncultured Prolixibacteraceae bacterium
CGTGGATTGAGGCTGTTCAGAACAGGGATGTAGCACAGATGTTTATTGATAATCCAAGGCCTTCTGTTCATGGATTCTCATGGGATAATCTGTTTTCAACTCATCCCCCGATAGAAAAGAGAATTGAGGTTCTTGAACAATTCACCTGATCGTATTTATTTTATAGTTGTTTTTGTAAATTGTGATTGATTATGATATCTTTGAGTAAGAATAATTGTCAGATTTATTACTATTGTATATAACAGGATTTCAACAGGAAAAATAAGGGGATATTCAACTTTTAAATTTAATCATAATGGCAACAAAGAAAAAAATTACCAAAATCGAGGGTGGCGAGCCTTCTTCCACAGAAAATAGTGGAAAAGTATTTGAAGCCAGCCCGGAAAGCAAGGCAAAAGCAAAAAAACTTCGTCTGTTTGCCTTCCTGGCTTGGATACTGGCTATGGCCGGGCAAATTTTTGCAATTCTGAAACTACTTAGCGACGAAACACTGGTTTGGTTGATAGTAGCCATTGTCGTTATACTGGCACTGGCAATTACCGGTTCTGCCTTATGGAAGAAAGCAAACAGGCTTGACCCGGCATCCGAGAAGCAAAAGGTGAAGTTTTTTATTCAAAATCAGTTGGGCGCCATAATGGGTGTGCTGGCTTTTTTACCCCTGGTTATTTTTATCTTCACAAATAAAAACCTCAGTAAGCAGACTAAAGGCATAGCCGGTACTATTGCCGCAGTTGCTTTGGTTATAGCAGGTATAACAGGTGTTGATTTCAATCCTGCGTCTATGGAACAATATACTGAACAGACTACAGAAGTTGAGATATTAAACGAAGGATTCAATAGCGTATACTGGACACCCTCGGGTACCAGGTATCATCTGTACCAGGACTGCTCTTATATCAATACAGACAGGACTTCTGAAATATTTGAGGGAACTGTCGCTAAAGCCAGGGAACTTAAAAATATTACACAGTTGTGCAGCAGGTGCCGGGATAGAAGAATGCAGGAAAAAGGAATCACCGAAGATGCTTTAAAAACAAAACTGAACGAAGAACTTTCGAAGATTGTAGAGCAGCCATAAGGTTATTAACAGTCAGCGCATTAATCTGTAGGTTTTTTATAAAGGCGAGCGGAGCGGGGATTGTTATACCGGTTAGTTAACCCCAAAGAGAATCTTTTCATCTGGCAAATCTTCCATCATCTCTTGATGTATCCAGTTTATGCTGATTGTTTTGCAGCCACCCTATTTTCTCTGCTACTTTTACATCAAATGCAGGTACATAAGGTTTTATATCCAAAAGAGGGGTTCCGTCGACTATATCAATATCCCTGATATATAATTTATTCTCTTCAATTTTGAAAAGCCGTGTTATTGACATCCCAATAGGATTAGGTCTGGCCGGTCCCCGGATAGCAAATATTCCATGCTCCTGATCGTCCATAAAAGGTTTTACTATTAATGGCCCATTTATTATGAGATGAAAATGGTACAACAGAATAATATGAGAAAATCCATCCAGGTCTTTCAATCCGTCACTGAATTCAGGAAATATTTCTATCATTCCTTCAATATCTTTTCCACTTTCCGCCTGTATAGGAGTTCCTTCAGGTTGTTTATACGGGGAATGGATTATTCCAATTGGCTTATATATAATTTCATTCATGATTAGTTCCACCCCTCAAACCAATTCCGGTTTTATATGGGATGCTCATTTTATTTTCGCTTTTTAAATCTGTTATGTAGGTTTTATTTATAAAATCTTTATACAGTAAAGATAATCTTTAATATCATCTTTA
>CAZJGI010000287.1:0-1794 GCA_964545315.1 uncultured Prolixibacteraceae bacterium
AAAAGAGGAAAAATGGCCTTTCTCATTCCCCGGATAATCATTCCTGTATCAGTATTGTCAGCTTTCCTTAACAATACCCCTGTAGTGATCATTTTTGCCCCAATAGTAAAAAAATGGGCTGAGAAACTTAACCTGTCGGCAAAAAAATTTCTTATCCCCCTCTCCTATGCAACCATTTTTGGGGGGGTGTGCACGCTGATTGGAACATCGACAAACCTGGTGGTTCACGGACTGATTCTCGAAAACGGATATGAGGGTTTTTCCATGTTTGAACTTGGCAAGATAGGCATCTTTCTTACTATCGGAGGAACTTTATACCTATCGGTACTTGGAAACAAAATGCTTCCGGGGAAAAGAATATTGTTAAAAAATCAAAGTGCCGCCGGACAAAAAGATTATTATTATGATGTTATTATAACCGACAACAGCAATCTGATAGATAAAGAGATTGTCAAAGGTCGTTTAAAAGAGCTTAAAAAAATACTTGTCAGGTGTATCGAAAGAGAGGGTGAAATTATTGAAACTAAAAAGGGAAACCATTTAATTAAATCTGGTGACAAATTGCTGCTTGCCGGAAAATCAGACCGGCTTAATTATATCCTGAACAACGATCATATCACCCTTAAAGGTATCGATCTGATAAAAAATGTGCCAAAAAATAAACTTAAACAATACGAAGCAGTGTTATCACCACGTTTCCCGGGTATAGGTAAAACAATTCCCGAATTTAACTTTTTTGATCACTACCAGGCAGTGGTACTGGCACTTCACAGAAACGGAGAACGGATTACCTCAAACCTGAACAATTTACAGCTTAAAGCCGGCGATAACCTGGTACTGCTTACAACTGACAGATTTATCCAGAACTGGGGGGAATCAAAAATATTTTACCTTACATCCTACATACGTGACTATCGCACTACCGGTAGCTTCTGGAAAAAGTGGCTTGCATTTATTATCCTGCTGATGATGATTCTTGGAGGAACAGTAGGACAATATTTTCACTCCCCGGCAGGTATTACATTTGACATGTTCTTCTTTTCTGCTATGGCAGCAATATTATTGATATGGCTGAAAATTATGCCTCATCAGAATTATACAAAGGCAGTTAGCTGGGATGTACTTATTACCATTGCATGCGCATTTGCCATAAGCAAAGCTATGCAGAACTCCGGAGCTGCCGATTCACTTGCCCGGACAACCATAAACTTTGCACGTAATTTCGGGCCTGTCGGTATAATGGCGGCAATCTATATCATCACAACAATATTTACAGAAATAATTACGAACAATGCCGCTGCTGCCCTGGTCTTCCCGATAGCTCTCTCCGCAGCGCAACAATTGAATATAGACCCAAAACCATTTTTTGTTGCAATAACTGTTGCGGCTTCTGCAAGCTTTGCCACACCAATAGGATATCAGACAAATTTGATTGTCCAGGCAATCGGAAATTACAAATTTACTGACTTTGTAAAAATTGGTCTTCCAATGAATATTCTTGCATTTATTATTTCTATGTTATTAATTCCCCTGTTCTGGAATTTTTAAATGATACACTTTACAATAATTTAAAAAGATGATACGAAACAATATAATAGACATTTTGGGGAAGATGAAGGTTAACCTACCCCCGAATGTTAAGTCTGTAATGCATGAATGCAAAAGCCTTATCCTGTATGACACCACAAATGAACTGGCTGATGCTTCAACTAATGGAAAAGAAAATACAAGCTTTGAGGTAAAATATTTTATACCCGGAAAAGGAGATTATACTGAAGCTGTTGTGCACAGGGT
>CAZJGI010000288.1:0-1786 GCA_964545315.1 uncultured Prolixibacteraceae bacterium
GGCTTGCCAACCAGTTGAACAAGGCGCACGAAGATGTTGAGGTGAGGATTTTCTTAATGGCTGATGCGGCTGCCTGTGCAGTAAGCGGACAGACTACTCCTAACGGATATTATAATATAGAAAGGATGTTGAAATACTCAGTTAACAAAGGCGCTAAAGTTAAAATATGTGGTTCATGTGCCGATGCACGAGGACTCAAAAACGTGCAACTTATTGAGGGGGCTGAGATAAGCACAATGGCTGAACTAACTGAATGGGTGGCCGACAGCGATAAAGTAATCACTTTTTAAAATATTATTTAAATTTTTGCTATCCCTATCTGAGAGTTTTTGCTTTGTATAATTATTTTTATTACTATTGCCGGTATAAAATAAAAAAGGTGAATACAAATTTTTTAAATATCCTTGTTAGTGTGGTCACTGTGGTGGTCGTGGGGATTATTTGTGTTCACCGCAGGTAAAGGATAGAAATATAAATTGGTTATATGCCCTGTTGGTGAGTTACCGGCAGGGTTTTTTGTTTTTATAAACATAAAAGTTATAAATATGAATTACTCAGGAGCAGAAATTATTGTAAAGATGCTTGAGAAGAAAGGGATTGAGATTGTTACAGGTATTCCCGGCAGCGCTAACCTCCCTTTGTATAAAGCCTTGCATGATAGTAGTATAAAGCATGTTCTTGCAAGGCATGAACAGGGTGCAGGATTTATTGCCCATGGGATGGCCCGGAGCACGGGGAAACCGGCTGTTTGCTTTGCAACATCAGGCCCCGGTACCACTAACCTTATTACCGCAATTGCTGATGCAAAGCTTGATTCAGTGCCTGTGGTGGCCTTTACAGGACAAGTGGCATCAACGTTTATAGGTACTGATGCTTTTCAGGAGATTGACACCTATGGGTTAACTATTCCTATCACTAAACATAATTTTTTGGTACGGTCAGCAAGTGATCTGCCTGAAATTATTGCAGAGGCGTTTTATATTGCTGAGTCGGGGAGGCCGGGCCCTGTCGTTGTAGATATCCCTAAAGACGTCCAAACAGAGGTGTGTGATGTAAACTCCTGGCCGGAGTTCAGACCCCCTGAAAAAGTTAATTCCATCACTGATGATGTCGTGGAAAAGATTGTTAATACTATTAACAATGCACGACGGCCCCTATTGTTTGTCGGGGCAGGTATTATAGAATCTAAAGCTGAAAGACTGCTGCTTGAGCTTGCTGCTACAAATAATATTCCGGTAGCCAGTACACTCAGGGGACTGGGATGTTTCCCGCCTAGCCATCCTTTGTATGTGGGAATGATAGGAATGCATGGCACCAGATATGCTAACCATCTGATGGAGGAGGCAGATGTTGTTATTGCCCTTGGAGTCCGTTTTGACGACAGGGCAACGGGTAAAATAAATGAGTTTTGTCCACAGGCTAAAGTTATTCATGTTGAGATTGATAAATCTGAAATTAATAAACTAAAACCAACTTATCAGAGTGTAAATGCAAATATTAAGGATGTACTTGAATTAATGATGCCAAAAATTAAGGAGAACAAACGCACTTCCTGGCTTCATGAAGTTGAAATTAAAAAACTTACCATGCCTTATGTTAAAGCTCCTGATAATGGTGATCTGTTCCATCCTTTGAAGATCATAAACGAAGTTGCCGATATGGTGCCTGATGATACAATTATAACCACAGATGTAGGTCAGCATCAAATGTGGGTGGCTCAGGCTTATCCCTTTTCAAAACCAAGAACGTTTCTTACATCCGGAGGACTCGGAACAATGGGCTTCGG
>CAZJGI010000289.1:0-1781 GCA_964545315.1 uncultured Prolixibacteraceae bacterium
ATTATTAGGAAACAATGGAACTAAGTGTACTGAATATAGAAGGAAAAGATACCGGAAGAACTATCACATTAGATGACCGGATCTTTAATGTTGAGCCAAATGACCATGCTATATATTTGGATGTAAAACACTATATGGCAAATAAAAGGCAGGGTACTCACAAAACACGTGAGCGCAATGAAGTTTCAGGTAGTACCAGAAAGATTAAGAGACAGAAAGGTACCGGAACAGCACGTGCAGGCAGCGTTAAATCCCCTCTTTTCAGAGGTGGTGGTACAATATTTGGACCCCGTCCAAGGAGTTACAGTTTTAAACTTAATAAAAAGTTAAAACAACTGGCCAGAAAATCTGCCTTAACATATAAGGCACGTAACAATGGTATTTTGATTGTTGAGGATTTTAATATGGAAGCGCCTAAAACAAAGGAATTCGTTAATATTAAGCACAATCTCAATATTGCTGATAAAAAGTCACTTTTCGTTTTACCGGCCGAAAATAATAATATATATTTGTCCTCCAGAAATTTACAAGATGTATCGGTTATATCTGCTTCATTTATAAATACTTACCAGATATTAAATGCAAAAACCGTTGTACTTTTGGAAAGTTGCGTAAGCAAAATTGAGGAGATGTTTAAAATTTAAGGTTAATAGGAGATGGATATTTTAATAAAACCATTGGTTACAGAGAAGATGAACGGGCTTACCGAGCGCTTTGGTCGTTATGGTTTCATTGTTGACAGGAAAGCGACAAAACCACAGATCAAAAAAGCTGTTGAAGACCTTTATAATGTAAAGGTCAATTCGGTAAATACCATGATATTTGGAGGCAAAGTGAAGTCGAGATATACCAAATCCGGTATAATTTCAGGCAAAACAATCAGTTACAAAAAAGCAATAGTAACATTGGTTGAGGGAGATAGTATAGATTTTTACAGTAATATTTAAATTATATGGCAGTAAGGAAATTAAAACCAGTAACTCCGGGTCAGAGGCACAAAATAATAGGCGCCTTTGATACCATTACTGCATCAACACCTGAGAAGTCATTGTTAGAGCCCCTGCGGAAGACTGGAGGAAGAAACAACCAGGGCCGCATGACAATGAGATACAGAGGTGGGGGACATAAGCGTCATTATCGTATAGTTGATTTTAAGCGTGACAAAGATGGTGTAAATGCAGTTGTTGATTCGATACAGTATGATCCTAACCGTTCATCACGCATTGCTCTTCTTACCTATGAAGATGGTGAAAAAAGATATATAATAGCACCAACAGGATTGCAGGTTGGGCAGACTATCAAAAATGGTTCCGGAGTGGAGCCGGAAATTGGTAATGCGCTGCCTTTATCGGATATTCCGTTGGGAACATTGGTGCATAATATTGAATTGAAACCCGGTCAGGGAGGAGTTATGGCACGCAGCGCCGGATCTTACGCACAGTTAACTTCCCGTGAAGGGAAGTATGCCATTTTAAAGTTACCATCGGGTGAATCACGAATGGTACTGGTAACGTGCAGGGCTACTGTAGGTATGGTTGGGAATCCTGAGAATAACATTGAAAAGTCAGGAAAAGCAGGACGTTCAAGGTGGCTGGGAAGAAGGCCACGTGTACGTGGTGTTGTTATGAACCCGGTAGATCACCCTATGGGTGGTGGTGAAGGCCGTGCATCAGGAGGACATCCAAGGTCACGTAAAGGGGTACTTGCAAAGGGGTATAAGACCCGTTCGAAGAAAAATACTTCTGACAGATATATTATAGAACGTAGGAAAAAATAGTTTA
>CAZJGI010000290.1:0-1759 GCA_964545315.1 uncultured Prolixibacteraceae bacterium
GATCCGGGCAGGCAATTAGTTCGGGGCCTTATCCTTTGCCGTTCACTTCAGTGAACGGATTAGAGGTATTGCAAGTAAGCAAAGGGGAGATGTGCTTTTATTTGCCGTCCGTCGGTTGAAACCGACGGCAAAGGATATGGCCTGATCCGGGCAGGCAATTAGTTCAGGGCCTTATCCTTTGCCGTTCACTTCAGTGAACGGATTAATGGCAAAGGATTCGGCATTAATTTCTCATTTTTTACAATTCTATTTAAACCGTAATGAGAATATATCCGCTTCAACCATTACAAATCTCAATCGTACCGGTTTACCGGAGATAGTTTTTAAATCAGTTTTACCATTCCATGATACAATATGTTCAATTTTGTCTCCAACTATTACCGGGCAATCTTTGAGGGAAAATCCGGGGATAGGATTTCCTTCACTGTCTTGTATTTCCACTTGTATTCTTCCTGCTGCTGCAGTGCTGAAATTGATGACTAATTCATTGCCGTTGAAGGTAAGCAATCTGGTAAGTAATTCGCCTTCTGTAGCCCCTGCCCGTACTGAAATGAAACCATCTGTGCGAATTACAAATCGATGGCCACTTGTGTGGTAAATGGACATTTCCATATCGCTTGTGGGAACTACATTAAGAGCGACATAATTAGCCCTGTTTTGCCATCTGTCAGGATCAAGCCCGGGGCGTATGAAAGCCTCAGTAAACAAACGGTTATATGAGTCAGTTCCGGCCCGGCTGCTCATGAACATAATATCTGTCGAACCAAGCATGGAATCTGTGTTTTCCGCACCAACCCTGCCTGCTGTATATCTTGAAGGTAAGGCAATGTAAATATGCGGAGCACGAAAGTAGGGGTGTGTCTGGCTGGTGTACAGATGCTCCCCGGGAAGATTCGGATTTGTTGGTACCGGCACACTCCAGTTTTTGAAATCTGTAGAAGTGGTTCGGAATATCGTCCGTAACTTTCCGTGTGGAGTTTCCCATCCCCTGAAATAGCATATATATTTTTGCTCTGTCTCAGACCAGAATGATACATTTTGGGAATCAAAGGCATGTGACCATTCTTTATTATAAGGAATAACCGGCTGATCACCTGTTTTTTCCCAAACTATCCCGTCAGCAGAGACAAAGGAAAACAAACCGTCTGCATTTTCTGACCTCTTGTATCCCGGGTGGCCTGCAAGTGCTTTGAATTTTTCTTTGGGATTTACACCGGGCTTGCTGTCAAGAAAGGGACAAAAATTATGACTGAAGGGTGGGTGGCCGGCTAAAATAACGTTGTTGTCACGTCTTCCGTTGACTTCAAAAAGACCAAGATTGGGAAAGGTCCAAATGTGTCCGTCATGACTCTCTGCATAACAGGTGATCTCACCCGGATGGCCGCTGTAATCACGAGGTCCTTTATATCCCGGATCAGTACTCCTGTAATAACCTCTGTAAATATTCCCGTCCTTAATAACTGTAGCATAACTTCCCTTCAAAGGGGATTCGGGTAATGGAAGCCTTTGGGGATTATGCATTCGGAGTTCCATGTTATTCATGCTGCCAATGATTAGATCATCAACAAACAACTCAAGCCTGGATCCGATATTTATTACACTACCGTTTATATCACCTGGATTTTCAGCATAAGAATTACCTTCATTTGGAAATGCTTTGTAAATGACTGAAAAAATTAACAGGCCTGGTAATATGATTTTAAGTACTTTCTTTCGCATAATAATTTTTCTCATTTTGAAACTATTAATTTGATCTTGA
>CAZJGI010000291.1:0-1741 GCA_964545315.1 uncultured Prolixibacteraceae bacterium
TACGTATTCCTGTCTTTGTAAAGAAGACAAAATATTATTAAATTTTTATATAATTTAAAAAGAATTAATTATGAAAACACTAAAAAAAATTTCCATTAACCCGGGAAAAGTATTAAAGACTGATGAGTTGGTGAATCTGAAGGGTGGTTATGGGGGCAATGATAATGTTACCTGTTATTGTGAAGATGATCAAGGTTATGTCCATTTAGAGGATTCTTTTAGTAATTGTACTGATCAATGTGTAGACATTCAAAATAGATGGGTGAATAGTAACTGTGCGGAAATACATCAGCCTTATAGTTATTGTGTCTGTGCAATGTGTGTATGATCTAATTATTGTTATTGTGGCTTGATATGGGGTTATAAATTATTTGTTTTAAAGAAATAATACCAATTCAGCCACTTATTAAAAAAAAATTTATGAAAAAAGAACCACTAATATTTATTGTTATAATGTTAGTTACTATTTTTTCATTTATCTCTGAAAAAAGTAATAATAATCAGAATTTATATATTATTGATCTGACACAATTTCCTAAAAAAGATAATCCCATAAAATTGACCCAATTTGCATCTAAAATTAGCTATTTACCATTAGAGAGTATAAAGGATTATTTGATTGGGGTAAGCCCTAGCTTTTATTTATTTGACTCGATAATAGTCTGTCGTGCTCATCACCAAATATTTATTTTTAATTCGGAAAATGGAAAGTTCATAAAATCTATTGGTGAATATGGCAGAGGTCCGGATGGTTTTATAAATTCAAGAAGTTGCTATCTTAAAAATGAAGAAATTATTATTAATGCAATTGGATGGGATTATCCTTTGATTGAATTCTCTGCTAATGGCAAAATTTTGAATAAATTAAAACCTGAGCGATATCCAAGGGATATAGCTTGGTTAAATAACAATTTATATGCTATTTATTATCAAAAGAATTCCTTATCCGATAGCATAAGGTTACAGATATACGATTTGAATAAAAATAAAGTTGTTTCAACTTTTTTTGATTACAGAATATATAAGGATACGAGAAAGGTAACAAATTTTGGCGCCTTTTTTTATTATTACGATAGTAAATTATATATAAAAGAATACTTTAAGGACACCATATTCCTGGTTACTACAGAAAAATTAATACCAGCTATTATTTTTAATTCAGGTAAGTATAGCCCCCCTTTTTATGAGAAAGAAACTTTTGACCATACTGAATATTATAGCATCAATACAATCCTTGAAACTGAAAATCTGATCTTTTTCCGGTTAGCTTTAAAAAAAAGAGGTTATTACTGCTATTATGATAAGAGTACCAAAAAAATAATGATACCAAATTATAAAGATTTACAAATTAGCGCATTTGAAAATGACATTGATGGATTTATGCCCTTCGAACCGAGAACAATCAGTAGTAGAAATAAGTTAATAGGCTTTTTAGAAGCATATAAGATTAAACAATGGTTCGAAGAAAATCCGGACAAAGCAGCCAAACTTCCACCGCATCTTCAAAAATTCAGGAATATTAAAGAAGATGACAACCCGGTTATAATGATAGTGACGTTGAAATAAACTTTGAAGACCTTACAATATTCCTGAAACAGTAGGAAAACATTTACAACTATATATTTAATGCAAAAAACCAACTGGATAATACTTGCAAGCAAAGACCGTGGTATTGACTATGGTGTCGGGACTTTTATAAAACAGTTATCCCTGGCTCTGAACAAGCTGAAAAATATCAATG
>CAZJGI010000292.1:0-1737 GCA_964545315.1 uncultured Prolixibacteraceae bacterium
AAGATAGTTTGCTTACCCGTCATTATACCGGGGGTGACAATACCCTTGGAATACTCGAAGGCCTTGCTGGTATAATGCTTCTGACAAAATCATTAAAAAAAGAAGCCCTTAAGCAATAGAAATTTTTAATAACAGATATTCAGGATAAAGGGCAGAAAGCCTGTTGCCTTTACAATAAAGCTTCCTGCCCCAGACTCCTCCTAGTAAATAGAAAGGAGGTAATGTGACAAAGATAACTATTTAAAAACGATCGTAAAACTTATTCAGAAAAAGAATGAGTTGCCCCTGAATTAAAGTAAAACAGGACATGTTGCTAATTAATGTTTAACGATTAAATTTCATTAAAATGAAAAAGTTAAAAAAGTTATCGATCGATACCGAAAAGGTGATAAAGAATGATGAGTTAGTAAATTTGAAAGGTGGTTATGACGGAAATTGTTGTCAATGCAATACGGGAATATTTATGTTATTAGTAACTGAAGAAGAGTGTGATCAGGCATGTCAGGATGCAGGATATTACGGTGGTGTTTGGGTTTGCTAAATTTTTACAAAAATATTAAGCTTGATGAATAAACTTAATAGTTATATAAAAGGTTATCAGGTGCATGCGCCTGATAAACTAATTCTTTTTTTTTTTGAAAATTGTGATAATAAGTATATTTAACTCATGTAAATCGGATCAATCAAACAATATCCCAATTATAAATCCGGCAACGCTAATCGAGGAAAAAATAACGCTTTCTGAAATTACTTCAGATATAAATTATATTCCTTTAAGTAATGAGGTATTATTTGGTGAAATTGTAAGAATTGAGTTGGGCGATAGTTTGATTTTTGTTGCACCAGCCAAAAAAGGTCTTTGTGTGTATAGTTTTGATGGCAGTTTTAAAACACGACTAGGGAAAAAAGGTAGAGGACCCAGTGAGTATATTTATGGTTATAGGTTTACATTGGATAAAAATAATGAAAAGGTTTATATCTTAGACGAAGAAAGAATTTTGAAATATACATTTACAGGACAATTTCTTGTTAATATTCCTTTAAAAACATTTAGAAAACAAAATTTTAATGATATCATTTTTTCTAATGACAGGCTATACTTGTATGAAGGGATAAATCTTGGTTATGGAAAGTATGACTGGATTGTTTTGGATACCCTTGGGAACATTTTAACAGAAAAATTGAATTCAATTGAACAGTTCTCTTCGGCACATTATTGTCACGGCGGTAAACAGGAAGCTTTCAATAAGACCCTTTATTATTGGAACCAGATAAACGATACAATATTTAAAATAGATGAAAAAGGATATACTGCTGCTTTTCTTTTTGAACAGGGGGAATTTCGGTTTCCGAAATATAAGATAAAAGCAGTATCAACCGAATACTTTTTTCCACGAAAAATTTTGTTCACTAATAGTAACCTGTTCTTTTCCATTAACTATCAGTTTCAGAATTGTACGGGAATTTATAAAATACCAGAACAGCAACTATATATTGTTAATAAAACGAAAGATTTATCTGCTGCATTAGGGCCAGGTATTATCAATGACTTTGATGAGGGACTACCATTTGTCCCACTGTCATATTACTGTAATAACAAAAATGAAGAGTTTTTAATTGGTGAAATCAGTCCTTTTGAACTTAAAACGCAAGTCGCCTCCCAAGCCTTTAAAAATTCCACTCCCAAATACCCCGAAAAGAAAAAAGAGCTGGAACGGCTGGCCAACAGCCTGGATG
>CAZJGI010000293.1:0-1714 GCA_964545315.1 uncultured Prolixibacteraceae bacterium
AAGGCACTGTCGTTAACCGTTGCATAGCTGGTGGAATTCAGTTCAAGGCTTTCTCCTGTTATCCCTTCATCACTCTCAAGCCGCACCTCGACATTTTCCTCTGCCTGTCCGTTTTCAAAAGTAACACGTCCATATATATCTCCTGTCGGGGTCCTGAACCCGTAAGTATAGATTGTATCTGTGTGTATTGTAACATCAGCACATTTGGTAACCCCAACGATCTGATACTCGTAAATGACCCCTGGTGTCGATTGCAAATCATTGAATTGATAAAACTCTGATCCTTCAGTACCCGTAACCTGGGCGATCTGTTTGAAAGCATTGCCTGACTGGTACACCCGGTTTTTAATTGTAAAATAATCAATGATCATACCGTCAGTTTCCCATTCCAATTCGATCCTTTCCGAAAAGTAGCCTTTAGAGGCATTGAGCGAATAAAGGGTGCCGGATTCAATGGGAACTATATTATCACCTCCTACAGAAACTGCTTCCTGAACTGCATATTTTGTACTGCCCGGCCTTACATATATTTTATAGGAGAACTTATTACACATCTGGAAAAGCTCTTCGGAATATGACTTTTTAGCTATCGAATCTGCCGGTATAGTGATCACCTCTTTGGTTCCTCCGGTTGTCATATTATAACGTTCCAGAATTACTACCGAATTCTCTGTCCATACATTCCCGCTATCGTAATTCCAGGTAATGCGGGCAATATTATTCTCTTGTAATTCAGCACTTGCATTTAGTATATAACGATGCGACATGGATTTAAGGACAGATGTTGTATCACTGATCTCCCATCCCCACTTTAAGGATGTTTTTGTTCTTCTGATTCGGTACCATAATGTACTATTTATATTTTCCTTACTGGTTTCATCAATAAAACTATATGATGTTTTATTCGGGTCAAAATTTATTTTTGACACTATTGTTCCTGTTGTAAAACTGGAATTATCAGCACGTTCGACTTCAAACATATCGCCGGTCTGCTGTGGATTGGATGAAGAAGCTATATTCCAGGTGACCTTTGTATCACCGTTAACAGAATCAGTGGCAGCAAATTCCAGAGGCTGCTGGTATGCCGGCAGGGTCAGATTTGCTGAGACCCTGTAAGTCTGCCAATCAGAAACTTTATGATAGAAGTAGAGAGTGTGGGTTACCGGACTATCTGCAATACTGAATTCAGTAGTAGCCGCATTTCCGGCAAGCACT
The DNA here is from genome assembly GCA_964545315.1 of uncultured Prolixibacteraceae bacterium. GTDB lineage: Bacteria > Bacteroidota > Bacteroidia > Bacteroidales > Prolixibacteraceae > JAAYJR01. The sequence goes on from CAZJGI010000293.1 coordinate 1,216, forward strand.
GTAGCATTATAATAGTTTGCAACATCCCAGATATATCTGGATCCTGAATTTGCAGATGAGATAGTAAATTTTGCATCATATTTACCGGGAGTATCCGAAAAATCATAAGAGAGACTGGGTGTTGAATATGATATTCCTGTAACTGAGAAGTTTACATCAAAATCATTATCGTTATACCCTTGCCCGTCTTCATTTCTGTCAGGATTAAGGTGTACCTTGCAGTCACAATTTATCCCCAGCAGATTTTCAGCCACATAAATTTTAAATGTTGCATAGACTTGATTATCCACCATCTGAAAAAGACATTCTGTGTAATCCGTAGTAGAAATAATATCTTTTTCATACAATGCACCACTGGTAAATACTTTCACAGCACCCGGCATTCTTTTTGCCCATATCTTGTAATATTTATTTCCATCAAACTCATAGGGATCTTTTTGCCAATCATTAGCATCACCATTAACTGATTCTGATGACCGAAAATCAAGGCACATAATAT
>CAZJGI010000294.1:0-1679 GCA_964545315.1 uncultured Prolixibacteraceae bacterium
ATCCAAAGAAGGATGATTTAGGAGCAGGATATTGAAATAATAGAAATGCAAAATACTATCGAAACATATACCAATAGATTTGGAAGAAGGGCAGGAAACCTGCATCTTTTATCATTACCGTTTCCTGCCCGGACCCCTTCTTTAACAAGAGAGGAGGTGATAAGGCAAAGATAAAATAAATCCGCGAAGGCTGCCAACCTTAACAAAGCGGTGTTAACCCGGAACCATATGTCAATGCAGGAAAGTTGCCTAATAGTAATTAACAATCAAAAACGTATTGATTATGAAAAAAATTGGTAAAATAACAATCAATCCTGAAAAGGTTATAAAGAATGAAGAGTTGGTGAATTTGAGAGGTGGAGATTATGGGGGAGCCCTTGTCTGTAGCACCGTTGGAGGTGGCTATTGTCAATATAATATTCCCAACTGCGATATGGCAGACGAAGTATGCTCAGACCTTTGTTCTGGTTATACGGGAGTTTTTGTTTGTCGTCATTGGTAAGGATTTAAATAAGCAGATTTTTGGATCTGCTTATTTCCTAATTTTATAATATAATTCATATGAAGCAGCATTTTATTATATTAATAATTATTTTAATTATTTTTCTTGGATGTAAAAAAAAATATAATGAAGTTCCTTTCATTGAATTACAAGTTGCAATTAAAGCACAAGAGCTTTCTGTTTCAGCACTGGGTATAGATGATATAGAATATATTCAGTTAGCTACTGATAGTATATCCAAATTGACTGAGGTTACAAAATTGAAAGCATTAAGTGATAACTTTTATATTGAGGACAGAGGCAGGAATAGTAAAATATTGAAATTTAATGATAGTGGTGATTTTGTCTGTAAGATAGGAAACAGGGGAAAAGGACCGCAGGAATACTTGTTTGCTACTGATTTTGCCATCGCTCCGAAAAATAAAAATGTGTATGTTTTATCCGGCCGGGAAAATAAAATTTACGTTTATGAACCCGATGGTACTTTTATCAGAACAATGACAACCCCATCAGAAAAAACATCAATTCTTTATTGCTTGGATGATTATATTTTTTGTTATAATGAAAATGTAGATGGCTCGGTCGAAAAATGTATTAACATTATTGATTATGAGGGAGATAAAATAATAAATTATACAAACAAATTTCCTTATAAATTTAAAGGTACTGAGACCGGTTTCAGTGAATGTATTTTATATTCGTTTGGTAATCAATTGAATTTAAAGGAACTTCATTCGGATACTGTATTCGTTTATAACAATTTTCAGTTTACTCCAAAATATCTTTTGAAACAAGGATCAAAAAAATTTTTACCTGAGGTCAGGACTACATTGGATTTATCAAATTTTATTACTGTACTCTCCAAATATATTATTCAACGAAATATTTTTGAGACTAAAAATTATTTTTTCTTTCTTTTTGATTTAAATAACCATTATTACTGTTTGCTATATTCTAAAAGAGATGGCAATCAACTTTTTATTGATGCAAAAGTAGGATTCATTAACGATCTGGATAGCGGTCCTGATATTTTACCAAAAACTATTATAGATGATAATACTATAGTTTGTTGGATTGATGCTTATCAACTAAAAGCTCATATAGCTTCCAATGACTTCAAAAACTCTACCCCCAAATACCCCGAAAAGAAAAAAGAGCTGGAACGGCTGGCCAACAG
>CAZJGI010000295.1:0-1672 GCA_964545315.1 uncultured Prolixibacteraceae bacterium
AATAAATTAATTCAAAAAAAACTCTCTAAAACAAATCACAAAAATACAATATCGATCAGCCAGTTTATGCAATACAGACCTTTCTTTTTGAATCTGTCAAAAAATATGATTTCCCTTGAATTCATCCAAATAAACTTTATTAAACATTTAATTTACAATAATAACATCAAGCTCACTCTAAAAAATTAAAACTATTATAAATAAAATATGGATGTTTTCGTTCACCTTTTCGCCATATTTACTTTATTTGAGGAACAAATAAATTGAAATCCTGATAAATCTTTAAATTATGCATGAAGGAATTTGGCTTGTCACTGTTTTGATCATTTCCGTATTATTTATCATTCTGGGTACAACCCGTTTAAAGTTACATCCTTTTATATCATTATTGCTAGCCTCATATCTGGCAGGTTCCCTGGCAGGACTTCCGGTAAATAAAATTGCATCAACAGTCACTGACGGATTCGGATCCATCATGGCTTACATTGGTATTGTTATTGTACTGGGGACCATTATTGGCACGATTCTCGAAAAATCGAATGCTGCCATCAAGCTGGCGGAGATTGTACTTAAGCTAGTCGGTAAACGATTTCCAGGACTGGCAATGTCTCTGATTGGCTATATAGTATCGATCCCTGTTTTTTGCGATTCTGCCTTTGTGATACTCTCCTCACTAAAGAGATCACTGGTCCACAAAACCGGCAAGCCATCGGTAGCTCTTTCCATAGCACTGGCAACAGGACTTTATGCCACCCACACCTTTGTACCGCCTACACCCGGGCCAATAGCTGCTGCCGGCAACCTGGGACTCAATGACCAGCTGGGTCTTGTAATACTTTTCGGGCTTTTTGTTGCGCTGATAGCTATGCTTGCAGGATGGATTTGGGCATCATTTGCCGGACACAGATACAGCACAACAGAAGATGATCCTGGCAATTATACTGATATTGCCAATAATATTAAACTACCTTCAGCATTGTTATCATTACTTCCGATAATTGTTCCCATCATCCTGATCGCATTACGTTCAGCTGCAGCCTATCCTTCAAGGCCCTTCGGGTCGGGTTGGGCATATACTGCTTTAACATTTTCAGGAGAGCCTGTAAATGCTTTGTTAATAGGATTTATTCTCTCATTCTTTCTGTTCCCAAAATTTAATAAGGAAACTCTTACCGGCTGGATTGGCGACGGCATTTCTGCTGCTGCCCCTATTCTTCTGATCACCGGAGCGGGTGGAGCATTTGGTACTATACTAAAGGAGACTCAAATAGGGGACACTATTGGAAATATGCTGGCAGGATATAATCTTGGGATTTTCCTCCCCTTCATAATCGCCGCAGCATTTAAAACAGCACAGGGTTCTTCAACTGTCGCCCTTGTTGCTACATCAGCACTTATTGCACCACTCCTTCCGGGAATTGGCCTCGATTCGCTTTACGGAAAAATCCTGGCTGTGATGGCTACCGGTGCCGGGGCAATGACGATTTCACATGCTAACGACAGCTACTTCTGGGTTGTCACCCAGTTCTCGGGGATGGATGTCAAAACTGGCTATAAAACTCATACTGCTGCTTCGCTTATCCTGGGTGTGACTTCGATGACTGTAACATATTTGTTGAGTTTAGTAATATTATAGCCAAAATCCGTTCACTGAAGTGAACGGCAAAGGATA
>CAZJGI010000296.1:0-1663 GCA_964545315.1 uncultured Prolixibacteraceae bacterium
TAGATGTATTTAATGATCTTAACGGTTTTTTTTACAATGTACAGTTAAGGAGAAACTAGATATAAGAGCAGGGGAGAGTATGTATTGCAGGGTAGTAAGAGATGATGCACTTGAAAATATTGGATTAAGGCTGAGTAAAAGGCTTAAGCATATAGCTGTCCTGGATTTGGATTGTATTAAAAAGGGAAAGGAATATTATATTATTGATATGAATGCCCGGTTTGGCGGAACTTATGCATATACTCACCTGGCAGGGGCAAATTTTCCCAAAGCGATAATTAAAATGTTATTAAATGAAAAAATTGATACTGCTCTTCTGACAACCAGTGCGGGCATAACAGGTATTAAAGATATAGTCCCGGTACAACTGAAAAATAAAGGTCATGAATTCTGAAAATGTGAATGATATAATCCCTCTTGTAAGTATCTGCTGCATTACATACAATCATGAAAAGTTCATTAGCGATGCCATTGAAGGATTTTTAATGCAGGAAACCAATTTTCGGTATGAAATAATTATCCACGACGATGCATCGACCGATAATACAGCAAAAATAATAGAACAATATGCAGCAGGGAACCCTGTTTTGATATTTCCGGTATTGCAGACAGAGAATAAATACTCACAGGGGATAAAACCACTTGCAAATTTTGTTTTGCCCCGGGCGCGGGGCAGTTATATAGCCCTTTGTGAAGGCGACGACTATTGGGGCGATCCGCTTAAACTGCAAAAACAGGTGGATTTTTTGGAAAAGAATACAGATTTTTCGTTATGTGTCAGTGGATTTATGTCAAACAATATCCATACAAACAGAAAAAGAATAAATATTACTGTTCCACCGGGGGTGAAGCTCACAGGCCAGGGGTATGAATTTTCTCTTATGGATACAATGGGCCGATGGCTGACAAAAACCTTAACGGCAGTATTTAGAAACTATCCCGGACTGGGAGGCCATCTTGTTCAATATAAGCATGGGGTTGATATAAATCTTTTTTATCATATCCTGAAAAACGGTAATGGATTCTATATGACAGAAGTAACAGGGGTATACCGCATTCACGAAGGAGGGGTATTCAGTATGAAGCATGACTGGGATATGATCATAAACAGAAATTATAAGATATATAAAGAGATTTACCTTTTGAATAAAGATGAATATTCGAGGATATGCTATCTGAATCATATATTAGCCTTGTTAAATACCAGTATACACAGATATATCAGGGATGAAGCAGCCAAGAGTAACTTCTTCATGTTATTTTTCAGCGCAATTAAGTTATTAAGAACAGTAAAGGAGGCTGGCAGATTGATTTCCCTGTTTTTTAAACGCAGGCAATCAGAGTATTATATTTTGCCACATTAATAAATAAGCCCCTCCGCGTTATCCTTACATGTGGTTTTTTTTTCTCCTTTATCCGATAGTTAAGATTATTTTTTAGCCCAATGGGATACCAAATTTTAAATACTATGCATTGGGAGATGGGATAAGAAATATTTTTAACCATTTGTATTTTTCGTAAATAGACTTATTAAGAAATAATAATTATTGTATGCAATAATGTATGTAGGAAAATAAAAACCGTTATATATCATTGATATATAACGGTTTTTATTTTTAATCTGTGCCCAGAACAGGACTCGAACCTGCACGTCCATGCGGAC
>CAZJGI010000297.1:0-1657 GCA_964545315.1 uncultured Prolixibacteraceae bacterium
CGGTTTCTTTTTTTGAAAAACAACGAACCAGCTTTCCAGAGGTTCGAAACGAATTGGCAAAGTCAAATACCCATCTGAAATTTCATAATCAGTTAACTCTTTTATCATTCCGGTATCCGGATTCCATAGTTCCGGAATTTTCCCGGAAACCTTGAATGAACATTTTAATTCAATAACTTCCTGTTCAGGGTTTGCTATAAAATAAATATCTTCCCTGTCTGTCTTTCTGTGAATATAATTTATTCCGCTGCCAATAAAATCCGGTTGTAAGTTATCAGTTTGAAATATTTTCTCCCAGTTACTTTCTGTAATAATTTTTCCTTTTCCCCATAATTCATTTGCAATCTGAATTACTTTGTCATCCCCTTCCGGGTAATCTGAAAGTCCCGGAGTGCCAACAAGACGTTTTTGAGCTATTACTTTTGCTCCTGATTTTATTAATTCTTCAATTTTTACAACAGCCGATAAAGTAAGCCTGTCATTATTTGGCAACAGCAAATAATTATACGACATACCGGAGGGCAGGACAATTTTCCCATTTCTGGCCTGCATTTGCTGAAGTACATCATAAGAACATACATCATAATCATACCCGGGAGGAAGATTTAGTTTTGTATCCTTGACATTAAGGGGGGCACCCTCGCCGAAGAAATAAATAACATCAGCCACAAATTTTCCCTGTTGAAGCATTTGCTGACAGCGAGTTAAATATTTAATCCAGGGTTTACTGTAATCCCACCAGGTATTATGCCGGTGAAAATGCCCTCCTGCGTGCCTGTGTGTCAATCCCGGGATCATATTATCATAAGCCTGGTGACAATACAGATGAAGGAACAGATGATTGATTCCCTCGCAAAAAGCACCATCACCCAAACCCTTAAGAAGGAACGGATATTCCTTCCAGCTGCGTAATCTGCCGGTATAAGTGAAGGCTTCCGCACCCGCTCGTGGATAATTATAAACGTGAGAGGCTGAAGCAGCAACTTTTAATGTATTATTGTAGGGTGCAAAATCAGGGAAATAACTCTGTCCGGTTTGCCAAAATTCACCTACGGGAAAATCACAAGTTTCAAAATATTTTAAATTATCAATGCATAAATTACCATAAGCTTCCCTTGAAGAACTGATATTATAATCAGAAGAAAGTTTACTTAACCTGAGGTGATAATTTTCCAGTGTTAATTCACTGACAGTCTTTCGAAAATCCCAGAAAAATCTTTCAGTTAATCCGGGACTGCCTATTATTTGCCCGGACAAAGCGGGTAACCATTCATACAGATCATATCCACGTCTCCTCTTAAACTCTGATGGTAATTCAGCAGTCCAGTTTTGCGGGCCATCTTCATAGCTGGCTATATGAATATATTTAAATGTTTTGCCTGCCAATGTGCCGGCTTTTTCAGCAATGGTTTTCAAAAATGTATTGAAATGAGCATCAATACCCTTTGTACTCAGTTTATCACATTCCAGGCCCACTGCACCTTTCGGAACAGGGCGGCTCAGCCTGAAATTGGAAGCATGTCCAAATCTGATTATTTGCCATTGTCCTTGTGGAGCATTCCATGATATAGTTCCGTCAGGGTTCATTTTATCTGTCAAATTAATCACTTGGTTTTGCGCTACATACGATTTCCCGGTATCGGATAAATTCTCCAAT
>CAZJGI010000298.1:0-1636 GCA_964545315.1 uncultured Prolixibacteraceae bacterium
TATTTATTCATTTTTAAACAATTCCATGTAATCGTTAAAAATATATAGTTTATTTCGTTGTGCTCCTGTAATTTCTTTCAAAACATCCAATTTTTCCAGCTCATCGATAAGTTTATAATTAGTTGCCCTTGACTTTCCGGTAATTGCACCTATTTTTGAAGCATCGATTATAGGTTGGAGAAAGAGATAATCAATAACTTTTCTTGCTTCATTTCCCCTGCTTCCAAGCGACTGAATTTTAGCTTCCAGATTACGTTGTAATTGTAGAATGCTATCAAAGATTTCTACTCCTTTTTTCGAAATTTCAATCACTCCGGCTAAGAAAAATTTTAGCCATTGGTCCATATCATTGTGGGTTCGTACCCGCATTAAATTGTCGTAATACAGCGACCGGTTCCGTTCAAAGAAATCGGACAGGTAAAGTATGGGTTGCTTTAAAATACCTTTACTTACCAGGTATAAAGTAATTAATAATCTACCCACCCTTCCGTTTCCATCAAGAAAGGGGTGAATGGTTTCAAATTGATAATGGATAATGGCAACTTTCAACAAATCAGGTAAAGGATTTAGTTCATCGTTGGCAAAAAATTCAATATCAGACATCAGGTCAGCAATTGATGTATAAACCGGAGGAATAAATACGGCATCGTTTATAGTAGCACCCCCAATCCAATTTTGACTACGCCTGTATTCCCCCGGATTTTTATGTTTTCCCCGTACCCCCTGTAGCAAAATTTTATGAGTTTGTCTGATCAGACGGGAAGAAAAAGGAAGGTTATGAAGTTGTTTCACCGCTTCATTCATGGCACTAATGTAATTCTGAACTTCTTCCCAATCGTCTCTTTTTTCAACAGCTACATCTTTTTTATCCAGAAAAGCCTCTTCCATGTTGGTATGGGTTCCTTCAATTTTTGAAGATTGGGTGGCTTCTTTGGCAATGTGCATTCGTATAAAAAGTTCTATGTTCACATATTCAGAATACATATCGAGGCGCCCCAACAACCGGTCGGCTTTGCTAAGAAGATTCAGCAATTGCATATTTTCTATCTGCCAATGCCGGTTAATATGATTGGGTTGAAAACTTTTATAGTGTCCCTGACTGACATTTGTACCTGGTTTGAATGATTTCATCACACTAAGTCTTAATTTTTATGCTAATTTAAGAATAAAAAATTTCTTAGTTTAGTTTTTTGCAAAAAATTAAACTAACGTGTATGTTATTCTCGAATTAGTGGAAATATTTATTTTTAGTAACGCCACTTACCTTATTCTCATTTGTATATACGGAATTGTAGATTTGCAGAATTCCTGCAGTGGAAGTAGTAATATTTTCAAATCCAATTTCCGGTCCCGCGTTTCTCAGAAAGAAGTAATTGATTCGAAGGATTAGCTCTTGAATTACATGTCCTCAGAAGATAAAAGACCGAGGAAGCTGCTGACACTGCATACTGTAACATCATCCCGCAGCCGGTAGCTGTTCCCTTCAGGGATTACAATATAGTTCCGGGATGTTTTCAGGTCGTTTATGGCGGTGATAAAACTACGGTTAAGTTGGGGCGCCGATGAAACTACCGGAAACTTTTTCAGTGAATAACTTAAATTGTGATATATATGTCGTTTAATCATTTGTTTCAAA
>CAZJGI010000299.1:0-1627 GCA_964545315.1 uncultured Prolixibacteraceae bacterium
AAGTTACATTCCTAAGCCATTCTTCATTATTAAGGTACCAGTCAATTGTTTTTTCTATTCCTTCTTCAAACTGCAGTGATGGTTTCCAGCCAAGTTCCCTTTTGAGTTTAGTTGCATCAATGGCGTATCGCAGATCATGCCCTGCCCTGTCTTTGACAAAGGTGATAAGCTTCTCAGACTCTCCCGCTGTCCGGCCCAGTTTTCTGTCCATTATCCGGCATATAAGCCTGATAAGATCTATATTCTTCCACTCATTAAAACCTCCTATATTGTAAGTCTGGCCTTTGCTGCCATGATGGAAAATGACATCAATGGCCGCAGCATGGTCCTCCACCCAAAGCCAGTCCCTTACATTCTCACCCTTACCATAGACAGGCAGTGGTTTATTATGCTTTATATTATTGATAAAAAGGGGAATCAATTTTTCCGGAAACTGGTAAGAACCATAATTATTTGAGCAGTTGGAAATTACAACAGGCAGTCCGTAGGTATCGTGGTAAGCACGCACAAAGTGGTCTGAACCGGCCTTTGATGCCGAATAGGGGCTATGGGGATCATAACGGGTTTTTTCCGTAAAAAAACCCTGCTGTCCGAGTGAACCGTACACTTCATCAGTTGAGATATGGTAAAAAAGCTTCCTTCGGGAATCTGCCCAGATATATCTGACGGCATTTAAAAGGTTGACCGTACCTATCACATTGGTATATACAAATGCAGTTGGATTGGAAATTGAACGATCAACGTGTGATTCGGCAGCCAAATGAATAACTCCGTCAAACTGTTTTTCTTTAAACAGTTTCATAATAAAATCACCATCTGTAATATCACCTTTAACAAATTCATAATTAGGCTTCTTTTCGATATCTTTAAGATTAGCGAGATTACCTGCATAAGTAAGTTTATCGAGGTTTACAATTTTGTATGCAGGATATTTGTTTACGAATAACCTGACAACATGTGATCCAATGAATCCGGCACCTCCGGTAATAAGGATATTCATTTGCTGTAAATTTAATAATTATAACCCGCGAATATTTTTTTCCCACTTCCACGCTGAGCGAAGCGTCTCTTCCAATCCTGCCACAGTCTTCCATCCAAGTTCATTGTTTGCATATGAGGTATCGGCCCAAATCTTTTCGATATCACCGTGCCTCCGCCCGACAACCTTATATTTCACCTTAACGCCGGTAGACTTTTCAAAGGTCCTTACCATCTCCAATACCGAGACTCCTCTGCCTGTTCCCAGATTAAATACTTCAAAATTTTGTTTGTTCTTTCCTGTCAGTAGTCGTTCAATTGCCACAACATGGGCTTTTGACAAATCAACAACGTTAATATAATCCCGGATTGCTGATCCGTCGGGAGTGTCATAATCATCACCAAAAACATGCAACTCTTCACGAATGCCGGCAGCAGTCTGTGTAATAAAAGGCACCAGGTTTTGTGGTATGCCAATCGGCAATTCCCCGATAAGAGCGGATGGGTGTGCCCCGACAGGATTAAAATAACGAAGGGCAATTCCTTTTAAACCGGGATTTGCAGCTATTGTATCGCGCAAAATATCTTCATTCACCCGCTTGGTATTTCCATAAGGTGATTCTGCATCTTTCCGGGGTGTTGATTCAGT
>CAZJGI010000300.1:0-1619 GCA_964545315.1 uncultured Prolixibacteraceae bacterium
CATGGAACCGGTATTCATGGTATTGGGGCAATCAGCTGCAACTGCAGCCTGTTTGGCTATCGATGAAAAATGTTCTCTTTCTGAATTACCTTACGATAAATTAGAAGCTCAGCTTAAGAATGACAGACAGATATTACAACTAAAGGATATGCCATAATGATGAAAAGGAGAAAGTTTATTACTTTATCTGCATCCGCAACAGCACTTTCCCCTTTAATAAATATTCCGGGAAGTGATGAATACATATCTTCTGAATGCAGTAATATTTATTATTCTTCTTCTTTGATAAATTCAGACGTTATTTACGGCGGCAGAGAGCGGTTTACCAAAGACAGCCCTCTGGGAATTAATATTGAAGATATATCAGCTCTTAATAACATGCCGCAGCAGAAATTTTTGGAAAAGGGTTTCATAGATATAACTGCCGCTCCATTTTCTGCTGACCCTGAAGGAATAAGTGACTCCACAAAAGCTATTCAGGAAGCTGTCGTCTTTGGCCGTCACCATCATATGGCAATATGGATCCCATATGGTGAATATTTGGTAAGGGATACTATTAATTGCAGGGTTGGTTGGTCCGATGACCGTACTTCCAATCATCTTTATCTTCCCTTTTGTGAATTATGGCCTGTGGTATTAATTGGTGAAAGGCGGAAAGGGGAAAGGCCTGTAATAAGGCTTGCGCCAGGCTCCCCGGGATTTAAAGAGGAGGGTAAGCCGGTGTTTAATTTTCGTTCACGCCTGTGGCGTCGGTCAACCCCGCTTGCTCCCATCCCTGAAGATGGCTCACCTACCGGGTTTAATGCGCTTTTTTATGGAATTAACATTGAAATCGGTCCGGGAAATCCCGGAGCTGCTGCCATTTTTTATTCAATCGCAGAAGGTTCAACAATACAGGATTGCGATTTTAATATAGGAGATGGATTTGCAGGTATTACTGAAGGTCCCGGCGGAGGCGGGGCTATTTATAATGTAACCGTCACAGGCGGCCGGTTTGGAGTATATAATTATGATCCCAAAGGACGACCGGATAATCCTTATGTTGGTTGCCATTTTACAGGACAAAGGGAAGCAGCGATCCATCATCAAGGGCGGGGAAATCTGTCTATGATAGGTTGTTCATTTATACTCCGGCCTGATGTGTTATGGTTACGCGGAGCTTATTCAGGCGGCGGATGGTCGGGCGTTAAATGGTCGCCCAACAGTATATCAATGATAGATTGTGTTGTGGATTACACCGATATAAGATCAGCACCCGTTATTGAGGCGGAGACTTCTGTTATGCTGAAGAATATCCGGATGAGAAATGCCACTGAACTTACAGGGAAAACAACCGGGCATATTGATAAGTCACTATCCGGAGGTGGATGGATGCATGTAATTGAAGCCGGGTTCCCATTCCGGGCGCCTGATGAGCCTTATACACATCCGGTATATATAAATGCTGAACGAAAGCAGGGCGATCATTTAATTGTCAGGGAAGAAAAAAATAAACTATGAGATTAAGGGTGACACGGTTAATACCGCAAGCCGGTTGGAAGGGATATCGGAAAACGGAAGTATACTAATCTCTGTAATGACATTTGAACTTGTAAAAGAGTTTTTCAATAAGTTCAGTC
>CAZJGI010000301.1:0-1556 GCA_964545315.1 uncultured Prolixibacteraceae bacterium
GAATCCATCAACTTTTTTATTTACGATACCCTGAAAATCCTGATCCTGTTGTTTCTTATCAGTTCACTGATGGGTGTAGTGAATGCATATTTCCCTGTAGAACGGCTGCGACTGTATCTGACCACAAAAAAGATGTACGGGCTCCAATACCTGTTGGCATCATTTTTTGGAGCTGTTACTCCTTTTTGTTCCTGTTCATCTATCCCGTTGTTTATCGGATTTGTAAACGGTGGGATACCTCTGGGCGTAACTTTTGCATTTTTAATCACATCACCTTTGGTAAATGAGGTAGCAGTGGCTATGTTTTTGGGATTATTTGGAATTAAAGCCACACTCATTTATGCCGTCAGCGGCATTTTATTGGGTACAATCGGGGGATTTTTACTGGGAAAATTAAAACTTGACCGTTATCTAAGTGACTGGGTCAAACAAATTCAGGCCAATTCAGAAAAGATATCACAACGCTGGGAGTCGGAGCACACACCTTTTATCGACCGGCTGCCCGGCATAATAAATGATGGGTGGGATATAGTACGTAAAGTTTTGATCTATGTACTGATCGGGATTGGAATCGGTGCTGCCATGCACGGATATGTCCCTGAGAATTTCTTTACCGGATATCTCTCGGCTGACAAATGGTATGCTGTACCACTTGCCGTAATTCTGGCAGTGCCTATGTATGCAAATGCAGCCGGAATTGTGCCTGTAATCCAGGTATTTGTTGCCAAAGGTGTTCCTCTGGGAACCGCAATAGCATTTATGATGGCGGTGGTGGGATTATCCCTGCCGGAAGCCACACTGCTTAAAAAAGTGATAAAATGGAAACTTATAGGTATTTTCTTCGGAACAATATCAGTCTTCATCATATTATTAGGATACTTATTTAACCGGATATTATAAAACAATATAAATATGGACAGACGCAAAGCAATGAAATTAGCAGCCGGGGCACTTGCAGGAGGAGGAATCGGCCTTGTTACACTTTCAACCGCCTTTAAACTCAAAAATCAGCCTGCTGAAGAACCACATAAACTTGAATATACCGAAACAGAATCAACATGGAAATATACTCCTTTAGAACCAGCAGTCACTGCCGAAATAGCATATAATTTATATAGTGAGGGCAGTTGTATGTTTGCAACTGTGAAGAGTGTCATTTCTCAATTAGCCGAAACAGTCGGTGAACCATACCTGTCATTTCCCTTTCACATGTTCAAATACGGCCATGGTGGTGTGGGAGGATATGGTTCTGTGTGCGGAGCGTTAAACGGCGCGGCTGCCCTGATTGGTTTGCTTGTCAGCGAAAAAAGTATTCAGGATAAAATGATAGCTGACATATTTCAGTGGTATGAGAAAGAAAAATTTCCCGTTTTCAGTCCCGTAAACCCTGTCTATGATTATGCTCCGGTCAAGAGCGTTCCCAATTCAATTTTATGTCATGCATCAAATACAAATTGGTGCAAAGATTCAGGTTTTAAAGTGGACAGTAAAGAACGAAAAGAAAGATGCCGTCGCCTGACAGGAGATGTTGCCGGAAAAATTACTGAGGCATTAAA
>CAZJGI010000302.1:0-1553 GCA_964545315.1 uncultured Prolixibacteraceae bacterium
TCAATTTTTAAAACAGGATTGTCCCCAATATTTAATCTTGATGCTATTTCTTTCAATTCACCTTCCAAAAGACCCTTTTCGTTCGCCTTTATCAGGTTGATAGCCTGCATAAGCCTGTAAGATTGATTTTTAGGTGTATCAACTTTGTAAACTGAGAATTTACCCTTATCGGGATCTCTAAAAAACTCTCCAGTCTCACGATTGAGGATATAGTGTCGGAATTTAGGTGCCCATCTACCTCCTGCTTTCATAATTTTTACACCTTCTTTTATATCATAAGAGGAGACAGTTATTTTCAAAAACTGATCGGTTATCATTCCAACAGATGCTGCAGTTGGATGCTCCGAATACACTGACGGGATTTGCGTAAATAAAGGGATTAATATTTTATACTGATTCAGCAAATAAACAGTGTCCATTGATCTGTTTGCCAGTATAAAATCATTCCCAAATTTACAATTATCAGGTATTCCTCCATGTATAAAGGTATATCCTCGAGACATATTTTTCCCGGTATTTTCCATCAACTGCACTGGATTTACTTTCTCTATGCAAATATTTACATAATCAATAATTTTTCCGTCCTCCTTGGAAATATATAAATAGGGTTTTATAGACTCATCAGAACCACTTTTATTGTCATCAAAAGCCAATAAATTTTCATCATCGAAATTATAAATCTCAGCAATATGTGTATTTGGCGCCGTTTTAAAGCTTCTAAGTAAAGCACCGTTTTCCGAAAAAACAAAAATTTTTCGTTTAATACGATCCAAAACAAAAATTTCCTTTTTCGTTTCATCATATACAACAAAAGTTATGACTGTGTAGCCTAATCCATTTTTTTGATTAAAACTGGAGTATATTTCCCCATTTAAATCGAAAATAAAAACATCGCCCCGATATTCATCTGAAAAAAGAATTTTTTTATCAGAAGCGTATCTTAATCGACATTGCTCGCCAAGCAACACTTTTTTTGATGTTTCCAATGGTGCATAAGTTACCTCTGTATCGAATTCAATTTTTCTTGAAGGATAGGATTTAGTTTTATCCAAAACATGAAGTAGTTTATTGTCCGGATAAGCAGACTGGGCAATACAAGTTGAAGATAATACACAATATACAAAATATAATAGCAAAATAAATAATTTCATACTTACATTATTTAGTGAATTACATTATAATAAAAGCAGAGATATGTATAATATATGTTTCATTTAAATTTATATAAAAGCATTACATATCCCTGCCATTCTCATGCAATCAAATTTAAAATTCATTATTAGTCATAGTAATAAGATACCTAATAATAATAAGTTATTGAAAATTTTATTAATATGGACCATGGTCAGAAGCACTAGGCGTAATATAATTAGAATTTGATAACTCTCCTGACCAAAAACTGGAATTAGTATTTTGATTACTTATTGGCTCCCCGGTACAACTACAGTTTGCTGCACATCCGCAGGAGCAAGAACATTCTTCTCCTCCTTTAAGTAGATTCATCTTTTTTGCTTCCAATTCTTCTTTATCAACATTCGTCAATTTTAATTTAC
>CAZJGI010000303.1:0-1551 GCA_964545315.1 uncultured Prolixibacteraceae bacterium
AAAGCCACACGGACCGGTATAAGCGTTTCAATATCCGGAGAAACCGGCACCGGGAAGGAGCTTGTAGCAAAGGCAATTCATTATAATTCCACACGGTCTGATAAGCCTTTTGTTGCAGTCAATGTTGCTGCAATTCCAAAGGATCTGATCGAGAGTGAACTTTTTGGATTCGAAAAGGGAGCTTTTACAGGTGCTTCTTACAGGCGGATCGGCAAGTTTGAAGAGGCAGATGGCGGAACGCTCTTTCTTGATGAAATTGCTGAAATGGATTATTCCCTTCAGGCGAAAGTGTTAAGAGCTTTGCAGGAAAAGGAAATTGTAAGGATTGGCAGCAACAAACCCGTTAAAACCGACTGCAGAATAATTGTTGCAACCAATAAAAATCTGCAGGAGCTTGTGCTAAAAAAGCAATTCCGGCAGGACCTTTATTATCGTCTGTATGGCCTGCATATTGAACTGCCTCCATTACGCGACAGGGGAAATGATATTATAATCCTTGCAAAACACTTTATTAATGAATTTTGTAATGACAATAATATTCCACTTAAAACACTCTCCAAATCGGCAATTGATAAGCTTTTAACTTATAGCTTTCCCGGTAATGTGAGAGAATTAAAGTCCGTGATGGAACTTGCCATAACAGTGGCAGATGCTGAAGTAATTACCGGTGAGGATATAGTACTTGAGAACCAGGCACTTCTTGAAGATGTTGATAATAATGAAATGACTCTCAGGGAATATAATCTTAAAATACTTAACAAATACCTCAGGAAATATAATAATAATATTGCCCTGGTAGCTGAAAAATTGGGCATAGGGGTGGCTACTGTTTACAGGATGATGAAAAAATCTTCCTAAACGTCTAATCGGATATAACTCTGTTTAAATCATTCTGATAAAAAATTATCAAAAAGATAGTACATGTAAGATTTTAATATTAGTGTAAATCATTGTTTATTAATAATATACTGAGATTTGTAATTTGGCATATCTATTGAAAAATCTTATACAGATATAAAAATTTATTAATCAGCCGAGGGGGTAAATTTTACCAGCCGGCAATAATGTTTAAGTAACTTTTGGGAGGGCAATAAAATGAAAGATATGGAAATAAAAAAGAAAGATTCCGGGAAAAGGGGAAACAAATTAGTTATTAATAGTATTGTGCCCGGAGCAATCATTGTATTACTTATTATGGCAGGACTGTATATTCTGATAAACAGGAATGCCAGGATCAATCAGCTCACGATAGAGAAGGATCAACTGAGTTATATGATAGAAACCAGGGATTCAGTAATAAGTGACCTGGACGGGACTATAAGTGAAATAGAGCAGAATCTGACATTCATCAAAAATAAAAGAGGTCAGTTGGAGCTTGAGCAGCAGGAGGGAGGCCCCTCCAAAAAGGAGCAGATCATAGAAGATATTGCTCTTATGAACACTATGCTTGAAGAGAGTGAGAAAAAAATAGAGGACTTGAATAACAAGTTAGCATCCTCTGATGTTGATCTTAAATCTTTCAGGAACAGGATAGCCAGGCTCACAAAGGAA
>CAZJGI010000304.1:0-1531 GCA_964545315.1 uncultured Prolixibacteraceae bacterium
CAGACCTGTACTATTTCAGGATGTCCTTAGATAAAAAATGAAAAAATTAAAATGATTTTTAACCTGTTATTTTTCTTATTAAGATGTTAAACAGACGGGATTTTATACAAAAAAGTGCATTAGGATTTGGCGGATTAACTTTGAGCATGCAGGAGTTTTCCCCATACAAATCTTTCCCATCACATCAAAACAGGAAAGCTTTAAATTTATCCTCTGACAGTTACACCGTATTAACTACCTGCCCTCCGTATGGAAGCCAGAATGTAGGTGACAAGTTGATAGAACAGAGGACAAAAGAACTGGTCACATCTGTAAAGGGGGATGTTGAGTTTCTTACCATTTTCAGGGAAGAACCACTTGGACCGTGGCTGGAAAAGATAAATTTGACCCGTGCAATACTGATGCCTGCTTTCCCTATTCGCGACACACCTATGTATCCGGGGGTATATCAGCTTACAGATGACCTTTCACAGATACATGTCCCGATGGTTCCTGTTGGCGGTAACTGGAACGTTTATCCGGGAGATGAAGAGTCACGCAATGCTGTTAATTACTCGCAACCTACCCGTGCTTTTTTGTCACACATTGCCGGACAGGTTGCACAATTTTCATGCAGGGAGTACTATACCTGTGAAATCCTTGCAAAGCATGGAATTACTAATACGATAATGACTGGTGATCCTGCCTGGTTTTTACTCTCCGCAATAGGCAAGCCAATGCACAGGCCATTGAATATTAAAAGATTAGTATTCAGCCCCCCGCTCAGCCCTTTTTACCTTGCTCAGGCAAAACAGATACTGGATATGCTAAAGGGGCTTTTCCCTGATGCAGAGAGAATATGTGCTTTTCATCTTTTAGATGCAGATTCAAAGGAGAATTTAACGACAAAAAGCGAAAGAAGTGCGGCATTGACTCCTGAGGTTACGGAGAAAAACAGGGCAATCCGGAAGTATGCAGGGGAACTTGGATTTAAAGTTATGCAGATGGCCGGGAATATTGAAAATCTGGAATTTTACCAGACTTGCGATTTGCATGTGGGGTATGAATGCCATGCGCACCTTAATTTTTTGAGCAGGCGCATTCCCAGTGTATTGATTGCTGAGGATGCCCGCGGCGTGGGATTTAATTATAGTTTGGGAACAGGTGGTTTTAACGGGTTTATGAGGGTACAACCTGAACCTAAGGGGCGGCTTAAAAAAATAACATCCGGGTATTGCACATCAGTGGATGAACTGGTAATTGCACCTCCAAAAATGAATATTCATGAGGGGATAGAAGAATTTTTGAGGCACGAACTGGAAAGCGGATTCCGACGGTATATCGGACTTTCATCCTATCTTGATGATATATTTGAAAGCAGGATGAAACCGTTTATAAAGTCATTACCGTGAATCTTTATTCAGAGATGTCATTTATTTTCCAATTTAAATTGGAATAGAATAAAATAGGTGAAACCCAGATAAATAATTAATTGAGATTTTACTAACCAAAGGTGTAAATATACATATGAAGATCAATTCTGAACTCAATA
>CAZJGI010000305.1:0-1516 GCA_964545315.1 uncultured Prolixibacteraceae bacterium
AACCTTGCACTTTTTATCTTTATTAAACCGGATATCATTTCTTTGGCAGGCACTTTTCTGTCAATCCTATTTCTGATTGCATTTAAGGGAGGACTTTTCAAAAAACTGCCGGATGAAACTCTCATAGCAAACTCCATATTATTCCTGTATTTTAATGCATTTATCCTTTTGTATCCTTTACTGATACCCAATATAGGCGAACAACTGGTTAACACCTTAAAAAAAGAGGGCATTTCTGCTGAGGACAAGGTATATGTATACGGAAATATAAGAACTGCTTCAAACATAAGGGTACAAAGTAGAAATCAGTTCACAGTTATCAGTATGGATACAATTTATAAACTACCTGAAGAACATGACAATTTTTTAGTATTCAGTGAAAAGGAGAAGCCATTTCTTGATCTTGAGGATTATAATGTCAAAAAAGGCTCAGAGGTATTTTCACGGCTTGATCCCGGCAAATTTCCGGATAAATTAAAAAGCACGATAAAAAAAATAAAAGAAAATGAAAATGTACATTTTGTTGCAAAATTAAAGAAGGACTGATTCAGCAGTAAATGGTTCTTTTTTTCACAAAATAATATTCATATGAAAAATCTTTTCAGGCAACATTATCTTATAATAGCAATTTGGTTTATTGCAAACCTTTTACAATCAGTCTTCACCGGACTTCATTCTGATGAGTCTTATTACTGGATGTACTCTCAAAATATGGCCTGGGGCTATTTTGATCACCCTCCATTATCAGCAGGACTTATTTATCCCGGCAACTGGCTTATTCCCGGAGAGTTGGGTGTCAGGCTGTTGTTCATAATACTTTCGACAATTACCCTGGCATTAATACTAAATGAGCTTAACGAACAGAAGGATATATGGTTCCTTGCTATATTTACAGCTTCCTTTCCTCTTCTTCATACACATATAGCCGGATTTATGGCTATTCCTGACATCCCTTTACTATTGTTGACAATGCTGTTTCTGATACTTTACAGAAAATTTACAATTAATCCGGGATTTGGCTTATCAGTGTTGCTGGCCATTATTGTTTCAGCAATGATATACAGCAAATACCATGCTTTCCTTATAATTGGACTGACAATTATATCAAATCCTAAGCTGTTAAAAAATAAATACTTCTATATAACTGCTGCAATAGCGCTTATTTTGATGATCCCACATGTTAAATGGCAAATTGACAATGAATTCCCAACCTTGAAGTATCATTTCATTGAAAGAGCAAAGCCTTTCAGGTTGAAATATGTATTTCCCAACCTCCTCAATCAGCTTTTAATGGCGGGACCGTTGACAGGTGTACTGGTATTAATGAAGCTTGGCAAGTTTAAAATCAGAAACCTTTTTGAGAGAGCATTGGTGTTTAATATTCTTGGTTTTTATATCATTTTTTTCCTCTTTAGTTTTAAAAACCGGATAGAAGCTCACTGGACGGCAGCCATTATTCCCATGCTAATGATCATTACCTACCCTCTGATTAAGGGTGATCCAAAAATAAAAATCT